>NZ_LJHP01000005.1:0-604990 GCF_001295965.1 Blastomonas sp. AAP25
GGGGGCGGCTACAAAACTTCGGGCAGGTTCAGGCCCACCCCGGCCACGCCTGCGGCGCGGCCTGCCCCTCCCGCAGGCGGGAGGGGAGAAGTCTGGATCAAGCCGCCATCGTGAACGGCTCCAGCCCGGCGAGGCGCGTCTGCACCGGCGGGGTGGGGATGGCGCGGGGCTGGGCATCGGCAACCGCGCGCGCGATTGCGCCGATATGCGCAGGGGTGGTGCCGCAGCAGCCGCCGACGATGTTGATCAGGCCGTCGTCGAGCCACTGCTTGATCAGCTCTGCGGTCTGTTCGGGCAGCTCGTCATACTGGCCAAGATCATTGGGCAGCCCGGCATTGGGATAGGCCATCACCAAAGTATCGGCCTGCCGCGCCAGCGCCGCCAGATGCGGGCGCAGAAGGTCGGCGCCGAACGAGCAGTTGAGCCCGATGGTTAGCGGCTTGATGTGCCGCACCGCGTGCCAGAACGCCTCGACGGTGTGGCCTGACAGATTGCGTCCGGCCATGTCGGTGATCGTCATCGAGATCATGATCGGCACTTCGCGCCCGGCAGCCTGCGCCGCATCACGAGCGGCCATCGCGGCGGCCTTGGCGTTCAGCGTGTCGAAGATCGTCTCGATCAGAATGAAGTCTACCCCGCCTTCGACCAGCGCGTCGCACTGTTCGCGATAGACATCGCGCATGGTATCGAAATCGACCTCGCGATAGCCCGGATCGTTGACATCCGGCGACAGCGACAGCGTCTTGTTGGTCGGGCCGATCGCACCTGCCACAAAGCGGGGCTTGCCGTCACGGGCATGCGCCGCATTGGCTTCCTCGCGCGCGACACGGGCGGATTCCAGATTGATCTCGCGCACCAGATGTTCCGCGCCATAATCGGCCTGGCTGATGCGGTTGGCGCTGAAGGTGTTGGTCTCGATGATATCCGATCCTGCATCCAGATAGGCGCGGTGGATTCCCGCGATCACCGGAGGACAGGTGAGCGCGAGGATATCGTTGTTGCCCTTCTGGTCGTGCGTGAACTCCAGATTGCCCCGGAAATCCTGCTCGGTCAGCTTGGCCGCCTGGATTGCGGTGCCATAGCCGCCATCGAGCATCATGATGCGGGTGGCGGCGATCGACTTGAGGTGTTCGGCGGGGGTCACGCGGCATTCTCCTGGAGAACCGGAGCCGCCTGTGCGTGCCGGTTGGCGCGCAGGCCAAGCAGGTGGCAGATCGCAAAGCTGAGCTCGGCCCGGTTGAGGGTGTAGAAATGGAAGTGGCGCACACCGCCCGAATAGAGCCGGCGGCACAGTTCGGCGGCCACCGTGGCAGCAACCAGCTGGCGGGTGGTGGGGTGATCGTCCAGCCCTTCGAACAGGTCGTTCATCCATTGCGGGATGGCGGTGCCGCACATTCCCGCGATCTTGCGGGTGGTGGCGACATTGCTGACCGGCAGGATGCCCGGCAGGATCGGCTTGGTGATGCCGGCCTTGGTATAGGCATCGCGAAAGCGGAAGAACGCTTCGGGCGAGAAGAAGAACTGGCTGATCGCCTGGTCCGCGCCCGCATCGATCTTGCGCTTGAGATTGTCGATGTCGCTGTCGGCACAATCGGCATCGGGATGGGTTTCAGGGTAAGCCGCGACCGAAATCTCGAACGGCGCGACTTTCTTGAGGCCGGTGACCAGCTCTGCGGCATTGGCATAGCCGCCCGGATGGGGGCTGAACTTCTCGCCCGCACGCGGCGGATCACCGCGCAGCGCGACGATGTGGCGCACGCCCGCGTTCCAGTAGTTCTGCGCGATCTCGTCGATCTCGTCTCGAGTGGCATCGACGCAGGTCAGATGCGCTGCGGCGGGAATCGCGGTTTCGGCCGCAATCCGCGCGACGGTGGCGTGGGTGCGCTCGCGGGTCGACCCGCCCGCGCCATAGGTCACCGAGACGAACTTGGGCTTGAGCGGCGCCAGCGTGGTCAGCGTGTCCCACAAGGTCTCTTCCATCTTCTCGGTCTTGGGCGGGAAGAACTCGAAGCTCACCTCGACATCGCCGGCCAGCCCTGCGAACAGCGGGGTACCAAGCGCCTCGCGCGCTTCAGCCAATTGTTTGAGCGACAGGGTCATGCAGCAGCCTTTCTGGGCGTTTGTTGTCTTTGCGGGTGGAGGGAGGCGGGCGGCGCCTTGCCATGCCGCACCCCCAGCCAGATTTTCACGGTGAGCGCGCCGCCCGAAAGGCTGCGCGTCTCGATAAGGTCGATCCCGGCACCGGCGAGCATCGTGGCGATCTGGTCATCGCCGAACCCGAGCCGCGCATGCGCGTCGCGTTCGCGCAGCTCCTCCAGCGCATGCGGGGCAAAATCGACGATGGCGATGCGCGCGCCGGGTGCTGCCACCCGGCCTGCCTCGTCGATCACCCCTTGCGGGTTCTGCGCATAATGCAGCACCTGGTGCAGCAGGATCGTGTCGAAGCCCTGGTCGATCAGCGGCAGCGCGTAGAAATCCGCCTGCACCAGATCGACCTGTTCGGTGGCGTGATGCTGCAGCTTGGCGCGTGCCAGCCGCAGCATTTCAGGGCTGCGATCGAGCGCGGTGCTGTGTTCGGCGCTGTTGGCGAACAGCTCGATCATCCGCCCGGTGCCGGTGCCGATATCGAGCAGACGCCCCAACGGCTGGTCGCGAATCATATCCGCCAGCGCGGCTTCGACGTCGGCCTCGGGCAGGTGCAGCGACCGGATGGCATCCCATTGCCCGGCATGCTGCGCGAAGAAATCGGCCGCACGCTGCTCGCGGATGGCGCGAATCGCATCCAGCTGCGCCCGGTCGGCGGCGTGTTGCGCGCTCAGCACCGGACCGACGGCATCGTCGTGGCGCAGGAAGGCATCGAGCAGGCTGGCAGCCTTGTGGTTCAGCCGCGGCAGCGCGGGGCGCAGGAACACCCAGCTGCCTTCCTTGTGCCGCTCGGCAAGCCCAGCCTCTGCCAGAATGCGCACATGGCGCGAAACGCGCGGCTGGCTCTGGTCCAGCACCGCCGCGAGCTCCCCAACCGAAAGCTCCATCAGCTGCAGCAGCAGCATGATGCGCAAACGGCTGTCGTCGGCCAGGGCCTTGAAGAGCAGCGTCATATCCATGAAAGGGCATATAAAGAATTCTTTATATGTGGTCAATGCGGCATATTGCCCGGCGCGGGAAGCTGCCGGAAAAGCCGCGTGGCCCATGCGATTTGTAAGCTTGTGTCTCTGTTTGGCGACTTTCCCAACCAAAGTGATTGCAAAGGCGAAAAACTGGCGCTAGATGCGCCGGTCCGACAGTGGGGGCTTGTCTGAAGCTTGTCGGCACAATTGTGACGTGTTTAACTCCTTTTGGGCTGGTGATCAGCCAATTAGAACAGGACGGAAGTTCAAGATGAAGACCATTTTTTCGATCGCATCGGTTGCCGCTCTCTCGCTGGCCCTGGCTGCTTGCGGCGCAGAAAACACCGAAGAAGCTGCCACCGCAGAAGCAACCGCTGAAGAAGCTGCTGATGCCGGCATGGAAGCTGCTGAAGCTGCTGGCGACGCCGCTGCTGAAGCAACCGAAGCTGCTGGTGAAGCCACCGAAGCTGCTGCTGAAGGCGCTGTGAACGCTGCTGAAGCTGGCGCTGACGAAGCTGCTGCTGCTGCTGGCGAAGCCAAGGACGCTGCTGCGGCCGCTGGTGAAGCTGCCAAGAAGGCTGCTGAATAAGCCATGCATCGCTTCTTCGGAAGCATGCTGAAGATACTGGCCGCCAGCGTTAGCGCGCTGGCGGCCATGTCTTGTGGGGCAGCGGACAATGATCCGGGCCCCGGCGGTGTCACGGTGGGCGAGGCCCGCGCACTGGACGAAGCCGCCGAAATGCTCGACGAGCGCAATGCCGATCCCGCTGCTGCCTCCGCGCAGCAAGGCGCAGCGCAGGACGCGCCCGCGCAATAGCAGGTTTCGCCTCGGTCGCCCTGCCGCTATCAAGCCGGGCATGACCGACACATCCTCCCCCATGACCTATGCGCGCTATCTCGCGCTCGATTCGCTGCTCGATTGCCAGCAGCCCCAGTCGTCCGAGGACGACGAGATGCTGTTCATCATCATCCACCAGACCAAGGAACTGTGGCTCAAGCAGATCATCCGCGAGCTGCGGATGGCCAACGCCCAGGTGGCTTCGGACGCGCTGATCCCCGCGTACAAGGGGCTGGCCCGGGTCAGCCGCATCCAGGCGGTGATGACGTTGAGCTGGGATATCCTCTCGACGATGACGCCAAGCGACTATACCCGCTTCCGCAACGTGCTGGGGCCCAGCTCGGGCTTCCAGTCGGACCAGTTCCGCACGGTCGAATATCTGCTCGGCCTCAAGGACAAGGCGTTCCTCAAGTTTCAGGACGACCGGCCCGAGGCGCAGGCGGCGATGGCCGAGGCGCTGGCGAGCCCCAGCCTGTGGGACAACGCGATCGCGGCCGCCGCGCGCGCCGGCTTTGCCATCCCGGCAGAGGTGCTGGAGCGCGATTTCAGCCAGGCCTATGCGCCGCATACCGCAGTCGAGGACGCCTTCGTCCAGGTCTATGCCGATCCCGAGCGCCACTGGGACCTGTACCAGCTTGCCGAGAAGCTGGTCGATCTCGACGATGCGATGGCCGCCTGGCGGCACAAGCACGTGCTGACCGTCGAGCGGATCATCGGCATGAAGCGCGGCACCGGCGGCACCGCGGGGGCAGCCTATCTGCACACGACGCTGGGCAAGAAGGCGTTTCCGGAACTGTGGTCGCTGCGCACGCGGCTATAGCCCTGCGGCTTCGAACTTATCCCTCGGCATTCCCGCGAAAGCGGGCACGACGCTTTCTTGGCTGAGGTCGACGCAGAAGCGGGACCCCCGCGTGCGCGGGGGTGACGGATAGAATTGAGGTTTCGTACGATCGGCAGGTTTCTTGCCAGACCATTCCCCGCTAAGCCACGCTCATGACCACCGCACCCCTCCCCGATACCGAAACACGCGGCCTGCTGGCGCTGCTGCCCGCTGCGGCGCGACCCTATGCGCTGCTGGCGCGGTTCGACCGGCCGATCGGCTGGTGGCTGCTCTATTGGCCTTGCCCGTTCGCGCTGGCGCTGTCGGGCGGGCTGCGCACGCATTGGCCACTGGTGCTGTGGATGCTGCTCGGCGCGATCGCGATGCGCGGCGCGGGCTGCGTGTACAACGATATCGTCGACCGCGATCTCGACGCGCAGGTGGCACGTACCCGCGGGCGCCCGCTGGCGAGCGGCGCGGTGAGCCTCAAGGCCGCCTGGGGCTGGCTGCTGGCGCTGTGCGCGATCGGGCTGGTGGTGCTGGTCCAGCTCAACCTGCTTTCGGCGCTGATCGCGATCGGCTCGCTGGCGCTGGTCGCGGCCTATCCGTTCATGAAGCGGATCACGTGGTGGCCGCAGGCCTGGCTCGGGCTGGTGTTCAGCTGGGGCGCGCTCGTCGCCTGGGCGGCGGTGGACGATGCGCTGCCGCTGCCTGCGTTCCTGCTCTATTTCGGCTGCGTTGCCTGGGTCATCGGCTATGATACCATCTACGCGCTGCAGGATGTCGAGGACGATGCACTGGCCGGCATCCGTTCGAGCGCGCGCGCAATGGGCGCTGCCGTCAGGCCTGGCGTCGCGCTGTTCTATGCGCTGACCCTGGGCCTGTGGGCAGCGGCGATCTGGCAGGTCCGCCCCGATGTGCTGGCGCTCGCCGCGCTGGCGCCCGTCGCGCTGCACCTTTGCTGGCAGGTCGTCGCGCTCAAGCCCGCCGATCCGCAGGACCCGCTGACCAAGTTCCGCAGCAACCGCGATGCCGGGCTGCTGGCCTTTCTGGCCTTTGCGACGGTGGGGCTGGCGGGGTAGCATCATGACCTGCAAGGTAATGGTTTAGCCTATCTCTCCCCGCTAGGATCGCGGCCATGCCACAGGATACCCGCACATCCGAGCCCGCCGGGCAACAGCTGCGCCAATGGCGCGAGCGCCGCCGCCTCAGCCAGTTGCAACTGGCGCTGGAGGTGGAGATGTCCACCCGGCATCTCAGTTTCGTCGAAACCGGGCGTGCCCAGCCCAGCCGCGACATGATCATCCGTCTCGCCGACTATCTCGATATCCCGCTGCGCGCGCGCAACCAGATCCTGCTGTCAGCAGGGCTGGCGCCCGAGTTCGAGGAGACAGGCCTTTCCGCGCCCGAAATGGCCGAGGCACTGGCGGCGGTCGAGCATCTGCTCAAGGCGCACGAGCCGTTTCCCGCGCTGGCGGTGGATCGGCACTGGAACATGGTGGCCGCCAATGGCGCGCTGGCGCTGCTGACCGAGCAGATCGCGCCGCACCTTCTGGTGCCGCCGGTCAACGTGCTGCGGCTGGCGCTCCACCCCGATGGTCTGGCGCCGCAGATCGTCAATTACGAGCAATGGCGCAGCTACATCCTCCACCGGCTCGACCGCGATATCGAGCTAACCGCCGATGCAGCGCTCAGCCTGCTGCGCGATGAGCTGGCGGGCTATCCGGGGTCGGCAAACGACAATGCCCCTGCCGGGCGCGCGCCGATCGCGCTGCCGCTGGTGATCGATACGGTGGCGGGCAGGCTGTCCTTCATGACCACGGTGACGATCTTCGGCACGCCGCGCGACATCACGCTGTCGGAACTCGCGCTTGAGACGTTCTTTCCCGCCGACGCGCACACCATGCAGGCGCTGCGCTCGCTGGGTGTAGCCTGAGATCAGCGGTTTTTAAGGGGGAACGGCAGGGCGGTGCGAGACCTGTGAAGCGACCGCCCTGCCTATCTTTGAAGACGACTGTGCTCTTGCCGATGCAGACCGTGTGCCAGTCCGATCATTACAAGCGCTGTCATAGGGTTAGATGGTTAACGAAAGCTTCGAGTTGTAATCGGGTGTAAAATATCCCGACAAGGCGATTGTGACTGGCCATTAATACGGGTGGCGGGATCAGCGGGAAATTTTGGGCCTTGGCGGGACGTGGGACCGCAGAAATCCGGGCATCTCGGCAGATAACTGCGCCTGGAGGGCCTTCGGGCATTTTTGGCCACCGCTGGGAGCAAGCGGCCTCGGTGCCCGCGTGAAACCCGCAGAAATGCGTCAAAAGCCCCTCGAACGTGCGAGATAAAGGGATTCGGGCACGCACTGTGATGAGAGCCCCACGTTTCCGAGGTTTGGCCATTTTTTGGCATCAGTTCTCTCGCACGCTCTCTCGCACGCTCTGTCGCACGCCTGGAAACCATTTATGGCCCTGAAATTATCAGCTCGCTAACCGCCTTCTGGCGGTCGCCTCCCCCGACCGAATATGAGGTTGGGACGGCCTCGATCGAAAACCCGGAAAAGATCGCGCGAACCTCCGGCGTGTCGTTGATGCTCAGGATGAACCGGCCTTTGAGGTGGCCCAACAGATCATTCATTTTTGCGAATTGTGAGCGGTCGAACAGAGGTGCGCCTGCTGCATCGCGCCCATAATCCTGCTCGCATCCGAAGTAGGGCGGATCGAGATAGAAGAGCATGCCGGGACGGTCGTAGCGGGCGATGAAGTCTGCCCAAGGCAGCCGCTCGATGACGACCGAGGAGAGGCGCTCATGGATCGCCTCCAGGATGCTCCCGAGCTTGGTGACATCGAACCTGGCCGGGGTGTTCCGATCGACGCCGAAGGTGCGGCTCGCCACCTTGCCGCCAAAGGTCAGCCGCTGGAGATAGAGGAAGCGCGCCGCCCGCTCGAGATCGGTCAACGTGGCAGGATCAGTCGCTGCCAGCCGTTCGAACCCGGCACGGGTTGTGAGCTGGAAACGAAGCATATCCATGAAGGCGATGTAGTGGCGCTGCAGGATGCGAAAGAAGGTGGCGACGTCCATCGACCAGTCGTTGATGAACTCGGCGCTGGGGCGCATGTCGCGGCGGAGAAAGATGCCGCCCATGCCGACAAAGGGCTCTGCATAACCTGTGTGCCGCGTGGCGCTTATCCGCGCCACAATGCGTTTGGCCAGCAGGCGCTTGCCGCCAATATATGCGGCCGGTGGATGGACGGGCTGGACCTGCGCCAGGCCGACAGCCTGCGCAGAATGGGGACTCGACTCTTGCATGATGTTCCTACTATGTTCCACCAACTCGCGTGCGGGTGGCGGGATGACCGGGTTATGGACCAGGTCGGTCATGGCGGGTCTGATCCGTCGGCAAGAGGCGTTGGCGCGCCTTTTCCCCCGCCCATGCAGGGCGCTGGAAACTGTGTTGCACGGCAGGTGCATCTGATAGCCAGCCGGTCGAGACCATCGTTTCCGATGGTGGCGATTCGACCGAAGGCAGGAGGAAAATTTGAAAGACCAGCACGCCATCAACCAAGCGTTCCTGGCGGAGATCGCAAACCTGCGGGCCGAAAACCTTATCACGCGCAAAATATGCGCCATGCTGATTGCAGAGATATGCCGGTCTGCAACCGATCCCCAGCTGCGGGCAGAAGAGATGATAGCGATGTACGAGTCGTTGCAGTTTGATGCGATCGCACAGAGCGACTTACAGCGACTTGGCATGCAGCAATTGCACAAAGAGCTAGACCAAAAAGAGGAAGAGCTTTTTGCGCTGGCCAGGAAATGGGTGAAATTGATCGCTGTAATGCGCCAATCCGATTAGCTTCGGCTCGATGGATACGCTGCAGGTCATCGCGCAACGCGCCGATTGCCCTGACTTTGTCAGCCTCAGCGCTGGCCGCTGGAGTTGGCTCGTGGTCGACGTTCATTGATTGGAACCCTGCATTATTGTATGTCCCGAGCTCGGTGCGCGAAACACGGTGATCCTGCCTGCCGTAGCACGGGCCAAAAGCCCGGAGCGCGTGTAAGGGAATCGGCAGTCCTTACCGCGCACCGAACCACTCCAATATCGCTGCAAAACGGCTCACGAGAGACGAGACATCGTCTGCCCGCAGGCGATGGAGGCTGAGCACGTAAAGCTCGTTGCCCTGCTCGGTCGACTTGACGGTGGCGCGCCACCACTGGCCATCTGATTCCCACAGGAGCCGCACCTTGCGATCATCCTCGCGCAAGGCGTGCGCGGGGTTGGAGACGATCTCCGGCAGCAGCCGGTAGTCAGCGATGGTCAGCTCGGGGTGGCGTCCCTTCTGCTTTTCCAACGTCTGGGGCGAAAAGCGAACGGTGCGCGCGGTCGCGCCCAGAGCAGCGGCTTGGTCGACCGAAAGCGCCGCGATCGGGAACGGCTGGTTGGGCAGCGCGACGAACTGGTCGAACGCCGGGTCTGCCGCGATCTCTCGAATCGTCTGCCGAGCTGCGTTCGTCAGGCCCGCCTGTGCGGCATCCTCGACCGAGTCGAGCGCCTTCTCGGCGATGACGCGCAGGTGCGCGGTGCCGGGATTGTAGCTGAAGCCAGGATCAATGCCTCTGGGCACCATGATCGGATCGGTGCGGCCTGCCGGATAGAATGGCTGGCTTGCAGCCAGCGGCAGATCCGTCGTCACCTTCCAGCCACGCCGCTTCAGCATCCCTTCAGACACTTGCTCGGGCAGGCAATTGCACCCCCAGCCATTTGGCGGGAAATGCTCCTGCCACCAAGGGTGGTCGACCGGAAGGATGATGCCATGCCAACTCAGATGATCCTCGCGCGGCTTACGGCGGGGATGGTCCGAACGGTACCGCAGGTAGGGAAACAGCTCTTTCTGCGCCTGGAAACGCCGCCAGCGGCCCGCCGCTATGCTCATTCGGATGTTGGTGCGATAGATGTTCCGCAGCCGGCGATCGTTGACGATGATGGTCTGGTCGGTACCGGTCAGCGCGCGATCGGACACTTCACCCCACCACCCAGCGCGCCTCAGCTCGGGCAGGATGTTGGCCTTCCAGGTCTCGAAGGTGCCGCCATCCCGAACAACCTTGTCCAGGGACTTCTGGACCGCTGCGAGCAGATCAAGCTTGGCGATCTTGGCCACGGTGAAGGCGCGAGAGTGCTCCTCGTGCATCATCTCCGACCAGCGCACGGTCGGGCGCAGCTCCTGCCGCTCCTGCCAGACCCGGACGGTATTTTCCGGGCTGAGATACATGGTGGGGCGCAGCTCAGGCATCGAACGGGTTCCGCCCATCCGTTAGTTGCAACTGAGGCGCTGGCAATGCCAACAGGTCGTCGCGTTTCTTGGCGGCCGCAGCAGGACGTGACTTGGGCTGACGTTGTTTCTGATCAATCTCCGAGAGCGTTTTGAGCAGCTGCGCCAGATCATAGGTATCAGACGTCTCGATCTCGATCCGAATGACAGTCCTCCCACGTGGCCCGCTTGTCGTGCTGGCGCTGTATTTCTTGAGGCGCGTGGTCTCTTCGTCCCAATGCAAAAAGCTCATGAGCTAGCCCCTTCGAACTTGTCGACCTGGTTGCCCCACGCTGCCCAGCCTGGCCGCGCGGTCCTGGCGAACAGTTCGATGCGCGGGCGATCGCCAAAGAGGCGGACGATGTCATCGGCGATGCGATCGGGCTTGCGGCTATGCTCGCGGCGCGGCTCGACGACCAGCTGGCGCACGCCGGCATCCATACGCGGCATCTTGCCAGTCACGCCGAGGAGGCAGATTTCAGGATTGGCGCGCGTGTAGTAGCCGGTGCCCATCGCATAGCCCTCACCCGACGGGTTGAGCTTGGCCCAGGTGAACGCCACCGTCACGTAGCGAAAGCCCCAGGCGCGCATGACATCGAACGCCCGGTCTAGCAGAGGATCGATTGCCCAAAGGAACAGCGCGCAGTTGCCGCTCGCCAGCTCGCCCACTGGCAGCGCCGCGATCTGGTCCCAGGGCATCGTGTCATAATGCTGGTTTGGGTTGCGATCCTCCCCCTTCTCCGACCAGTTGTCGAAGCCCCAGGGCGGGTCCGCATGGATGATGTCGAAGCCGAACATCGGGAGATTGGCGAAGGGGCTCATAACACGTGCGCCAAAAGCGCCGAGCCTGCGGAGCCTGCTACCCCGTGGTTGAGATCGACGTCGCCTGCGCTCTCATGGCCGCGCCAGAAATCATTGGTCATGGCTTGGCCCTTCACATCAGCACGGCGTGCATCGACGTGTGCCAAGCCCGGATGCTGAACAGCCAGCCACCGCTCGATTGCCGGGTCTTCCCTGCGCTCAGGCGCGATGTCCCTGACCTTTTGCACAACGCCATATGCCCAGCCTTGCGAGAAGACGTCCGCGCGCTGGCGCTTGCGGCCCGGCTTGCACCGTTTCAGCTGGGTGCGAATATATTCGCTGCGCGCGATCTTGAGCTGCCGGAACAGCATTGCAAAGGCGTAGGACGCGATCGTCGGGGTTGGGCCGCGGCCAACGAAGCACCGGTCTCCGACAGCATCCAGAAACGAGATGGTCCCCAACGCGCGGTTAACCGCTGCATTCAAATGGCATTCCCATACGGGTGGCCGCATGTTGCGCGTGGAGCGTGCGGTTGCCTCATCAATCTCTGCCATGGCCAGATCGTCATCGGTGATGCCATGCGCTTCCATCAGCTCGCGGGCCTTGGCGAGCGCAGTTGCGGCCTCGTGTTCATTGGCCGATCTGGCCAATTGCAGGCACTTCCTGATCTTGAGCAGCAATTGTTTGTCGATCATGATGACATCTCCCATCCAAGCCGCTCACGTGCGGCGGTGAGCCAGTTTCTCAGGGTGATGGCGATGCAATCCGGGTCGGCTGCGTCACAGGTAGCGGAGATGCCTGCCAAGCGGAGGCTGAAGGTATCGTTGCGGTGCCTGGTCCAGCCATCACCAAGCTGCATCTGCACCGAATAGATCACGCTGATCGCGGGCAGCTGGCGAAGGAGCCCTTCGACCATACCGAGCGCATAGGCCAGCTGGGGGAGCGTCGCGCGGGTCATACGCCTGCGGCCTGCGACTGCGCAATCCGGATGCGCCCCCTACCTTTGCGGTCAGGGCGCGGATTGTAGAATTCAATCAGGCCGAGATCGCGCAGTGCATTCCAGGTCGCCCGCATGATGGGTGCGGTCTCACCGCCAGCCAGGACGATACCGTTGTTGTCGAAACAGCCATCGCCGCCGCGCTCCCGCAGCCACTTCAGTGCATCGTTTTGGGCGGCTGAAAGGTTCATGCGGCGCCCTTCCGCTTGCCGCGCGCGCGGCGCTTTGCCCGCTTGCCGAGCTGCTCGGGCCCGGTGACATGGACGATATCGCGTGGCCGGCGCTTCCTGCAGGCGGGTTCCGGCTTGTGGCACAGCGCGCGTAAGAAGGCAGTCAGGAAGCTGCTCACGCCCCGCCCTCCCGGTTCTCTTCCGCCAGGCGCATGGCGAAAGCCGCGCGCTCGATGCTGTCGCGCAAGGGGGCATCGTTCATCAGCGCGGTCGCCTCGGTGTCGAGCAGCTTGAGCAGCTCGGCCGAGGTCGCTGCTGCGGAGATGCGGTCGAAGATCGAGCCGGTCATCGCTGCGGTGACGCGTTCATCTTCGGCGGCGATCAGCTCGTCGATCAGGGTGTTTTCCAGCGACTGCTCGACATAATCCGGGTCGCCCTCGGCCAGGTCGACGCTGCGGACGCCGCTGGCCCAGTCGTCATCGATCGGCTCGAAGATTTCCGGGCCGAACAGCAGTTCGCCAGTGAACGGCTCGACTGCGGCCAGATCGACCTCGCCTGGTTCATAGGTGAAGGTGACGTGCGGGAGGTAGGTCGGGAAATCCCAGCTCGCGCCGGCCTCGCGCATGGTGCGGTGCCGGTTTGCCAGATATCCGTCCCAGAAGTGCAGGACCACAGCGCCCTGGTCGCCGAGACGGTCAACCACGCGCGGGCCGCCTGGCATGACGCGCAGCGGCTCGCGGTAGAAGCCATAGTCATCGCCCATGCCGAACCAGTTCACCGCCTTTTTGGAATAAGCCACGGTGACATGCATGTCGGCAGGATCGACCACCGTCTTGAAGCCCTGCTTGCGCGCCCAGGCGACCAGCTTTTCGGCATTCACTAGCTTGCGGTGGACGTAGAGCGGGCGCGGATCATCCGCGGCAAATTCCGTTACCGGCTGGAGCGGCTCGCGCCGGTTGTCCTCCAGCAGCTTCTGGTCGGCTACCGGATCAAGCTGCGCGGAATCGGGCGTCTGCGTATCCGCTTTCTGGACACGGACATAGCCGTCGCCATAGGTGTCCTGGAAGCTTTCCTCGGTCCGCTCCCAGCCCAGCCCTTTCAGCTGGTTGTCGGTTTCTGCGGCCAGCTTGGTATCGGTCTCTTCCTCGACATCGCGCATGACGCGCGGGCTGGCGACATCCGGACCGTAGTTGAAATCGGTCCACCACCGCGCTGGGCCTGCGTTGAAGCTGTCGGACAGCAGATCCGCGTCGGACTTAACCACCTCGAGCTTTACGCCTGCATGCACCTGCGCCTGGCTGAGCGATGAGCCGTCCTGAGTGGTCATGGTCTGGCTGAGCACCACCTTGGCGATGCACTCGTCCATGTAGCGGCAAAGCTGCTCGTAATCCGCCACGCCGCTCTTGGCGACCTGCAGGAGCTCGATGACCATCCGCTCGGGGATCGCGATGCCGGTATCGGTCTGGATGGCCTGCAGCGCGGACAGCAGGTTGTTGACCTGGTCCTGTGGCGTGCCAGATGGATACTTGCCAACGGCGGTCGGTGCGCCAAACTTGTCGAGGAAGTTATTCCAGAAGCGCAGGCCATTCCGCTTGAACAGTGTCGGCCAGTAAAGCCATTCGGCCAAGCCGCGCCCGTAGATCTCGTCATCGTCGCTGGCACCAGCAGTCGCTACCCAGAACTTGCGATCGGGCAGCAGCTCCCCATTCCAATTCACGCGGGTGATCAGCCGGAGGTTGCCGGCATCGTCGTAACGGAATCGGCGCGCATGGCGGACTTTCAGATCCTTGAACTGGAACAGTCCGTCGCGGACCTCCCACATGCATTCGGCCACCGAGTAACCGTAGAAGGTGGCAAACAGCATTTTGCGGGTGACCCGGTCCCAGCCCAGGCGCAGCAGATTGTCGCTCAGCTTCTCAGCCGCCTCGACCGAGCGCGGGTCGTTTTCATCGCCCGGCACCACATTCCAGTTGCGCGAGACAACGCCGCCAATGCGCTGCTGCAGCGTCGAGAAGACCTGGTCGTCTTCAAGGATGACGTCGTAGACGCCCCAGTCGATCGCCATGCTGATGCGCGGGTCGCGCGGCTGCTGGAGGCCGGAGACGAACGGCCTGGTGATGTCGCGACCGTCGGACGTTGTCGCGATCGGGCGCATCAGCGCCTGCATATTGCCCGATGTCTCGCTGGTACGACGCGCGATGGCGCGGGTGGTGCTGGCGGAAAAGGGTCGGGGCCGCTGGGCCATGGTGTTACCTCACAAATCCGGCGCGGGCACCGGCAGAGCCGAACCCGCGCGTCGAGACAGGCCCGGAGGCCAGATGCGTGCTGCGCTGGCCCGCCGAGAAGAACTCGATCGGGCCAATGTCTTCGTCGGATGCCGCCACGAAATGCATGAGCGCGATCGCGTCGTCGCCGTGACGTTTGCCGCTGTCGCCGTCGGCCTTGCTGACCTTGCCGCGGTCCGGGATCATCGGGATGCCGCGCACAAGCTTGATCATGCGCAGATCATCCATGACGCCCTCGTCCCACGGGATCAGAAGCATCTGATCCTCGATCGCGGAGCGAAGCTTCGGCATGAAGGCGAGATATGTCTTTTCCGAGGTCTGGACGGCCTCGACGCGGTCAAAGCCCCATTCTTGCTGCATAGCCTCGGCCAGCGCCGAACCATTGCCGCGCGCGTCCATCTTGCCGCACGCGAACATGGGCACGCGTGAGATGATCCAGTTGAGGATCATCTCCTGATCCTTGAAGGGCACGTTGCGCATCTCGAGCAGGAAGCGTGCGACGCGGCGCATGCTCTCATCGCGCTGGCCGAACACAACAGGCGAGACGTCGCCGTTGCGCGCAAAGTCCTGGCCGAAATAGGTGGGGCGGTTGGGATCAAAATCGGCCAGGTAAGGGGCGACCTCGGTTTCCAGAAACTCCTTGATCCAGCTAGTGCGGTATTCCTCGCCGTGCCGCTCGAATCCATCCGGACACGCCAGGCGGATGACCGGCAGCTCGTGTGACATTGCCTGCTCGATCGTCGCGCGCGCTAGGTATATGCCCGACCCACGCGAAGGGACGACGTCCAGCTCCTGCTCGGCAGCGGTGCCGTAGCGCTTACGCAGCGATGCTTCCCATTTGGCCTCGGCTTCGGGCGACCATGGCTCCCTTGTACGCAGGCATATCCGCTGGTAGAGGCCCTGGCGTAGCGCGTCCTTCAAAGTGACGCGCTGCACCACACCTTCGCGCTTACCGCTGCGGATATCCTCGATCAGCTCGTTGTAGGCGTTGTCCGCGCCATTGTGCGTCGAGATTACGACGACCCTGCCGCCCCACATGGTGAGCGCCATCGCCGCGTCAAGCAGATCACTGAACTGGTCATGGAACGCGGCTTCATCGATCAGAACCTTGCCCTGCATACCGCGCAGCGAGCGCGGCTTGGAGGACAGCGCCACGATCTTGTGACCCGATGGCAGATCGATGCGGAAGGCGTTGATGCCCTCATCAGATCCATCATTGTGCAGGAACTCTTTGGGCTCGGTCGCCAGCTGGTCGAAGGCCTGGAGGAAGTCCGCGCAATATCCAATGAACTCGCGCGTCATGTCCTTGTTGTAGGCGATGTAGAAGAAGTCCTGGCCGCCCTGGGCGGGGGCGGCGGTCAACACCGCATCTGCGCCGAACGCATAGGTCAGACCAGTACGGCGCGATTTTTCACTCACGAATAACTGGTGCTGGTCGCTGAGCTGGATGGCCTCGATCTGGTAGGGCATCAGCAGCGACGGCAGATCGTCCATCGGTGACAGGGAGCCGACTTTGGCGCTCATGACCGCCCACCCTTCCAGCGCTGACGAGATGGGCGGCGGCGCGGTGATGTCATTGGCTGCACCCATGCAATCTCACCGCGTGCGACGGACATCAGCCAGTCGCGTACATCTGCCTGGCCTGACAAGCCGTCGAGCGAGACCAGGTCAAAATGCAGCGGGATATGTGCCACGCGGCGGGGGCGATAGTGGTCTGAGACCCGCACGAGCCAAGTTCGATCCTGTCGATCGGCGAGGTGCACGTATTTGGTGCGCGAACCATGAGCGGCCAGCGACGCTTTCGTTGCGCGCGATGCCTTGATCCCAAGCACTCGGAACCCGAGCGACTTGGCAGCCTGCGCGATCGCGTAGGCCAGCGATGCAATATCGCCGGGCCCGTTGACGCTATCACCGATGACAAGGCGGCGCGGCTCGGTCATTCATCGTCACTCCATGGAAGCATGGGCACAGTCTGGCCGGCAAGGTGATGGGTGCTGTCGCTGCAGAACTGCCATTGACCGTCGCGGATGAAGCTGTGGCAGACGTCCGGTGGATCGCCCTCTTCGCGAACGAAATTTGGGTCTACCGCGCGACCGGTGCGGATCAGCAGGCTTGGCGAGAAGGTCGGAGCATCGGGATTTCCATTGAAATCCCAGCACGGCCGTTCGGCATACCGGAACGGGTTCGTCGGGATGAAATGGACCTCGTCGCACCCAGGGCAACGAGCCATGTATCCACCTTCGAGCACGTTAAGGAAGGGGCCAAACAGGACGGTCATCCCAGCCCCAGTGCCGCCTTGTAGGTGTCGAGGATGATCTCCATTTCCTGGCGATCGTGGGGCTCCATCCTCCGCAGGCGCACGCACTCGCGCATGACCTTGGGGTCATACCCCTGAGACTTCGCCTCGGCGTATGTGTCGCGGATGTCATCGCTGACGCCCTTCTTCTCTTCCTCCAGGCGCTCGATCCGCTCGAGGAACAAGCGCAGCTGATCGTCGGCGGTGATGGCTTCACTCACGAGTAGTCTCCTTCAGGTCAGGCTTTGAGGCCGAGCAGCTTGGTCTTCACGGCCAGGATTGTTTCTTCGGTGGCACCACGGCTGCGCAGCTCGCCTTCGGCTTCCTTCGCCGCGCGCTGGTTCTGCTCGAGGCGGATGGCGCGCTCGCGCTCGGCATCGACCTTGTCGGCGACGACCAGATCCTTGAGGGCCTTGATCAGTCCCATGGCGTCGCCGAGCTCGAGCTTCTCCTCGCCACCCATGCGGGCAGCGATGATCGACAGGTTGTTGCGTGCCAGGTGCAGCAGCATCCGGTTGCGCTTCTCGTTCTCGCCGCCGAAGTCGGTATCGACAGCCTCGGACATGCCGCGCACGGCCTTTTCACGCTCCACCACGCGGTGCCAGTCACGTCGACGCTTTGCCCAGCGGCCCATGGCGGACCGTGTGATCGTATGACCATGGGTTGCGGCCAGCTCGACCAGTGCATCGGTCGTGAACTTGCGCTTCACAGCCTCGTCCAGTTCGTCCTGGACGTCAGCCGGCAGCTCTTCGACGGAAGACCAGCGGGCCATGTCAGCGCCCCGTTTTGTGGCGGTAGATGCCCTCGACGATCAGACGGCTGGCGGCGACGTCCTCGCCGTCGGGCAGGATCTCGGCGAGCACATACGGATCGACAGCTTCCACCCGGATCAGCCTTTGCTGGGCCAGCCAGCGCAGCTCTTCGGCAACATCGCGGCGGGCAACGCGGTGCCCAACCTCGGCCAGCAGCGTGGCCAAGTGATGATCGTTATGCTCGCCGCCGATCTCGGCCAGCAAGTCGATGATCGCGCGGCGGACCAAAGGTCGAATGGCGGGCGCGATCATTTCTTGGCCATTCCCTGCTGAACTAGCGCGTGCAGGTAATCGTTCTGCGTTTCGAGCTGGTGCTGCACTGCTTTGACCGAAGATTCGACCTGGCCGAGGCGATCGCGAATGTCTGCGATGGAATTGGCGAGGCCGGCGCGGGTTGGTTCCCGCTCCAGGTCGCGAACGATGTTATCGATGCGGCTCTCATTGGTCGCCATGCGAGTAACAAGGCCGCCGACGTCAGCTGTCAACGAGCTCAGCTTGCCCTCATGCTCCTTCAGGTCGGCGCGAGACGGGAATTTGGTCTGCAGCCAAGCGAATCCGCCCAGGACCAAAAACGGCGTGACCGTGGAAGCGATCTGCCAGATCGACTGGAAAACCTGCCACCAATTCACAGGGGAGCCACCAGGGTTCTGGCCGAGGCGGCGGGGATGACGAAATACATGGGGAAGCGAGCCTCATCAAAAACGATGGGGCGACGCTATGCTTGGCAGATTGTCGGTATGGGGGTGAGTGGACTTACCCTGAATTTCCGTCGTAGGGTTCGAACATCTCGATCTGGCGTGGATCGCGCAGGGTAGGCCGACGCAGGGGAGCTGCGTCTTCGGCTTCCCGGCTGCGGTTGACCAGCTGGGACACATAGGTGCGCGCGGTGCCCAGAATGCGGGCTGCTTCGGCGACAGTCATATCGCCGTTTCGCACAGATGCAATGACAGGCGCGCGGCGAGCTTCGGTTAGCGCGGCTCGCGCAACGGGCAGATCGATCTCCTGGCGGCCGTAAACGTGGCTCATGATCCTGGTGAGCCTGGCGTCCAGGATCTCGCGCAGGCAGTTGCGCTCGGCGTCGGCAGCAACGTAGATCTTCTGGCCGCCAAACCTCTCCACGACGCGCAGCGCGTGAAACGCGCCGATATGGTCTGCCATTTCGACCAGCTGCTCGGGCCAGCGGCGGGTGACAGCCACATCGCGAGGAATCGGAAGATCCTCGAGCCGCATGCCGGGGAAATAGGCCACGGACATCGGCTCAGCCTTCCACCTGGCTGGCGCTTGCACGGGCGCGGCGCGCCTTTTCAGCACGCCAGTGCTTGCCCAGGAACCGGATGGCGTCATCCATCTGGGCGAGTGACCAGGCATTGGTGGTGAGGCCAGTACCCATGTTCATGCCCGCGATCGTGAGCGGAAACTTCATGGCCTGGCCAGCGCACAGACGATCCAGGCGCTGCAGTACGGCAACGCGATCGCCATGCGCATGGCTATAGCCGTCGAACCTGGTAGCGAGCGCATCGATGTCCGCGTCGCCGGGCCATTCGACACCAACCCGAGTTGCCCACGCCTTGAGCGCCTCGATAATTGATGGTGCCGTGCGGTGATCGACAAAGCGCAGGGAGGCGATGCCGGTCTGCCGTTTGACGAACGCGTCCAGCGCTCCGTCACCCGGCTCGTCAATCTCGCCCAGCCAATATAGGCTCCACCACAGCGCCCTGATCTTGCCGAGGTGCGGCCTGTCGGCACGGCCCGGTTTCCAGTCGCCGTTAAGCGCATCGAGCAGCTTCCCGAGCTGGCCATCGCTGAGCTTCGACAGCGAGCGCTGGCCGCTAACCTGCTCGATGCGATCGCGGCGTGCATCCTCATCCAGCCCCAGCCTGTTGCACGCGGCCATGATCGCACGGATCTTGCGCGTGCGTGGGTCGCTGCCTGTCGAGCGCCTGGCAGGATTTGGCTGGACCTTGGCGTTCATGAAGAGCGGCCCATTGAAGCCATGCCGGCGACCAGTTCGCCACGGCGGCTCAGCTCGGCCTGCAGCGCCTCGGTTGAGCAGGCGCGCAGATCCGCGCCGCCGCCATGATCGACTGGCACATAGCGCCCATGGCGATCGTCGAGCTTCCGCAGATAGCCGTCGCGGACGAGCGCCTGCAGCCGCTCGTAAATGCCGGCGGTGGACCTGACACCCTCGATCGCCATAAGCTCGCGGATCGTCGGGCTGCGCCCATGCGCTGCGATGAAGGCGCGTATGTTGTCCAACGTGTCACGCTGACCGTGTGTCATGAGCCCAGCTCCTTTTTCTTGTCGGGATGGCGGCTCTCGATGGCTCGCCTGAGTGCGATGGTGCCCCTGACGATCATGGCTTCGAACCCGCCGTCCTCATCGGAGAAGCGGCTTGTGACCCGCTTTACCTGGACGGGCTTGATGCCAAGCACGGCTGCGATCTCACCATTGCGGAAGCCGCGATCGTGCAGATCCATGATCTGCCGTTCCTGCGGCCTGAGCATGCCGTGGGCCATCAGTTTGGCTTCCCGCTGGCAGGGGCAAGCGCCGCAGTCTGCCAATAGACGGCATCGGCCAGCATGTCGCAGAAGTGATTGGACTGGTCCAAATCCATCGCCATCGTGGTCTGTCGGCCATCCTCAACAAGCGTCACGATGATAAGCGGAACGCCATTGACGAACTCGGTCGCAACACCTGCTGCGCGCCCTACTGCATCGCCATTGGCATCCTGGATGGTGGCCGCAGGACCAGAACAAACGCCAACAGCCATGAAACGGCAGGCAACGCTGACAGTGACGCCCTTCATGCTGCGTCTCCCTCGACATCGACCAGCTCGGGATCGGCTTCGCGCTTGCCGGCGCGATCGATGAAGAACTGGTTGGCCTGGGAAATGCCCGCGCCGAGGTCAGCGAGTTGCTTGGCCTTCGGATCATCCTCGCCCTTGCGAAGGGTCTTGATGATCGCCTGCTTGTCGAGCTCGAGTTTGGTTCGGATGTAGGGCGCAGCGTCCGCCGCCTCCAGAGCTGCGCGGATCTTCTCGATGAAATCGTCCTGCTTCAAGCCCTTCGGTAGCTTGAGCGACGGAGTGTTGGTCCGCTCGCCGATGATCGCGCCTGCCAGCTCGATCGACTTGCGTTTGCCCTCGGTCAGCTGATCCTTGGCGACAGCCCACCAGGCGCGCAGCTGCTTGAACAGTTCCTTCTGGGCCTGCTCGAGCGGTGCTACCATGGCATCGCGCGCGCCCTCGATCTGCTGGATCGATGCATCGGCATCGGCCTTCAGCTGGTCGACGGTGGACTGCATCGCCATGTACTTGTCGATCGTGGCGGTGGCTTCCTGGATGGTTTGCGGGGCGACTTGTGTCGGTGCCTTGCGGCGGGCAGCAGCCATGGTCAGTTCCTTTCAGGCTCAAAATCGGTGGGGGTGGGAATGTCGGGCGAGACCAGCGGGATCGCCGTGCTGCACAGGGCGCATTCCGCCATGACGCGACCGACATCCCATTGGCGGCCACCGCAGCCGGGGCAGACGTTGTCGCCGGTGCTGCGATAGAGAACGAGGTAGCCTCGCTCGCTCTGGATGGCGCGATAGTCGGTGCAGACTGTCATGAGCCTGCTCCTGCTGGTGCGGTTGCGAGGATGATGGCGGTGCCCAGCACGATCGCCGCGCCGATCAGCGCGACATCGCGGGCGAGATGCGCCCAGGTCACACCTGCTGCTTGCAGGCAGGCACTTATGCGGCGCATGACGCTGCCTCCGTCGCCTGTCCGTCGGTTGCGACGTCGGTGTTGTTCGGGCAGCTGGGGCAGGCCTTGTAGTAAAGCTGCTCGGCCAGGTTGCGGGGCAATCCCTTGCGACGGCGCAGATTCATGCAGCTGCGAAGTGGGATGGACTCGTGCCAGACCGGGCAGACGACATCTTCGTTTCCCCATGCAGCGCGCACCAAGCGCTCGGCCTCTTCGTAGCTGCCGGCATAATCACGGTTGATGATCCGGCTGACGTAGCTGGCGTTGCGGCCTATTTTCTCGGCTGCCTGGCGCTGATTGGTGGAGTCTGCAGCGCCTGCCAGCAACCGGACCCATGCGGGCATGTCCTGGCCCCATGCAACTGTGGCGCGGTCCATATTGGTGAGGGAGTTCTTAACAGACATGGTTAACGCTCCCGGTCAAAAAAAGGGGCGCGGGCGGCGCGCGTGCGCGCTTCCAACGGCAGGTGAACCTGCGCGCCGCTGTTCGGGTCGATGAGGCGGTTGTATGGCCGGTTCTCGATCACCACGCGGGTGATCGAGGGATGGTGCGGCCCCGTATCGAGGATGATCCGATATTTGCGGTGCTCATCACCAGGATGGTCGATCCGCTCCAAGAAGCCTGCGCGCACCAGGTTGTTGAGATATTCCATGGTGTTGCTCTTGGCCGATTCCGCGGCGATCAGGAGCATCGGCAAGTCAAACACCTTCAGCACCCGGATCGCGGTCCAGATCCGCTGCCGCATCGATGCGGGCGTGAACCGACGGTCGAGCTTCCTGACCGCGACGTTTGCAGGTGGGGTGATATGGCGCATGGCAATCTCGCTGAGTTTGAGGAGGCATTGACGCCCCACCGCCACCACCAAGCCGGCGTCCTTCCAACGCCGCAGCCAGCGGGTGACCACCACCGGGTCGGCACCTGTGCGGCGGACGATGTCAGAGATGGACAGTGGCTCACCTGCGTGGCGCAGATGGCTCCAGATGCAGTTTTCCGGGGCGGGCGGGCGAGCGGCGGTGAGCGCGCGGGGCGTGACGAAGTTCATCGTTTTCACCCCTGAAACCGACGCGTTTGCAGATCTCCGGTCATGATCGGCTTAGAACCCCACCATGCGAGGTCGATCTGATCGCGCCCGGATGCCAGAGCGATCGTCTGCGCTTCCATCAGGTTGTTCACGATGCGGCGGGTGCAGCCCTTGCAGGCCTGTTTGAACCGAAGCGCCAGATCGTCGGCGATGCGGACGCGCAGGCAGTAATGGTCGCGCAGCTTCAGGGTGTCTTCGTCACTGGCGGGCTGGGCGGCGGTGGCGATGCGGATGCGGTTGTCGAACCGCTCCCATTCCTTGAGCTTGGCCGGGAGCGCCTCTTCGCCGATCATCATGATGGCGATCGAGGTGGCATCGTGGATGTCGCGGATAATCTCGACCGACTGGCGCTTCACCAGGAAGTCCATTTCATCGATCACGAGAGGTCGAGCGAAATAGGTCAGCTGATCGATGATCTGCTCGAGGATCGCAGGCGCGGTCTTCGCCAGCTTCACGATGCCGAGGGCCTGGGCGATCTGCTCCAGCAAGGTACGCTGGCTCCAGACCGAGCGCGCGCAAACATAGGCGGCGTTGGTCCGAGCGGCGGCAAAGGCCGCGCCCACCGATTTGCCGTACCCCGAATATCCGTACAGCACCCCAAGGCGCGGCGACTGGCTACCGGCGTCCATGCAATCCATCAGGGTCCGGAGTGCCAAGCCCATGTTGGTGAGTTGCGCCTGGCCTAGCCCTGAAAGCTCTGCAGCGGGGCGTGGCGCGGTTGCGCGCGCCCCACCTGTTGGCATCTGGAACAATGTGCTCTGGTTCATCGCTTGGCTCCTTCGTTGGATATCAGCTGGCCTGCCCGGACATGCGTCCGGGGTCGGCGTTGTGGATGTCGGTGGGATTGGGGTCGCGCGGCGGCGGCGGAGCGAAATATGCGCTCATCACCTTCTCGGCGCGGTACTCGGTAGAAGCGGCATACGCCTGGGCGACGCGCAGAGCTTCGGCACCCACCTGCTCGCCGCGTGCCGCTGCCGCCAGGATGGAGTCTGTCTGCGCCATCTTCTGGGCTGGCGTCAGGGTGGCGAGCTTGGGCGCTGTGGAGTCGATTGCCTGCTGGACACGCTCGGGGCTGGGGATCTGCGGATCCGGAGCATTGGCGATACTGTCGATCGCGGGGTTGGTGTGGTGATGGGTTGCGATCGGCAGGGACGTGACCTTGCCTGCAGCTTCTGCGTCCGCGCGCATGACAGCCTGAGCGGCGTGCTCAAAGCTATAGCGCTTCATGCGGCTGCGCAGCTCGGCGCGCTGCGTCTTCATGTGCTCTTCTTGGTGCCGCCGCGCTTGGCGCGCGAAGGCTTCCTCGCTGAGACCTGACCGCTCGGCATTGACCGCCGTGTCGATGAAGCGGCCGTCGTCCGTGAAGATGAACAGCGCGCCCAGGTCGTCCTCGTCGCGGCGGACCATGACGCTGCGTCCGATGTATTCGGCAAGCGGCGCGCACCAGTAACGGCCACCCTTCCACATGATGCCACGCTTGCCGACCGTGCGCGGTCCGACCAGTGCGGAAAGAGCGATCAGCAGGACATCCTCGCCGGGCGCAGCTGCCGCCGATCGCGGCGAGCTCTGCCACTTCGCCATGGGGGAGCACTTGAGCGAGCTGTGAACGGAAAGGTGGTAGACGCCATCGGTCCAGGCGTTGATTGCGGCCTGCAGCTCCACGGCTGTCATGCTGGCCTCAATTACTGGCCTGCCGGTTTCCTTGCGGGCGCGCGCGCGCAGCGCCTGCGCCTCGGCAACGTTGTGGCCGAGGTAGCCGGGGAAGATCTCCGCGCGCTGGCGGGTGAACGTGCCGAAGACTCGTTCGATGAACGGTTTGCGCTCCGGGCTACCGGGCGGGCACGGGCGGTGCTCGATGCCCAGGATCTCGAGCGCGCTTACGATCGAGCGGTTGATGAAGCCACTGCCCTGGTCGGTGATGATGGTCTGGGGCATCACGCCCCAGGCGCGGATCGTGCCGATCAGCAGCTGCCGGACGCTCTGTGCGCTTTCCGACTCGCACACCAGGAAGCGAACCCGTCGCGAGTAGCGATCGATCAGGCCGAGGACAGCCTTTCGGCCTTCGACGGTCATCACGTCAGCAGGGGTGGTGTCAATCTCCCATATCTGGTGGACGGCGTCGACCGAGCCATCCATCCGGCCCAGCGCAACGCGGTACTTGCCCTTGTACTGATCGGGGTTACGGAACGACGCCAACAGCGCGGCCTGGCGCTCTTCGAATTCCTTGATGAACCGGCGCAGCGTCCGCCCCGTCGGCAGATCGTCGAACTCGTCGCGCAGCAGATCCATGATGATGGTCGACGAGACCTTGCGCTGGGCAAGATAGGCCTCAACCGCTTCTGCTACTGCTGTGTGCTCATCCCACCAACTGGGGCGCCCGCGCCCTCTCCGGTTCTCGTTAGCAGCTCGTGGTGTGCCGGCACGCTTGCTAGCTTGACGGGCTAACAAATCGGCGCGCGCAGCGTCTGGCAGTGACGCTACGGAGAAATGCCGTCCGCCGAGGGTGTCAGGCCGCTCAACGCAGTCCCAGTTTTCGGCTAGGGCACGCTCGCGGACGCGATAAGCGGAACGCGGCAAGCCCTCTAATTTGAGGTCTGCAATCTGCTGCGCAGTGAGGTGAGTTTGCAGCTTCACGCGAACCCCCAAAAAAAGAAGGGTGTTTCATTCCGAGATGGAACAAAAACGGTGCGATTGCGGTACGCACTGTGATAAGGCACCATCATGCTGCGCACTCGGCAGAGTGGAATCGACGGGCGCGCGCGTAGTTTGTGCTCGGCTGGGGACGCTTCCGGGCACCGTTGGAGTGATAGCGTGATGGCCAGATTTGATGGGCAGGCGTCTGTAGGAATGCGGCAATGACCGCTTCGGCACCTTTGTGTGGGCGGTCGAGGGCCAGCGACATGGTCTGTCGGCTGATCCCAGCTCGCTGGCCGAGGCTGGCAAGCGTGACGCCTTTGGCGCGCACAGCAGCTTTGATTTCCTCGGGATGCCAATCCATCACTGTTGATGCCTTGATAGCGTTATTGAAGTTGAAAGCGGTATGATGGCCATCAAAAATGATGTCAAGTCTAAAAACGATGATGGTCGGCGTGAGGCGCTGCCTGCATCGTTGAGCGCAAAACTGCGAGATATGCTGAGTTCCCGGTCTCAGGCTGAAATTGCGGGGCTAATGGACGTCTCGGTGCCTACGGTTCAGCGTATGGTGAGCGGCAATTCTCCGATCACGATTGGCAAACTGCTACGACTTGCTGATGGCCTTGGCGTGCCCTTGGAGAAGGTGTTTAGCCTTGATGGATCACTGCCGGCCCCAGAAGGCGGCATTCCAATTCATGATGTTTCATTTTCAGCTGGCGGCGGAGCTGAGATCATCCTGGCTGGGGAATCAGATCAGAGAGCGATGTTTCCGTTATCCTGGCTGCGCCAGCAATTCGGGAAGATCGACAATTTGCGTATGGTCAGGGTCGCCGGGGACAGCATGCACCCGACGATCGCGGATGGTGAATGGGTCATCATTGATCTGGATCGGACCAGCGGACCTGGCATTTTTGCCCTTCGGCTTCATGACCAGGTATACATCAAGAGGCTTCAGTTTCAGTCGAGCCGCGTCCTAGCAATAAGCGACAATCCCTCGCATGAAGTGTTTGTCATCAACCTGAAGGACAGAGCCGACCGCGATGCGTTCCAGGTAATTGGCCGTGTTGTCTGGACCGGCAAGATGCTATGATCTTCCCTGGGTCGCTAGACGATCTCCCCGACGACTGGCGCGCGGCTCTGGCAAATCGGCGGCTGCTCTGGGAAGGCGGCTATGATCCTGCACTTGTCGCCGTACGGGACCGCGATTACGCCAAAACCACGATCAATGAATGGTTCATAGCCTTCATGTGGCTGTTCTACAGCCGCGATCCGCAGGAATGGAGCGAGTCCTGTGAAGCTTTCACAATGCCGGAAGAGTGGATGGAGATCGTAATCCCGCCAGCTCCTTCTGGCCAGCTTCCCAGCCTTCGAGCCGCACTAACTTGGCGCTTCGCACGCTTCTATGGCGTGGAGTTCAATGACCCCGCGGTCGTAGCCAGCGTCGAATATGCGTTCTCGAAGAATCATCGGGCTGGTCCGATTGGCTACCTGGCTGCGACAGCCAACAGATTGTGGTTAGCGGCCAGTCGCTGGCGGAAGTATCAGCGACAGGCAGAACAGTTCCCTATGCTCCGGTTGATGGCGGACGACCATTTGTCCGCTCAGACGGGCGTGGCAAAGCTCCATGGCGTGCTCCTGCCCATTGACCATGAGTTTTGGGGCGCCTGTTTTCCACCGAACCATGTCTGGCATGTCGGGATGGTGGGTCAGGTCACGGAGCGCATCATGCGACAGAAGGGGTGGACGGTTACCCAACACCTTCCCGATGAATGGCGATCGCTCATACCGACAGGGTTCGATCGAAATTTCGCAGCTCTGTGGCCCAATGTTATCGAGCCTGGCCTCGTTTCAATGTGAAGCCGATTTAAGGCCCATACAGCGCCGTCACCCTCCGGTCCGCACCCCAACCACCTAAAATCTTAGCGATACCCATGGACACGTTGCCCAGCGGGAATTCTGGGCATTCGGTTGCGTCATCTACGGAGGAAGCAATCCCGAGGCAGAGAACGCTCTGCGAAAAGTTATCCACCAGAAACGAAACCGGAACGGGTTTCGCTTGCGCGACTCAGGTGCCAGGGTTCACATAGTCTACAGGCAGCCGGCATGCGGGTCATTGGATACCGTGGTCAGTCATCACACTAGCTGTTGGATCATTGAAGCGAGCGGTAGGCAGTTTCAGGCGCCGCAAGAGATGGAACGTTTCAAGCGGTCGGCAAGCTGAGAAGCGGCCCATCAATCCCCATTGCATTTTGAACCGATTTCGGTTAAAAAAGCGTTACCACACTGAAGGGGATAAAAAGTGGAGCTGAAAAATACCTTCGGGGGCGCACAACTCGAGCTAAGGAGATGGTCGTGACCCCATTTGGCAATAAACTGAAGGCTCACCGCAAGGCGCGCAATCTAATTCTAGGAGATCTAGCTGATAAAATTTCTGTTTCGGTATCCTTTCTCAGTCAAGTCGAGACTGGGACCAAGAGAATTCCTGACGGGATGGTAGACCGCATAGCGGATGTGCTTCAGCTGAATGAGCAGGAGAGGTCAGATATCTTAGCTGCGGCTGCGATCTCTCAGCCCAAAGTCGAAATTAAATTGGCGGTAAATGCGGCAGAGTTTGACAGAAAGCTTGCCAGCACTTTTGCAAATAGCTTTGCCAGGCTGAGCGACGGTGAAAAGAAAGCACTGTTCGAGGTTTTGAAGGATAAATGAATGGATGACCCGTTTAAACACGTCCGGCGACGGTCCAGACAAAATATCGATGCGCTCAGCCGGGCGGTTCGGGTCATCTTCGGCCTAGGCGATGACGATCGGGTTGCCTTGATTCCACTACTGGAGTTCGGCATTGACGCGATACTCGATGATTTTCAGCTCGAGATATTGCCGGATGCTGAGCTCCAGGGTTACGAAGGACTGACCGATCTCACTAGGCCAATAATCCGCTTGCCGGAACAGGTATACAACCGGCTGCGGAACTCTTGCACACACGCCAGGTTTACTGCTGCGCATGAGCTTGGTCACCTCTTCATGCACTCTGGCGATAGCGTCCACTACGCCAGAACCAAGCAAGCCGACGAGACAACTGACCCAGAATGGCAAGCCAACCAGTTTGCGGCCTGCTTCCTGATGCCAGAAGCAGGCTTCAGAAAGTGCGCCACGGTCGAAGAGGCCATGGTAAAGTTTGGGGTCGGCTACCGTGCAGCGAACGCCCGCGCCAAAAGCTTGGGCCACAAATTCCGTAGATTACCGAAAAAAAGGGGGCATGGCATGAGCCGCACCCCCTAGATATCCTGCGCAGAACGTGGTCCCTGCAAAGGGTTTGTCCTGACCAGAAGTTAGCGCGTGCAACATAAGCACGTTTCCAGGCTGGGGCAACTTGTTTTGGACCACACAAAACAAGGCATTTTTGAATGACTTCCTTGGTACCGCCTCCGGGCAAGCGGATCATTTACCGTCCATATATCACGTTAAAGAATGGCAATCGCTTGTACGCAAAGTCTGTGGGCAAGCGCGCGTTTCCCATCGTGATTGACGACTGATTTGATCACCCCGGCCCCCCAGGGGGCCGGGGGCATCAAGCACCAAGGGTTCGTTCTTTCGCCTAGGAGAAGTCGAAATGAGTAAAAAGACACCGCCTCGCCAGACAGTCCACCGCGACTCCAAGTCTGGGCAATTTGTCACGGAGCGCCATGCAAAGCGCAACCCAGATACCACCGAGCGGGAACGCATTCGGCGCGACTAGTGGGCCGCTTCGATTGATGAGGGAGGGTCGCCGAAAGGCGGCCCTTCTTTTTTACTCCGCCGCCAGCATACTGGCGGTCGCTAGGAACGCGCAAAAGTGTGCGCCGCTCTGCATCTTCAGGACTTCAACATTGTCGCGGCTAAACGCGTCGAACTGCAGCGCGAACTTGCCTGCCGCGCTGGCTGCATTGACGGTGACGGTGTAGGCGCCTGCTTTGTTCTTGCGCGCAACGAAGCCACCCTGCATTTCTAGCGAAAGCGCGATCTTGCCAGCGTCATTGTCGCGCCCGAGCTGGATATTCATCGGATGGGTATCGCGGTGCATGGCCAGCTTCTTCGCCAAGCCTGCCCCGATCTGCATGTTGATGTAGCGGACTACCACGCCTTTCCTGCTGGTGAGCTGGCGGGCATAGATCTTCACGCCGTCGATCGGCAGCGTGACCCCGGACTTGACCGGTCCGACGTAAGCTATGGTGTCAAAAGCCATTTTTCGTCTCCTGTGGTTTCTGACCAGGAGAGATTTGCCCGAGCAACCTGCTTGCCTTTTCGCCTGATCCGGGCCAGACGATAGCTGCGCCCGATGTTTCGGGGGGGGTAAGCCAGCTTACCCAGACAGCCCTCAATTCTCGCGCTTATGCCGTGGTCCATGGATCAGGCAATTTCCTTCAGCAGCAGCGCGGGCACCATCCGCATCTTCAAGCCGGGCAGCTTTACGTCTGTCGATGGCAGTCGTCACAGCTTCTCGCGTGACGACCTGGTGCAGGCTGCAGCTGCCTATGACCCGGCAGGCGATCCCGCGCCGCTGGTGATCGGCCATCCCGCAATTGACCATCCCGCCTATGGCTGGGCCACCGGCCTGCGCCTGGAAGGCGACGAACTGATCGCCGATGTTGACCAGGTCGAACCCGGCTTTGCCGAGACCGTCAACGCAGGCCGTTACCGCAAGGTCAGCGCCTCGTTCTACCCGCCCACCCATCACGGCAATCCCAAGCCTGGCAGCTGGTACCTGAAGCATATCGGCTTCCTGGGTGCCGCCGCGCCTGCGCTCAAGGGCCTTGGCACCGTCTCGCTCGCCGAAGGCGATAGCGCCGGCCTAGTCAGCTTTGCCCTGCACGCCGCCCCCGAACACGAACCAAGCCAGGAGAAGTCCACCGTGACGACCAAGACCGAAGACAAAACCGCCGATTTCGCCGAGCGCCTGCGCGCACTGGATGAGCGCGAAGCCTCCGTAAAGGCCCGTGAAGCAGCTGCAGTGGCCCGCGAGGAAGCGGCCATGAAGGCGGCGCGCGATGCCCGCCATACTGAGCACGTCAGCTTTGCCGAAGACATGGTGTCGAAGGGTACACTCGCCCCTGCCGGCAAGGGCCTGCTGGTCGGTGTGCTCGATCAGCTGGGCGAGACGGTTGAGCCGGTGAGCTTTGGCGAGGCCGAAGCCGACAAGATGCCGCCTGCCGCCGCGCTCAAGAAGCTTCTCGGCGGCGCGGTTCCCCTGGTCAGCTTTGCCGAGCTGGCACCCAAGGGCGGCGACCCCAAGGTCAAGGTTGCCAATTTCGCTGCCCCTCCGGGCTATTCGGTCGATCCCGGCAAGGCCGATCTCTTCGCGCGCGCCAAGGCGATCCAGGCGGAGAAGCCGGACCTGCCCTGGATGGATGCCGTTCGCCAGGCCGAAGGCTGATCGGCCGCGTGCCACGACCGGCGCGCATCCCGCTTTCAACCCCGTTTCAAACGCAAGGAAACACCGATGCAGAGTACCCCGATCCTGACGCTGTCGCTCATTGCAGCCGCCGCGCTTTCCGCCAATCGCTTCACCACCTTTGCAGGTGCCGTCTGCGGCGCGGGCGCAAAGGCGGCGGGCGTCACCCAATATGCCGCCGCCACTGGCGATGCCGTAGCCGTCAATGTCGTTGGCACCACCAAGGTCGAGGCTGGCGGCGCTGTCGCGGTCGGCGGTCCGATCAAGTCCGATGCCAACGGCAAGGCTATCGCCCAGGGCGGCACCGGAGAGATCCTCGGCTACGCGATCGAGGCGGCGTCCGGTGACGGCAAGATTATCGAGATGCTGCTCACCCCGTAATCCCCGAAACCCAGCGGGCAGGCGCGCGCTGCCTGCCTGCTGACCCTTTCACATCAGGCGCAATTCCAACTTATCGGAGACCCATTTCATGACTGTCGGCCAACAGATGAACGCTGCCCAGGCGCGCGTTGTCGATCCTATCCTGACCAATCACGCTCGCGGCTACAGCAACGCCGAGATGATCGGTCGCTTCCTTTTCCCCACGGTGACCATGCCGACGCGAGCGGCAAAGCGGATCGAGTTCAACCGCGACAGCTTCCGCCGTCGCCGCACGCGCCGCGCGCCTGGTTCGCAGATCGCCCGACTCGAATTCGGCTTCGAAGGCAAGGCGGTCAACCTCCACCAGGAGGCGCTGGCCAGTGTCGTGCCGATCGAGCACCAGGAAGAGGCCGGTGCAATCCCCGGCATCAACATGCAGCAGGTCGGCGTTGACACTGTGCTGGCGGTGATCGCGCTGGAAAAGGAAATCCAGCAGGCGAGCGTGGCCCGCAACGCTGCCAGCTATGCCTCGTCCAACAAGATCGCGCTGACCGGCGACAACAAATGGTCCGATCCGGACAGTGATCCGCTGGTCCAGGTTTCGGATTCCAAGGAAGTGATCCGCGGTCGTATCGGTCGTCGTCCCAATACGCTCGTGCTTCCCGGCAAGGGATACAGCGCGCTGCAGAAGCACCCGAAGATCAAGGATCACTTCAAGTACACCAACGCCTCCGCCGTCAGCGTACCGATGCTGCAGTCGTACTTCGACATCCAGAACGTCGTGGTCGGCGATGCGATCTACGACACCGACGACAGCACCACTGTCGATGTCTGGGGCGCTGACGCGATCCTCGCATGGGTTCCGCCCGAGGGAATGCGCGCCATGCCGCTGCCCAGCTACGGCTACACCTATCAGCTCGCCAACCACCCGCTGGTCGAGGCTGTCGAGTGGGATGGTGACATCCGCAGCTGGAAGAATGCCGTGCTCGACGAGTTTTCGGCAGAGCTGGTCGGCGCCGACGCCGGTTATCTGTTCCAGGCCGCATTCTGATCCTTTGGTGCAGCCTGGCGTGAGGGGCGGGGCAACACCCCCCGTCCCGCCCCCCACGTTTCTATCCCTGATTTCTCCGGAGGTACCTATGCCGCTTTATACCGTCATGACCCGCCTGCTGGGCCGCGAACCCAACAGCGAAGATATGCCCGGCTCCGTCATTCCCATGGATGAAGACGAGGCGCGCGAGCTCGTCGATCTTGGCGTGCTCGAGCCTGCGCCCGACGATGCTGTGGCCACGGACGGCTCTGATCCGATCGAGGCTGCCCTAGGCTCCCTCAACCTGAAGCAGCTAAAGGCGTTCGCCGCTGCAGCTCAGGTCGATCTGGGCTCCGTAGCCAAGAAAGCCGAGATCCAGCAGCTGCTGGCCCTCACCGTTGATCGCGACGACGCCGACCAGGTCGCCGCCTTTATCGTCATGGCTGAAACCGCAAAGGCCAGCTGATGTCGGTAATCCGCCGCCTCAAGAGCCCGCAGGAAACGCTGGTCGAGGATCTGGGGCCTGCTCTGGCGATCGTCAGCGTCTCCAGCGAGGCGCGTGGCCTGGTCAGCGGATCGGCCGCAGTCGAACTGGACGACGCGATCGCCAATGATCGCGCCAGCCTGACGATCGGCGGCGGCACCGATGGCGAGCTGTATCTGATCACGGCCCTGATCAGCACCATTGCCGGCGATCGCGACACCCAGATCGAACTCGTCGTGTTGGATGGCAGCTGGACAATGCCGGGCGGCGGCGCGCCGATGCTGTCGATCGAGGCCTTTGTCGACCGGTTCGGCCTGGAAGAGATCATCCTGCTCACCGATGCAGGTGACGGGCGCATCGATCGCAAGATGCTGATCGGTGCGCTGGCAGATGCCCAGGCCCAGGCAGAAGCCTATCTGGCCGACCGCTACACCCTTCCGCTCGGCAGCGCGCCGCAGCTCGTGGAAATGGCGATCGCCGACATCGCCCATGCCCGCCTGTATCGCCGCGAGCTGCCAAAGAACGTCGAGGACGCCCAGAAGATCGCGATGCGCAATCTCGAGGCAATCGGCAGCGGCAAGATCAAGCTGGGCATTGCCATGGCTCCTTCGACCAGCGCCGACCCTGTTCTGATCGCCCCCGGCAGGCCCGTGTATCCCGATCGCCTGAAGGGCTATGTGCGATGAGCAGCGTCTCCATCAACCTGTTCGACCAGCTCACCCCGGCGCTGCAGCGCGCGATCGACGCCGTCGGTGATCTCAGCGCGCCGATGGCCGAGATCTCGGTCGACTGGCTGGAGTCTACCCGCAGCCGGTTCAATCAACAGGTTGATCCGCTGGGTGTGCCCTGGAAGCCTCGCCGCGACACTGAAAACACCAAACCTCTGCTCGTTGATCGCGGCGATCTGCGCAACCAGCTCGACAACGAGTCCGGTCCGGATTTCGCAGAGGTTGGCGTCCAGGCGACCGGTGGCCCCGCAATCTATGCGCACGTGCACAACGAGGGAGCGACCATCCGGCCAAAGTCCGGTCGCGCACTGCGGACTCCCTTTGGGGTTTTCGCTCAGATCGTGATCCCCAAGCGCCAGTTTATCGGCGCGTCCGACGGCGACCAGGCCAATGCTGTCCAGATCCTGACCGAGCATCTGCAACAGGCCTTCAACGCCGATGCAGGTGGCGCGCAATGATCGCGCTGCAGCCCATCGCCGACCAGCTCAAGCTATTGCGCCTGGCCAAGCATGTCGACGGCGCTATCGAGTTCGCCTCGCTGCGCAGCGCCCCAACTGCGTTGCCCGCCTGGTATGTCATCCCGACCCGAGAGACCGCCAGTCAGAACGAGCGGACGAGCACGATCCACCAGCGGGTCGATGTCCGTTTCCAGGTCGTTGTCGTTCTCTCGGCCCAGGCTCGCAACCAGGACAAGGTCCGCGAAGATCTGAAAACCCATGTCGATGCGATCACCCGCGCGCTGTTGGGCTGGCAACATCCCGAGGCCAATGGCGAGTGCCATTACGACGGCGGCGCGCTGCTGGTCTCCGACGGCCAGGTCATCGCCTGGGCGGTCCAGTTCCGAACATCCCGCACCGAAAGGAAAATCTGATGAAGCCGACCAGAAAGGCCGCTGCTGATGCCGTTGCGCCCATTGCCGATGCTACCGCAAAGCCTGCGCCCTCGGCGACCGCCGCCGATGAAGGAATCAAGAAAGCCGATGACGGCGTGCCCGAAGCCGCACAGCCGGTAAGCGGGCTCACCCCCACCAAAGACCCAGTCCGCAATGCATATGGCCTGGAACTGGACCGGTTCGGCCTGCCTGTCAACGGTCCGGCGCGAGCGGCGGTTCTGGCCAGGTTGGAGGTTTCTGATCCTGCGCTCGATCCGGGTGAATGGGATTTCCGCGACGGCGATCGTGCCGCCGAAGTGATGGAGAAGATCTATGGTTGATGTCCGGCGCGTCGTCGCGGCCAAGCCCGAAAGCGTATACAGCACCGACAGCATCCCGACGCTTGCCGACGATGCGATCATGACGCGCAACTATTCAATCGTTCCGCTCGAGGTCGATCAGCTGCAGCGCAACCTGGACAACCGTGCCTATGGTGCGACGAAGGGGAAGCCGACCAACAAGCGCATGCGCTCATCCTATGAGGTGGAGCTGGCCGGCTCCGGCACCGCTGGCACCGAAGCCCCCTGGATGAAGCTGCTTGCCGCATGCGGCATGGCTGCGCCGACGATCATTGCTACCACCTCGGCCACCCAGAAGTTCGCCGCAGCTGGTGCTGCGCCAGGATCGCTCAGCGAATACAGTTGGGTCGATAACCAGCAGCGCAAGATGATCGGCGCGCGCGGCACCTATTCGCTTGATTTTACGGCGGGCCAGGTACCGTTTGCCAGCCTGCAGTTCACCGGCCTCGTCCCTGCCGCAAGCCCGCGCATCGTTGCAACGCCGACCGGAGCTGATTTCACCGACTGGCAGGAGCCGCTCGAGGTCAACAACGCCAACACCATCCTGTTGCTTGATGGGTTCGCCGCTGTGACCCGTTCGCTGACGATCGATGCCGGCGTTGCCATCAACCTGCGCAACCTGATCGGCGCGCGCTATGTGCGGCGCGGCAACCACAACGTGACAGGACGCCTCATGATCGAGGCACCGTCTTCGGCAACGAAGGATTATCTGGCAACGCTCGACAACGGCGCGCTGATCCCGATCACACTGACCCACGGGACCGTTGCCGGCAACATCCTCGAGCTGAGCGCCACCAAGGTCCAGGTCACCAACATCACCGAGTCCGCCGAAGACGATCTGCTGATGTTCAGCATGGATCTGCTGTTCACCACCGATGGTGGCGCCGACGACTTGGTCATTATCGCGAAGTAACCGGCTGACCTGAATGCTCGCACGGGTCGAGGATACGAGCATTCAGGCAGCCGATCAAACGCCATCTATCAGGAGAATGGTCATGTTCAAAGTAGTGAAGGAGCGTCTGGTCTGGTGGCCGGTCAATGTGGCCGTGCCGACGGATGACGGCAACGTCGAGGAGCAGGGCTTCAGCCTCCGGTTCCGTGTCCGTGATGTCGATGGCAACCGCGATCTTCTCGCCAACGCACCCGCGATTGGCCCAAGCGATGCTGGCGAAAAGCCGCTGTCCGAATCCTACGCCGAGTTCGTAGAGCAGCTCGCCACTGACTGGAAGGATGTCGAGAGCGACCATGACGACATCGGCGGCGGGCGAGGCACTCTCGCCTTCAACCGCAGCAACCTTGTCCAGGTCATGAAGGTGCCGGGCGCGTTCATGGCTGTACTCGAGGCCTATCGCAGCTGCTCGCTGGGCGAAAAGGCGACCCGGACGGGAAACTGAAGGCGCTGGCGGCCCGATGGGCAGGGGGTCGCGGCGGCGCGGTACTGGCGGATGACGCCGCAACAGCGGGCGCGAAATTGCCCGCCTGGATGAAGCGCAAGGAAGAGACCGATGAAATCCAGCTCCTGCCAGATGAAGCGGACACCGCGCAGCTCTTCCTCGCGCTCGGCACACAATGGCGGCGGCACGCGATGACCGGCATGTGCTTGGGCCTTGATTATGGCGTGATCCCGCCGACTGCGCAGATGCTGGCGATCGAGCTGAGCCCTGCCCGGTTCCTCGATCTGCGCATGATGGAGCAAGCCGCCCTCGACCAGATCGCAAGAAAGGCCGCGCGATGACGCTTGTCGTTCGTGCCAGGATCGAGGTCGACAAAGGCAGCGCGCAGGCCGATCTGCGCCAGGCGGCCGATGCGGTAAAGCAGGTCGGCGATGCCAACCGTGAGGCCGCAACTGGCGCGTCCGCGCTGACCACTGCGACCAACACCATGTCGACCGCCCAGCGCGAGGCGGCGCAGGCCGTGCGCGGCGAGGCTGCCGCCCAGGACGAAGCTACGCGCGCCAAGGTCGCCAATACTGCCGCTGCAGGCCGCCAGCGCGCAGCCTATCAGCAGCTGGGTTTTCAGGTTCAGGACGTATTCCAGCAGTTTGCGCTGGGCATCAATCCGCTGGTGATCCTCGCCCAGCAGGGTGGCCAGGTGACTAGCGCCTTTGCGATGATGGGCGATACCCAGGAAGGCACACAGAGCAAGTTCACTCGCTTCATGACCTTCCTCTCCGGGCCGTATGGCGCGGCGGTTTTTGGTGCGGTTACCATCGGCGGGTTTCTCATCCAGTCCTTGCTCGACAATGCCGATGCAGCTGACGCGGCAAATGCAGCATCAGAAAAGCTCGCAAAGCGCGTCGATGACATGGCCACATTCTTCGACCTTGGCACTGGTGCAATTTTGCGCCAGAACGAGGCGCTGATCGCCAATGCTCGGTTGAAGCGCCTGGATGAGATCGATGCTATCAGGGCAGCGCAGCAGGCCCGTGGCAGTGAAATTCGCTCGCTTGTTCGGGGCAGCATGCCTGGCGATGTCAGCTTCGGCGGGACGTTCGGCAATGAAACTGGTCGCGTTGCAATCCGCCGAAGTGGCCCGTCTGACCTCGTGCGCGCGCTCAACGGCGCAAGAGGCGGTAAGGAAATAGAAGATGCGCTGGTTGCTATCGGTCGCAGCGATAGCGCCAATGCCCAGCGTGCGCGGGAAATTGCCCGTCTTCGCGCAGAGGCGGCAAACGACGCCCAGGAGCTTGCCCGCCTTAATCTGGAAGAAGACTCGCTCCGTACAGGTCGGCTAGCTGAAGAACTCCGCACAGATAAAGACCGCTCTAAGCCTGCTGGGCGCACGCGACGGGATGGTGGCGCAGCCCGGGCTACGCGAGAAGCTGCGCAGCTACTGGATTTCACCGCCAGCACCGAAGAGCGCGTTCGGCGGATCACCGAACAGTTCGACGAACAGCCGCGCCTGGTGGATCAGGTGGCGAAGGCGAGTCGCGAGCTGGACAGCATCCAGGCCGAAGTCGAAAAACGCCTCGCCGGTCAACCGGAGAAGATGAAGGAGCTCACCGCCGCGATCGAAGCGGCGCGCGGTCCGGTCGAGGACTCTTTGCTGCGACCTTTCCGCGAGATGGAGGAGGCCGGGGATCGCCAGCTCGAGCAGATGATGCTTGTGCTGCAGGGGCGCGAATCCGAAGCGGAAGCCCTGCAACGTATCCAGCAGTACGAAGAGCGCAACGGTGAGCTGACCGAAGAACAGCGCCTCGGTGTCCTGGCGCAGGTCGAGGCCGAGCGCGAGCTTGGCCGGCTGATCGAGGATCGCGGCCGCAAGCTATCGATCTACAACGCTTCGATCGACGATACGCGTGCCGCGCTGGAAGATATTCTGTCGGGTGGAAGCCCCAAAGACTTCCTGAAGTCCATGGACCAGAACTTCAGGCAGTTGCAGGGGCGCCTGCTGACTGAGCAGCTGTTCGGCGATGCACTACGCGAGCTCGAAGATTTTGCCTCAGGCCGCACCAGCTTGAAAACGCAGACGGAACAGCTGGTCGAGGATCTGGCGAAGCCTGGGCCGGTCGCCAACAAGCTTGCCGACGCGATGAATGAGGCGGCCGACAAGATCAATCAGGCCGCGCAGAAGATTGCAAATCCTAGCACGATCAGCACCATGCCCAATTCAGTTCCGACGGGAGACGGAACGTTGGGCAAGGTCGATCCGATCACGGGCGAGATCGTAGCTGTCGCCAAAAAAGTTAATGACCGCGCTGTTCTTGTGAGGGCCGATCCTACCACCTTCGATTTCATCAAACGCCTGTACTCGGAGGGCTTCAAAAATGGCCTCAAGCCGCTCGAAGACATCATCGGGACCAAGTTGTTCAATGGTTTAGGCGACATTATCGGCGGCGCCATGGCTGGCAGGGCAGTCATCGGCAATATCATCGGCGGCGGAAAGACGGGGCAAGCAGTCGGGGCCGCTGTCGGCGCGGTTGCCGGTCCCGAATTGATGGCGGCGATATCCGGTCCTTTTGCCATTGCGAGTGAAGCCAACAAAATCATCGGCGACATCTTTGGGTTTGAGGGAGGGCCGCTCGGTATCTTCACCGGGCTGCTCAAATCGACCAAGCGCGGATCTGCAACCATTACCAGCGTTGATGGGAACGCGACCTCTCGCGGTAACAGCCAGGAGCGTATCCAGGCATCGCTCGGTTTGGCCGGCGGCGTCCAGGAACAGCTGCGCCAGATTGCTCAGGAATTCGACGCAGAAATCGGCAGTTTTGCCGTGAGTATCGGCCAGCGAGGGAAGGATTTCCGCGTTGATACCAGCGGCAAAGGCCGCACCAAGACCAAGCGCGGCGCGATCGATTTCGGTCAGGATGAAGAGGCCGCAGTTGCCTTTGCGCTTCGTGATGCTCTTAGCGACGGAGCCATCAAGGGCCTGTCGGCTGCAATACAGAAAGCGCTCAACTCCAATCCAGACGTCGACCGCGCGATCAAGGAGGCGCTTAAGGTCCGCGATGTCGAGGATCTGCTCGAGGGCATTGGTGGCAAGATCCGAAAGGAAGTCCGCGACTTCGACCGTCAGGCCGACGAACGCCTGCGGATCGCCCGCGACTATGGCTTCGACATCATCGAGATCGAGCGCATCAATGCCGAGGAACGGTCCAAGCTGATCGAGAGCATCCTGGAAGACCGCGTGGGCGCTCTGCAGGATCTGCTCAATGACCTGGTGTTCGGCGACCTGGCCGAAGGCACGCTGTCGGAACGCCGGCAGCGGCTGCTCGAGGAAATCGGCAAGGCTGAGGCTGATGCGGCCAAGGGCATCGACGGTGCTGCCGATCGCCTGGCTGACCTCAACCGCCGACTGATCCAGCTTTCGCGCGATGCCTATGGCACCGCTGGCAACGAATATGCATCTGACCGCGCCCAGGCGATCGCCAGCGCCGAGCGCATCATCCAGATCGAGAATGACCGTATCCGCGGCACCCAGGAGGCGGCTGCGGAAACCAACCGCCAGCTTGCCACTGCCAACCAGCTCAGCAACGAGCAGAACGACATTCTGGCGCAGATCAATACCGGCATCCGCAATCTGATATCACTGGATGGCGTGCAAATCAGCGGCGGCGGCAACGCCAGCATCGATCTGGGCGCGATCGGGCGTGAGGTCAGCCTCAGATGAGCGCGCGAACCGGCCAAGTGCAGTGGATCGAGCTGCGCCCCCGAGATCCGGCCACCGCCGGGCTGGCGACGCTGCGTTTTGCAGGCGGCGCGGTCGAGCGCAGCTATTTCCGCGAGGAGAATAACCAGCATTACAAGGCGGGAGTCGTGTCCGCCCCTCGTTTCGCTGCGCGAATCGGGTTCGGCCGCGACGGCTTTACCGGCCAGACCGTTCCCCAAGCCAGCCGCATCCAGATCGCTCCGGCAGAGCCTGCAGTTTTCGAGAGCCTGGCAGGCTACTTCTGGAAGGATGCGGAGATCTCGATCGACGCCGGTCCGGAGGACGCCGCGACCTTCCCGCGCCTGTTCACCGGCACCGTTGTAGGCGACTCCATCGCTGATGGCGTTTTTACCCTCACGATCGCCGACCTGTCGACTCGCCTGGACAAGCCGGTGTGCGACAAGCGCTTCGCCGGCAATGGCGGGATTGAGGGTGGCGAGGAGGCTGAAGGCCGCACCAAGCGCCGCAGCTGGGGCTATGTGTTCAACGTCGAAGGGCGGCTGCTCGATCCTGCCAACAGCATCTATGAGTTCGGCGACCCGGCGTTTCCGCTGTCCGGCTTCTCCGCTCTGCGGGACAAGGGCCGCACGGGACCGTTTACCGTCCTTGCCTGGCAGGGCAGCATCGCCGCCACCTTCGCGGCGCTCCAAGCCAGTTCTCCGGCCCAAGGCGGAGGCGTCGTTGCCCCCTCGATCGCGTGCGCAAAGTGGTGGACGCAGCCCAGCGGGCCGCTGACGGCGGATTTTATCGGTACGCCAGGCACCGGTGGTTCAATGGCTGTGGCGTCGCTAATCGATGCGGTGTCAGCGCGGTTCAGTGGCCCAGCGGTCACCAACCGCACGGCTGGCAATGCATTGCGCCCAGCTGCTGCCGGCATTCATGTTGGTGATGAAAACACCACGGGCGCGCAGGTGATCGATCGCCTGGCGCTGGGATCTTCGCTGATCTGGGTTGCGGCACCCGAAGGGGTTATCCGCCTGCTGCCATGGACGTTCGACAACGGCGGTGCAGAAGTGTTGCAGGGCCAGTTCATCGGCCGTGAACGGGCTCATGCGCCCCATTATCGCAGGCGCGTGGGATTCCAAGCCAACAACCGTCGGCACAGCGAAAGCGAGATCGCCGAAAGCATCCGGCTCGATGATGGAGTGCTATTCGACTCGCTGCGGCCTTACGAGGCGGACGCCACCGCTGGCGCAGTCATCCCCGACCCACAGACCTACGTACCTGGGGACACCTACCCAGGCTATGTCAGGGATAGCACCGGAAACGTCCGTGACCCCGGCGAGTTGCTGAACAGCGAGATCGAACTGACTGCGGCGGGTCGCCTGCAATATCGCCCGTTGCCCGATGTCGCGCCGGTGTCGCTGGGGCAGATTCGCTTGCCCGATCTCAATGCGGTGAGCCAGGATGCGTTTCGCCGCGCCGAAGATGATATCGACCAAATGGCAACTGCGCTCGCGGTCGCGCTCGATGAGGCATCGCGGACGCGCGCGACATTCACCGATGCCGGGTTCTATGTCGACGCCGCCACCGGCCAGGTCCGCATTCATGCGATCGAGCAGACGCGTGAGCGGGTCAGCACGGCGGAAATCAGGCTGAACGCGGCAGAAGCCAATATCAACATTCGCGCCACGAACAGCTATGTGAATGAGCAGATCGCGCTGGCGGCTTTTGATCCCAGCCAGATCGCCGAACTGACCGACATCTTCCTGCGCCTTGGAGCCGCCGAGGTCGATATCGACGGCCTCAATGCAACGGTCACCACGCTCGCCACGGTCACCGAACTGAGCCTGGTGCAGGGCCGGGTCTCCACCGCCGAGGAAGCGATCGACGCGCTTGAGGGCACGATCACCTCCAAGGTCGACACCACCACATTTGACGCGCTGGCAACGCGCGTGACCAATGCGGAGACGGTGCTGACCGCAATCGGCGACACGGCCTCGATCCTCAGTTCGGTGTCGGCGGTCCGTCTGGTCGAGAAAGCGCAGGAGGCCAATGCCGAGCAGGATCTGTGGGCGTTGCTGCAGGGCGACCGAACGAAGCGCGAGCAGGTCGCGGCCATCGCGGCGGCGCGGCAGGAACTGACTGCGCGCATCATCGACGGCGACATGGCAGAGGCAGCGTTCCGGCTGGCGCTGCAGGTGCGGGTCGGTGCTGCTGAGGCGTCGCTCGCAACCGAGAGCCTGACGCGGGCGACGGCCGACAGCGCCCTTGCCAACCAGATCACAACGCTGAGCGCGAGCACGACAACGAGCCTTGGCGCGCTGACCGCTGCACTCGATGCCGAGATAGATGCCCGAGAGGGTGATGTCGCCACTCTGACAGCCTCGATTACCACTGAGCAGAGCGCCAGAACCGATGCGGACAGCGCGCTGGCGTCGGATATCTCCGATCTCAGCGCCAGCCTGACCACGGCTGCTGGGACACTGCAGACGAACATCAACGATGCCAACCAGGCGCGCATCGATGGCGACGCCGCGCTGGCATCGTCGATCACGACGCTGAACGCCGAACTCGACACCGAGGTCAGCAACCGTGCCGCGGCGGTAAGCGACGAAGCGCAGGCTCGCATTGATGGCGATGGCCTGATCGCGGCAGGGCTTGCCCAGCAAGTGACAGCGGCCCGGGTTCTGCTGGGCGAGGCGAGCGAGCTTGCTGATCTCCTGCTCGGCTCTCTGCTGAACAACGACCGCAACCGTCGCGAGGTCAATGGCGCGGTGGCGGGCGCGCGACAGGAAATTACCGCCCAGATCGTGAGCGAGGTCGAGGCGCTGTCCACCCGCATTCTGGCGCTGGTGGCACGGGTGGCGGGCAACGAGGCCAGCATCGTTGAGGAAAGCATCGCGCGCGTCACCGCCGTGGAATCGCTGGCGTCCACGATCACCACGCTCAACGCCAGTTTCACCGGTGCGCTCAGCGCAGAAGCCACGGCGCGGACGAGTGCCATCGCCGCCGAAGCAACCACACGGGCAACGGCAATCAGCAATGAGGCGGCCGCCCGCGCCACGGCCATCGGTGAAGAAGCGACCACCCGTGCGACATTGATCAGCGGCCTCGAGAGCGACATCGGCAGCGCAATCATCCAGATCGGCGAGGAGGAAGCCGCTCGTATTGCCGCCATTAATGCGGAAGCGGCTGCGCGCGGCACGGCGATTACTGCAGAGGAAAGTGCCCGCATCGCTGCGATCAATGCCGAGGCGGCTGCGCGGTCCGCAGCCGTGACCACGCTGACAGCATCCATCAGCAGCGAGGCGACGGCGCGAGCCAGCGCAGATGGTGCATTAGCAGGCCAAATCACAACGCTGAACACCACAGTCGGCGCGCAGAGTGCAACGCTGACCACGTTCGGCGAAAGTATAAACGGCCTGAAAGCGCGCTGGGGTGCCAAGGTCGATGTGAATGGTCGGGTTGGCGGCTTCGTTCTCAATGGCACCTCCGACGACATCGACGCAATCTTCGTGGTCGATAACTTCAAGGTGGTCGATCCCGATACAGGCACCGCCTTCCTCGACGCCGATGCTGATGGCCTGCGCCTGCAGAATGGCAAGATCATCATGAACAACGGCACGAACATGCTCGTGATGGGGGCGGGGTTCGGCGTCGATAATCAGTTCGTGATGTGGTTCGGCCCGAGCCGCGCGATCAGCGCCTGCAACGAGGCGGACGCGCTGTTCTTCCTCGATGTGACCGGCGACGGCGAATATGGTCTGCGCCTGGGCAGCAACTTCTACAAGAACAGTGGCACCGGCACGTCGCTGGCCAGCAACGCCCAGATAATCGTCGGGCCTTTCGTCACCGATGGCGGGTCCAAGCAGGTGAGCATCGGCTACACCTATTTCCGCAATGTTCAGATCACCGATGCGTTCGTCTACACGGGAGCGGTGCAGGCCGTGCTCCGCGTCGAGCGCAGCGTCAACAGCGGCACCTGGGCAACGGTGGGCGATTACACCTTCAACGGCACAGCGACGGGCTTTGATGGCTTCGGCCCATCAGAGCCGGGCAGCGCGACGATCCAGATCAACCAGGCTGCAAGCTTCACCGACACCACCAGCGGCACGGGCACATTCAGCTATCGCGCCACCATCATCAGCCGTTCGGTTGATGGCCTCACCTCGACGGTTAGCCTTGAGGACGCCCTCAACCAGACGTTCACCCTCATCAGCACCGAACAGATCACATAAGGGAGTCTTTACATGGCTTGGTATCGCACCGGCACAGTCACCGTCACGAACGGCAGCGCCACCATTACCGGCAGTGGCACGGCGTTCATCGCCAACGCATCGATCGGTGAAGGATTTCTGGGGCCCGATGGCCGAACCTATGAAATCACCAACATCGCATCCGACACATCTATGTCAATCAGCCCGAACTATCAGGGCAGCACTGCAGGCGGCCAAGGATATGCCATCGCACCGCTGCGCGGCCGAATCGCCGAATTGATCGCAGAATCGAGCAGCTTGCTGGCTTCATTTGCCAACGTTCGTGATGGTGTTGGCGCTGGCTTGTTCCCCGATGGATCATCGGCGGCACCGGCATTTCGTTTTGCAAGCGACCAGGACACCGGAGTCTATCGCATCGGCAGCAACAGCTTCGGCTTTGCTTCAGGCGGGGTGCTTCGCGCGTTGATTGGGGCTGATGGCCAGTTTGAGGTGAAGACGCCAGCGACCGGCCAATCGTTGCGCGCGGAGTCGACCGTATTTGATCCAAGCGCAAACAATCGATCTGCCATTCTCGCTAGCGGCGGCTATGGCGGGGGTATACTGCTGCGGGATAATACCGGATACTCAGGTTTTTGGGCACAGGACTCCGGCGCAACACTGCGCATCGGGTTCGGATCTGCCACTCTGACGGCAAGGCTGGACCTGACTGCTTCCGAGATGTTTCCGTCATTTGACAACGGATATACGCTGGGCAAGGCGGGCAACCGTTTTTCTGTTCTCTATGCGGCAACTGGTTCCATCAACACGTCCGACGAACGCAACAAGCATTGGCGGGGGGCATTGAATACGGCCGAGCTGCGCGCGGCCAGGCGCATCATCGCCGAACTCGGCATGTACCAGTGGAACGATGCCGTGGCCCAGAAGGGCGAGGACAATGCTCGTCTGCACTTTGGTATCCGCGCACAGCAGGCCTTTTCTATCATGGAAGACGAGGGGCTGGACTGGACCCGTTATGCATGGTGTTGCTTCGATGAATGGGAGGGGGGCGAACGCTATGGCGTCCGGCCCGACCAGCTGGCGTTTTGGCTGATCGCCGCGCAGGCGGCGGTACAGGCTGATCTTGAGACCAGGTTGGCGACGCTGGAGGCAGCATGAGCCTGGTCCCAACTACAGTTGCAGAATGGCTAACTGGACGAGCGATCTATGCCCAATCCGAAGATGGCTCGTTGCGCGCGAGTTGGGGCGACGTCGCAATCGAAAGCGAAGTGTTGTCGCCTATCGCGGCGGCCGCCGACGCTTCCGCTGAAGCTGATCGCCAACTCGCATTTCTTGGCCAGCCATTGGCCGAAGAGGTTGTCGAAGTTGATGGTGAAAGGGTCGGTCTGTTGGGCACTTGCCAGCGGATCGTGTGTGACCGCGCGGGATATGCGCTCGGGCCGACCGTGCTCATCGTTGGCGCAGAAGAGCAGGACGGCGGCACAACCCGTCTCACCGTGCTGCGGCCAATGGGGGTAAACGCATGAGCCGGGGGATCGGCATCATCGCGCCGCTGCCGGTGGCGGCGGTCACCGTAAGCGACGGCACAGGCGGGTCTAACCTGCTTTCGCCGGCGACGCGGGAAGTCTGGCGGGCAGCGGCCGTCGGAACTTCAACAATTGACATTGATTTCAGCGCGCCTGTCTTCGTCGATACTGTGTTCCTTGGCTTTACGAATGCAACGGCTGCTGCAACGTGGAGCGTTGCGACCATGACCGGATCGGGTGGCGCGGGGCTCAACGTTGTACGGCCCGTAACCACTCTCAGGGTGCCCTATTCGACTGGTGCCAGGCACCACGCTTATGTGCGCCTGGCTGTGCCTGTCACGACGCGCTATTTGCGCATAACCCTCAATCAGGTCGGTGGTAGCGCGCCCCTGCAGGCTGGTGTTCTGATGGCTGGCCTGACAATCGAACGACCCTATGAGTACCGCGCCGGCCGAGTGGCACTGGACCTGTCCAAAAGGACGGAGCTGGTCGATGGCGGATTTGGCATCAGCAAGGCGGCGGTTGTTTCCTCGTACCGTTTCACGCTATCTGGGCTGACCGATAATCAGGTCGAAGAGCTGTGGCAGATCGTGATGACGATCGGCGAGAGCGCGCCCGTGTTGATTGTGGAAGGCCATGACATAGCTGTCAGGTTCTCGCATTTGCATTACGGCCTGTTCCAACGCCTTGAGCCCTACGAGCGCGAGGAGCCTGAAGATACCCGCTGGGGTCTGAGCATCAGGGATTGGGGGTGATGCAGCTCACCCGGCAAAATCCCGTGCCATGGGCGTACGGTCAGTTCATGTTTGATCGTATCCTCTCGTTCGCCCGCGACCATATGGTTGATGATGTCCGTGACTGGTGGCGGTGGTGGTCCGTCCGTCTTCTCGCTGTAGCGCTTGCGCTTCAGACGCTGCAGCTGGCCTCCCCTGAAGCGCTGGTGGTATTCTGGCAGTCGGTTCCGCCGAGTCTGCGCAGCATGTTGCCGCCCTGGCTCGATGACCTGATTACCGTTGCGCTGATGCTGGCTGCGCTTGTCGCCCGGCACTGGAGGCAGCCCGCTCCGCCCAGGCCGCCCATACAGTGAGCCGCGAACCGATCTTTGCAGCGATCCGCGCGGCTCGCGCTGGAGCCGCCTTCAGCGCGGCCGACGTGAACGCCGTCGACCAGTTGCTCGATAGGCTTGGCGTTGCCCGCGCGGAGATCGAAAAGATCGGCCTCACCTCCGTGGACTTCGCACGAGCTGCCGCCAGACTTCAATGCACCGTGGCGCAGGTCCGTGCGGTGTGGGAGGTGGAAAGCAACGGCGGGTGGTTTCAGGATGTCCGCGCCGATATCCTCGCCGCCGATGGTCCTGGCGGTTTCATCGACGGACCTGACCTGCCGAAGATCCTTTTCGAAGCCCATATCTTCGACCGCGAGACAGACGGACGATTCCGGGCCTCGCATCCCAACCTGTCATCGGCACGCTGGAACCGCGCGCTCTATGTCGGCGGCCAGGCCGAGTGGCTGCGCCTGCACCGCGCCATGCAACTCGATCGCCGGGCAGCACTCCGTTCGGCTTCCGTCGGCGGCGCTCAGATCATGGGCTTCAACCACAAGGCTGCCGGCTTCGAGACGGTCGAGGCATTCTGGGATGCGATGAAGACCAGCGAACGTGCGCACCTGGACGCCTTTGCATCGTTCATTCAAGCCTCTTCCCTGACCGTTGCATTGAGGCAGATCAGCAACCGTTCTGCCGACTGTGTGCCCTTTGCTCGTGGGTATAATGGCAAGGGTTTTGCTGCCAACAATTACCACGTCAAGATCGCCGCTGCGCACGCGAAGTGGAGTCGTTCGTGACCAGTTTGGTATTGGGTGGGCGGATCGGCAGCTTATCCAATAAGGTGATGTTTATGATGCCGCGCTCCTTCGGGTAGTCATATCCCTGGAGCGCCTGGATGATCGTCCAGGAGATGGAGAGCCCCTCGGCCTGATAGCTGAGTTGCTCGATCCGATCCGGGTCATAGGTGATGATGGCGAATCGGCGACGGGTCATCCTGCGGTGTTCGCATTTTGTTCCGCATATCGTCAACGGCAACTGGCACTCGAATTGGCCAAAATTCGCCCCGCTATTTTTGGCCAGAATTTTTGGCCAGCTACAGCGATCATGGTTAGCAAAACCCTAAATCTGCGCCGACCGCTGCCGTTCATGGTCTGGACCACGATATTCCAGCGAAGGAGTTGCAGCAATGATCGGATTACTGGCGCAAAAGGGACTTGGCCTGTTCACACGCAGCGCCGCGCAGCCTTCGCCGGACCGTGACCGGCTGATCGGACTGCTCGACATGCTGGTCGATCAATGCGACCGCGAGGCCGACCTGATCGACGATGCGACGCTGCTGCCCGATCGCTATTACTCGGTAGCCCGCGCCGCCGTGCAGGGGCATTACCGGATCGAGCCCGAGCGCATTGCCGAACGCCTGCTGCGCCACTGAGCGCAGGCCGCTTGCCCAGGCTATCGTTTTCGCGCTTGGCAGCACCGGTTTGATCGGCGATGACAGGGGCCATGGCTGACCAGATATCTCCGGCGTCCGAACGCGAAACCCCGACCATCGATCCGCGCACCGGCGAACCCCTGCCCGAGGCGACGCCTGCAGCAACCATCATCGTGTTCCGGCAATTGCCCGGGGGCGGGGCGCCTGAACTGCTGATGGTCGAACGCTCGGCGCAGATGGTGTTCGCAGGAGGGGCCGTGGTGTTTCCCGGCGGCCGGGTTGATCCCGACGACCACGCGCTCGCCGCCACGATGGACCATGCGCTCGAGCCCGACGATGCCGCCGCACGGATCGCGGCCATTCGCGAGACGATCGAGGAAACCGGGCTGGGCCTGGGCTTCATAGATCCGCCCGAGCGCGATGCGCTGGCCAGCGCGCGCGCGGCGATGCACGGCGGCGCCGTGTTCTCGGACGTGGTGCGCACCGCCGGATGGCAGTTCGATCTGTCCGCGCTTACCCCGTTCACCCGCTGGCGGCCGCCGTTCAACAGGCACCGCGTTTTCGACACGCGATTCTTCATCGCGCAGTGCGATGGGCATGATCACATCATCGAAGTAGACGAGACCGAGAACCGGCACCTGTTCTGGGCAACTGCAGCCGAGGCGCTGGCCATGGCGCAAGAGGGCAAGGTCAAGCTCATCTTCCCGACGCGGCGCAATCTGGAACGGCTGGCGCAGTTCGGCAGCATAGGCGAGGCGCTGGACCATATCGCCCGTTACCCATCGCAAATGATCATGCCCTATATAGAGGATCGCGACGGCCAGCCGCATCTGTGCATCGACGAGGATCTGGGCTATCCGGTGACCAGCGAGCCGATCACCAGCGCGATGCGCGGCTGATCCTTTTCCGGCGTGCCCGCAAAAAGCCGCGCGCAAGGGGAACCCCGGCGCGGCCGGCCGCGTAACCCGTTCATCCCAACCGGAGATGAACAATGTTGCAATATGCCCTTATCTTCCTGATCGTCGCGATTGTCGCGGGCGTTCTGGGTTTTGGCGGAATTGCCGGCGCGTCTGCCGGGATTGCCAAGATCCTGTTCTTCCTGTTCCTGCTTTTCCTGGTGATCAGCCTGGTCATGCATCTGGTGCGCGGTCGAGCGTAACGCCGCAGACGCAAGGCAGACACAAAAAAGGCCCGGAGCGATCCGGGCCTTTTTCGTATCGAATGCCTGCGATGCGCAATCAGTCGATGGCGCGCTCGGCAGCCTTGCCGACGGATTCGACGTCACGGCCGGCACCCTTGACGGTGTTGCAGGCAGACAGCAGCGTCACGACGAGTCCGGCGGCGACGATCATGCGATAGGAACGGGTGCGATTCATGGTCGATAATCCTTCGTTTTCAATAACCTGATGCCGTTTGCGGGCGGCATGACCCGGCCACCTACGCTGTGGCGGCCGGAAGGTTGCGCACAAATAAAACGGAACCATCCCGCAGGCGGCGAGTTGTTGGAAGAGTGGGATCCGGACAGGCGCGCTGAGACAATGCGCTGCCCGACACCCTTTTTCCACGGACCAATCACGCTGCTTTGGGGGCAGCTATCGAGAGGCGCAAGCGATGACAATCAAACCGGACCACAGCACGACTGACGAAACCGCCGAGCAGGTTGCTCCGGAGGCCATCGTGCCGTTGGACGATGCAACCTTCAAGCAGCGCCTTGCTGCCACCATTCCGCATCTTCGCGCGTTCGGTTACAGCCTGTGCGGCAAGATGGATCTGGCCGACGATCTGGTTCAGGACACGATGCTGAAGGCATGGGCAGCGCGTGCGAGGTTTCGTCCCGATACCTCGATGCGTGCCTGGACCTTCGTGATCCTGCGCAACTGCTATATCTCGCAGATGCGCCGCAACAAGTTCACCGCGCCTTATGATGAAGGTGTTGCCGAGCGCACCCTGACGTCCAACTCGGATCAGCAGGCGCCGCTCCACCTCGAAGACGTGCGCATGGCACTGATGCAGCTGGGTGCCGACCAGCGCGAGGCGATCATTCTCGTGGGCGCCGGCGGCTTCTCCTATGAGGAAGCGGCAGAAATCTGCGATTGCGCGGTCGGCACGATGAAGAGCCGGGTATCGCGTGCGCGCGCCGCCCTGGTTGCGATGCTCGATGGCGATTCACCCATCGGCACGCGTCGCCAGCGCAATTCGGCTGATGAAGCGATGAGCGACATCCTGGGCACTCTCGACCGGTTGAGCGAGGGCGTTACGGCGCTTGCAGCTTGACCCTCTCGATCCGGCGCAGTGCCGGAACCCATCGTCGCGGCGGCGGTGGGAGGCTGCAACCAAGGACGCCGACAGACGTCCTCTTTTTACAAAGCGGCCATACCGGCCGGAACGGGAAGTGAAGAAAGTGCGCGGTGTCAATTCCCTGGAACGTCTGGAGGAACCCGCCATGCATACATCTGGTTTTGATCCGCTCGTGATGCGCCAGGCGCGGATCGGTCGCAGCCTGCGCGAGGTCTATGACTGCGTCACCGACACTCCGCTGCCCGACCAGTTCGATGCGTTGCTCGCCCAGCTCGACAAGATAAACCTGGGCGGCGGATCACGCTGAACCCAGCGTGCCATCTGAAGAAATCACGACCGCCCGTCCTCGCCTGAGGTCGGGCGGTTTTTCGTGATCTCTCGCAGCGAATTTCGTGCGCAAAAAAAGGGCCGCGATCCGGTGTGGATCGCGGCCCTGTTTTGCGTGGCTCTGTGCAGGCTGATCAGCTGATCAGCGCACGCAGCATCCAGGCGTTTTCTTCGTGCTTACCTATGCGTGCGGTCAGCAAATCGGCGGTGAACACGTCGTCTGCGTCTTCGGCGACTTCCACAAAGTCGCGCATCCGCTTGGCGATCGCTTCATTGTCGGCGATCAGACCCTTGAGCATGGCGTCCGCCTGGTGCGGGGTTTCGCTCGAATCGACGATCGAGAGCTTCGTGTAATCGCCGAACGAAGCAGGAGCGATCTCGCCCAGCGCGCGGACGCGCTCTGCGATCACGTCGGCAGCGGCGTGCAGGTCTTCATACTGCTCTTCGGTCAGCTTGTGCACGCTGTAGAACGCCGGGCCGACGATGTTCCAGTGAACGCCCAGCGTCTTGAGATAGAGCGAATAGGTATCGGCCAGGCCGTGCTGGAGCGCCTTGGCGACTTCCTTGCGGTCGTTGGCTTCGATGCCGGTGTTGACGGTGTCAGTCTTGGTCTTGGCTTTGGTCGCCATGTCATGTCCTCCTGTTGTGGATGCAGCAAAGGGCGGTCGCGCACAAAGACGTGACCTTTCCTGAGTGCCTACGCACTGCCCGACCCCCGGTTCCGCATGCTTTGCCGGGATCTGCCGCCTGCAGGCAGGTGATCACGCGGACTCTTGACAGAAGGTTACAAATAGAAGCTAGATAGCGCAGGAGTGGGGCCATGAACGATGAACTGCAACCAACTGGCGTGAAACAGAAATCCGATCAGGCGCCGCCGCTTGCATTGGTTGGCTGGACGCATCTGGACATGCCGAACGGAATTGATCTGAGGGTGGAGTGCGCCAGGTCGCGCATCGCGCTCGACAATGATCTGATCGAGCAGCAGGATATCGTGATGACACGCAACCAGGCGTTGCTGCTGGCGCGCTATCTGCTCAAGGTCACCGGCCAGACGCTGCCCGAAGAGGCCAGGCCGACCTTCTGGGCGCGGGTCAAGTCGGTGCTCACCCCGGCAAAGGCGCCGGTACGCGGCACGCCGCGCCACTGGGCATCCTGAGGCCCACACCGTTCGCGCTTGAATTGCCCCCAACACCGATCTACCGGGCACAGCCATGGGACATCTGCGTATCCTTGTGAACCGCATCATGCCGGCCCTGCTGCTGGCGATGCTGTTCGGCGCGCTCGCGCCGCAGGGGTTCATGCCGCGCTTCGGGCCGGACGGGCTGACGATCGAACTGTGCTCGGGCCTTGGCAACAAGGCTGCGACCATTGCCCGCGATGATCCGCGCTATCAGGATTATCTGAAGCTGCATGCAGCAAGCAGCGCAGAGCCGGTCCACGATCAGGGCGACGAAGGCGACAATCCGATGCCGCCCTGCGCCTTTGCCGGCATCGCGATGCTGGCGGTTCCTGCCGAAGCGGCGGCGCTGCCGCTGATGCTCGCGACCCGAGATGTTCCGCCCGCGCTGCACCACAGCCTGCTGCGCGCTCGGCACCATGCCGGCACGCCGCCTGCCACCGGGCCTCCTTCGCTCACCTGAACCTCGCAAATCTGCTGCAGCGCTGAGCCAGCGCGCCGGATGACCCGGCGTGCCGATGGCGCTGCGGCTCATCCTTTCCCCGTTCAGGGACGATCATATCCATGAAAAACACTGCAATTCTGCGCGCTGCCCTGTTGGGCGGCGCCGCACTCGCCATCGTGTCTCCCGCCCTCGCGCAGGGGGTCGGCCAGCGCACCGATCCCGTCATCGTCGTCACTGCCAGCGCCACCGGCACGCCGACATCGCCCTCGGTCGAGGAGGTGCGGCAAAGGCTGGAGCGCATCCCCGGCGGCGTCGGGCTGGTCGAGGACAACGTGTTCGCCGAGGATTTCGCGCAAAGCATCGGCGATGTGCTGATCTTCACCCCCGGCGTGTTCGCCGATACCAGCGCGCAGCGCGAATCGCGCATCTCGATCCGCGGATCGGGGCTCAACTCGGGCTTCGAGCGGCGCGGGCTTACCGTGCTGCGCGATGGCGTGCCGATCAGCCGCGCGAGCGGCGCGACGGAGTTCCAGGAGATCGATCCGCTCACCATCCGCTATCTCGAGGTGTTCAAGGGCGCCAACGGCCTGCAGTTCGGCGCGGCCTCGCTGGGCGGCGCGGTCAACATCGTCTCGCCCACCGGGCGCACCGCACGATCGAACTTTGCAGGGCGTATCGAGGGCGGCAGTTTCAACACCCTGCGCGGCAACGTCAGCGCTGCGGGAGTCTCGGGAAGTACCGATTATTACATCGGACTGACCGGCCTTCGCGATGACGGCTTTCGCGAGCACAGCGATGTTCGCAGCCTCTACGGCCATGGCAATATCGGCTTCAGGCTGAGCGATGCGGTCGAAACGCGGTTCTATGTCACCGCGCTCAGCGACAATTTCGAATTGAACGGATCGCTGCGGCTTGCCGATGCGCTTGCCAATCCGCGTGCTGCGGGGCGCCCGGTCACCGTTGGGCCCTTCCGTCCCGGCGGTCCGGTCACGGTGCTCGATCCCGGCCCGGTCGCCGATGACTGGGACCGCAACCTCGATGTCCTGCGCCTCTCCAACCTTACCGCGATCACTTTGGGCAGCAGCACGCTGGAGATTGGCGGCTGGTACACCCGGCGCAAGCTCGACCATGCGATCACCCGCTTTGCCGGGATCATCGACCAGAAAGAGGACGAGTTCGGCGTCTCGCTGCGCGCGCTGGGCGAGTTCACGCTGCTCGGCGATACGGTCAGCCGCTGGACGCTGGGCGGCAGCTACGCCAAGGCCGACAACCGCGCCCGCCGTCACCGCAACCGGAATGGTGAGCGCGCCGGGCTGACCAACGAATCCGACCAGGATTCCACCAACCTCACCGCCTTCGGCCAGCTCGACCTCGGCCTGACCCAGCGCCTGACAGCGGTGCTGGGTGGGCAATATGTAAAGGTGGTGCGCGACGTCGACGCGATCCTCGCCGAAGTGTCAGGACGCGGCGAGTACGAGCAGTTCAGCCCGCGCTTCGGACTTCTCTATGCGCTGAGCGATACTGCGCAGCTCTATGCCAACATCAACCGCAGCTTCGAACCTGCGAGCCTTGCCGACCTGACCTCGGGCGGCTCGCGGCCCTTCGCCCCGCTCACGGAACAGCGCGCGACGACCTACGAGATCGGCAGCCGGGGGCAGGCGGACTTCGTCGCCTGGGACATCTCGCTGTATCGCAGCGAGGTGGAGAACGAGTTTCTCGACTTCGGCGTTCCGGGCACAAACGGGTTCGTGTCGTTCACCGACAATGCCGACAGGACCATTCACCAGGGGATCGAGCTCGGCCTGGACGTCTACGTCGCGCGCGCGCGGCTGGCGGCGCGCGGGCAGGCGTTCACGCTGCGCGGGGCGTTCACGTTCAACGACTTCCGCTTCGATGATGATGTCACTTATGGCGACAACCAGCTCGCCGGCGTCCCGCGCTATCTCTTCGTCTCCGAAGCGCGGTTCGAGCAGAAGGACTCATGGTACGTCTCGGCCAACCTGCGCTGGGTGTTCGATGGCCCCTGGGCGGACTTTGCCAACACCGAGCGAGCCCCGGGATACGAGCTGGTCGGGCTGACCGCGGGGGTCGACGTGCTGCCCGGGGTGCGATTGTTCGGATCGGTCGAGAACCTGTTCGACACCGCGTTCATCTCCAACGTCGCCACCAACGCCAACCAGTCGCTCGAGCGCGCCGCGATCTACACGCCCGGGGTCGGGCGCGCGATCTATGGCGGCATCACCGCCCAGTTTTGAACGAAAAGACAAGGGAGAACAGCATCATGGCAAACCGTCCCAGGCTCGCACGCTGGTCGATGAGCAAACACCAATGGCTGGCGCTGATCGGCGGCATCAGCCTCTTTATCTGGGGGCTGTCAGGCATGGCGCATATCGCCATGGTGCTGTTCGGCCCGCAACAGGCCGAGTTCATGCCGCCGATGCGCGCCGTCGATATGTCGGCGGCGCAGCCGGTGGAAACGGTGCTGGCCAAGGCCGGGATCGCTAAAGCCACTGCGGTCAGGGTGGTGGTCGGCAAGGGCGCCAACCTGCTGCAGGTGACGCAGACGCCCATGGCTGCGCGGCGCTATTTTGAACTTGGCACCGGGGCGGAGCTGGCAGGATACGACGCACGCCAGGCCGAATTCATCGCGCGGCACTACCTCAAGGACACGCGCCCAGTGGCCGAGATTGTCCACCAGACCGCGTTCGATGCCGACTATCCCTGGGTCAACCGGCTGCTGCCGGTGTGGCGGGTTCGCTTTGCAGGCGGTGATCGGCTTACGGCGTATGTCCACACCGAAACGGGAAGCCTCGCTGCGGTCAACAACGTGACCAAGACCCGTATGCAGACCGTGTTCCGCTGGCTGCACAGCTGGGAATGGGTGCCGCCGCAGCTCGAATGGCTGCGCGTCGTCGTCATCACGCTGATGGTCGGCAGCCTTGCCGCGCTGGCGGTCACCGGCATCCTGCTGCTGGTTGCGATCCGGCGCGGCAAGCGGCTGCCCGGATCGAAGGGGTGGCATCGCGCGATGGGCTATGTGCTGGCATTGCCCCTGCTGATGTTCTCGATCAGCGGCATCATCCATCTGGTGCAGTCGGCATTCGAACGCCCGACCAGCCAGATGCGGATGTCGCCCCCGGTGAATGTCGCAGATGCGCGCTACCCGATCGAACGCGACTGGGCGGAGGTCGCTGCCGGGCTCGAGGTTGCCAGCCTGTCGCTGGTCGAAGCCCCTGATGGCCGTCCACTTTATCGCCTCGGCCTCGCGCAATCCCGCGACGCGATGCCCAAAGGCGAGCACGATCATAGCGCGCATCAAGGACACACGATGCCGATGGGCGACACCGCGATCCGCAACGCGCGCTTCGACGGGATCAGCCCCACCGGCCCCGCGCTCTATGTCGATGCCGCCACCGGCAGGCCCTGGCCGCAGGGGGACAGGGCGCTGGCCAAGGCGCTGGGGCGCAGGTTCAGCGGCGCGCCGGACAGCGCGATCACGTCGATGGAGGTCGTCACCCGCTTCGGCCCGGACTATGATTTCCGCAACAAGCGCCTGCCGGTGTGGCGGATCGATTATGGCGAGCCAGTGAACGCGACACTGTTCGTCGACACCACCACCGGCGTCCTCGCCGACCGCACCGAGAACTGGCAGAAGCCCGAGCGCTATATCTTCAGCTTCATCCACAAATGGAACTTCCTGTTCCCGATCGGCCGGGTCGGACTGAACGTGGTGGTCGGCGTGTTCGTGATCCTGCTGCTGGGCTTCATGGCGGGAATCGGTCTGGTGCTCGACCGCAGGCGCCGGAGAACGCGGACCTAGAGCAAGCCGAATGCGCCCTGGGTGCCGCAACCCAGGGCGTCGCCAGACAGCATGACGCAGATTCCTGAAAGGCATTAAAAGCACACGATTGTGCGGGCTCCCCCCCCGGTCGGTTTGAGCCCCGACCGGCATAGCCCCGATATGGCGTAAATGCCGTTTGACAGGCGTCCCGCCCAAGCGCATCGGCGCCTAGCGACTTGAAAACGCAGGGGAAAATTAATGAAAAATTTAGCATATGCCATGTCATTAGCGCTGCTCACCGGAACGATTTCGGCACCGGTTGCAGCCCAGGAGGCGCTGGCAATTGGGGCCGATCAGCGTCCGACGCTGCGCGCCGGAACCTCGGTTCCGCTCAAGACGCTCACCGAACTGACCACCAAGGGCAAGAAGCTGCGGGTGGGCGACCGCTTCAATCTTGAGGTGTCGGAACCGGTCATGGTCAACGGCGTCACGGTCATACCGGTGGGCAGCCCGGCGATCGGCGAGATCACCAGCGTGCGCAACAAGGGCATGTGGGGCAAGTCCGGCGCGATCGAGGTGCGGATGCTCTATGCCACCGTTAACGGGCGCCAGATCCGGCTGTCGGGTGCCACCGACGACAAGGGCGTGACCGGGACGGCTGGGGTTGTCGGCGCCGTCGTGCTGCTGCCGATCGCAGGATTCTTCCTCACCGGCACCAGCGCGGTCATTCCTGCCGGAAGCTCGATCACCGGCTTCGTCCAGGAAGACGTGCCGCTGTCCTTCGCCAAGGCCGCCGAGCCTGCGCCGATGGTGGTCGGCACCGCTGCCGCTGCGGCGGTATCGGCAACCGAACAGCCTGTCGCGGCTCCCGACGGTCCGCAATAAGCCGACCCTGTCAGGCACCGGGCCACCACCGGTCCGGTGCCTGACCGCAGGCGATGCCAAAAGCCGCTTGCCCGCTGACGGCATTGGCCCCTAGTCTTCGATCAAACCTTGGGGGTCCGATGAACCGAACACTTGCACTTGCGCTGGGCCTTGCGGCTGCTCTTTCCACGCCGCAGGCCCATGCCGCGCCCTCGGCGTCGGCATCCGGCCCCTATGCGGGGACGGAAAAGCTCGACGGGCTCTATCCGGTGCATGTCGACCGCAAGGGAGGGCGCATCCTGCTCTCGCTGCCCGCCGCCGGCGCGGACGGGGTGGTGACGCGGATGCTGTATACCACCGCGCTGCGCACCGGCCTGGGCTCGGCGCCGATCGGCCTCGACCGCGCACAGCCCGGTCCGGCGCAGATCCTGCTGGTCCGCCGGATGGGCAAGAAGGTCTCGTTCGAGCTCGAAAACCCGCGCTTCCGCGCCAGCGCAGGCTCGGCGTCGGAACAGGCCGCCGCCGCCAATGCCTTTGCGACATCGATGCTGTGGCTGGGGGACGTGATCGATGCCCCCGATGGCCGTCTGCTGGTCGATATCGCCCCGTTTCTGGCGCGCGATACCCGCAATGTCATCGGCCAGCTCAACTCCAGCGGTGAGAAGGGCTGGCGGCTGGTCGATGCGCTGAGCGCCGCCGATCCGGCTGCCGTGCGCGCCTTTCCGCTGAACCTGGAGTTCGAGGCGCGGCAGACCTATGCCACCGATACGCCGGGGCCCGAGGTGCGCAACATCGCGCCCGATCCCCGCCAGGTGACGTTGGTGGTGCGCCACAGCTTCGTCGCGCTGCCCGAGCCGGGCTATGTCGCGCGCGCCTTCGATCCGCGCGGCGGCAGCTTTGCCACGCAGATCCTCGATTTTTCCGCGCCGCTCGATGGCGAGATCGTCCAGAACCTGGCCAACCGCTTCCGGCTCGATCGGATCGATCCCAGTGCGCCGCGCTCGCGGGTACGCAAGCCGATCAAGTTCTACATCGATAACGCCGCGCCCGAGCCGATCCGCACCGCATTGCTCGAGGGCGCGCGCTGGTGGCAGACCGCGTTCGAGGCGGCGGGCTATATCGATGCCTATCAGGTCGAGATCCTGCCCGAAGGCGCCGATCCGCTCGACATGCGCTACAACGTTGTCAACTGGGTCAACCGCGCGACACGCGGCTGGTCCTATGGCTATGCGGTCACCGATCCGCGCACCGGCGAGATATTGAAGGGTGCGGTGCTGCTGGGTTCGCTGCGCGTGCGGCAGGACATGCTGATCTATGAAGCGCTGGTCGGTGCGGACAAGACCGGCACCGGCGGGCCTAACGATCCAGCCCAGGTGGCGCTGGCGCGCATCCGCCAGCTGTCCGCGCACGAGATCGGCCATGCTCTGGGACTGCTCCACAATTTTGCGGGCAGCACGCAGGATCGCGCCTCGGTGATGGATTACCCCGCGCCGCGCATCGGCCTCAAGGATGGCGCGCCCGATCTGTCGGATGCCTATGGCGTCGGGCTGGGTCGCTGGGATGTCCATGCGATCGACTGGCTGTATGGCGATCCGGCGAGCGGAAACCCCGATGCTGCCGCCATGGCGAAGGCGAACGAGGCCGCGCGGCAGGGCCTGCGCTTTGTCGCGGACGAGAATGCGCGCAGCGCCTCGGCCAGCCAGCCCTGGGGCAGCCTGTGGGACGATGGCGCTGATCCGGTGGCAGAGCTTGACAGGATGATGCAGGTGCGCGCCGCAGCCGTCTCGCGCTTCGGACCTGCGGCCTTGCAGCCGGGAGAACCGGTGGCCAATCTGCGGCGCAAGTTCGTGCCGGTCTGGCTGGTCCACCGCTATCAGGTCGAGGCGGCGGGCAAATTGCTGGGCGGACTGTATTCGGATTATGCCGTGGCGGGGCAGGGCGATGGCGCGGCGGTGGCGGTTGCCCCTGCCGAGCAATTGCGCGCGCTCGATTCGCTGCTGGCGACGCTCAGCCCGCAGGTACTCGACGTGCCCGCATCGCTTGCGCTGCAGCTGTCCGCCGGGTTCTCGGGCGACAGCGACCGCCAGACCGAGATCGAGATCATGCCGATGGCCGGCGCGGCTGCGTTCGATCCGCTCGCCGCGTCTGCGGTCGCCGCGCAGGTCACGCTGAATGCGCTGCTCGCACCCGAGCGGCTGGCGCGGATGGCGCAGCAGCATCGCGCCGACCGCGCCAGTCCGGGGCCGCAGGTCATCGCGCAGCGTCTGCTGGCGCTCACCGATGCACCTTTGGGCGATGCCCGGCTGGCGGCCGTGCGCCGCGCGCTGGGCACGCGGATCATCCTGTCGCTCGCCAGGGCATCGCGCGATGCGGATAGCGGTATCGAGGCATCCAGCCTGATCGACCAGGCGCTGACCGACTGGGCAGGTGCGCAAGGCGGCCGCCGCTTTGCCGATCCCGCCGACCGCGCCTGGGCGCTTTCGACCGCGCGGTTGCTCAAGGATCGCGAGGCGCTGGGCGCTGCGCTGGCTGGGGAAGGGGCAGAAGTTCCGATCCCGCCCGGAATGCCGATCGGCAACATGGATCACTGAGCCCGCCGGGCCAAAGCCTTTCAACAGGCCGGTCAGCAGGCGGGTCAGCCTGGGCGCTTCAGGCGAACCAGCGTCTCGTCCAGCACCTGCAGGAAGCGCGACCGGTCGGTCTTGCCGAACGGAGCCGGTCCGCCGACGATGTCGCCACCAGCGCGCAGATCGGCCATGATCGCGCGGGTCGCGATCGCGCTTCCGATCGAGTTGGCGGTGAACGGCTTGCCGGTGGGCGATATCACCACCGCGCCCTGCTTGATGCAGCGGTCGGCGAGCAGGATGTCGGAGGTGATCACCACCGTCCTGGCATCGGTGCGCTCGGCGATCCAGTCATCGGCCGCATCGAAGCCATCGCCCACCACCGTGCGTCCGATCAGCGGATGGTCGGGTATGCGGATCGGGCTGTTGCTGACGATCATCACCGCCACGCCATGGCGCAGCGCGACGCGGTAGATCTCGTCCTTCACCGGACAGGCATCGGCATCGACCAGGATCATCATCGGTACATCGCTCCTCTTGTGTCACGCGTTCGATGACCGGACATGCGTGCGTGTATCGATTGACCGTTGCGGCTGCCAGCCGGAAATCCGCCGCTTCGCCGGGCCGGCCCCGTCCACGCGCGTCGTGGTGCGGCCCATTAACGCGGTTTGTCATCTATCGCGCAGGGGTTGTCACGGGCCATGGCAGGCCGCGCCGCTTATCCTTGCGCCAGTGACCAACCGGGGCAGGGGGCCGACGCATGACCCGCAACAACCAGCGCGACAACAATGTGATGACCGATGTGAAGCTGGCCGCGATCAGCGCGCTGGCCACCGCGCTCGTCATCCTGCTGGCCAATGCCTCCCCCGGCTGGGGCGCCGACGAACCGATGGCCGAACGCGGGCCGATCATCGCCGACAGCAGCGGGCTGATCGCGCCATAGCATTCTGCGCTGCACCTGCTGGCCTGGACGGTTGCTTTCGCGACCCCGCCGGGGCAGGGTTTGCAGGCATGTCCAACGATACAGATCTGGAAACCATCCTGCTGGGGCCTGTCCTGGAGAATCGTGACTGCGGCGCGTGCACCGCTTGCTGCAGCGTACTCACCGTCAACACCCCGGAATTCAGCAAGCCTGCCGGGACGCCGTGCAGGCATCTCGGCCCGATTCTCGGCGAGCATTCAGGCGCGCAAGGCTGCACCATCCACGCGGTCCGCCCGCCGATCTGCCGGACATGGTTCTGCGCGTGGCGCAGGGTGGCCGCCATGCCCGACGATGCCCGCCCGGACCGTTCGGGCCTGCTGGTTTCGCTCAACTTCGTGCGCGATCCGCGCAACTGCCTCGAGGCGGTGGCATTCAACGTGCGCGCCACAGGCGACGGCGACGGGTTCGACGAGGGTGTCGCGCGGACCATCATCGACAGCCTGTGCGACCGGCAGGTGGCGGTATGGTTCACCGATGGGTCGAAGAAGATGCTGCTGCACCCCGAGAGCGACGTGGCCCGGCTGGTGATATCAGGCGAACCGGCGCCCGCACATCTGGCCGCCGAGGTCGCCGCCTGGCGCCAGCAATACGCCGCGTTCACGCAAGCCGACTGAACCGCACGGCGATTTTCGCGTGTCTGCCAAGCCCTCGTCACACGACCGTGCCTGACCCTCGACGGGGTCGGGGTGGAAGGGACAATCATGCGGGGGGAGTTGGAGGCCCGAGCCGGAATCGAACCGGCGTGCAAGGATTTGCAGTCCTCTGCGTAACCACTCCGCCATCGGGCCACCGGTGTGGAAGGACGCGGCATTGTGCCGCTTTGCAGCGAAAGTCAAGCCGCAAGCGCATGGCATGCCGCTCGAAACGGGCAGGGGGAAGCGGCAGTGCGCAAAGCTCTCGCGTTGGCGCAAATGCTGTATTGCCATAATAATACAGCCGTGCCATAACCAGCGATGCAGCGATATCGATTGCATTTTGCAACCGGAAGGCTATCAAAGCGGCACCGTTCGGACCGTTTGGGCTTGCATCGCTGGTCGCATATTCTAGGGCGCTTGGACATGACCGACACACACACTCTTGCTCCGCCAGATTTTGCCGCTGCCCGCAGGCACATGATCGAAAGCCAGCTGCGTCCCAGCGATGTCAGCGATCCCGTCGTCATCGCAGCGATGGCGGTGACCCGCCGCGAGGATTTCGTTCCCGCTGCCCAGCAGCATCTTGCCTATATCGATCGCGCCGTGCCGCTGTCGGGTGGCCGCGTACTCAACCCGGCGCTGTCGAGCGGCCTGCTGCTTACCCGCGCCGAACTTTCGGGGAACGAAAAGGTGCTGCTGATCGGAGCAGGCACCGGTTATCTCGCCGCGCTTCTGGCTGGCATCGTCGCCAGGGTGGTCGCCGTCGAAGACAATCGTGCCTTGGTCGAACATGCCAGCGCCGCGCTGGGCGGCATGGCCAATGTCTCCGTCATCGAATCGGATCTGACACAAGGACATGCAGCCGACGCACCCTATGACCTGATCATCATTGACGGCGCGGTCCAACAGGTGCCCGATTCGCTGGTGGCCCAATTGGCCGAAGGGGGTCGTCTGCTCGCAGGTGTGGATGAAGCAGGTGTCTCGCGGCTGGCCATGGGCCGGCGCCAGGCAGGTGCCTTTGCCCTCATTCCCTTTGCCGATACCGATATTGCCCCGCTTGCGGCCTTTGCCCGGCCAAAAAGCTATAGCTTCTGACGCATGACCATCGCCCGGCAACAGGGCGGGGGAAGATATGAGAACCGGATTGATGAAGACTTCGCATTGGCTGGCCGGTTGTGGTGCGGTATTCGTTCTGGGCGCAGCGCCGCTGCACGCGGAAACGCTGCGCGATGCGCTGGTCGCGGCCTATCAGACCAATCCCACGCTCAACGCGGCGCGCGCCCAGCAGCGCGCGACCGATGAAGGCGTGCCGATCGCGCTGGCCGATGGCCGCCCCAATTCTCAGGTCCAGGCGCAGTATTCGGAAAACTTCCTCAACCCGGCCAACGCGTTCACCGCGCCGGATCGGTCGGTCAACGGTACCATCAGCCTTAACGTGCCGATCTATTCTGGCGGCAGCGCGCGCAACGCGATCAACGCCGCCAAGGTTCGCGTCGGCGCCGGGCAGGCCGATCTGCGCGGCACCGAAGCGACGGTGTTCAGCAATGTCGTCGCGGCCTATATGGATGTCATCCGCGACGAGGCGATCGTGGGGCTGCAGCGGCAGAACGTGTCGGTGCTCGATGTCAACCTTCAGGCCTCGTCCGACCGGTTCGAGATCGGCGACCTGACCCGCACCGATGTCGCCCAGTCCGAAGCGCGGCTGGCGATCGCCCGCAGCGATCTGCAGACCGCCGAAGCCAATCTGATCCGCAGCAAGGAAACCTATATCCAGCTGGTCGGCACCGCGCCGGGCCAGCTCGAACCTCCGCCGCCGCTGCCCAACCTGCCCGAGGCGCCTGAGGCAGCAGTGTTCACCGCGCTCGACAATAACCCCGATCTGGAAGCGGCGCGCGAGCGCGTCGAGGCCGCCAATTTCGACGTCAAGGCCGCGCGCGGCACGCGGATGCCGCAGATCAGCCTGTTCTCGCAGGGCAACTATCAGAACTTTCTCGGCACTCTGGGCAGCACGCTCATCCAGGGTAATTTCGTGCAGCAGCAGTCGAGCGCTGCCGCCGGCGTGCAGCTGACGGTCCCGGTCTATCAGGGTGGACGCCCCGGCGCGCAGATCCGCCGTGCGCAGGCGGTGTCGGGCCAGGCGATGGAGCAGGAAATCGCGGTCGAGCGCGGTATCATCGCGCAGGTCCGCGCGGCCTATGCCAGCTTCAATGCCTCGATGCAGGTGATCGAGTCATCGCAAAAGGCCGTCGAATCGAACACGCTGGCGCTCGAAGGCGTGCGCGCCGAGAACAGCGTCGGCAACCGTACCATTCTCGATATCCTCGATGCCGAGCGCGAACTGCTCAATGCGCAGGTCCAGCTCGTCACCGCGCGGCGCAACGCCTATGTCGCGGGCTTTACCCTGCTCGCCGCGATGGGCCGGGCAGAAGCGCGCGATCTGGGGCTGGATGGCGGCGTGCTGTACGATCCCGACATCAATTACGAGCGTGTCCGCGACAAGATCAACGACTGGGATTCGGACAAGAACCCGGTAGCGCAATCGACGCGCACCGTTGACAGCCCCGCGCAAAATGCCGCAGTGGTGGGACCGCCCAACCAATAGGCCGGGCACAGGGGCGTTCTCGAATCAGGGGCTTGAACAATGACGCGCGATATCGGCGAGCCAAGCCTTGAAGAGATTCTTGCCTCGATCAAGAAGGTGATTGCCGAGGATGGCCGCAAACCGCGCCGTCCCGCGCCTTCGCGGCCCGCGCCCGCCCGGCAGGAAAAGCCCGCAGAAGACGTTCTCGAACTGACCGAAAGCGTCGAGCCCAGCGATCCGCTGGATGACGAGCCCCCGCTGGTCGGCCGCGCGGGCGAACAGTCGATGCGCGAATCGCTGGCGGTGCTGGCGACGTTGACCGAACCGGGTGTCAGCCCGCAGATCGTGCGTTCGGGCGAGACCTCGCTCGAGGGCATGGTGCGCGAGATGCTACGCCCGATGCTTGCCGAATGGCTTGACCGCAACCTGCCCGACATGGTCGAGGCGCTGGTCGCCAAGGAGATCGGCCGGATCACCGGTCGCAAGGGCTGAGCAGCTCTTCGCCCCCAAGGGGCTTTGCGCCGCGCGGCGCTTGCTGGTATCAGCTGAAACCATGAAAAACACCGTCATTGCTGCGCTGCTGGCCAGCGCCCTTTCGCCGTTGCTGCTTGCCGCTCCCGCCACCGCGCGACCGATGACCGAAAGCGATCTGGCCACATTCAACCGGCTGGGTGCGCCCGCCGCCTCGCCCGATGGCAAATGGGTCGCCTATCAGCTGACCACCACCGATCTGGCCGCCAACAAGCGCAGCACCGGGCTGTATCTGCTCGATATCGCCAGCCGCAATGCGCAGGCGATCGCAATCGCCGATTCTCCGGGGCACAACGAAAGCGCGCCGGTGTTCGCGCGCGATGGCCAGCACCTCTATTTCCTTTCCAACCGATCGGGCACTGCCCAAGTCTGGCGCGTGGCGCTGCCCACCGGCGAGCCGATGCAGGTCACCAGCTCTGCCACCGATATCAGCGGGTTCAGCCTGTCGCCCGACGGCGCGCGGCTCGCGGTCTGGGCGGATCTGAAGCAGGGCTGCTCGCTCGAAGGCTGCGCAGACAGCAAGGCCAAGCTGGCAGGCAGCGGCCGCGAGTACGACCGGCTGTTCGTGCGCCACTGGGATAGCTGGCGCGAACCGGGCACCTACAGCCGCATCTATGCCTATGCGCTGGGCAGCGACGGCAAAGCCACGGGACCTGGACGCAGTATCAGCGGCTCGATCGAGGGCGATGCGCCGAGCAAGCCGTTCGGCGGGGGCGAGGAGATCGCCTGGGCCGCGGACAGCAGCGCGATCGCCTTCACCATCCGCAAATCCGATGGCGACGAGCCGCGATCGACCAATCTCGACATCGTCTGGCAGCCGCTGGCCGAAGGCGCCGCGGCGGTGAACCTGACGCAAGCCAACCAGGCGACCGATTCGCTGCCTGCGGCCTCGCCCGATGGCAGATGGCTGGCCTGGGCGGCAATGGCGCGCCCCGGCTATGAGGCCGACCGGATGGTCGTGCATCTGCGCGACATGAAGACCGGCAAGGTCACCAAGCTCACCGAGGACTGGGACCGCTCGGCAGGCTCGATCGCGTGGGGCATGGATTCGAAGAGCCTGCTGGTCACCGCGCAGGACACACTCGAGCACCCTGTGTTCCGCATCGATGTGCCGACCGGCAAGGTGACCCGGCTGACCGAGCGCGGCAATGTTGCCAATGTCGTGCCGCTCGCCGGTGGCGCCATGCTTTATACTGTCAACTCGATCGCCGCGCCCGACGATCTGGTGCTGATGGAGAAGAACGGCCAGACCCGCCGCCTGACCAACGTCAATGCCGACAAGCTCGCAGGGCTCGATCCGGTGCAGTACGAAAAGTTCAGCTTCAAGGGCGCGAACGGCGATCTCGTCCACGGCCAGATCGTCAAGCCGCAGGGTGCCAAGGGCAAGCTGCCGGTCGCTCTGCTGGTGCATGGCGGACCGCAGGGCAGCTTCAACAACAGCTGGTCGTATCGCTGGAACCCGGCGGTGATGGCCTCGCAGGGCTATGCTGCGGTCACCATCGATTTCCACGGCTCGACCGGATATGGCCAGGCGTTCACCGACAGCATCAACAAGGACTGGGGCGGCAAGCCGCTCGAGGACCTCAAGCTCGGCATGGCGGCGCTGCCCGGCATCGATGCCGGGCTCGACACCAGCAACGCCTGCGCACTCGGCGGCAGCTATGGCGGTTACATGATGAACTGGATCGCAGGCCAGTGGCCCGACGGCTTCAAGTGCCTGGTGACGCACGCGGGCGTGTTCGATCTGCGGGCCATGGCGTTCGAGACCGAGGAACTGTGGTTCGACGAATGGGACCATGGCGGCCCGTGGTGGCAGCGCCAGGATGCCGAGAAGTGGAACCCGGTCAATCATGTGACCAACTGGAAGACGCCGACGCTGGTGATCCACGGAGAAAAGGACTTCCGCATTCCTTATTCGCAATCGCTCGCCGCGTTCACCGCGCTGCAGCGGCAAGGGATCGAATCGAAGCTCCTGATCTTCCCGGACGAGAACCATTGGGTGCTGAAAGCGCAGAACAGCGTCCAATGGCATCGCAACGTGTTCGACTGGCTGGAGCGCCATCTCAAAACGTCTGGAAAATAACGCATCCTGCGTTAAAGCGGCGGGATGACGAGCACCGACAAGCAAGAGCTGCCCAAGACATTCGATCCATCCGCGATCGAGGCGAAATGGTATCCGCATTGGGAGGAGACGAACGCGTTTCGTCCCGAGCGGCCCGATGCTGCGCCGTACACGATCGTCAACCCGCCGCCGAACGTGACGGGATCGCTGCACATCGGCCATGCGCTCGACAACACGCTGCAGGACATCATGATCCGCTACGAGCGGCTGCGCGGCAAGGATGCGCTCTGGGTGGTCGGCACTGACCACGCGGGCATCGCGACGCAGATGGTGGTCGAGCGCCAGCTCGAAGCGGCGCAGGACAAGCGCACCAACTACAGCCGCGAGGACTTCGTCAAAAAGGTCTGGGAGTGGAAGGAAGAGAGCGGCGGCCAGATCACTCGCCAGCTGCGCCGCCTTGGTTGCTCGATGGACTGGTCGCGCGAGCAGTTCACCATGGACCCGCATTTCAGCAAGGCGGTGCTCAAGGTGTTCGTCGACCTGTACAACCAGGGGCTGATCTATCGCGACAAGCGGCTGGTCAACTGGGACCCAAAGCTCAAGACCGCGATCAGCGATCTTGAGGTCGAGACGCGCGAAATGCAGGGGAGCTTCTGGCACTTCCGTTATCCCCTGGCCGATGGCGTTACCCTCGACGATGGCCGCGATCATATCGTGGTTGCGACGACGCGGCCCGAGACGATGCTCGCCGATATGGCGGTGGCGGTGAACGGCGAAGACCCGCGTTATGCCAGCGTCATCGGCAAGTTCGTCGAGCTGCCGATCACCGGACGACGCGTGCCGATCGTCGCCGATGACCATGCCGACCCCGAGCTGGGTTCGGGCGCAGTGAAGATCACCCCGGGACATGATTTCAACGATTTCGAGGTTGGCCGGCGCGCAGGGATTGCAGCGGCGGACATGCTCAACATGTTCGATGCCGAGGCGAAGGTGGTGCAGACCGCCGATGGCCTGATCCCGGCAGAATTCGTCGGCGTGGATCGCTTCGATGCGCGCAAACTTGTGGTCGAGCAGATGAAGGCGCTGGGCCGTCTGGTCCCGCACACCGTGACCGCCAAGGATGGCGAAGTCACCGAGCACGACGCCGAGCCGCGCACGATCCAGACGCCTTATGGCGACCGCGGCGGCGTGGTCATCGAACCCTGGCTCACCGACCAATGGTATGTCGACGCCAAGACGCTGGCCCAGCCCGCGATCGAGGCGGTGAAGACCGGCGTGATCGAGATCGTCCCCAAGAGCTGGGAAAAGACGTTCTTCCACTGGATGGACAATATCCAGCCCTGGTGCGTCTCGCGCCAGCTCTGGTGGGGGCACCGGATCCCGGCGTGGTATGGCTCGGACGGCAAATGCTATGTCGCCGAGACCGAAGAGGAAGCGCGCGCGCTGGCAGGCGAAGGCGTCACGCTCGACCGCGATTCCGACGTCCTCGACACCTGGTTCTCGTCTGCGCTCTGGCCGTTTGCCACTCTGGGTTGGCCGCAGGATGGTGCAGACGCGCCGCTGGTTGCCAAGCACTATCCCAACGACCTGCTCATCTCCGGCTTCGACATCCTGTTCTTCTGGGATGCGCGGATGGCGATGATGGGGACGCATTTCATGGGCGCAGCGCCTTGGAAGCAGCTGTATCTGCACGGCCTCGTCCGCGCGGCGGATGGCGCGAAGATGTCCAAGTCCAAGGGCAACACCGTCGATCCTTTGGGCCTGATCGACCAATATGGCGCCGATGCGCTGCGCTTCTTCATGGCGGCAATGGAAAGCCAGGGCCGCGACATCAAGATGGATGAGCGCCGCGTCGAGGGCTATCGCAACTTCGCCACCAAGCTTTGGAACGCCGCGCGCTTCTGCCAGTCGAACGGCATCGGTGCGAGTGCATCGGTCGCGGCTCCACAGGCGACGCTCGCGGTCAACCGCTGGATCATCGGCGAAGTCGTGGACACCGTCGCGGCGCTCGACAAGGCGCTCGCCGATCTGCGCTTCGATGCGGCAGCCAACGCGATCTATCACTTCGTCTGGGATCAGTTCTGCGACTGGTATCTGGAGTTGATCAAGCCGGTGCTGTCCGCCGAGGGCGACACGGGCGAGGCCACAGAAACGCGGCGCGTTGCAGGTTGGGTGCTCGACCAGATCCTGGTGATGCTGCACCCGTTCATGCCGTTCATCACCGAAGAATTGTGGCATGCGCTGGGCGAGCGGGCGGGCGATCTGATCGTGGCGGAGTGGCCGCAGCCGGAAGCCAGCGTCGATGTCGAGGCGAAGGCGGAGACCGAGTGGCGCATCGCGTTGGTCCGTGAAATTCGCTCGGCCAAGAATGAGCTGGGCATTTCGCCGGGTGCGCGTCTCAATGCCTTTGTCCAGGGTGCGAACGATCAAACGAAGGGCTGGATCAACGGCTTCTGGACGGGGGCCCAAAGGCTGGCCCGGATCGATTTCGCACCGCTGGACGATGCCGCTCCCGAAGGCGCGACGATCCAGATCGTCGTCAACGAGGCGACCTTCGTGCTGCCGCTCGACGGCATCATCGACATCGCCGCCGAAAAGGCACGCCTCGCCAAGGCGCTCGAAGCCGTCTCGAAGGAAGCCAAATCGCTCGATGGTCGCCTGTCCAACCCGGCGTTTGTCGAGAAGGCCAAGCCCGAAGCGGTCGAAAAGGCCCGCGCCGACCATGCCGAGAAATCCGCCGAGGCCGAGCGGCTGGCAGCGGCGCTCGCGCGGCTTGGATAAGCGCCAACCGCTGGGCCCGCGGGGCGGGGAGTTGCCGCGATGAGCCTGTCCTATGCGCGGCTGCTCGCTCGGCGGGTGGTCCGCTCCCTGTGGTTCACACCCGCAGCCTATGCGGTGCTGGCAGTGGCGGTGTTGCTGTTGGCTCCGGCGGCGGCGGTGCTGTTGCCCGACGAGTTCAACAAGCTGATCGGGCTCGATGGCGTCGATGATCTGCTCGGCGTGCTGGCCAACACGCTGCTCGCGGTGGCGATCTTCTCGCTTGGCATCATGGTCTCGTCGCTGCAGGCAGCAGCGTCTGCGGCGACACCGCGCGCGCGGCCGCTGCTGATGCAGGACCGCACCGCGCAGAACGCGATCTCGGTGTTCATCGGCGGGTTCATCTTCGCGATCGTCGGCACCGTGGGACTTTCGACCAGCTATTTTGGCGCACCTGCACGGGTCATCCTGTTCATGACCACCTGTCTGGTCATCCTGTCGGTGATCTATGCGCTGATCCGCTGGATCGGGCGGCTGAGCAATCTGGGCGATGTCTCCGAGGTCGTCGATCTGCTCGAAGGTGCCGCCGACAAGGCGTTTGCAGAACTCGCCAGGCGGCCCTTGCTGGGCGGGGTGGAGATGATCGCGCTTCCCGAGCATGGCGTGCCGCTGCGCGCCGACCGGTTCGGGTTTGTCCAGGCGATCGACGATGACCTGTTCGCGACGATCAGCGCCGAGCAGGATGTCGATTTCCATCTCGCCGTTCGCCCCGGCACCTATGTCGATTCGACGACCGTGCTGCTCAAGACATCGAAGGCACTGGACGAGGAGACGGCGCGGTCGGTGCATCGGGCTTTCGTCATCGGCGGCGATCGCACTTTCGAGGCCGATCCGCGCTATTGCCTGGTCGTGCTGTCCGAAACCGCGTCGAAGGCGCTGTCTCCCGGGGTGAACGATCCAGGGACCGCGATCGACGTGCTGGGCACCTCGCTGCGCGTGCTCGCAGGGTGGAGCAGCGCGGCCAGGGAAACGCCCGCGCGCGTCACCTGCCCGCGGCTGCACGTGCCACGGGTCAGCGTCGAGGATTTGGTGGTCGACGCATTCCGCTGGATCGCGCGCGATGGCGCTGGCCAGCTTGAGGTGCAGATCCGGCTGCAAAAGGCGCTGGCGTCGCTCGCCGCGCATGATCCGGTGCTGTTCGGTGCGGCTGCCCGCGCGATGTCGCACGAGGCGTTCGCGCGCGCGAAGATCGGGCTGGCGCTGCCTGCGGATGTCGAGATTCTGGAGCGGTTCGTCCTCGATTGATGTCTTGATCATGCCATTCAAATCCTCCCCAAGCTTGCTGCGGGGTCGGGTGGAGGGACTGAACAACGTTCCCCGTTTTCCTTTCGGTCACCCTGAACTTGTTTCAGGGCCCATTTCTCCTAACAATGCTTCGGCTGCTGGGGCACGATGGGTCCTGAAACAAGTTCAGGATGACGGTGGTGGCGAGGTCTGCGCCTAGTCTACCCATCGCATCGCTGCCACCTGCCCCCTTGCCCCTTGGCCTCTCGTTCCCTAAACGTTCGTGGTGAACAGTCTCGCCCCCGCATCCGAATTCCCGCCGCCCTCGGCCAGTGACCCCGCTTATCTGCAGGGGCTCAACACGCCGCAGCGCGAGGCTGTGCTGTCGTCCGAGGGGCCGGTGCTGGTGCTGGCAGGCGCGGGCACGGGCAAGACCGCGGCGCTCACCGCGCGGCTGGCGCATCTGATCGCGACCCGCCGTGCCTGGCCGTCCGAAATTCTCGCCGTCACCTTTACCAACAAGGCTGCGCGCGAGATGCGCGAGCGCGTCGGGCGGATCATCGGCGATGCGGTCGAAGGCATGCCGTGGCTGGGCACCTTCCACTCGATCGGCGCCAAGATGCTGCGCCGCCATGCCGAACTGGTCGGGCTGCAAAGCAACTTCACGATCATAGACACCGACGACCAGTTGCGGCTGCTCAAGCAATTGATCCAGGCCGCCGATATCGACGACAAGCGCTGGCCCGCGCGGCAACTCGCCGGGTGCATCGACCGCTGGAAGAACAAGGGGCTCAATCCGCACGAGCTCGACGCGGCCGAGAGCGAGCTGTATGCCAACGGGCGGGGGCAGGAGCTGTACACCGCCTATCAGGACCGGCTGAAGGCCCTGAACGCGTGCGATTTCGGCGACCTTCTGCTGCACATGCTGACATTGCTCAAGACCGACCGCGCGGTGCTCGAGCAGTATCAGCAGCGGTTCAAGTACATCCTGGTCGACGAATATCAGGACACCAATTCGAGCCAGTATCTGTGGCTCCGGCTGCTCGCGCAGGCGCGCAAGAACATCTGCTGCGTCGGCGATGACGACCAGTCGATCTATTCGTGGCGCGGCGCAGAGGTCGCGAACATCCTGCGGTTCGAGAAGGATTTTCCCGGCGCGCGGATCATCCGGCTCGAGCAGAATTACCGCTCCACCCCGCACATTCTGGGCGCCGCATCCGGCCTGATCGCGTCGAACAGCGACCGGCTCGGCAAGACTTTGTGGACCGAGGTCGATGCCGGGCAGAAGGTGCGCGTGCTGGGCGTCTGGGACGGGCCCGAAGAGGCACGGCGGACCGGCGAGGAGCTCGAACGGATCACGCGCGAGGGCACCAGCCTCGACAAGACCGCGATCCTGGTGCGCGCCTCGTTCCAGACCCGCGAGTTCGAGGACCGGTTCATCGCCATCGGGATGCCCTACCGCATCGTCGGGGGCTTCCGCTTCTATGAGCGAGCCGAAATCCGCGATGCGCTGGCTTACCTGCGCGTCGTCAACCAGCCTGCGGACGATCTGGCGTTCGAGCGGATCGTCAACACGCCCAAGCGCGGCCTGGGCGACAAAGCGGTCGAGAAGGTGCACCGCGTCGCGCGCGCCACCGGGCTGCCGCTCAGCGCTGCCGCATTCCAGATCCTCGACAGCGACGAACTGCCCGCGCGTGCCCGCACGGCGCTGGCGGGGCTGATGCGTGGCATCGCGCGCTGGCGCGAGATGCTCACCACGATGAACCCTGCGGACCTCGTTCGGCAGATCATGGACGAATCGGGCTATACCCAGGTGCTGCAGGCGGAAAAGTCGGTCGAGGCATCGGGGCGGCTCGAGAACCTCTCCGAACTTGCCCGCGCGATGGAAGAGTATGAGAGCCTCGGCGATTTCCTCGAGCATGTCAGCCTGGTCATGGACAACGAGGCATCGGCCGACGAGGCCAAGGTCACGATGATGACCATCCACGGCGCCAAGGGGCTCGAGTTCGAGCACGTCTTCCTCGCCGGCTGGGAGGAGGGGGTGTTTCCCTCGCAGCGCTCGCTCGACGAGGGCGGGCTTGCCAGCCTCGAGGAAGAACGCCGCCTGGCTTATGTCGCGATTACGCGTGCGCGCAGCACCTGCACGATCATGCACGCCGCCAACCGGCGGATCTATGGCCAGTGGACCAGTTCGATCCCCTCGCGCTTCATCGGCGAATTGCCGGCAGAGCATATCGAGGAAGAAAGCTCGATGACCGGCGGGGCGTCCCTGTGGCGGGCAGGGCTGTCAGAGCGCGACGATCCGTTCGCGCACCTGGCGCGCGACCCCGAACGCGCGGCGCGGCGCGGGCCCGGCTGGCAGCGTGCGGCGCAGGTCCCCGGCGGGTTCAACGCGACGCCGCAGCGTGTCGCCGAAGCCCGTACCAGCGCGATCAGCCTGGGCAATGCCGGGCGCAGCGATGTCGATATCGGCACTCGCGTCTTCCACCAGAAATTCGGTTACGGGCTGGTGGCGGAGAAGGAGGGCAACAAGCTGGAGATCGATTTCGAGACTTCGGGTCGCAAGCGGGTGATCGACAGCTTTATCAGCCTCGCTTGATCACTTTTTGATCGTCACCCCCGCGAAGGCGGGGGTGCCGCTTTTGCGCGAATGTCCTGAAAAGCGGGATTCCCGCGTGCGCGGGAATGACGAAGGGGGGCAGCGCGAGGCAGCCTTCAGCGTTTGCGGCTGTCCATGTACCACAGCGCGCCGTGCAGCGCGAAGCCGCCGCCCAGGCCGGCCAGAAAGCCGATCGAGGGCTGGCCCATCAGTCCGCCGATGATTGTGCCGGCCAGAGTTCCCAGCGCCATGAACACGCCGCCGCCGCGCACGGGGGGGCGGTCTTCATCGCGGGCAGGGGATTTGGAAGTGTCGTTCTGCATGCCTTCGCCCTTGCCACGGCTGGCCGCGATTTGCCAATGCGAAGTGAAGCAGGCGGCGGACATGAAATCCTAACACCGCGTTTACCACGCCGGTTGAGCCTTCTTCCATCGCCGCAGTCTATCCCTCGTCGAACCGCAGCCAGCAGGGGAGGCGGCAACGAGAATGGGGACACTACAGCGGACATGAACCTGCCTTATATCGGAACCCGCGAAGCCTATGACGACGCCTGCATGCTGCTCTCGCGCTTCGGCGAGACCGCCGGCCTCGAAGCCTCGGACCGCGCCGAAGCCGCCCGCGCCCGCGGCAACCACATCCACTTCTGCCACTGGCGCCAGATCGAACGGCTGCTGGTGATCATGACGATCGATCAAAGTATTGGCACGATTCACTGAGGCGTGGGTTTGGTCGGGCAGGGCCCGAGAGACGACTTCACTGTCCGTGCAGCACTGCCTCATGTGCGCCGTCTGTCATCATTCGCGCTATATCTTGACGAAAGCTTTCGATTGCAGCGTACTCCGTGACGAATGAGCCGTTCAAACGCTGAGACTGGTCGTGGTCGTCGGCAAGAACCACTGACACGAGCAGATCACCGGTCTTGTTCTTCGGAGCAACCGCTATACGAATTATGAGGTCGTCGCCCTTCTGCATCTCGTAGCCCCACTGGGCGATAATAGGAGATTCTGCGTTGATCGGGTATGCCACCAGATCATCTCCAAAGCGGACGACATCCTGCCATTGGACCCAAAAACCTCCACTGCCTGTGAAATTCTCCGTCTCAAATCGTATTGAAAGGCGACCAAAGTCATCACGGTCGAGCTCTTTATCGAAATAGCTCTGATCGAACCGATAGCTAAGCAGAAGTTTGGCCATTTGTTCTTATATCAGCGGCGCGAAGGTGCGGACAGGGGGTATTCGGATCCTGGGTAACTTGCGCTTAAACAACCCCGCTCAGCCTGAGCCTGTCGAAGGCCTCGCGCTGCTGGTGGCCAGATTGATATGCCGTTCTCCGGCGAACGCCGGAGCCCAGGAGTCGGATGGCGCTATCGTCGCCCTGGGTTCCGGCGTTCGCCGGAATAACGTTTTGGAGGATTCGCCGGAGTTGGTGCGGGGCCTTCGACGCGCTCAGGCTGAGCGGGGGTGGGTTGGCATGAGGGATATGGCAGGGCGTGCCTGGGAATCTGCCTATGATCCGCTCGCCGCAACCTCCGTCACCACCCCGCCGCTGACGCTCCAGTCGGCGCGGCCTGCCAGCGGCACGGCTTCGAACAGCGCGGCATCGGTGCCGGTCATCCACACCTGGCCCGATCGGTCGGCAAGCTGCTCGTACAGCGCCGCTCTGCGTGCGGGGTCCAAATGCGCGGCGATTTCGTCGAGCAGCAGGATCAGGCGGCTGCCGCGGCGCTCGGCGACCAGATCGGCATGCGCGAGGATGATTGCGATCAGCATCGCCTTCTGCTCGCCGGTGGAGCACAAAGCCGCTGGCTGGCCCTTCTGCCGCATGGTGACGATCAGGTCGTCGCGGTGCGGCCCGGCCAGAGCGCGTCCAGCGGCACGGTCGCGCGCGCGGCCCGATCGCAGCGCAGCAGCAAGCGCGCCAGCTTCCACAGGGCCCTTGCGCTCCAGCGCCAGCGTCGGTTGGGCGAACGGGCCATCGGTGAGGGCATCGATCTGCACCTCGAGCGCTTGAAGCGTATCGGCGCGCGCCTCGGCCATCGCGCCGCCATGCTCGGCCATCCGCGCTTCGAGCGCATCGATCCAGCCCGGATCGATCGCACGGGTTTCGCCCAGCAGCCGGTTGCGCTCGCGCATGGCAGCCTCGTAGCGCGCGGCGTGGCGGGCGTGCGCGGGGTGCAGGGCCAGCACCAGCCGGTCGAGAAACCGCCGCCTGCCGCCTGCGCCTTCCAGGAACAACCGGTCCATCGCCGGGGTCAGCCACACAACCGCCAGCCAGTCGGCAAGGCTTGTCGCCGCCGCCGCCGCACCGTTCACCCGCACCAGCCGCCGCGAGGGGGCATCCGCGTTGGTCCCGGTGCCGATCCTGACCTCTTCGCCTGCAAGGTCGGCCGAGATGGCAAAGCCCCCCGGCCCCTGCTGCCGCGCCATCTGGTCGCTATTGGCGCGGCGCATTCCGCGACCGGGGGCGAGCAGCGATATGGCTTCGAGGATGTTGGTCTTGCCGGCGCCATTGTCGCCCCAGATCACGTTGAACCGCGCGCCCGCCGCGATGCGGCTGGCCTCGTGGTTGCGAAACTGGCTGAGGGACAGGTTGGAGAGCGCCATGTGGGCAAGGCTATAGCGGCTTGTCCGGGCTATCGCGCGCAAAATCGCATGCCTGCATGCTGATCAGCAAGGCCGCTCGCCAAATTTTCGTGAATATTCCCAAACCTTCGCATTCAGCCTGTGGAAAGAATGGTCACTCCGCGTATAAGGAACTGAATTTTCTTGGTTTTTCAGTTTGGCACGACGCGTGCAACGCTTCTGGCATCTCCCGACGGACAGCCCAGAGGGACCCACTCATCAGAAAGGAACCACTCCATGTTTTCGCTCTCGAACCTCAACAGCAACCTGCTCGCCGCCATCTGCGCTTTTGCCACCTCGGCACTCTTCATCGGCCTGAGCGTAGGTCCGGCAGAAATTGGCACCGTGTCGGCGATGATCGTCTGATCGGCCACCGCCTCCACTCATTCCGCTTTTAAGGGAAAGCCATCATGAAGAACCGCTCGTTCCATCTCGACAAGTCCAACGGCAAGCTGATGGGCGTGTGCTCGGGCATCGCCAATTATTTCGACTGGGATGCCAACATCATCCGCATCGCCTTCGTGCTGGCCGCCCTGTTCGGCGTCGGCGCTCCGGTGCTGATCTATCTGGTGATCGGGCTGATCGCTTCCGACCGGTAAAAGGACCTCAGCCTATGCAGGATCACACGCGGGTGCTGAACGGCGTGAAATCGGTGGCGGTATCGAAAACCTCCACGCCTTCGCGCCGTTTCAGCCAGCCGACGACCACATAGGTCACCGGGGTCAGCGCCGCTTCCCAGCTGACCTTGAGCAGCCAGTTGGTGATCATCACGGTGACCACCTGCGATGTTTCCCATTCCCCGTAAAAGGCGAGCGGATAGAAGATCAGGCTGTCGACGCCCTGGCCCACCACCGTCGATCCGATGGTGCGGGTCCACAGCATCTTCCCCGCAGTCCACACCTTCATCCGCGCCATGACATAGCTGTTGACGAATTCGCCCGCCCAGAAGGCGACGATCGAGGCGAGCACGATGCGCGGGACCTGTCCGAACACCGATTCATACGCCGCCTGGCCATCCCAGCCATCCGCCGGCGGCAGGCTCACGACAACCCAGCTCATGAAGGCCATGAACAGCAACGCGCCAAAGCCTGCCCAGATCACGCGGCGCGCGCGGGCATAACCATAGATCTCGGTCAGCACGTCGCCGATCACATAGCCCAGCGGGAAGAACAGGATTCCTGCGCCATAGACCCATTGTTCGCCGCCCAGCGTGATGAAGGTCGGTTTGGCCGCGCCGATGACGTTCGACAGCAGCAGCACGGTAACGAACGCCGCCATCACGAAGTCATAATAGCGGAACCGGTGCGTGGCGGGGTCGAAGCCGCTGCCGGTAGGCAGGGCTGAAGCGGCAGGGCTGGTGCTGTCAGGATGCATGGCTCCCTGCCATATCGCGGTTTACAGCCCCATGCAAAGCCCGCTATTGCGCCCCCGACATCCAATGCGATGTCAAAAGGCGCGCGCCCTTAGCTCAGCTGGATAGAGCGCGAGACTTCTAATCTTGAGGCCACAGGTTCGATTCCTGTAGGGCGCGCCAGTTTCGCCAGCCGGTAGGATCCTCCTTCTGGCCAAGAACCAGCCCCGGGTTGGATGCCGTCGCGCCGCAAGCTGGCGTTGGGCGGTGCAAAATTATGCTTCCTCTCCCTTGGCGGCCATTGCTGCTAACGGGCAGATCAGATTGATTGATTGGACGAAAATGGCTTTTACGAATGTCGAGGTTCTGACGACGCGCCAGTGGAATACCGGGCTGTTCTCCTTCACCGTGGCGCGACCCCCGTCGTTCCGCTTCGTGAGCGGGCAGTTCGTGATGCTGGGGCTGATGATCAACGGCAAGCCGCTGCTGCGCGCTTATTCGATCGTCTCGCCGGTGTGGGACGAGACGCTCGAATTCCTGAGCATCATCGTGCCCGATGGTCCCCTGACCAGCCACCTCTATAAGATCAAGCCCGGCGACGAGATCCTGCTGGGCGCCAAGCCCACCGGAACGCTGACGCTCGATGCGCTGCTCCCCGGCAAGCGGCTGCACCTGATCGGCACCGGAACCGGTCTTGCGCCGTGGATGTCGATCATCCGCGATCCCGAGGTCTACGAGCGGTTCGAGCAGATCACGGTTCAGCACACCGTGCGCGAGATCCAGGATCTGGCCTATCGCCGGGAGCTGGAAGGGCGGATGGAGCACGATCCGCTGGTCGGCGAAGAGGCGGTGACGCGGCTGATCTATGACAGCGCTGTGACAAAGTGCCCGACCTGGACCGGAGAAAGCCGCCGCATCACCACCAGGATCGAGGCGGGTGATTATCCGCTGAACCCCGAGACCGACCGTGTCATGCTGTGCGGCAGCATGGCGATGATCAAGGAAACCGGCGCGCTGCTCGAAAGCATGGGCTTCATCGAGGGAGCGCATTCGCACCCCGGCACCTATGTGCTCGAGCGCGCGTTCGTCGGCTGACTGCAGCTACTGACGTCTATCTGCGGATGGCCTCCAGCGCCGTCCGCAGACCGTCGGGCAGGGGCACCGGGCGGCGGCTTTCGCGCCCGACATAGACATGGGTGAAATGTCCCGCGGCGGCAGCATCTGCGTCGTCGTTGGCGAACAGCCCCACCCCATAGCGCACCGAGCTGGTGCCGACATGATCGACCCGGACGCCCGCATGGATGATGTCCGGGAACGCGGTCGGCGCGAAATACGCGCATCCGGTTTCGACCACCAGACCGATGGTGTCTCCGGCATGGATATCGAGCGCACCTGCACGGATCAGATATTCGTTCACCGCGGTGTCGAACCAGAAATAATAGACCGAATTGTTGACGTGCCCGTAGATGTCGTTGTCCGACCAGCGGGTGCTGATCGTGGTGAACGCGGCATAATCGGAACGAACGGGGCGCTGCGGTCGGCTCACGGGGCGACCGTAAAGCCGTTGACGCCATCGGCATGCGTGATGTGCACCGTGCGCCCGATGGGATCGCGCTCGGGATCGGTCAGCGCGGCGAAGGCCGCGTCCTTGTCGGCGTCGGCAGGGCGGGCGATCACCCGGCCCTGCGGGGTGCGCGCGACCACCACCGCACGCGCAGGTCGGCCCTTGGCATAGCCCACGGTGTAGCTTTCGATCGTGCCGGTCGCGTCCTCCTCCAGCCTTGTGGGGGCGGGCTCGGAATCGATTTCGGCCTGCATCGGCGCGTGATCGACCGGTGCCCAGCTCTCGGGCGCTGTGGTGCTGTAGATGCCCACCGCTTCCTTGGAGAGGAACCCGCCATTGGCCAGCACCAGCCCGAAGCTGTCGGGGTTGGAGCGCAGCGTCTGCGCCATTGCGGCGATGCCGTGCATCGAATAATTGTTACCCGCACCGCCTGCAAACGGCAGCCCACCGGTCAGCGTCAGCGCGGTGTTGGCAGGATCGAGCCCAAGCGCCTCTGCCGCCAGCAGCACCGCGACGGGGAAGCAGCTGTAGATATCGTAATGCGCGATATCGCTCGCGGTCTTGCCCGCACTGTCGAGCGCCCCTGTCAGCGCCACTTCGATTGCGCGCGACCGCGACAGATCGGGGCGCAGGCTGACGGGCTTGTCCATCGCCTCGCCGCTTCCGTGCAGGAAGACCCACTGGTCGCGCGGTACACCCATTGCCTCGGCCTGGGCGACGCTGGTCAGGATCAGCGCCGCGCCCTGGTTCACCGCATCCTGCGCGACATGCCATTTGAGATAGGGGTCGGCGACCGGGTAGTTGCTGTCCGATGGCGTCGCCAGATACTGCGCGCTCATCGTTTTGGGAAACTGCGCATAGGGGTTGGCCGCGGCGATCTCGCTGAAGCCAGCCCACAAGGACGACATCGCTGCGACATGCTCGGCGCGGCTACGGCCCAGCCGGGCGCGCAGCGCATGCTCGAACAGCGGGTAGGTGAGGATCGGCGCGCCGACGCCGTTCTTCAGCTCGTGTCGGTCGAGCAGCATGGGGCCAAGCCCGCGATCCTCGATCTCACCCGCGATGCTTTCGTTCCAGTTGATCGCCACGCCCGCACGCGCGGCGGTCTTGGCGGCGGCAATCGCTTCGGAGCCCGACAGCAGCACACAGCGCGCCTCGCCCGCATGGATCGCGGCGGCAAACTCGTTGACCAAAGACTGCGGAGTCTGCCCGCCGACGATAGAATAGATCGCGCGCGCAGGGGTGATGCCCAGCCGGTGGGCGAGGCCCAGCGGCGGCTTGTCGCAGCCGCCGGTGCCTTCGGGCACCATGCCGGGCGCGCTGTCGGCGAAATGGCGAACCACCGCGACGACATCGATCGCCGCGCGGACCGCGTCGGCGGCACCGCTATCGGCCAGCGCCGCTTCGCACGCGCGCTGCATCAGGCCTTGCGGGCTGGGCGCGGCGGCGGGATCGCTGCCGTCCCAGTGATCCACCGTCTGGCCGACGCCGATCAGCACCGGGGTATTGGGGGAAAGGGTCATGGCCTGCTCCTGCTATATGGTCTGCGGATGATGCTCAGCCCTCTCCACTCCCGCTTGCGGGAGGGGCAGGTCCGGCACAGCCGGACCGGGGTGGGCATGAAAGACGTAGGTGACTGGCTCGGCTGCGCCTCGCGCCCACCCCGCCCTGCGGGCACCCCTCCCGCAGGCGGGAGGGGAGAAAATCGCGCGCAGCACCGTCCCTGAGCCAGTGCCACGATCAAAACCGTCCGTTGATCCTGATCGCCATGGCATCGCCTTGCTGGCGGAAGCCGAGGACCGAGAGCGCTGCGCCTGCACCGCCGGCGAGGCCTCCAAGCTTGAAATCGGCGGTGTAGCGGCCCTGGCCGGTGATGCGGATGTCCATCTGTTCGAGCCCCGACTGGCCTTTGAGCGGGATCAGCAGGTCGCCGCCATCGCAGCGCAGCGTGCCGCTGAGCCCGCGCTGCAGCGAGATGCCGAACAGGCTCTGTTCGATATTGACCCGGACCGCACCCGATGCCGCGCTGCACGTCCGCCCGGCAAAGGCGATGTTCGCGCCATCCAGCGTCACGCTGCGCAGCGGCAGCGGGGCGAACAGATCAGCCGTGGCGATATCGCCGCTGGCGTTACGCATCGCGATGCTGTCGCCGCTGCGTGCCAGGTCGAAGGCGAGCGGCGGCTGGCCCGGCGTGTCACCCGCGCGCGCCATCGCCAGCACCGTCTCGCCGCCCAGCAGCGCCAGGGGGGAAAGCGATGCATCCATGTCGCCCAGGCTCAGCCGTCCGATTCGCAGATCGCGCACGGTTCCCGACCATATGGTGCCCTCGACGCTGCGCGCGCTGACGCCCCTGCTGCCCAGCCCGCTCATGTCGAACGCGATCCTGAGCGGCAGCAGCACCAGCAGCGCCGCCAGCAGCACCAGTGCGATCAGGCCTGCGCGTTTCACTGTGAACCCCGTCATGCGCAGGTCATCCGCCAACCTTGGCCAGCCGCGCCGAGACCGAGACGGTGCCGTTGTCCATCCGCCGGATGATCAGCGTTTCAGGCACAACGCCGCGCCGCTCCAGATCGGCGAGCCAGCCGAGGAACGCGGTCGATCGGGCCGATCCGATCGCGATCTCGGCGCGGTCAGACCCTTGCGCGGTGTTGGCATCGAGCGTGAATCCGCGTTCCGCCGCTTCGCTGGCGAGCAGCAGGTTGAGTGCGGCAATCGCCTCTGCTGGGCGCGTGTCGGCGGGCATGGAGAGCGCCTGTGTCTTCGCCTCGATGCGCCCGGCCTGCATCGTGGCCTCGTAGAAGCTGCGCCGGGCATCGGTCGCAACATCATACAGCGGCCGATAGATGCCGTAAAAGCCGATGACGGCGAGCGCCAGCACCGCGGCGAGGCCCACCATGATCTGCTCGCGCCGCGACAGCGCGATGAACCAGTTTTTCGCTGCCTCGGTCATGGTGCCAGCACCGTGATGTCGGCCACGGCCTGCCCGGTCGCATCGCTGCGGTTGGCGGCGGTGACGGTATAGCCGTTGTTCTGCAGCGCGATCAGCACGGCATTGAGGTCTTCGACGCGAGGCGCGGCAATCATCGCGCCGATCACGCCGCCGGGGCGGTAATCGGCCTGACGGATCGTGACGCCGGCTACAGGCTGCATCGCGGAGAGCAATCCGGCGAGCGGGACGGTGGCGATGGCGTTGCCCGCGCCGCGCGCGGCGAGCTTGCCGTCGAGCTGCTGTTCGGCCTGCGCAACGTCGGTGGCGCCGGGCACCAGCCGCTGCGCGCTGGCGAGCGCACGGCGCTCGGCAAGGTCCGCGCCCAGATAGTTCTTGCCGATCTCGATCAGCGGGATGGCGAGGCTGACCAGCAGCAGCGCGCCCAGCAGCCATGCCAGGGTGCGGCCCTGGCCGGGACTGAGCGCGAACATCGGCGTGCGGCGGGCAAAGTCGCCCTGGCGCAGGTTCAGCGGCGGATCGGCGAGCGCGGCAACCATCGCGGCATCGCGCGCATCCTGGTCGAGCGCCAGCGCAGGTGTTTCACCCAGAAGCAATGCACCCAGTGCGTCATCCGGGGGGAGCACGACATCGCCGAGCCGTTCCGCGCCGAGATCGCCGAACACGGCGCTGACGGCCGCGTCGGTCGCAGGCAGCAGCAGTCCGACAGGCACCAGCACATCGGGGTCGAGCCCGCGCAGCGCGAGTTCGGCGAGATGATCGGCCAGACGCGCGCGCGAGATGGTCGCGCACAGCACCTGCATGCCGCCGCCGCCGTTGCCCAACGCGCGGACACCGACGAACAGGTCGCCGCCTATCGACAGGTCAGCAGCGCGGTAGCGCGCGGCGGCCTCGGCTTGCGCGGCGCTCATCTCGCCCATGTCGAGGATGCGGATCACGGTGTCGGCGGCCGGAATCAGCGCCAGCGTAAGGCCCCGGTCGGTTCCTGGAGCAGCAGAAGGCGGGCTGAAATCCTGTCCGCGCGCGACAATATGGCCGTCTTCGGCACGCCACCAGTGCAGCGCGGCATCGGCGGACAGCGGACAGGTGACGATCAGGCCATCAAGTGCCATGGGTCAGGCAGTCCGGGCCGGGGGCTGCTGGAAGCGGGTCGAAGACAAGATCGCAAAACCCCCGAACGGCGACAGAATCGAATGGATACTGCCCTAGACAATCGGCTGGGCCAAGTCACGGTCCCTTTGCTGCTGGTCATCGTTTTGTGCCATCATGTCGTTCTGCTCGGCAGCCAGGCGTTCCTGCTCGGTGGTGAGCCGCTGGGTTTCGGCTTCTGCCGCCCTTTCTGCGGCCAGCGCTTCGCGGCGGAGCGGGTTGAGAATGCCGAAGGCGGCGACCAGCAGCGCGATCGTGATCGCCTCGATGATCATCGATTGCGCGATGTTGGCGGTCAGCCCGTCGCTGAGCAGTCCGATCGCCCGTCCGGTGAACGCCAGCGCGACCATGCCGGCGGCGCCCAACAGCCATTGCCGCTTGCCCGGAAACAGTCCGATCAGCGCAGCGAGCGCGGTTCCGACGAAAAAGCCGCCCATGTCGGCGCGGATCGCGCTGGTGCCGGTCACACCTTGGCGGCCAAGCTCGAACTGGGTGATGATGCTCTGTGGATCCAGCATCGCGCGCACGCCGATGATGAGGAACAGCGCCGAAATCGCGGCGACGAGCAGACGAATGACCCAGGTCATGAAATGTGATCCTTCTCCGTTGGCCCTTTTGCCCCCTGTTATGGGCTCGCGGTAACCATGTCCAGCATTGCGCAGATACGGGCAGGGACCGCTTTCGATCCCGGTCGGCCTCGCGAGAAACGGCTTTGCCCGCGGCGTCTGCTGTCACTTTTGCTGGTTACGGGGGAAAGGTGATTCCGTTAGCGTGGCGGCCATAAAATCACGCGCGATAGGCAGCAGGAGAGCGGTTATGGATCTGGGTCTGGCAGGCAAGAAGGTCATCATGAATGGCGGTGCGCACGGGCTGGGCCTCGCTGCGCTCAGGCACTTCGCGCGCGAAGGCGCCGATGTCGCTTTCCTCTCGCGCGATCCGGCCAAGGTCGAGGCTGCGGTCAAGGAGATCGATGGCTGCGGCCCGGGCAAGGTGCACGGCACTGCGATCGACATCACCGGCGATGCGGAAGGCTACAGGGCCTGGCTGAACGGCTGTCTGGAAGCTTTGGGGGGCTGCGATATCTTCGTCCACACTGCCAGTGCCTCGGGCCAGGGCGCGACCGGCGACTGGCAGCGCTGCCTCGACATGGACATCATGAACGCGGTGCATGGCATGGAGGTGCTGACCCCCGCGCTCACCGAATCGGATTGCGGATCGGTCATCTTCATGTCGTCCACCGCCGCGCTGGAAACCTTCATCGCGCCCCAGGCCTTCAATGCGCTGAAGGCCGCGCTGATCACTTATGGCTCGCAGCTCTCCCAGGCGCTGGCCGGGCAGGGCGTTCGCGTCAACTGCATCACCCCGGGCGCGGTCGAATATCCCGGCGGCAACTGGGAAATGATCAAGGGCGTCGTCCCTGCGTTGTACGAGGCCACATTGGCCAAGATGCCGATGGGTCGCTTCGGCGAGCCAGAAGAGGTGGCCAAGGCCATTGTCTTCGTCGCCAGCCCGGCATGCCCGTACATGACCGGGGCGAATGTCGTCATCGATGGCGGCTTCACCCAGCGCGTCCAGTTCTGATCCGGAGCCTTTGCAGATGAAACTCTACCAGTCGATCGGCCCCAATCCGCGCGTCGTCCTGATGTTCCTCGAAGAGAAGGGCGCGACCATCGACCGTGCGTTCGTCGACATCATGACCGGCGAAAACCGCCAGCCCGCGTTCACCGCGCTCAATCCGTTCGGCCAGCTGCCTTTGCTGGAGATGGACGATGGCAGCCATCTGTCGGAAAGCACCGCGATCTGCGCATACATCGAGGAGAAATTCCCCGCCCCGCCGCTGATCGGCGCCACCGCAGAAGAGCGCGCGGTGACCAACATGTTGGTGCGCAGGCTCGATTATGATGTCGTAGCCCCGATGACCACTGCGTTCCGCGGCTCGGAGGGCTTGCCGATGTTCCAGAACCGGTTGCGCTGCCTGCCCGAGGCCGCCGATGGCCTGAAGGCCTGCGCGCGCGATGGGCTCGCCGCGTTCGACGCGCTGCTCAGCAACAAGACCTGGCTGGCGGGCGACCGATTCACGCTTGCGGATATCCTGCTCTATTGCCTCACCGAGTTTGGCAAGATGGTCGGGCAGCCGACGCCCGATGATCTCGCCAACCTCAAGGCCTGGTCGGAGCGGGTCGCCGCGCGCCCCAGCGCCACCGCCAGCCTCGACGCCAAAAAGGGGGTGGCGTAATGACCATCGACCGAGAAAAACTGCTCGATATCTACACCCGCACGATGAAGGTCGCGCGCTTCGACGAGAAGATGCGTTCGCTGCTGATGAGCGGCAAGCTTGCCACCATCTATTACACGATGCGCGGTCAGGAGCTGGTGACGTCGGCGATGATGGCGGCGCTCAACCAGGACGACTATCTCGTCACCACCTATCGCGGCCAGCATGATCAGATCGCCAAGGGGGTCCCGCTCGACCTGTTGATCGCCGAGATTGCTGGCCGCGTCACCGGCACCTGCAAGGGCAAGGGCGGGTCGATGCACATTACTCATCCCGCGACCGGCGTGATGGTCACGACAGGCGTGGTCGGATCGGGGCTGCCGATCGCCAACGGCCTCGCGCTCTCCAGCCAGAACCGCAAGGACGGCAAGGTTACCGTCACCTGCTTCGGCGATGGCGCGACCAATATCGGCGCGTTCCACGAGGCGATGAACATGGCGCAGCTCTACAAGCTGCCGGTGATCTTCCTGTGCCAGAACAACCGCTATGGCGAGCACACCGCATTTGCCGATCACACCAAGGTGGACTCGATCGTCACCCGCGCCGCCGCGTACGGGATGAAGGGCGTGAAGGTCGACGGCAACGACGCGGTCGCGATGTATCAGGTCGCCAAGGAGGCCGTGGACCGGGCGCGGGCAGGCGAAGGGCCGACGCTGATCGAGGCGATGTGCTACCGGATGATGGGGCACTTCTTCGGCGCCGACTTCTCGTACATGCCGCCCGAGCATATCGAGGAGATGAAGGCTGAAGACCCGCTGCCCAAGTTGAACGCGCTGATGCTCGAGCATCAGTTCCACCAAACCGAGCTCGACGCGATCGTCGCCGGCCTTGAGGCGGAGCTGGAAGCGGCGGTCGAGTTCGCGTTCGCCAGCGCCTATCCGGACGCCGACGAAATCCGCAAGGATGTATTCGAAGAGGAGATCGCGGCATGAGCGATGCAGCCACGCTGGACGCCAAGGCGGAGAAGAAGGCGAAGGTGAAGCAGATCACCGTCGTGCAAGGCCTGAACGCCGCGATCGACGAGGCCATGGCCGCGGATGAGGGCGTCATCCTGCTGGGCGAGGATGTCGGTGCCAAGCAGGGCGGCGGCGTGTTCAAGGTATCGTCCGGGCTCAGCGAGAAATATGGCGACCACCGCATCCGCGCGACGCCGATTTCCGAGCAGGCGATCATGGGCGCGTGCGTCGGCGCGGCATTGGCGGGGATGCGCCCGATCGCCGAAATCATGCTGATGAACTTCGTCACCGTGGCGATGGACCAGATCGTCAATCACGCGGCCAAGCTGCGCTTCATGTCCGGCGGGCAGACCAACGTGCCGATGGTCATCCGCACCACCACCGGGGTCGGTGTCGGTTTCGGTGGCCAGCATTCGGACATGCTGGAGGCGTGGTTCGCGCATGTGCCGGGGCTGAAGATCGTCACGCCCTCGAACGCGGCAGACGCCAAGGGGCTGATGCGCAGCGCCATTGAATGCAACGACCCGGTGATCTTCATCGAGAATATCCTGTGCTACGGGCTCAAGTCGGATGATCCGGGCGTCGATTACCGCGTGCCGCTGGGCAAGGCGGCGATCGCGCGCGAGGGCAGCGATGTCACGTTGATCACCTATGGTCGCACCGTTCTCGATGCGCTGGAAGTGGCTGAGACGCTGGCCGGAGAGGGCGTGTCGGTCGAGGTCATCGATCTGCGCACCATCGCACCCTATGACGAGGCGACCGTCACTGCATCGGTGCGCAAGACGGGGCGGGCGGTCGTGCTGCACGAGGCGGTGCGCGCCTATGGCACCGGCGCGGAAATCGCCTCGCGGCTACATGAGGCGCTGTTCAACGAGCTGAAGGCTCCGGTGCAACGCATCGGCGGCGCGTTCTCCGCGGTGCCGATGGCGAGCGTGCTTGAGCAGGCCTGGATCCCCAACAAGGACGAGATTGCAGGCGCAATCCGCACGACGATGGAATGGAAACGCTGATGCCGGCCGAAATCCGCATCCCCAAATTGGGCATGAGCGTCACCGAGGTCACTCTGGTCGAATGGATGTTCGGTGACGGCGAGACGGTGGAAAAGGGCGACGTGCTCTACACCGTCGAGACCGACAAGAGCACCACCGAGATCGAGGCGCAGGAATCGGGCGTGCTGCGCGTGACCGGCGAGGAAGGCGAAGCCTACAAGATCGGCGATGTCATCGGGACGATCGGGTAGCCGCGCAGAGGCCCGTTTAGGGTGCCGCGGGGCCAAGCCGCCCGTCCGTTCGCCGCGCTGTTGCGAAATAAGCTGTTGTCCACCCAACGACCCCATGGCTGCCATGCGCCGAGGGTGATAGGCTCCGCGCCTCATCTAACCCGCCGCAAGGAGAAAGCCTCTGTCAGCCAGATCGGATCGCAAATCAATTTGTCAGGCGATTGCCGGAGTTGACGTCGGTCTGACTTACTTCGAGTTGGACGCAGAGCACATCATTGCTGGTCCGTTTGCGACCATGACGCCGTTTTGCTGGGTTTTCATCCGGAAGATGCGGGACGAATATCGGATCGATTACGATACTGGCGTGATCGTCGCGCGCGGCAAGCACATGAACCTGGAAATTCTTCAACACGATATCGCGGAGGGCGATTTCCTGTGGAAGCACAACGTGTATCCAAAGGAATTTTCTCCGCTTTCCATCACGGACAAAAGGCTTCCGTCCGACAGCCTGGTCTCCAGAATTCGCAGCTTCCTGCTAGACCATTCGAAGTCGGAAAAAGAGGCTGAGGCGTTTGCGCGGGCGGGAAATACCGAGTTCCTCAAGGATTGTCGTCGGCTCAAGTCCACGGCTTACAACACCAAGCTGCTTGCAAGGCTGGCAGACCGCTCGCGTTAGCTGAACAGTCCCCGGATCGCGCGCCAGATCGGCATCGGCGGGCGCCCCGCCAGCACGCGGACCTTGTCGAACAGCGTCGACTTGCCCGAATAGAACCGCGCGATCAGCGCATCGGGCAGGGTGTAGAAGCGTTCCAGCACGCGATACCGCTCATCCGGGCCCGCCGCCTTGAACAGCATCTTGGTGAGCATCCGATAGAAGCCGTCTGCCTGCCAATGGTCGAGGCTGGTCTTGCGGCTCATTTCGGCCAGAGCCGCTCCCGACAGGTCGGGCATCTCGGCGATGTGCGCAGCAAGCCGCACCGCATCGGGCAGCGAATAGCCGGTGAGGCCGTGGAACAGCGCCGCGCGCGTGCCTGCCTTGGCGACATCGCCGCCGGTCGATTGCCAGTATCCGCCGAAATCGCCGCCATAGACCACCGGCAGTGCGCCGGTCTCGGTGCGGCTGACGCGTTCGATCTGCCAGCCCTTGGCATCGGCATAGGCGCTGATCCGCGCCGACAGCGCCTGCGTGTCGAGGTCCGAAGTGTCGCTGTAATAGGTGTCCTCGACGAAGATCTCCATCGGGCTGATCGGCAGGCAATAGACGAAGCGATAGCCGTCCATCTGCTCGACCGTCGCGTCCATCACGATCGGGCGGGTGAGGCCGTGGGGTTCGCTAAGGTGCAGCATCTGCCCCATGAACTTCTGCCAGCCGCAGCGCAGATGGCGGACATTGCCCCCGCCGCGCGCATCGATCACGCCGCCGGCCTCGATCCGTGCGCCGTTTTCCAGCACGACATTGGTCTGGCTGGCCGCCAGCGCGCGGGTGCCGGTGACGATGTGATGCGCGGGCAGCGTTTCGCGCAGATATTCGTCGAACCGGTCGGACAGGATCGAATAATAGCTTTCTTCTAGCGCGCGCTCGTGCCCGGGAAACTTGACGTCGTAGCCGCGCCAGCCATGGCAGACCAAGGGCGCGACCAGCCAGCGATGCTTGTCCGCGACGTCGGGTCCGAAGAACGACCAGATATGGTTGCCGCCCAGCGATGCGCTCTCCTCGATCAGCAGCACGTCGAGCTCGGGCCGCTTGCGGCGCAGCGCGAGCGCGATCAGCCCGCCGGCCAGCCCGCCACCGAGGATCGCCACATCGCATTTGAGAGTCTTGCTGGAGAGATTGCGCGGAGATTTCATGTCCCACCCGCCCTAGCGCAGCCAGCGGCGCAGGGGAAGGGTTCAGGGACCGCTTTGCAGCGCAGCATAACCACGCTACAGCGTGACGATGCTCGGTTCCTCTCACATCGCGCTGTCGGCGCTGGCGATGACGCTGATTGTCGGTGTGCGCTATCTGCTGACCAGCGGCCTGTTTGCGTGGCTGACTGACAAGGTCCGCCCGGGGCTTTACAAGGGCATGAAGCCGCAGATCGGCCGGGAAATCCGCTGGTCGCTGTACAGCGCGGCGATCTATGGCATCCCCACCGGCGTAGTCGCTTGGGGCTGGCAGAACCATGGTTGGACGCAGGTCTATACCGACTGGAGCGCCTATCCCTTGTGGTATCTGCCGGTTTCGGTGATCGCCTATCTTTTTGCGCACGATACATGGTTTTACTGGACACATCGCTGGATGCACCAGCCCAGATGGTTCCGCATCGCGCATGCGGTGCACCATGACAGCCGCCCGCCCACCGCCTGGGCGGCGATGAGCTTTCACCCGATCGAGGCGCTCACCGGGGCAATCGTGATCCCCGTGCTGGTGTTCGTCATCCCCATCCATGCCGCGATGCTGGGGCTGGTGCTGGGTATCATGACGCTGATGGGGGTGACCAACCATATGGGCTGGGAGCTGTTTCCGCGCTGGCTTGTTCACGGGCCGTTAGGCAAGGGACTGATAACCGCCAGCCACCATCAGCACCACCATGCGCGCTACACCTGCAATTACGGGCTTTATTTCCGTTTCTGGGACAGGCTATGCGGTACGGACAAGGGGCTGGGGGAGTTCCCTGCAACGGGATCGCACAAGGGGCAGGCAAATGCGGCGCTCGACGCCGCGCGTTCTGCACATTCTGGGAGTTGATATGGTGGCATTGCCCAAGACTCTGGCGCTCGGCCTGGCCGCGCTGTCTGTCCTGCCGGGGGCCGCTCCGCTGAGCGATATCGACATCACCGTCGATCATCTGCGCTCGTCCAAGGGACTGCTCCAGCTTTGCCTGACCGCCAACGAACGCAGCTTTCCCGATTGCGAGGACGATCCTGCGGCGCGCCGGATGACGGCGCGAGCAAAGGATGGCGTCGCGCGCTTCTCCAACCTGCCCGCAGGCCAGTATGCACTCGCCATCGTCCACGACGAGAACGGCAACAGCAAGCTCGACACCTTTGCCGGTATTCCCAAGGAAGGCATCGGCTTCTCGCGCAATCCCAGCTTCAGCTTCGGCCCGCCGCGCTTTTCGCAGGTGGTCTTCGTGGCCCAGGGCGCAGGCACCAGCCAGCGGGTGAAGATCAAATACTATCTGTAGGCATCAGGCTGTCGGCCACAGTCGGCGCCTTCATCGCCCGCCATCCGCGTTGCGTTAACGAAATCTAAGCCAGCCGATCCTATCCTCGCTCCAAAGCCCCCTGTCTGCATGTCGCGACGGGAGCGAAGATGGGGTGTTCGATGCCAGCTGCCGAGCGAAATCCTGGGGTTCAGCCGCACGCACTGGCGTTTGAAAGGGGTGCGCTGTGAGCAACCTGACCCTCGCGCTGCATTATGGCGCCTTCGCCATCCTTGCCACCACGGCCAATCTGGGCACGCAATCGGCGATCCTCGCCTTTGACGACCAGGCGCTGGTTTACTACCTCGCGCTCGCCGCCGGGACCGGGGTCGGGCTGGTGGTCAAGTACCTGCTCGACAAGCGCTGGATCTTTGCCGATCACAGCCGCGGTGTTGCCGCCCATGCGCAGAAATTCTCGCTCTACACGCTGATGGGCGTGGTCACCACGCTGATCTTCTGGGGTACCGAGACCTTGTTCTGGTTCACCTGGCACACGCACGACGCGCGCGTCGCGGGCGCGTTGCTGGGGCTCGGCATCGGTTATTTCGTCAAGTATCAGCTCGACCGCCGCTTCGTGTTCAACACCAAGGCTGCGGGCACCGCGCCCTATGCCGTGGCCGCCGCTCCGCCGGCCTGAGGCCCGCCGCGTCCGACCGATCCATGACCCAGGCCTATCTTCACCCGATCGCAACCAGCCGTCTGCTGCTCAAGGCCGCGCTGACCGTTGCCGCCATGCTGCTGACCTTCGCGGCGATATCCTATCAGACCCCGGTTCCGCCGGGCAGCGACAAGACGGTGGTCGATTTCCACGCCTTTTATGTCGCGGGCAAGCTGGGCCAGGAAGGCCGGGCCAACGACAGCTACAACATGGCCAAGATGGAGGTCGCGCAAAAGGACTTCACCGGGGTCAAGGTGTTCATGCCGTGGACCTATCCGCCGCCGTTCACCCTGTTCGTCACCGCGCTGGCCGCGCTGCCGCTGGGATGGGCCTATGGCCTGTTCGTGGGGCTGACTTTGGCCTTCTACGTCACCGTGCTCAGGCGGATTGCGGGCGACCATCTGCCCGGCGTGATCGTCGCGATCCTGCCGGTGATCCTGCTCACCGTGATGACCGGACAGAACGGCTTTCTCACCGGCGCCCTGATCGGGACCTTCCTGCTCGCGCTGCAGCAGCGCAGCTCCCGGGCGGGCATTCCCCTGGGGCTGATGGTGATCAAGCCGCATCTGGCCGCGGCGATCTCGCTGCTCGCTCTGGTCGAGCGCCGCTGGCAGGCGATGTTCATCGCCGCCGGCATCGTCATCGCCGCGCTGGCGCTGCCGACTTTCATCTTCGGCCTGTCGATCTGGCCGGCGTTCCTCGATGGCGTACGCGAATCGAGCGCCTATCTGGCGCAGGGCAAATACCCGCTGTTCCGCATGACATCGATCTACGCCACCGCCCGAAGCGCGGGGCTGTCCTCGGACATGGCGTTTGCGGTGCACGGGGCATCCGCCGCGGGAGTGATCGCGCTGCTGTTCTATGGCTGGTGGCGCAAGCTGCCGCCGCAGCTGCTCGCCGCGAGCGCATGTGCCGCATCGCTGTTCGTCAGCCCGTACAATTATGATTACGACCTGTGCATCCTGGGCGTAGGGCTGGCCTTCGTCCTGCCCGGGCTGCTCGAACGCACCCGCCCGATCGAACAGTTCGCGCTGCTCGCCTTGTGCTGGGTCGGCACCGGCTATGGCCTGTTCACCGCCTTTGCGCAGGAGCCCGAGATCGCCGGCGTCGGCCGCGATCCGCTCTCGCTGATGGCGCCCCCGCTGCTGCTGCTGATCGCGCTGGTGGCACTGGCGATGCGGCGCGCGGTACGCGTGCGCGGCAGCGACATTCCCGCAACCATCGCAACCGATGCCTCCGCGCCGACCGCTGCGCCCCGGGCCCAGGCGAGCGAGCCCCGGCAGATCGAACTGGCCTGATCCCGCTCGCGGGTCAAACCGGTCCGCTGACAGCCGCCGCGGAACCTTCCGCCGGGTCACGCGCATCCTTGGCACACCCGCCAGGAGACGCCCCAATGCCCGATACCACCCACGCCCAGCAGCTCACCCACATCGCCAAGGCCATGCGGGACATCGATTTCGCGATGCTCAACACCCATGCCGAAGGCGGCGCGATCGGCGGGCGGCCGATGAGCAACAACCGCGAGGTCGATTACGACGGCGACAGCTATTACTTCACCTGGGAAGACTGCCGCATGGTCGACGACATCAAGCGCGACCCCAAGGTAGGCTTGTCGCTGCAGGGCAATACCTCGCTGTTCGGCAAGCCGGGCATCTTCATCGCGGTCGAGGGCACCGCCGACATCGTGCGCGACAAGGCGCAGTTCGCCAAGCACTGGAGCAAGGATCTCGAACGATGGTTCGAACAGGGCATCGACACCGAAGGCCTGGTCATGCTCCACGTCCGCGCGAGCCGGGTGGCGTATTGGGATGGCGAGGACGAGGGGGACTTCGTGGTGGGGTGACGGGGGCGCCTCGCACGGAGGTTCTCGCTCCTGCAGCGCCTATCGCACCAACGCGATTCCCGACAACCAGGCCCAGTTCAGCAGCAAAGAGACATCGGTCGCTATCTTCCATGCGCGCGATGCGCGCGACATGCCGCGCCTGAATGTCCAGTAGCGGACCATCACACTCACCACCGTCGAAAGCGCGACTATCGCGACGCCGATACGGGCAACGACAGCAGGAATGCCAGCGCGAAAAACTGGACCATCAGCGCGCTAACGAACCACACGATGGGCACAGCGCGATACGTCGCTTCCGGCAGGAAGCTGCCTATATCGGTCGAGCGAAAGCCAATATCTTCGTCCGGCGTTCGAGGCACGCCTGGGTCGATTTCGCGCGTCATCCGGCATGCCGGATTGGCGGGGCGGTCCTTGTCTCGAGTCATGATCCCCGAACCCGATGACCGTTTACCGGCAACCCCGTACCGGCACCTGCCCGAGGCGCACCTACAGAAGCAGGCCGCCCTGCAGAGCGGGGCTCCGGTGCGCGAATGCAAGCATCTGCGCTCACCAGATATTGAGGGTCATGTCGATCGTGGCTTCGCCCTCGCCCGAGCAGATGTAGACGATCTGCACCGGAACGATGCTTTTGCCGCGATATTTAGGTTCCACCACCAGGCGATCGATGGCCTTCAGATCGATCAGCCCGCTGACCCGGTCATTGGCAAAGTCGATCATCATCAGCGCGCCCGGAGGGACATAGCCGATGTTCTCCCGATCAGCCCGTCCGCCGAACCTTTTGGGGAAGAAGCGTATCCTGACCAGATCCCCGCGCTTGACCAGGGCTTCGGCCTGCGCGCGGCTGGTGACATGGGAAAAGTCCATCGGCATGGCTTGAGAGTCCTTGGGCGCCATGGTCCACGCGGGCGGGGTCATGACCGAGGCGGCGGAGAGCGCCAGCGCCAAAGCTATTTTGATACGCCTCACTGTTTCGCCCCCGGCTCTTGCTGCAGCTTCGCGCCGCGAGAGTGAGCATAAACCAGCGACTGGATTAGAAGCACCCTCTGCAGCGCTATTGCATCCGAAACGGAGCAGATGGCCGGCGACAACCTGCAGCGAGCCTGATCCAGACCTAAGTTACTGAAACGGTGGGTATCCATTACTATTCACGCAATGTCGTTTAGGGTTCCCCTGCTCAAGCTTTTCTACCGTCGATTGACTTGTTGGAAAATGTTGCTGATATGTTCTTGCCGATTTTCCTTTATGGAGCGGCACTATGCAGGGTTCGTCGGATGGCACGCGCAATGGCTTTGCAATATGGTTGCGAACGGGGCGCTGGCCTGATCGGGGAACGATTCGCGCGATTGAACGCAAGTTCAATCCCTGGCACGACCCGGAGAACGGTCGTTTCACCTTTGCCGGCACCGGGCGGCATTACGGGTCGGGCGGGCAGGGGCGTGCGGCACGACAGGCAAGCTCGCCGCCTCGTAGGCCTCCGCACCGGGTGGATGTTCAAGGCCATCCACCGCGCCGACCGGTTAGGGGCGAGGGTTCCTTCGGTGGCGGGGGTGCCAGTGGTTCATGGGACGCGAGAGGATCAACTGGTGGTCAGGTCAAGCCCAAGCCAAAACCGATTCCTCGAAGCGCGCCTGCGCAGGCTACCATCCTTACAGGACCGGTCAAACCGCGTCCATCCGTCAAGCCTGAACTGGCGCGGCCCGTCAGGACGCCAGGTTGGCGGAAGGTTGAACGCAATGGTTACCACTTTTCGCTGGATGAGAACGGCGATCCCCACAGGATTGAAGTTCCTGACCTCTCGATCGACGCCCGGACACCAAGGTCTAGATCGGCGCAGCGCAATGCCGGTAAGCCGGACCGGCTGCCGACGGATGACGGCGGCCATTTCATTGCGCACCGCTTCAATGGACCACGCGATGCCTTTAACCATTTCGCGCAGGACGCATCGATCAATCGCGGAAAGTATCGCGTCCTCGAACAAAAGTGGTTCGATGCCAAAGCCAAGGGTAAGCCCGTCAGTCTGGCCATGGACATAATTTATCCCAAGGGATCGAGGCGACCTGATCGGCTTCTCATTTGGTACAATATCGGTGGGCGCACGGAATTTGCTGAAGTACCTAATCGACCCAGCGCTATTCGAGCTCCAAAGAAGCGAAAGGGGAAACGGAAATGACCGAATGGCAGGTTGAAATGGCAGATATCATTTCTGAAATTGCCCGAAATCTGGTAGCGAAACATGGATCGGAAAACAGAGGAATTCTGCTTTTGAGCGGAATTTCTACAGACAGCATCACGTACAGTGTGTTTATTGGAAAAAAAGGCTATATTCAATATTGTAATGTCGTGGCTGATGACAGAGAAAATCTTGATCTTCTATGGGAGTTGGCATTCACACCTCCCCCGGCTAGCCGGTGTGAAGCTATCGAGATGTTTATAAAATCCGGAAAGCTCACCACAAACATTCTCTACGCTAAGGATATCGACCTTGAAAAAGATGAGTTTGAGGTCAGGGACGAAGTGGTCCATTCGTATTTCGGAGATGACAAAATTGTCTATCCGCCCATGCCCTTTGGCAGTTGGGAGCTTTAGTCTTTGTGATGTGACGCTTAAAGTTTGACAGGCGCTGGCCACTGTAAGTCATAGCTTGTTCAGCGCCTGACGACCCGCTCACGACCCAGCCTCCCGTCGTCCTCGTCAACCGCTACCCAACCCTCAAGCACACCCCTCGACATACGCCAGCGTCGGCATCATCCCTACATGAACCAGGCTGACTTTGCCCTCGGCGTCGATCTCGAAGCGCAGGCGCGGGTCGTTGCCGGGTTGGGTGAGGTATTTGGCGGGGGCGTCGACGTATTTGTGCGGCTCGGCGACGAATGAGGGGAAGGCTTTGCGCACATCGGCCTCGGTCGATCCGGAGCCGATGCCTTCGAGCAGTTTCGCCTCGGACTTGTTGCTCACCGTGATGCGGCGGACCACGCCCTCCTCGACGATCGCATAGGCGCCGGGCCAGTCGGGCGCGCTGATTTCGGTGCAGCCCTCGGAAATCTGCGCGCCGCGCGCGGCCCAGGGCGAGCCTGCGGGCACCGGTTTGCCGATCGTCAGTCCGCCAAAGCCTTCGAGCGTCAGCGTCTGCGCAGTGGCGATCGGCGGCGTTGGTGGCGCCGGGTCTGCCGCCTGAGGCGCATCCGCCACGACCACAGCATCCGGCCCCGGCGCGGCCCGCTCGGCTGCGGGTTCGGACCCGCAGCCCGCGAGCAGCAGCACCGCGAGCGATGCGGCTGCCAGCGCGGCCTTCACCGGCTCAATCATGCTCGCGGTCGCCCGCGCCCAGATACAGCTCGCGGCCCATGTCCTCGTAAAGCTGGCTCATCTCCGCCATGCCCTTGAGCGCGGCTTCCTTGCTTGCCGCTGCCGTCTCCGCCCCGCTCGGCCCGGTGGCGATGAAGCCCTCTACCCCCTGGTTCTGCTTGGTCGCGAAGTCGCGGACTTCCTGGCTGATCTGCATCGAGCAGAATTTGGGCCCGCACATGCTGCAGAAATGCGCGGTCTTCGCCCCTTCTGCGGGCAGCGTCTGGTCGTGATACTGTTCCGCCGTGTCGGGATCGAGGCTGAGGTGGAACTGGTCGCGCCAGCGGAATTCGAAGCGCGCCTTGCTCAGCGCATCGTCGCGCACCTGCGCTGCCGGGTGGCCCTTGGCAAGATCGGCGGCGTGCGCGGCGAGCTTGTAGGTGACCACGCCGACCTTGACGTCGTCGCGATCGGGCAGGCCCAGATGCTCCTTGGGCGTGACGTAGCAGAGCATCGCGGTGCCATACCAGCCGATCTGCGCCGCGCCGATGCCGCTGGTGATATGGTCATATCCCGGCGCGATGTCGGTGGTGAGCGGGCCCAAGGTGTAGAACGGCGCCTCGCCGCACACCTCGAGCTGCTTTTCCATGTTTTCCTTGATCTTGTGCATCGGCACATGGCCGGGCCCTTCGATCATCACCTGCACGTCGGATTTCCACGCGCGGTGGGTCAGCTCGCCCAGCGTGTAGAGCTCGCTGAACTGCGCCTCGTCATTGGCATCGGCGATCGATCCCGGGCGCAGGCCATCGCCCAGCGAATAGGCGATGTCGTACGCCTTCATGATCTCGGTGATCTCGTCGAAATGCTCGTAGAGGAAGCTTTCCTTGTGATGCGCCAGGCACCATTTCGCCATGATCGAACCGCCGCGCGAGACGATGCCGGTGACGCGCTTGGCCGCCATCGGGATATAGGCGAGGCGGACCCCGGCGTGGATCGTGAAATAGTCCACACCCTGTTCGGCCTGTTCGATCAGCGTGTCGCGGAAGATCTCCCAGGTCAGCTCCTCGGCGACGCCGCCGACCTTTTCCAGCGCCTGATAGATCGGCACGGTGCCGATCGGCACGGGGCTGTTGCGCAGGATCCATTCGCGGGTGTCGTGTATGTTGCGCCCGGTGGAGAGATCCATCACGGTGTCCGCGCCCCAGCGGATCGACCAGACCATCTTGTCGACCTCGGAGGCTACGTTCGATGCGACCGCGCTGTTGCCGATATTGGCGTTGATCTTGACCAGGAAGTTGCGGCCGATCGCCATCGGCTCGCTTTCGGGGTGGTTGATGTTGCTGGGGATGATCGCGCGGCCGCGCGCGACCTCGTCGCGGACGAACTCGGGCGTCACGTAATCGGGGATCGAGGCGCCGAAGCTGTTGCCGTCGCGCCTGTATTCGGCGAGGCGTTCGCGGCCCAGGTTCTCGCGCTCGGCAACATATTCCATTTCCGGCGTGATGATGCCGCGGCGGGCATAATGCATCTGGCTGACGTTCATGCCGGGCTTCGCGCGGAGCACCTGCTTGCGGACGTTGGGGAAGGCGGGCACGCCGCCCGACCGATCGGGGCCGAGCTGGCCGTTGTCTTCGGGCTTGACCTCGCGCTGGTCGACCACCTCGACATCGCCGCGATTCCAGATCCAGTCGCGGCGCAGCTCGGGCAGGCCTGCGGAAATGTCGATATGCGCTTCTGCGTCGGTGTACGGGCCCGAGGTGTCGTAGACGCGGACGGACGGCTCGCCACCGGCGAGATCGATCTCGCGCATCGCAACGCGGATGCCGCTGCCCGATTTGGTGGCAACATGCACCTTGCGGCTGCCGCGGATGGGGCCGGTGGTAACGCCGATTTCGGTGCGTGCGTGGATATCTGCCATGGGTAAACTCTCCTTGGTCGACGGGAGAGCGGACGCGGGCGGATGGTAAAAACGCCGCTCCCTCCCTCCGCCGGTATCAGCCGGTTCAGGTTCAACGGGTCGTGGGGCGCAACGCCCACCTCTCAGCCGCTCGGCTCCCCGGGGATGGGCGGGAGATTAGGGGGTCCGGTGCGGCTTGACCAGAGAAATCCGCTTGCGCGCACTGTATTGCCGCTATAACACAGCGATATGCTGAAGTTGACACAGATATCACGATCCTATGGCCGCAAGACGGTGCTGGATGCGGTTTCCGCGAGCTTTCCGGTGGGGCTCACCCTGTTGGTCGGGCCGAGCGGGGCGGGCAAGTCCACGCTGTTGCGGCTGATCGCCACGGCGGAAAAGCCCAACAAGGGGGAAGTTGCTTGGGATGGCGCCGCGCTGCCGGGCGCACGGCAGGCGCTGCGCGCCACATTGGGCTATGCCCCGCAGGCGGTCGAACTGCCCGATGATCTGACCGCGCGCGAATTCGCGCTGCACATGGCCGCGCTGAAGGGGCTGGATGCGCGCGAGGCAGATGTGCAGTTCGGAGCGATCACCGAGCGGATCGGGCTGCACGCCGATATCAACAACCGCATCTCGACCTTCTCAGGCGGCATGCGGCGGCGGCTGATTTTCGCGCAGGCTATGCTGGGCGCACCCCGGCTGCTGGCGCTGGATGAACCCACGGCAGAACTGGACGGCGAGACTACAGCGCGGCTGAGCGAGCTGATCGTCGAACGCGCCCGCGAGGCGGTGGTGGTGATGACCACGCACCTCGCCGATGCGCTGGCTCCGGCAGCGGTTCAGGTGCTGCGCGTCGATCAGGGCAGGGTCGTGCCGGCATGATTGCAGGGCCGCAAACCGGCGCGGTGCTCCGGTCGTCGCTCGTCACCAGCCTGATCCGCTATCAGCGCAGTTGGGGCCTGTGGCTGCTGCTGCTGATCGCGCCCGTGGGCGCGCGCTTCATGATATCGGATGAAAGCGGCAAGGGCATCGCGATTGCGGTGAACGATCAGCTTCCGGTGCTGACCTCGCCGGTGCTGGGCGTGTGGCTGGGCATCGTGGTGACGACGCTGCTGCTGCCCGCAGGCTATATCTATCTGCGCGCCAACACCAACCGCCGCCAGCCCTGGCAGGTTGAAGAGGTGACCGCCGCGCCGCGCGTTGCGATGCTGATGGGGCGATTTCTCGCTGATGCTGCGGTGCTGCTCGCGTCGCTGGGCACGCTGACCGTCGCAGGCTGGTTCCTGGGCTGGCTGATGGTCACGGGCCCCTGGCAGCCCTGGTTGATCGCCTATGCCCTGTGGCTAGTGGCGGCGCCCGCTTTGATCGGGCTAGCGGCGCTGCGCATCATATTCGATGCGGTGCCATGGCTGCGCGGTGCGCTGGGTGACCTGTGCTATTTCTTCATCTGGATGTTTTCGCTCGTCGCGCCGATCATAACTGCGGACCAGCCATCCAGCCTGGCTGCCAACATGCTGGATTATGGCGGCTTTGTCCGTCCGCTTGTCGGTCCTCAGCCTGCGGACAACAGCAACATCATCATCGGCGCGCCCCGCGATCTCGGCGCGGGGCGGATTGCGCTGGACGTGATGGCCGGGCTGCATGCGCCCGGCTACGTCGCTGCGCGCCTGGGCTGGGTCGCCGTTGCGTTTGCCTTGGTGCTGCTCGCAGGTGGGATCTACCGCCCGCACCGGTCGAGACGCAGCCAGGCCCGGCAGGGGCGGATTGCCCGGCTGCTGTCTGCGGGGCCGCCAGCCCCGGCGCAGAGCGATGCACCCCCCGCAAAAGCTGCACGATCGCGCCTTGCGGGGCTGGTGATAGCAGAGGCCCGGCTGATCGGTGCGGGGCGGCTTTTCCTGCTGCTCGCCGCCGCCGCTGCGCTTGCAGGTCTGTACGGGGACTATCGCCATGTCGGCAGCCCGCTTGCGCTGTTGCTGCTCATCTTTGGCCTCAGCGCGCATGCCGGGCGCAGCGAGGCGCGCGGCCTGCTCAAGCTTGCGCTGACCACCCCGATGTCGCCTGCTGTCCGGCGCTTCGCCTTCGTGCTGGCAGGAACGGGCTGGTCGCTGCTGCTCGCGGTTCCTGCAGCAGCAGCGCGCGGATCGGCAGACCCGCTGCTGCTGGCGCTGGCAAGCGGAGGTGCCGCCTCGGTTGTTGCGATCGCGCTGGCGGCGCTGACGGGTTCGTCGTTTGCCCCGCGCGTCGTGCTGCTGATCGGCTGGTACGTCTATCTGTCCAGCTAGCGCCTGAACATTCGTCCTGGCCCTGTGACCCGCTGCATTGCCGCTGTCACAGTCGCACGATAATCTTCCGCCAACACCCACCATCAGGAGCCCATCATGCCCGCGCACGAAATCGACTACGAAATCAAGGGACAGGAACTGCAGTTCGTCGAAATCGAGCTCGACCCCGGCGAGAGTGCGGTGGCCGAAGCAGGGGCGATGGTGTGGAAGGATGCCAGCATCGAGATGACCACGGTGTTCGGCGATGGCAGCGCCAACCAGGGTGGCGGCTTCATGGGGGCGCTGCTCGGCGCGGGCAAGCGTCTGGTCACCGGCGAGAGCCTGTTCACCACAGTGTTCACGCACACCGGATCGGGCAAGGCGCGCGTCGCCTTCGGCGCACCGACCCCGGGCAACATCCTGCCGCTCGACCTCACGCGTTATGGCGGCCGGTTGATCTGCCAGAAGGACAGCTTCTTGGCGGCGGCCAAGGGCGTGTCTATCGGCATTCACTTTCAGAAGCGCATCCTCACCGGGCTGTTCGGCGGCGAGGGCTTCATCATGCAGAAGCTCGAGGGCGATGGCATGGTGTTCGTGCAGATGGGCGGCGCGCTGATCGAGCGCGAGCTGGCGCCCGGCGAAGAGCTGCATGTCGATACCGGCTGCGTTGCGGCGTTCACTTCGAGCGTGGATTTCGATCTGATCTCGGCCGGCGGAATCAAGTCGTCGCTGTTCGGCGGCGAGGGGCTGTTCTTCGCACGGCTGCGCGGTCCGGGCCATGTGTGGATCCAGTCGCTGCCGTTCTCGCGGCTCGCCGGACGGATGTTGGCTGCGGCAGGCAGCCGGGGCGGGCCGAACCGCGGCGAGGGCTCGGCGCTCGGATCGCTGGGCGATCTGATCAGCGGCAACTGAGTCGCGTCAGGGCGCAGCCGGATCCATCCCCGCCTGGCGCAGCATCGTGTCGATCTGCCGGGCGGGGTCGGCCAGCTTCTGGCTGGTGATCGCGGTGATCGTGGCCAGCGTCGGCGCGCTGAGGCCAGTGCGGCGCGCGGCATCGAGAAAGCTGCGGCCGTTCCAGGGCGTGCCCGCGCGCACGGTGGCGAAGAAGCGGCGGTTGACGTCGTGCAGGCTGCGGGCACCGCCCGATCCGCGCCGGACATCGGCGTCGATCGCCAGCGCGATCAGCATGCCGCACTGATAGTGTAGATCGAACTTGCCCGCGCGCGACGCCGCGTTCAGCGCGACCTCGGCGAGCCCCGCAGCACAGGCCTTGCGCGCCTCGACAATGCGCCGGGTGACATAGCTGCGTTCGGTGTCGCTGCGGCCGCGCATCACCAGCGCCGCCATCGCGTCGGCGCCGCCCTCATGGATCCACGCCTGCGAATCGGGGCCGATCACGTCGTTTGTCCCCGCGCGCTGGAAGAAATGCGCGGCCTCGTGCGCGAAGAACCAGTCGAGCCACACCACATCGCCCAGCCGGATCGGCTTGCGCCAGCCATCGCCGTAAAGGTGGATGAACACCTGGCCGGGCAGCGTCCCGCCCTGGCTGGAGAGGCTGGTGCCCGATGGTGGCTTGGGATCGAGCGAGACATAGAGTTCGGGGGTGATCGACAGCGGGCCGTAGATGGCGGCGAAGTCGCGCATCGATTGCGGCAGCGATTCGAGCAGATGGTCGCGCAGCACAGGTTGCAGCGCCGGGTCGACGATCGCGAGAAAGCCCGAGGTGGGGACCGGCTGGGCGCTGCCGATATAGACGTTCGTTCCTTCCTCGCGGCTGACAAAGGCGGCGGTGTTCGCGCTGCGCTTGCCGCCCACCCCGATCGTTTCGCCTTCCGCCGCGATGGACACGGCGAGTGGCTCGGTACCCTTGCAGGGCAGCGCGGGGCAGGCCTGGAAGTGCCCCGAATAGACCAGCACCCCGCCATCGCTGAACGGGGAAAACGGCGCATAGGCCTTTTCGAGCGCGCTGTAGCGCACGGGGATGTCGAGGCTCAGCCGCGCGAACGGCTTGCCGTCGGTGCGTTCGATCCGCTCGCCATCGCCCTCGCGCACCCAGCGGAATTCACCCGGCAGGCTCTTCCAGTCCCGGGCGCGATAGCCATCGAGCGGGGGCGCGAAATGCAGCGCGCGGGTCGGGCGGGCCAGCCGGTATTCGGCCTGGACGCTGTCGCCCGACGACCGGGTGATGTGCAGGCTGACCGGCGGCGTCCGCGCTGCGACGGACGCGGCGGGTCCCGCCGGGGCAGGCAGTGCAGAGCCGGACGTGCCGGCCAGCGCCAGCGCTGCAAACCCGGTCAGCGCGCGTGGTAATGTCCGGCCCATACATCCCCCTCCTGGTCAGCGTGATCGGCCTGCCGCCAGGCTGACCAGAAGGGCTTCTAGGCGATCAGAAGGTGTAGGTCACGCCCATGCCGCCGAAGAACTGGTCTGCATCGCCGCGGATGGCGACGATCGGGCTGTCGGCGATGTCGCCCTGCAGCCGCGAATAGCTGCCCAGCACGAACACGCCCCAGCCGCCATCGAGCGCATTGCCCGAAAGGTCCAGGCCGACCAGTGCGCTGGTGCCGATCGACTTGAGGCCGCCGCCCGCGCGATAGCGGGGCAGGCCCGATGCCGCGCTGCCCGCGGCGTCGACGCTGAAGTAATAATCGGCAAAATCGCCATCGACCAAATCGGCCGAGGCCGAGATGTTGACCACGCCCTTGGTGCCGAGCAGGCGGTTGTAGCTGACCTGCGGGGTGACGATTGCGCCCGAATGCGCGCCCGAAATGTCGAACACCGCATCAGCCTGGAAGGTCAGGCTGTCGAAGCGGTTGAAGATGCGGTTGATCTTGACCCCGCCGGCGGCACCGGTCTCGACCGCGATCGGGCGACTGCCGAGGCGCTTGACCACCGCGTCGCGGATGCGGTTGTTGCGCTCGATGCGCGCGCGGATCACGGGACCTGCGATATATTCCACCTTGGGCAGCACCGGGTCCTTGATCAGATCGACGAACAGTCCGGGGCCGCGCGCGCCGAAATTATAGCCCTTGTAGCTGCCCTGGACGACCGGCGCGGGGAAGAACACGTACTGGTTCGACCCCTCATAGCTGGGCACCATCCCGGCACCCAGGCCGACGGTCATGTAGAAATCCTTGGCGAACACCGATTGCGACATGCGCGCGGCCTTGGCGAGCAGCCGGAGCTCCTCGGGTGTGGGGCCATAGGGCTTGGCTGCATCCGGAGCAGGCGATGGCGTCGCCTGGGCAAGGTCGACAGGGCCCATGTCGGCGGTGTCTGCTGTGGCATTCGGGGAAGGCTGGGCTGCGCTTTGTGCAAGGGCGGCGCTGCTGCCGCCGGCGACCAGAGCCAGGGCGGTAAGGGTCTTGAAGATCATCGAGGGCATCCTGTATTTAATTGCCCCCCGGCTGCTGTAAGCACCCGGGGAGGTGTCGTCGCAGCGCGTGCTGCATTGCAACAAATTGCGGCATGATTTGGGCCGACTTCCGATTTCCACAAGAGGCAGTCATTTGTAATTATATTTACATCATGACAGGCGGATTGGCGCTTTCTGATAGGGCAAGACACGAAATGTTGCACTGCACATTAGGATAGGCAGGGGTTCGGGCGTATTCCCGCATCATCAGATGTCAAGTTATGACACCTCGTGATTCGCAGAAGGAAGACGTCCCATGCCCTATACCGATCAAATCCGCGCAAATGAGCAGCTTATCGGCTCCAAGCAGGGTCGCTGGACCGGCATCGATGCCGAGTCGGTCGCGCGCATGCAACTGCAGAACCGTTTCCGCACCGGGCTCGACATTGCCCGTTACACCGCCAAGATCATGCGCGAGGACATGGCCGCTTATGATGCGGATTCGTCGCAGTACACCCAGTCGCTGGGCTGCTGGCACGGTTTCATCGCGCAGCAGAAGATGATCTCGATCAAGAAGCACTTCGGCACCACCAAGCGCAAGTATTTGTACCTGTCGGGCTGGATGGTCGCGGCGCTGCGCAGCGATTTCGGACCGCTGCCCGATCAGTCGATGCACGAGAAGACCAGCGTGCCTGCGCTGATCGAAGAGCTCTACACCTTCCTGCGTCAGGCCGATGCACGCGAACTCGACCTGCTGTTCACCGGCATCGACAAGGCGCGTGCCGCTGGCGACAGCGCAAAGGAAAAGGAGCTGCTTGCGCAGGTCGACAATTTCCAGACGCATGTCGTTCCGATCATCGCCGACATCGACGCCGGTTTCGGTAACGCCGAAGCCACCTATCTTCTCGCCAAGAAGATGATCGAAGCGGGTGCCTGCGCGCTGCAGATCGAAAATCAGGTGTCGGACGAAAAGCAGTGCGGTCACCAGGACGGCAAGGTTACCGTGCCGCATGAGGACTTCCTCGCGAAGATCCGCGCCTGCCGTTATGCGTTCCTCGAACTGGGCGTCGAAGACGGCATCATCGTTACCCGCACCGACTCGCTGGGCGCGGGCCTCACCAAGCAGATCGCGGTCAGCAACGAGCCGGGCGATCTGGGCGACCAGTACAACAGCTTCCTCGATTGCGAGGAAATCGACCCCGCCACCGCGCGCAACGGCGATGTCATCATCAACCGCAACGGCAAGCTGCTGCGTCCCAAGCGTCTGCCTTCCAACCTGTTCCAGTTCCGCGAAGGCACCGGCGAGGACCGCTGCGTTCTCGACAGCATAACTTCGCTGCAGAACGGCGCCGACCTGCTGTGGATCGAGACCGAAAAGCCCCACGTCGAGCAGATCGCCGGCATGATGGACCGCGTCCGCGAGGTCATTCCCAACGCCAAGCTGGTCTACAACAACTCGCCGTCGTTCAACTGGACGCTGAACTTCCGCCAGCAGGTCTATGATGCGATGGTGTCCGAAGGTCTCGACGTGTCAGAGTACGACCGTGCCCAGCTGATGGACGCCAAGTATGACGATACCGAACTCGGCATCGCCGCCGACAAGCGCATCCGCACCTTCCAGGCCGATGGTGCCAAGCGCGCAGGCATCTTCCACCACCTGATCACGCTGCCGACCTATCACACCGCAGCGCTTTCGACCGACAACCTGGCCAAGGAATATTTCGGCGAGGCGGGCATGCTGGGTTACGTTCTGGGCGTGCAGCGCCAGGAACTGCGCCAGGGCATCGCCTGCGTGAAGCACCAGAACATGTCGGGCAGCGACATCGGCGATGCGCACAAGGAGTATTTCGCCGGGGAAGCCGCGCTGAAGGCTGGCGGCGTCAACAACACCATGAACCAGTTCGGCTAATCCGGATGGGTCAGAATAACCGATAGAGTTTTCCTGGGGAGGAAAAGGACCAACCCGCCGGTGGCAACGCCGGCGGGTTTTTCCTTGTGATGCGCAACTGCCCGCATGCTATGGTCGCCTTATACGGCAATCTTGGGGGGCGACGATGGCACGGGTTCTGGGACTGGGTGGTCTGTTCTTCAAGTCGGCGGATCCGGCGGCCACCTGCGCATGGTACCGCCGGGTGCTCGGGCTCGAGTTCGGTGAATGGGGCGGGGTGGTGTTCACGCCGGATGCCGCCGCCGCGCACCCGGGAGCCGGCACCGTCTTCTCGCCCTTCAGCGCTGACACCGACTATTTTTCGCCATCGGAAAAGGACTTCATGTTCAACCTGATGGTCGATGATCTCGATGCGATGCTCGTGCGCTGCGCCGCCGAGGGGGTGCAGCCGGCGAAGCTGTTTCCGCCCGCACCCAATGGCCGCTTCGCACACATCATGGATCCCGACGGGCGCAAGATCGAACTTTGGCAACCGAGCCCGATGGAGGGTTGAGCGCGGCATTTCCCAACTAGTGTGAGAATCGCGCAGCATGGCGATTTCGCACAGTTGGCCACGCGGTGTTCAAGCAGCCGCACCAGCTTGATCAAACCGGGGCGGATGATAGGCTCGCGCCATGCTGAAGCCCCCGGACCCCGCGCCGCAACCCCAAACCCTGCTTCCGCCACCCAGTGCGCTGACGCTGTGGCTGTGCGGAGTGGCAGGCGCGTGGCTGATGTATTTTGCGGTGTTCCTGCAGGTGCCCCAGGCTAGCCTGGGGAATGCCGCCATCAATGCGCTGGCCAATGTCGCGCCGCTCGCCTTGCTTGCCGCTGGAGCGCACCTGCTGATCAAGCGGCATGTGATGCGGCTGTCTGTCCCGGCTCAGATCATCAGCCATGTGCTGATCGGTTCGGCGTTCGCTGCGACATGGTTTGCGCTGGTTACGCTGACGCTGGCGCTGGTCGGCTATGTGCAGCGTGGGCAGTTCGATCTGTCGGGCTTAACCGGAGGCGCGTTCATCTGGCAGAACCTGCAAGGGCTGGTGCTCTACTGGGCGCTTGCCGCCACCACCTATGCGGTGCGTGGCGGGCGGTCCGCGGCGCCGGTCACCATCGTTTCCGCGCCCCCGCTTGAACGCTATCTGACCCGCAAGGGCGACGACATCGCGCCGGTCCATGTGCGCGATATCATCGTGATCGCGGGCGCGCAGGATTATGCCGAGGTCACCACGCTGACCGACACGCATCTGGTGCGCATGAGCCTGAGCGAGTTCGAGCAGCGGCTCGATCCGCAGCGCTTCATCAGGGTCCACCGCTCGCGGATCATCAACATCGACCACCTCGATTATGCCGAGCCCGCCGGGGCGGGGCGCCTGATCGCGCACATGACCGATGGCACCACTGTTGCGCTCAGCCGGACAGGCTCACAAAGTTTGCGCGCATTGATCGTCTGACGGGTCCGTTCGCAGGATCGATCTGTCCGTTCACGGCATAATTCCCACTCGAAAGAGTGTTCAGCGCACTTGCAGGCTCCATCAACCTTGGAGCAGCGCGATGATTCCTTTGTCCCCCACAGATATCGGCACGATAAGCTCTCTGGACCGGCGCGAACTGCTGCGCGGCCTGGCAGTGGCCGCCAGCTTGAGCGGTCTTGCCGGCCCGGTCTGGGCCGCGGCAGGTGAGACAGCGGCGACAGGCGGGCGCACCCGCATCATCCACGGCGTCACCCTGACCGACCCATTCGGCTGGCTGGACGATGCAGCGCTGGATGATCCGCAGGTGATCCGGCTGAGGGCTAAATTCGACGCCTCAGCCCATCAGGTGATGGCTCGGCTGGAAGCGCTCACCCGTCGGCTGCGCGCCGAGGCGGATGCCGCCAGCCCGCCCCCATCCGACCCTGCGCCCGTGCCCGACGGCGCATACGGCTATTGGAGCGATTGGTCGCAAGGCCGCCGTCAGCTCTGGCGGATCCATCTTGCCAGCGGTGCCCGGCAATTGCTGCTCGATGCCGCAGAGACCGATGCCGACGGCAAGGCGATCGGCAATGTCGTGGCTTGGGGAATTTCGCCCGACGACGCAACCTTGGCGTTTGCCACGGTTGCCGTGCCCGAACATCATGACATCCGCTTCAAGCACATCGCGACGGGCCAGATGCGGACCGAGGTGGTGCGCGATGTCGGAGTGCAGATCACCTCGGAGCGGCTGGTCTGGACCGCCGATGGCCGCGGGGTCATCTATGGCGAGGTCGATGCGTCGGGGCGGCCGTGGCGGGCGCGCATCCATTGGCTGGGACGGCCGCAGGTCGGGGCGCCGATCATCCACGAGGAAGCCGACCCTGGCTTCTTCATCGAAATCCGGCAGACCGGCTCGGGCCGCTTTGCCGTAATCCACTCGAGCTCGGTCGACACCACGGAAGCACGGCTTGTCGACCGCGAAAACACCGACTCTGTGCGACTGGTAAGCGCGCGGAGGGCCGGCAGGCTTTATGCCGTCGATCATGGCGGCGGCGATGCGCTCGATATTCTCACCAACGACACTCACCCCAATTTCCGCCTCGTAAGCGCGCCGCTGGACCAGCCGGACCGGTGGAGCGAGCTGGTTCCGGCGCAGGATCGAACCGGCCTTGCATGGCATCAGGCATTCCGCCGTCATCTGGTCGTGGCGGAGCGCCATGAAGGGAACAGCCGGGTGCGGGTGTTCGACCGGGCCAGCGCCACATGGCGAATCATCGACATTCCCGAGCCGGTGGCGGTGGTCGGCTTCGACCGCTGGACCGCGGGGCCCGAGGCCAATCGCGAGCCCGAGCCTGCACAGCTGCGGCTGGGGGTCGAGACATTTGCGCAGCCCAAGGCGCTGTATGAATACAGTTTTGCAGAAGGCGCGCTCAAGAAGCTGCAAGCGGGCACCGCAGCATCAGGCCTCTACCTTGCCGAGCGTCTGCAGGCGACTTCGCCCGATGGCACGATCATCCCGATGTCGATGATCCGCCCGCGCACAGGCCCCCTGCACGGGGCGGTGCTGTATGGCTACGGCGCCTACGGCGTCCCGTCCGATCCCGACTTCGATACCCAGCGCTTCAGCCTGCTGACGCGCGGCGTGGCCTATGTGATTGCCCATGTCCGCGGCGGCGGCGATCTGGGCGGGGCATGGCACGATGCCGGGCGCGGGGAGGCGCGCGGCAAACCGGTCGATGACTTCATCGCCTGCGCCCGGGCATTGGTGGCGCAGGGCATCGTCCCGCCCGGCAAGATCGTCAGCACAGGGCGATCCGCCGGGGGATGGCTGGTCGGCGCAGCTTTGAACCGCGCGCCGGATGTGTGGGCAGGGGTGATGGCCGACGTGCCCTATGTCGATGTCCTGAACGCGCTGCTCGACCCGGAGAGGCCGCTTTCCGCCACCGAAACCTCCGAAGTCGGCGATGTCATCCAGGATCCCGCGGCCTTCGCCCGGGTGCTGCGCCTGTGCGCCTATCAGAATGTCCCGGCGCGCAAGCTTCCCCCGGTCTATCTCACCGCCTCGCTCGCCGATGTGCGCATTCCATGGAGCGGGGTGCTGAAATATGTCGCCCGGCTGCGGGCGGCGCACCCGGACAATGCCGTTGCCCTCCGTCTTGATCGCGACGGCAACCACTGGGGCCCCGCCGATCGCGAAACGCGTGACCTATGGCGGGCCGAGCGCGTGGCCTTTGCGCTCAAGGCGCTCGATCTCGTCTAGCAACGTGCCGCAGCTATATGGTAGCGCCACAGGAACGATGGCCCCTGCGCCGCGTAGACTGACTGCGGCGCATTTCTGCCGCCGCGAGGGATTTTCCACATCGATACCAGAACGCTCATGGCCTATGGGCTGGCACTGCTGCTTGGCCTTGCCATTGCAGGCACCATCGCCTTTTTCCGTTACAATTCGGTGCGGCAGAAGCACCGCCGCGGGCGTGTGCAGGACCAGAAGCGCGAGCAGGCGCTCAGGGCGGATCTCCAGCAGCGGCGGACCGATCTCGACGCATGAGGTGATGCAAGCGGAGCGGCGATCTGCCGGTGGTGGGCGCGGCCCGGATGTGCCACTATTGGCATGACCCCGGACCAGGTCGCAGCAGGCCCGATGGCATCAGGCGACCGCAGCACGAAAGCCCATCCATGTTCCGCTACATCGTTGCCTATCTTGCCACCGGCCTTGCCTTTGCGCTGATCGACAGTGTCTGGCTGAAGACCATGGCGCCGCGGCTGTATCAGCCGATCCTGGGCGAGATGCTGGCGCCTTCTTTCCGGTTGGCCCCGGCGGTGGTGTTCTATGTGCTGTATATCCTGGGAATCCAGATCTTCGCGATCGGCCCGGCGCTAGCCGATGGCCGCTGGCAGACCGCGCTGGTCAACGGCGCGTTGCTTGGCTTCTTCTGCTACATGACCTATGATCTCACCAACCAGGCGACGCTGGCGGTGTGGAGCACCAAGATCACCGTGCTCGACATCATCTGGGGCACATTCCTCACCGGCTCGTCGGCGCTGGCAGGGTTCATGGTGACCAGGGCGGTCTTCAAATAGACCGCACGACAGCTCAGCTTGAGGCGCGCACGATCAGTTGCGGCTCGAGCTGGACCGACTCGCAGGTCTCGCCATCGATCTGGCGGAACAGCATGTCGACCAGCAGCCGCGCGCCTTTCTCCAGATCCTGCCGGATCGTGGTCAGCGGCGGGCTGGTGTGCGCGGCGAGCATGATGTCGTCATAGCCGATCACCGCGACATCGCCGGGCACGGCAAGGCCCCGTTCGGCAAGCGCGCGCAGCACGCTCATCGCCACCACGTCAGACGCGGCAAAGATTCCGTCGATGCCGGGGTGCTCGTCCAGAAACGCGCTGGCGGCGGCATAGGCCGCCTCCGATGTCAGGTGGATCGGCAGGGTGTAGACATCGTCGGCCAGCCCGGCTTCGGCGCTTGCCTGCAGGAACCCTTGCTGGCGCTGGCCAAACTCGGGCGGGCTGGGGTTGCCCAGGAACAGCAGCTTGCGCTTGCCGCGCGCGATCAGGTGACGCCCGGCGATCAGCCCGCCCAGCACATTGTCCGACCCCACCGACACGTGCTTCTGCCCCGGAACCTGCGCGCCCCACACCACCAGCCCGCGATGCCGCGCGGCTGCGGCATCGAGCACTGCGGTCTGGTCCGACTGGCCGATGACGATCGCGCCATCGACCCGTCCGGAATCGAGCAGGTCGTCGAGCCAGTCATCGCCCGAGGGGATGACCCGCGAGAGCAAAAGATCGAAATTGCGGTCGGTGAGCGCATCGGCGAGATGGCCCAGCATGGTCATGAAGAACGGATCGGACGGGTGCTGGTCGATCTCGTGGCCCATCGGAATGACTACGCCGATCGCCTGCGCGCGGCGCAGCCGCAGGTTCTGCGCGGCCTGGTTTGGCTTGAAACCGTGCGCGCGCGCGAGTTCGACCACCCGCTCGCGTGTCTTGGCGTTGATAATCGTCTTGCCCGCCAGCGCGCGCGAAACGGTCGAAACCGATACCCCCGCCAGCTCGGCCAGTTCCTGCATCCCGATCTTGCTGATGACCTGCGCCTTTCCTGCCCGATGCGTGCGTCCCCGGAAGGAGTTTACGTCTAATCACAAGTGGCGCGCGCGTCGAGCCAAGAAGACGTGCCGGAACAGCTTGCATCCTGATGGCCGCTGTGTATTAATACAGCAATACACATGCGATGGAGTCGCCGAAATGGCCGTGAACTGGAAGCCCGTTGTTGTCCTGATCGTCGGCGTCGTCGCCATCGGCGCGTGGAAGATGTCGGATGCTGCCGAGTTCGATTTCATCGCCGACATGGAAGAATCGGCAGGCAAGGAATCGGACAGCGGCGACTGGGCGTCGAGCTGGTCGGGCGAACCGTTCGACCGGATCACGCTTGCCGGGCCCGATAACCTCACCTTCGTCACGCAGGGCGAGCATGCAGTCAGCGCCACCGGAGACGCTCAGGCGCTCAAGACCTTGCAGTTCAAGGTGCGCGACGGTGAGCTGCGCATCCGCCGCAAGTCCTCCGGATGGACGCTGGGAGATTCCGGCGAGGCAATGATCGCGGTCAGCGCGCCAGCCTTGCGCGGGCTGGTGCTCGCCGGATCGGGTTCGGCCAATGTCGACCGGATGGAGGGCGATGAGGTCAAGCTCACTGTGGCAGGATCGGGCGATGCCGCGGTCGGGCGACTGACTGCGAAGGAACTCGATGGCTCGATCGCGGGGAGCGGATCGCTGCGGCTGGCGGGCAGCGCCGATTCGACCGATATCTCGATCGCAGGCTCGGGCAGCGTGAAGGGAGAGAATTTCCGCAGCGATGCCGTCGATGTGTCGATCGCAGGATCGGGCGATGTGACGATGCAGTCCGATGGCGTGGTCGATGCCAGCCTGATGGGATCGGGCGATGTCACCATCAAGGGCAAGGCCAAGTGCATGAGCAGCACGATGGGTCCGGGCACGCTGACCTGCGGCTGATGCAGCAGCCCTGCGGCGCGCGTGCGCGAAAGCCGTTGCGCACGGTGCTGGCTTGCTAGAATGTCTCCCGCAGAGCGGTGTCGCAGGCGCCGCGCCGGGGAGGTCGATTTGAGCGCATCGCAAGCCAGCAGCCAGCCACAGGCCGATCCCGGTTTCTGGGACCGGCACATCATGCCGCGGCTCATCACCTTCTGCTGCGGCCAGCCCGCGGTCGCCAAGGCGCGCAGCCGCATCGTGCCGCGCGCGTCCGGCGAGGTGCTCGAACTGGGCTGTGGCGGCGGGATCAACCTCGATCATTATGACCGGTCGCGGATCACCCGGCTATCGGGCGTCGATCCCTCGCCGCAGCTGCTCGACACCGCGCGGGCCAAGGCGCAGGCGCGCGGGTTCGACGTCGATTTCCGCCCCGGTATCGCCGAGGCATTGCCCTTCACGGATGCAAGTTTCGACACCGTGCTGACCACCTTCACCTTGTGTTCGGTGCAGGACCCGCGCGCCGTGCTGGGCGAGATGCGCCGGGTGCTCAAGCCCGGCGGCACCATCCTGTTCCTGGAGCATGGCGCTGCGCCCGATGCGGGACCGGCGCGCTGGCAGCAGCGCATCGAGCCGGCGTGGAAAAAGATCGCAGGCGGCTGCCATCTCACCCGGCCGGTCAGCGAGGCGTTTCGCGCGCAGGGGTTCCGCTTGAGCGACTGCCACAACCGCTATATGCCCAAGACTCCCCGTTTTCTGGGGTGGATCGAGATGGGGGAAGCGCGCGTATGAAGGCCCTTGTGATCGCGCTGGCGGCGCTGCCGGGCTGTCTTGCCGGGCTGGGCAGTGCCGAGGCGGCCGAACGGCGCTTCACGCTGTCGGGGTTCGACAAGGTCCGCATCGAGGGCGATGTCGCGGTCGAGATCAGCTCTGACGCCGCGCCCTTTGCGCTGGCCAGCGGCGATCCGCGCGCGCTGGAGGCGTTGAGCCTGAAGGTGCAGGGCGGCACGCTGTACATCCGTCGCGCACGGCGCAACGCCCCGGTGGAGGCGCGCAAGCGCGCGGCTTTGCCCGATACGCTGCCGCTGGTGCGGCTGAGCGCCCGCGCGGTGCAGTCGCTGACCGTGCTGGGTCATGGCAGCGCGCGGATCGACCGGCTGGCAGGCGCGAGGCCCAGCGCGACGATGGATGGCAACGGATCGGTCGAGATCGGCTCGGTCAGCGCGGATGCGATGGCGATCAACGTCAACGGCAACGGCAGCCTCAAGGTCGGCGGCACCGCAGCGCGCGCACGTGCGGTGATGCTGGGTGAGGGATTGATCGAAGGCGGCGGGTTGACGCTCGGCGCGCTCGAATTCATCGGCGAGGGCCCGGTGCGCGCACGGCTGACGGTGAACGGCCCGGCGCGGATCGCGGTGAAGGGCGATGCCGATATCCAGATCGGCGGCAAGCCCGATTGCACCGTACGCCAGACCGGCACGAACGCCATCATCTGCGGCGGCGGTCTGGCCGTGCGCTAGATCCGGCTCGCTAGATGCGATCTGCGCGCGCTACCGATTCCGATGCGCGCAGCGCCATGATGATCTGCATCAGATGCGCGACATCGTGCACCTCAAGGTCGGATTCATAGGTGTGGAACGGCTGGTCGCGATTGGTCAGCTTGAGGTTGACGATGTTCGCCTTGTGGTGGCTGAAGATGCCCGCCATGTCGGCGAGCGTGCCGGGGCGGTTGTAGAGGATCGCGCGGATGCGCGCGGTCGCGCCTTCGGAATCGCTTTCCCATGACAGGTCGATCCAGTCGGCATCCACTCCGCTGACAAGGTTGAGGCAATCGATGGTGTGAACCTCGATATGCTCGCCCTGGCGGCGCAGCCCGACGATGCGGTCGCCCGGAACCGGGTGGCAGCATTCGGCCAGCTGGAAGGCGACGCCCGGGGTCAGCCCGCGGATCGAGATCGCGCGGTCCTGGCGCGGGAACTCGCGCAGCGCGGTCATCTCGTTGCTGCTGCCGGGGACCAGCGCGTCCATCAGATCCTGGTCGGTGATCTGGTTGGTGCCGATCGCGACGAGAAGATCGGTCTCGTCCTCCATCTCCAGCCGCTCGAGCGCCTGTTTGAGCGCCTTCTTGCCGATCTTGACCGGCAGCCGCCCGGCAATCTCGTCGAAGATCACCCGGCCCATCGCGGCGGTCTCTTCGCGCTCCTTGTCGCGGACATAGCGGCGGATCGCCGCGCGCGCCTTGCCGGTGGTGACAAAGCCCAGCCAGCTGGTCTGCGGCTCCTGGCCTTCGGACTTGAGGATCTCGACGATATCGCCGTTGGACAGCGCGGTGCGCAGCGGAACGTTGCGTCCGTTGATCAGCACGCCCACCGCCTGATTGCCCAGATTGGTGTGCACCGCATAGGCAAAGTCCACCGCGGTCGCGCCCTTGGGCAGCTGGTGCAGCGCGCCCTTGGGGGTGAAGGCGAAGATGCGGTCCTGGTACATCGCCATGCGGGTATGCTCGAGCAACTCGTCGGCATCCTGCGCGGTGTCGAGAATCTCGATCAGGTCGCGGATCCAGCCGGCCTGGCCATCTGGCCGGGTGCCGCCCTGCTTGTACGCCCAGTGTGCCGCCAGGCCGTATTCGCTCTGGCGGTGCATTTCATGCGTGCGGATCTGGATCTCGACCCGCATCGACCGGCCATGGATGATCGCGGTGTGAAGCGAGCGATAGCCGTTGCGCTTGGGGGTGGAGATATAGTCCTTGAACCGGCCGGGGATCATCTTCCACTTGCGGTGGATATGGCCAAGCGCGGCATAGCAATCGTCGATGCTGTCGACGAGCACCCGAAAGGCGATGATGTCGGTCATCTGCTCGAACGAGACGTGGCGTTCGGCCATCTTGCGCCAGATCGAATAAGGGTGCTTCTCGCGCCCGCTGACGTCCGCCGTCAGACCGTGTGCGCCAAGCTCGGTCTTGAGCGATTCTGCGATGCTTTCGACCTGGTTTTCGGCATTGGCCTTGATCTGGTCGAGCCGCCCGACGATCGTGTCATAGGCTTCGGGTTCGAGCTCGCGAAACGCCAGCATCTGCATCTCGCGCATATATTCGTACATGCCGACGCGCTCTGCGAGCGGGGCGAAGATATCCATCGTCTCGCGCGCGATGCGCTTGCGCTTGTCGACGCTTGAAATGAAATGCAGCGTGCGCATGTTATGCAGCCGGTCGGCGAGCTTGACCAGCAGCACGCGCAGGTCGTTGGACATCGCGAGCAGGAACTTGCGCAGGTTCTCCGCGGCGCGCTCGTTTTCGGTCTGCGCCTCGATCTTGGAGAGCTTGGTTACGCCATCGACCATCTCGGCGACCTTCGGGCCGAACATGCGTTCGATCTCCTCGATCGTGGTCAGCGTGTCCTCGACCGTGTCGTGCAGCAACGCGGTGATGATGGTTTCGACATCCATCTTCAGGTCGGTCATGAGACCTGCCACCTCGATGGGGTGGCTGAAATACGGGTCGCCGCTGGCGCGTTTCTGGCTGCCGTGCTTCTGGACCGAAAACACATAGGCGCGATTGATCAACGCCTCATCAGCATCGGGGTCGTACTCCTTGACCCGTTCGACCAGTTCATATTGTCTCAGCACCATCTGAATGTCGGTGCTTTGCCTTCAAATGCAACAGAAAAACGCGCCTGTGCAGGGTCATGCCCCGTTTCGCCGAAAGGCCGGGGGCAGGGCAAGCGGGCAGGGCCATCAAAGGGTCTGCACAGGCGCGCAAGGTTTGCCGGTCGGCGGACACCCAGGATGTGGGAGAACCGCGGGCGCCGCCGACCAGCTGGAAGAAAGCGGGCGGGTCAGCCCTTGGCGTTGCAGGCGGCCAGGTCTTCCTGGGCCATCGGCTCGCTGCGGGTTGTAAAGGCGGTCACCTCACCCATCTTGCGGGAGAGGCGGGTGCAGGCATTGACCGGGCGCGAGGTCGCCTTCGAACCCGAGCAGACCGTGCCTTCGCACTGCCACACCACGCCCTGGATGATCTTGGTGGTCTTTTCGACCGGAGCGGCAAGCTCCGCGCTGAAATAGCTGGCGCCGGGGGTCTGGGCGCTGGCGGTGCTGGCCTGCAGCATTACCATGCTGGAGAGCGACGCCGCGGCGATGAACACGATCTGGGTGAGGGCCTTGGTAAAACGGGGCATGAGGTTTGTCCTTTCAGCAATGTCCCGGGGGGAGGAAAACCGGGGGGTGTAATTTAGGTTGCGAATCACTACCTACATAAATAGGTTTCGAGTTGCAACTAGAAACTGAATTTTCATTGGCTTTGCTGCAATTTTGGATAAAGATGGCAGCCTGCAACGGATTTGAATGACCATGACCCAGACCCCTCCTGCCAAACTGCGCGAACCGCTTGCCGAGATCGCTGCCTGTTGCAGCCTGCCGCAGGCGCTGGAGACGATGGGCGAGCGATGGTCGTTCATGATCCTGCGCGCCTCGTTCAACGGGCTGCACCATTTCGAGGAATTCCTCGAGGAGCTTGGCATCGCGCGGAACATCCTCTCCAACCGGCTGACCCGGCTGGTCGAAAGCGGCATCCTCAAGCGCGCCCCATGCGTCGACGACCGCCGCAAGATCGAATACCGGCTGACCGACAAGGGGCTGGACCTGCTGCCGACGATGATCGCGCTGCGTCAGTGGGGCGAGAAGTGGGAAAGCGGCGTGCCATCGAACCCGGTGCTGGTCGACGAGCGCGACCGCCGCGCGATCCAGCCGATTTCGATCCGCGCGCATGACGGCCGGGTGCTCACCCATCACGACCTGTGCTGGATCGACATTGGTGATCTGAACACCGGCGCGGGTGACGACGACCACGAAGGCGTGGTCAAGCGCATCGCCACGATTTGAGCGGCAAGCCCTCTCCCCTCCCGCCTGCGGGAGTGGAGAGAGTTTCGCTCTACCCCCCGCCTGCGGACAACCGCACCGCGCGTTCGCGCAACCGCTCGACCGCAGCGTCATGGATATCCGGCGCGCAGCACAGGACGCCAAAGGCATTGGCGCGCGGCTTGTTGAAGCGCAGTTCGCCGCCCAGCGCGTCGGTCACCCGCGCGCCGGCTTCCTCGGCGATGATCGCGGCGGCACCGATGTCCCATTCATAGCCCCAGCGCAGCGTCGCCAGCAGATCGGCGCGGTCGTCGGCGACCATCGCCATGCGCAGTGCGATGCTGTTGGGTTTTTCGACCACGGTCAGGTCGACATCCGCCTTGGGCAGGCTGTCGGTGGGTACGCGGGATCCCGCGAAGCTTTGACGCCGACTCGCCTTCAGCCTTTTGCCGTTGAGGAACGCGCCGCGACCGCGCGCGCCGATCCAGTATTCGCCCCGCGCAGGGGCGGCGAGCACGCCCATCACCACGTGCCCGTCCTCGACCAACGCGACCGATATCGCCCAGCCGTTGCGACCGCGCACGAAATCGCGGGTGCCGTCGATCGGATCGACCAGCCAGATCCGGCTGCAATCGAGCCGCGAGACGTCGTCGGCGGTCTCTTCCGACAGCCAGCCGGCATCGGGGACCAGCGCGCCGAGGCGATCACGCAGGAAATTGTCAACGGCAAGATCGGTCTCGCTCACCGGATCGCCAGGCATCTTGTCCCACACCTGCAGATCGCCCCCGGCGCGCGCAAAAGCGGTGACGGCGATGGTGCTCGCCTCTTCGACGATGTGCTTGATGGTGTCGGGAGAGACCTTGGTGCGCGACTGCATAGCCTGCTCTAGCGCGGAGCACGCCGTCGCAACAGTCCCCTCAACGCTCGCGCGTGGCGCTGAACGCGATGTCGGGATTCTTTTCCTGTTGATAGCCGATGTCCCAGGCCGAACGCGCCATGAACACCGGGTTTCCGTCGCGGTCCTTGGCCAGGTTGTTCATCGAGATCCGCTTGAACGCCTCGAGCGCATCGGCAGGGCCGGTGATCCAGCGCGCGGTATCGAACGGCGACATCTCGAGCACCGCCTCGACCTTGTATTCGGCCTCGAGACGGCTGATCAGCACCTCGAGCTGGAGCTGGCCGACCACGCCGACGATCCACTGGCTGCCGATTTCGGGGTAGAACACCTGGATCACGCCCTCTTCGGACAGGTCATCCAATGCCTTGCGCAATTGCTTAGTCTTGGTGGGGTCCTTGAGCTGCACACGGCGCAGGATTTCGGGCGCAAAGTTGGGAAGGCCGGTGAAGCGCACGTCGTTCTTTTCGGACAGGGTGTCGCCCACCCGCAGCGTGCCGTGGTTGGGGATGCCGATGATGTCGCCGGGCAAAGCCTCGTCGGCCAGCTCGCGGTCCTGCGCGAAGAACAGGATCGGCGAATGCACCGCGATCGGCTTGCCATGGCCCGAGGGCACCAATTTCATGCCGCGCTTGAACGTGCCCGATACCAGCCGCATGAACGCGATGCGGTCGCGGTGCTGCGGGTCCATATTGGCCTGCACCTTGAAGATGAAGCCGGTGACGTCCTTGCGGGTCGGCTCGACAGCTTCGGGCTGCGCAGGCTGGCTGCGCGGCGGCGGGGCGTGATCGGCGATGGCGTTGATCAGCTCCTCGATGCCGAAGCGCTTGAGCGCCGATCCGAAATAGACCGGGGTCAGGTCGCCATGGCGATAGGCCTCCAGATCGAAGCTGGCATAGCCGCCCTGGGCGAGCTCGGCCTCCTCGGTCAGCCGCGCGAGTGCCTGCGCCGACAACACATCGGCGAGCTTCGGGTCGTCGATGCCGGTGAACTGCGCGGGCTTGTCGTCATATTCGCGGCTTGGCCCGCTGGGCTGCATCAGCTGGTTGCGCGCGAAGTCGTAAACCCCTTCGAACTGCCCGCCCATGCCGACCGGCCAGCTCATCGGGCACACGTCGAGCGCGAGCGCGTCTGCGACCTCGTCGAGCAATTCGAACGGATCGCGACCCTCGCGGTCGACCTTGTTGACGAAGGTGATGATCGGAACGCTGCGCAGCCGGCAGACCTCGAACAGTTTGCGCGTTTGAGGTTCAATACCCTTGGCGGCGTCGATCACCATGATCGCCGAATCGACCGCGGTCAGCGTGCGATAGGTGTCTTCGGAGAAGTCTTCATGCCCCGGCGTGTCGAGCAGGTTGAAGGTGATGCCCTTGCGCTCGAAGGTCATCACCGACGAGGTGACCGAGATGCCGCGCTGCTGTTCGATCTTCATCCAGTCCGACCGGGCGCGTCGGGCAGCGCCGCGTGCCTTGACCTCGCCCGCCAGATGGATCGCGCCGCCGGTCAGCAGCAGCTTTTCAGTGAGCGTGGTCTTGCCCGCGTCAGGATGCGAGATGATGGCGAAGGTGCGGCGGTTGAGGGCGGTCATATCGGGGGCTTTGCTGATTATTACGGAAACCTGGGAAGCCGGGCGTCCGTGTTCTTATGGTTGCGTCTGGCGGGACGGTCCGGTGATGGGCCCCTGCCTTCGCAGGGGACCGTGGGGGACGGCTAGCTCTCTAGCAGCGTCACATCCATCCGCAAACGCTGCTGTGCGTTCGCGGCGAGCGTCATCACCCCGGGCTTTTGCGTGAAATCGCCAGAGAAACCGAGCGGGTCGGCAATCCCGGCCCAAGGTTCGATGCACAGATAGCGCGCACCGGGCTTCTGCCAGATTCCCAGCATCGGCGTATCGGGGAAATCGATGCGCAGGCGCGGCTGGCCGGGGACGCCATATATGAGCGATCGGCTGGCGAGCTGGTCCCAGATCAGCGCATCGGCTTCGAAATCGGAGTGAGTGGGCGCGTAGATGTTGCCCACCACCGGGCTGGGCTGCGTTTCGGGCAAGACCAGACCCGTCGCCAGATCCAGCCGCCGGATGGGCGCGGGCTCGTCGCGTTCGAACACCACGCGGTGATCCTCCGCCGCGCCGCCAAAAGGCAAAGGCCAGGCGAAGGCGGGGTGATAGCCGAAGCTGAACGGCATCGGCACATCGCCCTGATTGCTGACCGTCGCGGTCATCGCCAGCGTCGCGCCTTCGAGCGCAAAGTGCATGTCGAGCCTGAAATCGAACGGATAGTGCGCGCGCGTCGCCTCGCTGGCCTCCAGCCGGAAGAGTGCGTTTTGCGCGTCCGCCTCGAGCAGCGCAAACTCCGACCGCCGGGCAAAGCCGTGCTTGGCCATCGCATAGGTCTGCCCGTCCAGCCGGTACCGGTCCCCTGCCAGCGCACCGACGATCGGGAACAGCAAGGGCGCACGTCCCGTCCAGAACGCCGGGTCCGCATCGGTCATCAGCTGGCGGCCCTTCGCATCGGCCAGCGACCAAAGCTCCGCGCCCAGCGGGGCGATGGTGGCGGTCAGCGTGTCCGAGCGGAGGGAAACCAGATCAGCCACGCAGCTCCGCCCCGAGTTTCGCCGCCGCCTTGACGATCGCGTCGGCAATGGCTTTCAGCTCCTCGTCGGCAAAGCTCTTGTCCACCGGCTGCAGCGTTACCTCGATCGCGAGTGAGAGCTTGCCTTCGGGCACGCCGGCGCCTGCGAAGCTGTCGAACACGCGGGCATCGGTGATGTGCTTCTTGTCCGCGCCTTTGACTGCGCGCACCAGATCACCCGCCGGCACGCCAGCATCGACGAGGAACGCGAAGTCGCGGGTCACGGCCTGCAGCGCGGGGGGCGCGAAGGCCTCGCGCATCGCAGAACCGCGCGGTTTGAGCGGAATCCCGTCGAGGAACAATTCGGCGACCATCACCGCCCCGTGCACCGGCTTGAAGCCGAAGGCTTTGGCGGTTCCGGGGTGCAGCGTGCCATAGGCGGCGAGCACGTTCTTGGGCCCAAGCCGCAGTGTCGCCGCCTGGCCGGGGTGATAGTGATCGCCCGGCCCTGCGCTATCGGGTGCAAAGTCCATCAGCTTGGCGGCTGGCGCGCCCGCCGCATCGAGCAGCGCGAGCACTTCGGCCTTGACGTCATGAGCGGTGAAGGCCTGCGCCTTGCCGCCACGCCAGTCGCGGCTGATCTTGTCGCCCGCAAGCACAATGCCGAGCGTCGCGCGCTCGATGCTGGTGCCGTCCTCTGCCTTGAAATAGCGCCGTCCGATCTCGAACAGCCGCACCGAGCCCGCGCCGCGATCAAGGTTACGCTTGGCGGCAGAGAGCAAGCCGGGAAGCAATGAGGGCCGCATGACCTTGAGGTCTTCGCTGATCGGGTTGGCGAGCGTCCAGTCGCCGCCGCCGAAGGGTGCGGCCTCTTTTTCCGAAATGAACGACCAGTTGACCGCCTCGTTGAGCCCGCGCGCCGCCGCCAGACGGCGCACGCGCCGCTCCTGCAGCTGCGCGGGGCTGGCGGTGGGCCTGGCGACACCGGGCGGGCGCGGCAGCGGGGTCGAGGGGATCGCATCGATCCCGGTGATCCGCACCACTTCCTCGACGATGTCCGCCTTGCCTGCGACATCGCGCCGCCATGTCGGGACGGTGATGGTCCACGGGGTAGCGCTGCTGTCGATACCGAAGCCCAGGCGCTTGAGGATCGCCTTCTGCTCGTCCGCCGCCACATCGATGCCGCCGAGCGCGGCGCAATAGGCCGGGTCGTAGGATACCGTGCGCGGCTCAGCCGGAGCAGCCCCGGCGCGGGTGATCTCGCTCGCCGTGCCGCCGCACAATTGCGTGACATAGGCGGTGGCAATCGCCAGCCCATCGTCGAGAAACGCAGGGTCCACCCCGCGCTCGAAACGCTGGCGCGCGTCAGAGGTCAGCATCAGCTTCTGCCCGGTGCGCGCGATATGCTCGGGGTCGAAATAGGCGCACTCGATGAGCACGTCGGTCGTGGTCTCGGCGACGCCCGAATGTTCGCCGCCCATGATCCCGCCGATATCGTGGACTTGGGCCGCGTCGGCGATCACGGTCATGCTGGCATCCAGCGTGTAGGTCTTGCCGTTGAGCGCGAGCACCTCTTCGCCGTCCTTCGCCTTGCGCGCGACCAGCCCGCCCGAGAGCGTGCTCATGTCATAGACGTGCAGCGGGCGGCCCAGATCGATCATCACATAGTTGGTGATATCGACCAGCGTCGAGATCGGCTTCTGCCCCACGGCCTTCAGCCGCGCCTGCATCCAGTCGGGTGCGACGCCATTGGTGACGCCCTTGACGGTGCAGCCGTAGAATGCCGGGCAACCGTCCGCATCCTCGGTGCGCACATCGGGCCCTGCGCCCACGCGCGCCACATCGGCGATAACCAAGGGCTTCAATGTGCCGATCCCCGACGCCGCAAGGTCACGCGCGATGCCGCGCACGCCCATGCAATCCTGCTTGTTGGGCGTCACCGAAACATCGATCACCGGATCGTCGAGTCCGGCGTAATCGGCAAAGCTGGTGCCGACCGGCGCGTCTTCGGGCAGTTCGATGATGCCGTCGTGATCCTCACCCATTTCGAGTTCGCGGTACGAGCACATCATGCCGAAGCTTTCGACATCGCGGATTTTCGCGGGCTTCAATGTGAAGGCGGGGCCGGGGACATAGGTCCCGGGAGGCCCGAACACCCCGACGAGGCCCTGACGCGCATTGGGCGCGCCGCAGACGACCTGCCAGGGCGTGCCCGACCCGTCATCGACCTTGAGCAGCCGCAGCTTGTCCGCATTGGGGTGGGGCCCGGCCTCGATGACGCGCGCGACCTTGAACGGGCGCAGCACGTCGGCGGGGTTTTCCACGCCTTCGAGTTCCAGCCCGATGGCGGTCAGCCGGTCGGTGATTTCGGTGAGGCTCGCATCGGTATCGAGATGCTCTTTCAGCCAGCTCAGCGTGAACTTCATGCGCTCACTCCTCCGCTCAAAGTGGGGACATCCAGCGAGGAGAAGCCGTAATGCTTCAGCCAACGCAGATCGCCGTCAAAGAACGCGCGCAGGTCGTCCATGCCGTATTTGAGCATCGCCAGCCGGTCGATGCCGCAGCCAAAGGCAAAGCCCTGCCACTCGTCGGGGTCCAGCCCGCAATGCTCGATCACCTTGGGGTTGACCATGCCGCTACCCAGGATCTCCATCCAGCCGCCATTGGGGCCTGTAGGATCACCACCGATCACCCGCTTGCCCTTTTCGACCGTGAAGCCGACATCGACCTCGGCGGAAGGCTCGGTGAACGGGAAATAGCTCGGGCGCAGCCGCAGCACGATGTCGTCGCGCTCGAAGAACGCCTTCACGAAGGTCTCGAGCGTCCATTTGAGGTGCGCCATGGTGATGCCCTTGTCGATGACGAGGCCTTCGACCTGATGGAACATCGGGGTGTGGGTCGCGTCCGAATCGCTGCGATAGGTGCGGCCTGGCGCGATAATGCGGATCGGCGGCTTCTGCGCCATCATCGTGCGGATCTGCACCGGCGAGGTATGCGTGCGCAGCAGCATCTCCTCGCCCGCAGCGTTGCGGTCGGGGAAGTAGAAGGTGTCGTGCATCGCGCGCGCCGGATGCGTCTCTGGCATGTTGAGCGCGGTGAAATTGTACCAGCCCGACTCGATCTCGGGCCCGGTGGCGACAGCAAAGCCGAGGTCGGCGAAGATCTCGGCAAGCTCGTCCATCACCTGGCTGACCGGGTGCACCGAACCCTGCGGCGTGGCGGCGGCGGGCAGTGTGAGGTCGATGGCTTCGGCGGCAAGGCGGGCGTTGAGCGCTGCGCTCTCCAGAGCGTCCTTGCGTGCGGCGATTGCGGTGGTCACCGCCTCGCGCGCGCCGTTGATCCGCGGGCCCTGTTCCTGCCGCTCCTCGGCGCTCATCGCCCCGAGCGTCTTGAGCAGCCCGGAGATCGCGCCCTGCTTGCCCAAAGCGGCGATGCGGATCTCTTCGAGGCCCGCAAGGTCTGCGCCGGCGATCTGCGCCAGATAGTCCTGCTGCAACTGTTCAACGTCGGCCACGGTGTGATTTTCCCATCTGTCAAATTCCGTGCGCGAGCCGTAGTCACGGGGCCCGCCACAAATCAACCCCTGCCGGTGCGTGGCGTGCTTTTCATGAGGCCGCGCAAGGTGCTATCATCGCGGCGAGGACCGGGCACAGACCCGGCCACGGTTGGGGGACGATCGCCGATGAACCTGATGCTGCTGTTCGCATCGCTGGCTGCAATCCTTGCGGTTGCGGGACTGGTCTGGCTGCTTCAACTGGGCGAGAACCGGATCGGCGACGTTGCCGACGCCGCGCGGATTGCCGAGGAGCAGATCGCGGGGTTCGAATCGGGGCCGGTGCTGATGTCAGGCGATGGCGAGGCAGCGCTGATCGAAGGCACCGACGGGCGCATCGTCCTGCTGAAGCGGCACGGCGCACATTGCGCCGGGCGGGTGCTCGCAAAGCCCTTGCGTGCGCACCGTTGCAGCGGGGGGTGGAAGGTGGAAACCGGCGATCCGCGCTTCGGACATGTTTCACTCAGCCTTTCGAAACAGGATGAAGACAAGCTGCTGACAATGATGTAAGCAGGCGTCCATGGCCGATCTGCCCAACCCGACCGAGCTCGCGATCCCGGCATTCGTGCTGCTGATCCTGATCGAGATATGGTGGGTGCGGCGGCGCGACCGTAGAGCCTATGAGCCGCGCGACACGCTGACATCGCTGGCGCTGGGGCTGGGCAGCACGGTCGCCGGTGCGCTGACCGGCGGGCTTGCGCTGCTGATCGCGTTTCAGGTTTACGCACACCGCATTTTCGACATCGGCTGGGTGTGGTGGGCGTGGCCGGTCGCGTTCGTGCTCGACGATTTCGCCTATTACTGGTCGCACCGGCTGGCTCACCGCGTCCGCTGGATGTGGGCGGCGCATGTCATCCACCATTCGAGCCAGCATTATAACCTTTCGACCGCGCTTCGGCAGACCTGGACCGGATTCTTCACCCCCGGATTGCTGATCGGACTGCCTTTGTTCTGGCTGGGTTTCCATCCTCTGATGGTGGCGTTCTGCGGCGGATTGAACCTCATCTATCAGTTCTGGATCCACACCGAGGCGGTCAAGCGGATGCCAAGCTGGTTCGAGGCGGTGATGAACACGCCTTCGCACCACCGCGTCCACCACGCGATCAACCCGCGCTATCTCGATTCGAACTACGCCGGGGTCTTCATCATCTGGGACAGGATGTTCGGCACCTTCGTGCCCGAGCGCGACGATGAGCCGATCCATTATGGCATCGTCAAGCAGCTGGGCAGCTTCAACGTGCTGTGGGCAGCGTTCCATGAATGGATCGCCATCGCCCGCGACATGTGGAGCGCGCCGGGGATTGGCAACAAGCTCAATTATCTGCTGCGCCCTCCGGGCTGGAGCCATGATGGCAGCCGCGAGACCAGCGATACGATCAAATCGGCCTGGGCCGCGCGCCAGCAGCGGCGCAACGATCCGGGCGAACCCTATCCCGGTGGGAGCCTGACCCCTGCCGAGTGAATGACCTGAATCGAGAGGGCCGACAAAAAAGAGCCCCAAAGGAGAGAGCATGAACGAATTTGACATCATCGTCATCGGTGGCGGGTCCGCCGGGTGCGCGGTTGCCGGGCGGCTGAGCGAGGACGCTTCGCTGTCGGTCTGCCTGATCGAGGCTGGCGGTCGCAACAATGGGGTGCGGGTCAAGACCCCCGGGTTCATGCCTTTCCTCCCTGCCAACACCAACTGGAAGTTCGATACCGTCCCCCAGCCGGGCCTCAACGGGCGCACCGGCTATCAGCCGCGCGGGCGCGGGTTGGGCGGATCGTCGGCGATCAACGCGATGGTCTATATCCGCGGCAACGCCTGGGATTACGACAATTGGGAAACGCTGGGTGCAACCGGCTGGAGCCACAAGGATGTGCTGCCCTGGTTCCGCAAGTCCGAAGGCAATTCCCGCGCCGGGTCGTCCAAGGAGTTCGACGCGCATCATGGCGGGGATGGCCCGCTGTCGGTGGTCGACCAGAAATGGGCCAACCCCGGCAGCCACGCCTTTGTCGAGGCGGCGCGTCGGCTGCAGCTTCCGCTCAACTCCGATTTCAACGGGGCCAGGCAGGAAGGCTTCGGCATCTACCAGACCACGCAGAAGGATGGCGAACGCTGGAGCGCCTCGCGCGCTTATGTCGAGCCCGCCCGGGATCGCGCCAATCTGGACGTGCGAACCCACGCGCTGGTTCGCCGGATCATCATCCAGGATGGCCGCGCACGCGGGGTGGAATATGAGCGCGCCGGCAAGGTGGTGCAGGTGTTCGCGCGCGGCGCAGTCGTGCTGTCGGCCGGCGCTTTCGGGTCGCCGCAGATCCTGCAATTGTCGGGGATAGGCCCTGCGGCCATGCTCAGGCAGCACGGTATCCCGGTGCTCGCCGACCGCGCCGAGGTGGGCGCGAACCTGCAGGACCATATCGACTATGTCTCGGGCTTTGCCACCAAGTCGAACGACAGCTTTGGCAGCTCGCTCGCCGGGACGATGCGCATGGCACGCGCGGTGGTGGAACATCGCCGCAAGCGCACCGGCATCCTCACCACCTGCTGGGCCGAAGCCGGGGGTTTCTGGAAGGTGATGCCCGATGCGCCAGCGCCCGACGTGCAGTTCCACTTCGTCCCCGCAGTGCTCGAGGACCATGGCCGCGAGAATGTGAAGGGCCACGGCTTTTCGTGCCACGCCTGCGTGCTGCGCCCCGAGAGCAAGGGCACGGTGACGCTGAACAGCGCCGACCCCGCAGCCCCGCCGCGGATCGATCCCAATTTCCTCGCCGACGACCGCGACATGGCGGTACTGCGCGAAGGCGTTCGCTTCATGCACCGCATCTTCGAAACCCCGCCGATGTCGGATTACAACCCGGTCGATCGCCATCCGGTGGATCTGTATAACGACGCGGCGCTCGACACCCTGATCCGCAACCGCGCCGACACCGTCTATCACCCGGTCGGCACTTGCCGCATGGGTTCGGACGAGGCCAGCGTGGTCGATCCCAGGCTCAAGCTGCGCGGGGTCGAGGGGCTGTATGTCGCCGACGCCAGCATCATGCCCAAGATCGTCAGCGGCAACACCAACGCGCCCAGCATCATGATCGGCGAACGCTGCGCTGCGTTTGTCGCGGAGGATCTGAAGGTGGGGGCAATGGTGGCTGCGTAAGGCGATCAGATCCTCCCCCAGCTCGCTGGGGGAGGATTTAAAGAAGACTTCGCCCTTCCACCTGAACACCCTCTCGGCTAGTTGAACCGGGATGAGCCAACCTCCCTCCGACAGCGCCCCCACGCCGATGATGGCGCAATATCATGCGCTCAAGGCCGAGGCGCCCGATTGCCTGTTGTTCTATCGGATGGGCGATTTCTTCGAGCTTTTCTTCGATGATGCCAAGGCGGCGGCGGCAACGCTCGATATCGCGCTGACTTCGCGCGGGGCGCATGGCGGGGATCCGGTGCCGATGTGCGGTGTGCCCGTGCACAGCGCCGAGGGATACCTCGCACGGCTGATCAAGGCTGGCCACCGCGTCGCGATTGCCGAACAGACCGAAACGCCCGCCGAGGCCAAGGCGCGTGCCGGATCGAAGGCTTTGGTCGCGCGCGCGATCGTCCGCTTCGTCACCGCTGGCACGCTGACCGAGGAATCCTTGCTCGATTCGCGCAGCGAAAACCGGCTGGTCGCATTGGCCAGCGCCGAGGGCGGCTATGGCCTGGCGATGTGCGATATCTCGACCGGCAGGTTCGAGCTGATGCAGGCGAGCGCCGACGATCTGTCCGCGGAGATCGCGCGGCTTTCCGCAAGCGAACTCATCCAGTCCGACCGCACCGACCCGTTCACCGATGATGCCATCCTGCGGCCCTCGGGCGCATTCAGCAGCATCGAAGGCGAACGGCGGCTCAAGGCACATTTCGGCGTCGCAACGCTCGATGGCTTCGGCAGCTTCAGCCGCGCGGAGCTCGCAGCAGCGGGCGGTCTGATGGCCTATCTCGAGCATGTCTCGCGGGGCAATATGCCGTTCCTTGCCCCGCCGCGGCGGCACGAGGTTGCGCAGCATATGGCGGTTGACGCGGCAACGCGCGAAAGCCTCGAGATTCTCACCAGCCAGCAGGGCGGGCGCGCAGGGTCGCTGGTGCATGCGATCGACCGCACCGTTACCGGCGCAGGCGCACGGCTGCTCGCCAGCGATCTGGGCGCGCCGCTCACCGACATCGCCGCGATCCGCGACCGGCTGGCACTGGTGCAATGGTTTCACGAGGATTCGCTGCGCCGCGACGGCGTGCGCGATGCGTTGAAGGCGATTCCCGATCTGGCGCGCGCGCTGGGCCGGGTGGTGGCGGGACGCGGCTCCCCCCGCGATCTGGGCCAATTGCGCGATGGCCTGAGCGCCGCGCGGACGCTGCGCGAGCGGCTGGCGCGCGGCGATGACCTGCCGCCGTTGCTCAAGGCACTGCTACCCGACATGCAGGGCCATGGCGCGCTGGTCGAGCATCTGCAGCGCGCTTTGGTCGAGAGCCCGCCGACCGAGCGCGGCCAGGGCGGCTATGTCGCGCGCGGCTATGACGCGGCGCTCGATGCGCTGCGCGACACCTCGGGCAACGCTCGCCGCGCGATTGCCGCGCTCGAGGCGGACTACAAGGCGGCGACCGGCGTGCAGGCGCTCAAGATCCGCCACAACGCGGTGCTCGGCTATTTCATCGAGGTTCCCGCCGCGCGCGCGGATGCGCTGATGAAGCCCGACAGCGGCTTTGCCCACCGCCAGACGATGGCGGGCGCGGTGCGGTTCAATTCCCCCGCGCTGCACGACGAGGCGATGCGCATCGCGCAGGCGGGCGGTCATGCGCTGGCGGCAGAGGAAGCGCATTTCGAAGCGCTGTGCGAGGAGGTGGTCACATCCCGCGACGCGATTGCCCGCACCGCAGCCGCGCTTGCGCGGATCGATGTCGCAGCCGGCCACGCCGCGATGGCCGCAGAAGGCGATTATGCCTGCCCTGAACTGACGCAGGAACCGTGCATCGCGATCCAAGCCGGACGCCATCCTGTGGTCGAGGCGGCGTTGCGCAAGCAGGGCCAGGCGTTCGTCGCCAATGATTGCGCGCTGTCCGAGCGCGACCGGCTCTGGCTGGTCTCCGGCCCCAATATGGGCGGCAAGTCGACCTTCCTGCGCCAAACCGCGCTGATCGTGCTGCTCGCGCAGGCAGGCGCGTTCGTTCCTGCGCGCTCGGCGCGGGTCGGTATCGTCGACCGACTGTTCAGCCGGGTGGGCGCATCGGACAATCTGGCGCGCGGGCGCTCGACCTTCATGGTCGAGATGGTCGAGACCGCCGCCATCCTCTCCCAGGCGACCGAACGCTCGTTCGTCATCCTCGACGAGGTCGGGCGCGGCACCTCGACTTACGATGGCCTCGCGCTCGCATGGGCGATTGCCGAAGCGGTGCATGACACCAACCGCTGCCGCTGCCTGTTCGCGACGCACTATCACGAGCTCACCCGGCTGACCGACCGGCTCGACGCGCTGTCGCTGCACCATGTCCGCGCACGCGAGTGGAAGGGCGATCTGGTGCTGCTGCACGAGCTGGCCGATGGCCCTGCCGATCGCAGCTATGGCCTCGCCGTCGCCAAGCTGGCAGGCGTGCCACCGGTGGTAGTCGCGCGCGCAAAATCGGTGCTGGCCAAGCTTGAGGCCGGGCGTCAGGCGACCGGGGGGCTGGCCGCGGGGCTCGACGATCTGCCGCTGTTTGCCGCTGCTCTCGCCAAGGAGCCCGAACCGGTCGATGCGCTGCGCGAGGCGCTGGCGGGGATCGATGTCGACAATCTCAGCCCGCGCGATGCGCTGGAGGCGCTGTACCGGCTCAAGGGATTGCTTGGGTCATAAAGGCTGGCGCAGCCGCCGCGAAATTGGCCGTTCTCACCATTTGTAAAACCGGTTATTCTGCAACGGGTTGAGGGCACACGCGCGATGGCGATCTTGCAGACATGGATGATGGTGGCTGCGCTGGGCGGTGCGGGAGAGGTTGCGCCCTCCGTCCCGCAGGTGATCGCGCTGTGCGAGGCCGCAGCGCCTGCCGCCGGTGCTGCCCTTGCGTTGCCAGAGCAGACCGACCGGGCCCGAACGCTGATGCGCGGCGGCGCGGATGGCGCGGATGCGGCGCTCGCGCTGCTGCTCGGCGTTGCGGCGGATCCTTCAACGCAGGCGGCCTCCGACACCCGGCAGATCGCGGAATATTGCCTCGTCGCGGGCGAGGCGATGCGCCGCGCGCGATCGGGCAGCCAGTCGCGCGCGCAGGATTTTCTGCGCACCGCGCTGATGCTGGCGGACCGGGCCGGCGACGCTCCGCTCGCCGCGCGCGCCGCGTGGGAGGCAGCGCTGGCCCAGGCCGGTGGCGCGCCGCCCAGCCAGCCGGGCGTGCGCAAGCGCGGCGACGCAATCCGGCGCGCGGGCGAGACACGGGCCGTGGCTGGATGCGGTAATCCTGCAGCAATTGGCGAGGCAGGCGGCCGCAGGCTGGAGGCCGCCTTTGCCTGTGCGCTCAACCGCGCCGAGCTGGCAGGCGATGCGCGGCTGACGGCGCTCTCCGCGCTGCGGCTGGCGCGGCTGGAAAAGGCGCGCAAGGCCGATGTTGCCGCGCATCTGGCGACGGGCCTCGGCTCGGCCGCCGGTATCGCGGACACATCCGAACGCGCTGCGCTGCTCCGCTCTCTGCTGATGCTGGCGTGCGATGCGGGGCTGTGCAACACCGATATGGTTCGTGAGAGCATACAATCATACGCCTATCTGGTACAGACAGGATTGGGTGATGCAGCCACGCTTGCCGCGCTGCAGGGGCGGATCGCGCTGGCACACGGCGAGGGTGCGGCAGCCCGTGCGGCGCTACGCAAGGCGGTGTTTCTCGAAAGCCAGCAGCCGCTGCCCCAGCATCTGCCACAATACACGCTCACCCTCGCCGATGCCGAGCCCGAACGCGCAGGCGAGCATGTGCTCGCCGCGTATCGGGCCCTAGAGCGGGTGCGCACCGTACTGATGCCGGTCGATCCCTTGAGCGAGGAAAGCCGGTTCGATCTGGTGGTGCGCCCGGTGTTCGAGCGCGCGATCGCCACCACGCTCGCATTCGCGGGGGATGACGCAAACACGCTGGGGCAGGCGCAGCGGATCGCAGAGGCCTATCGCTCGGCCGAACTGCAGAACAGCCTGGGCGCCGAATGCGTGCCGCTGCGCAATCCGGTGACGCCCGCCGATCTGCTGCCGGGCGAGATATTGCTCTATCCGCTGCTGCTCGAAGACCGGGTCGAGCTTATCTACGCTACCGGCGGTCAGAGCACGGGGGCGGGCGAGCGCCGCTATCGCCGGATGCCGCCCGATCGCAGCATCAACCGCGCCCAGATCACCGCGCTCGCGCAGCGGATGACGGCATCGCTGAGCGGCGAGAGCAGCGACTGGGAGGCGGCATCGCGCGCGCTTTATGCGGCGCTGATCGCTCCGATCGCAGACCAGTTGCAGGCTGGCGGCACGCTGGTGATCGTTCCCGATGGGGCGCTGCGCCAGATCAGCTTTGCCGCGCTGATGGATGCGAACGGCACCTTCCTGATGGAGCGGGTGCAGCTTGCGGTGGTTCCCGCGCTCAGCTTTGCCGCGCCCGGCAGGCGCGATGTCGACCCGTCGATCATCGCAGCCTCGCTGGAAAAGGAGATGGAGCTTGCCGTCGGGCGGTTCAGCAGGCTGGAGGGCACCGCGGCGGAGGCGGCGATGGCGGCGGGCAGCGACGGCGTGCTGCTCACCGATTTCAACCGCGCATCGCTTGCAGGCGCGCTGGCGCGGCGTCCGGCGAGCGTGCTGCATCTGGCCACGCATGCCGCGTTCAACGGCCGCACCGAACGCTCGTTCATCGTCGCCAATGGCGAGGCGATCACGCTGCCGGATCTGCGCGCGATGCTGAGCGCCAACCAGCTTCGCGGCGAAGCGCTGCAGCTGCTGGTGCTCAGCGCATGCGAGACCGCGGTGGGCGATGACGACCAGGCGATGGGGCTGGCAGGCGCAGCGGTCGAGGCGGGCGCGTCGAGCGCGCTGGCATCGCTGTGGGAGGTCGATGATGCGGGGACTGCGGCGCTGATGGAGGCGTTCTACAGGCATTATCGCGCGGGCGTCGGCCGCGCTCGTGCGCTGCAGATGGCGCAGGTCGATCTGGCGCGGGGGCTCGACGGGCAATGGGCCGATCCCGGCATCTGGAGCGCGTTCACTTTGGTGGGGAGCTGGCGATGAGGCGCTGGCTGATCGCTAGTGCGGCGCTGGCGCTCGCGGCGGGCGCGATGCCCGTGGCGGCGCAGGACGCGTTGACCGCGCAGACCGCGATCGCCCCCGATACGCTGCCCTCGCTCAGCACCGGCACAACCGCCACCACCGACGGCGCGACCACAACGATCGGCGGCGGGGTGCGCGCCGGCGACAACCTGTTCCACAGCTTTGCGCACTTCAGCCTTGGCCCGGGCGACATCGCACGCTGGAGCGCGAGCGATTCAGCTACCATCCGCAATGTCATCAACCGCGTCACCGGCGGCGAGCGCTCGTTCATCGGCGGGACGATCGATGCGAGCGCGATGCCGGGGGCGGATTTTTACTTCATCAACCCGGCGGGCATCGTCTTCGGCGATGGTGCGTTCGTCGATGTCGGCGGCACCGCGCATTTTTCGACCGCGCACCAGCTCGGTTTTGCAGACGGTACCGTGCTGGTATCAGGCACCGCATCGGGCTCGACCTTCAGCATGGCAGACCCTGCGCGCTTCGGTTTTCTGGGCGGAAACAACCAGCCGATCGCTTTCCTCGCCACCGGCGAACTGGGCGACGGGCTGGCGCGGGGGGTGGCGGCAGGCCGCCTGACGCTGAGCGCCAGCGACATCACATTTGCCAGCGCAAGCCTTGCCGCGAGCACGCTGGCGCTGCGCGCGGTGGGGCAGGGGCGGGGCAATGTCGGGATATCCGCAGCGCCCGACCAGGGCCTGCGCGGCGGACGCATCGATCTCGACGACAGCAGTATCTTCATCGACACCGGCGGCCATGTCGCGCTGGCCGCGGGCAGCCTAAGGCTCGACACCTTCAGCGAGATCGGGGTGACGACTAGCGCCAGCGAACGGCCCGCGATCGACGTGCGCGCCGACCTGGTCGATCTGGCGAGCGGCGAATTGCGCGTCAGCGGCGTGGCGGGGCTGGCCGAACGCGGCGGCGACATCTGGGTTCGCGCCAGCGAGCTGATCGTGCGCCGCCTAGGCGCGATCCGCACCGAATCGATGCTGGCAGGCGGCGGGGGCACGATCCTGCTCGACGGCGATCTGGTGCATATTGATGGCGGCAGCGTGACTGCGACCGGCCTGTCCGCACCCGGCCAGTCGGTAGGGGATATCGTCGTCCGGGCGCGGTTGCTGAAGATCAGCGAAATCGGCCTGCTGTCGACCACGCTGTTCCAGGCGACCGGCGACACCATGCCCACCGGCACCACGGGCAACATCGTTATCGATGCGGGCCGGATCGAGATCGACAGCACAGGGTTGATCCTCGCGCAGAGCCAGTCGAGCACCGCATCGGGGCCGGGCAGCATCACCATCCGCGCCGACACCATGGCAATTGGTCTGGGGCTGGTTTCCACCGGCACCGCCAGCTCCACCGCCGCCGGATCTATCGACATCACGGTACGCGGATTGCTCGACATGACCGGTTTCGGCGGGATCCAGTCGGTCAGCCAGGGGCTGGGCGATGCCGGTTCGATCACCATCCGCGCGGGCGCGATCCGGATGGTCGACGACATGGGGGGGCCATCGATCTCCTCACAGACCGAGTTGCCACGCGCGCAGGAATTCACTCGGCTGAGTGACTATACCGGCTCTGCGGGCCGCATATCGATCATGACGGACTCCCTCGAGATGATCGGTCGCAGCACGATCACGACCTCCAGCGCTAGCCTGGGCAATGCCGGAGACATCGCCATCACGGCCGGCAGGATATCGATGTCGGGCGAGGCGGAGATCACCTCTTCGGCCCAGGTGCTGCAGGTTCCGCCATCGCGCGAGGAATTCGAGGCCGATCCCGACCTCGATCCGGTGCTGAGGATCGTGCCGGGTCCGGGCAGGGCGGGGACCATCACGCTCGCCGTCGCCGACACGCTGACCATGACGGGCGGCACCATCTCCACCGCCACCGAGGGCTTTGGCGACGCGGGAGCCGTCACCGTTGCCGCCGATCGCATCCTGCTCGGCGCCGGGAGCCGGATCAGCTCGGATGCGGGCGGCCTTGCGCCCGGCCAGGCGGGCACCGTGGTGCTCATCGCGCGGCAGATCACGCTGGCCGACGGGGCGGAGGTCACCACCGGATCGGCCAATGCCACCACCGCCGGCGGCGTCGCGCTGGTGGCGGAAGACAGCATCACCATCACAGGTATGGGCAGCCGGGTGGCGAGCACCAACAGCGCAGCCGGCGGCGGCGCAGCGGGCAACATCATGGTTTCCGCGCCGCGTATCACTCTGGGGCCGGGCGGGCTGATCACCACCAGCTCGCTGGCTGGCGCGGCGGGACAGATCGACCTGCTATTGCCCTCAACAGGTCTCCTCAGGCTGGCGGGCGGAACGAACCCGGCGGCGATCGCCACGTCGTCGGGCCCCGGCACCGGCGGGCAGATCACGATCAGCCGCCCCTATGCGCTGATCGCGGATGGCGGGCGGATCGAGGCTTTGGGGCAGCAGCGCGGCGCGAACGTCCAGCTCGCAACCGATTTCTTCATCCGCTCGGCCGACAACAGCAATCTGTTGCTGGTCGATGGCGATCTGGTGGTCGACAGCCAGGTCGGCAATGTCAGCAGCGGCATCGACACCCCTGATATCAGCTTCGGCGATGCCGCAGGCGTGCTTGCGGGCCAGTGCCGCGCGGCGCGCAGCAGCGGATCGGTCAGCCGCCTTGCGATCGATGCCGTCGGCCCGCTGGCGCTGGAAGGTGCCGAGCCTGCCGCCGACGGAGGATGCCGTTGACCCTCGCGCTGGCGCTCGCGCTGCAGGCCGCGCAGCCTGTCGTACCGCCGTGCGATCCCGCAGCGGCAGCATCGGCCGCCGATGCGGGGATCGTCACCTTCTGCGCGGTCGAGGTGCATGCCGAGCCTGGCGCTATCGCCATTGCGACCACGGACAGCGATGGGCTCGACTTTGGCGGCTTTCAGGTCCGCTATCGCAAGGGCGACCGGCTCGACGGGCAGTGGGTGCGCGAGCAGGTAATCGCCAACGGGCTGATCGAAACCCCGGCGCCGCTCGACCGCATTGCCGCTGCCGTCCAGCAGATCAGCCTGGCCTATGTCCGCAACGGTTTTGTCAATTCGGGCGTGCTGATCGACCCTGCGACCGATTCGACCGGTGCATCGCCGCTGGTGCTGCGGCTGGTGGCGGGGCGGTTGGGTGAGGCGGGCGTGGCCGTGGAGTGGCAGGACGGACACCGGCGCGGACTGAGCGCGCGCTATGTGCTGGCGCGTATGCCCTCGGCGCGCGTCTGGCCGCTCAATGGCCTCGCCATCGAGCGCGATTTCCGCACGCTCGCCGCCGATGATGCGATCGCGACGGTGAAGGCCGATCTGCAGCCCGGCACCCGGCCCGGCGAGGCGCGATTGGCGCTGCTGGTCGATCCCGCCCCGCGCTTTGCGGTGCAGGCGAGCATCGCCAACAGCCGCTCGCCCGCGGTGGGGGGTCTGCGCTTCGGCACCGGGCTGGCGGTACGCAACGCGCTGATGCCCGGCGACCGGATCGCGTTAGATGCCGGGCTCACCGCCGGACGCCCCGATCTGCTGGCGGACTATTCCGCACCGTTCGTCCACCCTGCGCTCACGCTCGACGTGCGCGGCGGGTACAACCGCGCCGCGGTGGTCGATGCGCCGCTTCGCAACCTCAACATTCGCGCGCGCGACTGGTTTGTCGAAGCCGGCTTCGGGCTCACCGTGTGGCAGCGTCCGCTGTCGCCCGCCTCGATCGATGGCGGCGCGGAAACCAGCGCGCAGTCGCTGGTGCTGCGCGCGGGGCTGATCCACCGCGAGACCCGCACCTTCCTGCTTGGCCAGCCCTTTTCGTTCAGCCCCGGATCGGTGCGCGGTCTTGCGGAATACACCGCGCTGCGGCTGGGCGCGGAATGGACCCGGCGCAGCTCGGGCACCGTGTGGATCGCGCAGGCCCGCTTCACCCGGGGGATCGAGGGCAGCCGATCGGACGTCGTCGGCATCGTTGCTCCATCGCCAAGGTTTCGCAGCTGGTCGGGCCAGATCAGCCACGCCCGCCGTCTGGGCCGCAGCGGGTTCGAGCTGCGCGCGCGGCTCGCCGGGCAATATGGCGAAGGTGCGCTCTATGCCGGCGAGCGCTTCGTCGCTGGCGGCAGCCAGAGCGTGCGCGGTTATCGCGAGAGCCTGCTGCTCGCCGACCGGGGGTTAACCGGATCGGTGGAGCTGGCGAGGCCACTGATGCTGGGCTCGGGCGCGAGGGGTCCGCTGGGGCTGCGCTGGGGCAGCTTCACGCCCTCGATCTTTGCCGATGGCGCGCTGGCGCGCAATTCCGATGCCGCATTCCAGCCGGTTCCGCGCGAGCTCGCCAGCATCGGCGCCGCGCTCGCCTGGACCCCGGCGCCCTCGCTGACCGCGCGCGTAATCTATGGCCATGCGCTGATCGATGCGCCGGTCACTGGCAGCCGCGACATCCAGGACGATGGCCTGTCCTTTGCGCTCGCCTGGAACCTTGAGTTTTAGGGACCGGCGGCTTGACCTTGGCCTGCGGACCATTACCAGAGCGAGCCATGAAATTCTTTTCCGACAATGCCGCTGCGGTCCACCCGCAGGTGATGGACGCGATCATCGCTGCCAACCAGCTCGATTCGCCTTATGATGGCGACGCGCTCAGCCAGGCGCTCGACGACCGGTTCAGCCAGGTCTTCGGCACCCGCGTGCGCGCGCTCTGGGTTGCCACCGGCACCGCGGCCAACGCGCTCGCGCTGTCGGCGCTCTGCCCGCCGCACAAGGGCGTGATCTGCCACAAGATGGCGCATATCGAGCAGGACGAATGCGGCGCGCCCGGCTTCTTCATGCACGGTGCCAAGCTGATCCTGGCCGATGGCGAGGGAGCGAAGCTCGCGTCCGAAGACATTGCGCGGGTGCTGGGCAACATCCGCGACGATGTGCACCAGGTGCAGCCCGCCTGCGTCTCGATCACCAATGCCAGCGAATATGGCCTCGTCTACACGCCCAAGCAGGTCTCCGCGATCGGCGATCTGTGCAAGGCCAAGGGCCTCAAGCTGCACATGGACGGCGCGCGTTTTGCCAATGCGGTGGCCAGCACCGGCGCGCACCCTGCGGACATCACCTGGCGCGCAGGCGTCGACATGCTGAGCTTCGGCTGCGTCAAGAACGGCGGCATGAACGCCGAAGCGATCATCGTGTTCGAGCCGACACTGGCGCGCGAGCTGCCTTATTTGCGCAAGCGCGCAGGGCAGTTGCAGTCCAAGGGGCGGTTCCTCGCCGCGCAGTTGCTGGCGATGCTCGAGGACGATCTGTGGCTCGCCAACGCGGCTGCCGCCAATGCCGGCGCGCAGGCGATCGCGCAGGCCGCCGGCGACAGGTTGCTCTATCCGGTTGAGGCCAACGAGGTGTTCGTCCGGCTCACCGCTGGCGAGGCCGCGTCGCTGCGCACGCAGGGGTTTGAATTCTACGATTGGGGCGAGATGACCGAGGAGGGCGGCGAGGCCCGCTTGGTCACCGCCTGGGATCAGGACGCCGCTACCGTCGCGCCGCTCGCCGCCGCCATCGCTGCCCTGTAATGGCGAGCCCTGCCGCCGCCGCGCCCGAGATACGCGAAGAACCCTCGATGCTGTCGGCGCGTGTGCTGGTGCCGTTCCTGCTGGTGTCGCTGATTTGGGGATCGACCTGGCTGGTGATCAAGGACCAGATTTCCAGCGTTCCGCCGACCTGGTCGGTCAGCTACCGCTTCGGGGTGGCGGCGATCGGCATGTTCGCGCTCGCCTGGTGGCGCGGCGCGCCGCTCAAGCTCGACCGGCAGGGGCAGCTGATCGCGCTGGCGCTGGGGCTGTTCCAGTTCTCGGCCAATTTCAACTTCGTCTACCGATCCGAGATGTATATCACCTCAGGGCTGCTCGCGGTGCTGTTTGCGATGCTGATGGTGCCCAACGCGATTTTGTCGCGGGTGTTCCTGGGGCAGCGGATCGCGGGCGGATTCGTGCTCGGCACCGCGGTGGCGCTGGCGGGGATCGCGCTGCTCTTCGTGCAGGAATATCGCGCGATGCCCGCGGACCTTGGCGATGTCATGAAGGGGCTGGGCCTTGCGCTGTGCGCGATCCTGTCGGCCTCGATCGCCAATGTCATGCAATCGGCCGAGCGGGTGCGGCGCATGCCGATCCTCTCGCTGCTCGCCTGGGCGATGCTCTGGGGCGCGCTGGGCAATGCGGTGCTGGGCTGGGCGCTGTACGGCCCGCCTGTGATCGAGACCCGCACCGCGTATCTGGGCGGGATCGTCTATCTGGGGCTGCTGGGCTCGGTGGTGACCTTCCCGATGTATTTCGCGCTGATCCGCGACATCGGCCCGGCCCGCGCCGCGTATAGCAGCGTGCTGGTTCCGGTGGTGGCGATGATCCTCTCCACCCTGTTTGAAGGCTATGTCTGGAGCGCGCTGGCCGCTGGCGGCGCGGTGCTGGGCATGATCGGCCTGGTCATCGCGATGCGCGCGAGAAGCCCCAGGACGCCACGGCTGACCGGGTAGATCCGCGCGCGACATTGCCGCTGCCGAAAAGACCAGCGGCGCGGATGGGCGGGCCCACCCGTCGGCCCGCAGCTGTTTCGGCGGATCCTTGGTTGTCAGATCGATCGCCCGGCCTATCTTCTTGATGGACTGCCTTACAGGAGAACCCGACGACGAAAGACCACCAGACTGCCATGGCCTGCCCGCTCGACGGCACCACGCTGGTCATGAGCGAACGTTCGGGTATCGAGATCGACTATTGCCCGACCTGCCGCGGTGTATGGCTTGATCGTGGCGAGCTCGACAAGATCATCGAACGCAGTGCTCAGATTGCCCCTGTTGCCCCGCAACCAGCCCGCGCCGACCCTTATGCCCAACGCCAGCATCCCGGCAGCCACCACGGCAGCTCGCCTTATCCTGATCGTAAGCGCAAGAAATCGTTCTTCGAGGAATTGTTCGACTGAGGCGAACAGACGTAAAGTTGCCCGTCGCGCGGTTATCCCGATCGACGTGACCATCTGTTCCAGAGGACCGGAAAGATGGTGGGCGCGGCAGGGATTGAACCTGCGACCCCACCCGTGTGAAGGGTGTGCTCTACCACTGAGCTACGCGCCCGCCTGCGGCTCTGCCGGTTGCGGCGGCCAGTGCGGAGCGCCCCATTGCCAGAAGCGATGTCGCTTGGCAAGGGGGCGAAGAGATCACGAAATCGCGCGCAGTGCGGTCACATTGGTAGCATCGGATGACGCTGCCTGATGGACGGCAAGCCCCTCGAACAATGTGTCGATGACAATCCGCAAATTGTCCGGGGTTGCGATTCGGATCATGTCCATCATCACCGTCGGGTTGCAGAACGGCTGGACCATCAGGTTGGTCAGCGACACGACATGGTCGAGATCGTAGCCCGGGAAATAGCCTTCGGCCATCGCTTCGCCCAGGATCATTGCCATATAATGGTCGGCCAGGTCGACATAGCCGCGGATGACCTCCCAGTGCTCTTCGCCCAGATCCATGTTCGCCTTGAACAGCGCCGGGTCCGCTTCAAACCGCGCGCGCTTGACCGCGACGCGGCGGGCAAAGAACTGGAACAGCTTTTCGCGCGGCGGCAGGTCCGATGCCACGACCTCTTCCATGATCTGGTTGAGCTCCTCGAACCAGCGCCCGGCGATCGCTTCGAAGAACGCCTCCTTCGAGGGGAAATAGCGATAGAAGCTGGATTGCGACATCCCGCAGGCCGCGGCGACCTCGCTCAGCGACAGGTTGATCGCGCCGCGCGCGCGCACCATGTCCTCGGCCGCATCCATGAGCTGGGCGCGGATGGCATCATGGTCATTGAGGGGGCGAGACATGGAATCAGCCTGACTGACTTATGGGGATAAGGCGGTTATACGATAAAATTCCAAGATTATCAAATGTTGCTTTATGCCGCGAAAAGGTCAGGCAAGCGCCGCGCGTTGCCATTGCGGCAGGTCGAGCGCGGCAAGATCCTCGGTCCGGCGGTGCTCGACCGACAGTCCCAGGTCCTCGTACACCATCTTCTGGCGCTTGGGGTCGGCCGCTGCGATCGGCAGCACGACGATCCGGCGGTTGACCTTCTGACGCCAGTTCATCCGGGCGGTGTTTTCCTGGCCGACATAGCAACCCTTGTCGAAGCTCACCCCGTTGAGTTCCACCGCATTGGTCTCCAGCCACAGGATATCGCCCAGCTCGCCTGCGCCTTCGGCAACGCCGAGCGCCAGCCGGTGCGCGCGCCAGCGTTCGTCCGCGCCTGTGTCACCCGACTCCGGGGCCAGCCAGCGCCAGCCCAGCGCGGCAAGCCTGGGGTCGGGGCTGGCGCCCTCGACCGGCTCGGGCGACCAGTGGACGCACAAGGTTTCTTCCCGGGCGATAGAAATCCTGCGACGCAGGCGATAGAGAGTGAGCCGTTTTGCAAGGTCCCCTGCCGCATCGCGCGCACAATCGATCAATACATCTGCCCCGTCATCCCACAGCATAAAGTCGAACAGCGTCTTGCCCTGGGCGCTCAAAAGCGCGCCATATTGCGGGTTTCCGGGCAACACCCGCCGCATGTCCTGCGTCACCAGCCCCTGCAGAAAGCCGCGCACGTCTTCGGCCGGGGCGGTGGGGGAGAGGCGGACGAGCGCGCGCTGGGTCAATGTGCTATGGCTGGACATAGACAACTACATGCGTATCAACCGCAACTAATCAAGCGGAGACGGACATGACGGGAAGCTTCGACCTTATCATCAAGAACGGCACGGTGTACCTGCCCGGTGGCCCGGTGGCGGCGGACATCGGCGTCATCGGTGGCAAGATCGCCGCGATCGGGGCGTTCGCTGCCGATGCCGGCGAGGTCATCGACTGCACCGGCCTGCACGTTCTGCCCGGGGTGATCGACAGCCAGGTCCATTTCCGCGAGCCGGGGCTGGAGCACAAGGAAGACCTCGAATCGGGCAGCCGCGCCGCCGTCATGGGCGGGGTCACGGCGGTGTTCGAGATGCCCAATACCAAGCCCAACACCGATACCGCCGAACGGGTCGCCGACAAGCTGGCGCGCGCGCACCACCGGATGTGGTGCGACCATGCGTTCTATGTCGGTGCAACCAGCGCCAACGCACCGATGCTCGCCGAGCTGGAGCGGATCCCCGGCACGGCGGGGGTCAAGATCTTCATGGGTGCGTCGACCGGCGATCTGCTGGTGGCGGACGATGGCGCGCTTGCGAGCGTGCTCGCGAGCGGCAAGCGCCGCGTCGCGATCCATGCCGAGGACGAGTTCCGGATGAACGAGCGCGCCGGTTACCGCGTCACCGGCGACCCTTCGTCGCACCCGGTTTGGCGCGACGACGAAAGCGCGATGCTGGCGACAAAGCGCATCCTGAAGCTGGCGCGCGCGGCGAAGCGGCGGATTCATATCCTGCACATCACCACCCCGGCGGAGCTCGAACTGATTGCGCAGCACAAGGACATCGCCACCTGCGAGCTGACCCCGCAGCATCTGACGCTTGCGGGGGAAGAGGCCTATCCGCGGCTTGGCACCTATGCGCAGATGAACCCGCCGATCCGCAGCGGCGCGCACCGCGACGGGCTGTGGAACTGGCTGGCGCAGGGCGTTCCCGATGTCATCGGATCGGACCACGCTCCGCACACCATCGAGGAAAAGGCCAAGACCTATCCCGACACGCCCAGCGGCATGCCCGGGGTGCAGACGCTGCTGCCGCTGCTGCTCGATCACATCCACCATGGGCGGCTGTCGATGCAGCGGCTGATCGATCTGACGTCTGCGGGCGCGCAGCGGATCTTCGGGCTGGTCGGCAAGGGACGGATCGCGGCGGGTTATGATGCCGATTTCACCATCGTCGATCTCAAGAAAAAGTGGACGGTGACCGAGGACTGGCTGCAATCGCGCTGCGGCTGGAGCCCGTTCACCGGCATGGAGCTCACCGGCAAGCCGATCGGAACGGTCATCCGTGGCAACCGGGTGATGTGGGAAGACACGCTGGCCGACAGCGCAATCGGCGAGCCGGTGCGGTTCGAGGCGACCGAGTTCTGATATCGCCGCCGGTCACCCTCACCCTTCCGGCGCTTCGCGCCTCCTTCCCTCTCCCACCGGGAGAGGGAAGGGTGAGGGTGACCAGCAGGCCTACTCCACCCCGGTGCTCAGCCCGAGCTCCGGGATCCCCACCGATCGCCGCCCGCCGAAATCGGCGCGCACGACGATGACGCCCTGCTTTTCCATGTAATCGATCAGCCGCCGGATGCGCCCCGGCGAGCTGGTGCCATAAGCGCGGCCCAGGGCGGCATCGTCGGGACAGGGCTGGCCTTCCATCGCGGCGCGGGCGATCAGCAGGAAGGGGGCGTACATGTCCTGCGGAAGCCGCGCGGCGGCATCGATCGCGGGTGCCCAGGCGGGGTCGGCAGGATCGAATACTCCGCCACGTGCCAGCGCCAGCCGATGGCGGAAGCCTTCCAGATCGAGCGGCGCGCGCACCAGCCGCTGCATCCGGCAGCGCACCGAGAAATCCTGATAGAGCAGCGCATCGGGCTGGGTGGAGGCGCTGGCCTCGGCGAGCATATCGCGCAGGACCGCCACAATCACCGCCTCGCTGTCGATCGCGTCAGCGGCGTCCTCGGCTTCCTGGCGCGCGGTGAAGATCGCAGGCTGGGTCGTCGGCTCGGGTTCGGCGATCGCGCGGATCAGCTCGTCGGCCGCGATCGGTCGCGGGCGGGCCGGGCGGGCGGGGGGCAGGGCGTCGCCTTCCATCTCGGCAAACAGCATCGTGCGCATATCCTGCGGCTCGGCCTCGGGCATCGGCAGCAGCGTGTGGGTGCCGGTGCGCGAGACGGTCTGAGTTGCACCGATGCGGATCGCCACCGGGCGGCGCGAGATCGCAGGACCCAGCCCCAGGAAGCAACCGCGCTGCAGGTCGCGGATGCGCTCAGCCTGGCGGCGTTCCATCCCAAGCAGATCGGCGGCGCGCGCCATGTCGATGTCGAGAAAGGTCCGCCCCATCAGGAAGTTGCTGGCTTCGGCGGCCACGTTCTTGGCGAGCTTGGCGAGACGCTGGGTGGCGATGGCGCCGGCGAGGCCGCGCTTGCGGCCGCGGCACATGAGGTTGGTCATTGCGCTGAGGCTGGCGCGGCGCACCGGATCGGGGACATCGCCCGCGACCGAAGGCGCGAACATCTGCGCTTCGTCGACCACCACCAGCGCCGGATACCAGTGCTCGCGGGGGGCATCGAACAATGCGTTCAGGAACGCGGCGGCGCAGGTCATCTGCGCTTCGAGCTCGAGCTGTTCGAGGTTGAGGATCACCGAGGCGCGGTGTTCGCGGATTCGCGCGCCGATCCGCGCAATCTCGCGCTCGTTATAGTCGCCCGCATCGATTACGACATGGCTGTAGGCGTCGGCCAGGGTGACGAAATCGCCCTCGGGATCGATGATCACCTGCTGGACCAGCCCTGCGCTTTCCTCGAGCAGCCGGCGCAGCAGATGCGATTTGCCCGAGCCCGAATTGCCCTGCACCAGCAGCCGTGTCGCCAGCAGCTCTTCCATGTCGATGCAGACAGGCTGTCCTGTCTCATCCCGGCCAATGTCGATCGATGCGCCCACGCCTGCGGCCCTATCGCCATGCCCGACGAGTTGCAACTGCACCGGCAAGCTGGCTGGGGATAGCCGGGCCGCCTTGCGGCTTTGGCGCGCTGCCCGGAACGACAAAGCCCCGCCGGTGAGGGCGGGGCTTTGCGTGAAATCCCAAGGGAACGGGCAGATTAGCCGTTCAGCTTGTCCTTCACCGCCTTTGCGGGGGTGAAGCCGAGCTTCTTGGATGCCTTGATGGTGATGGTCGCGCCGGTGCCGGGGTTGCGGCCTTCACGTTCCGGGGTCGACTTCACCTTGAACTTGCCAAAGCCGTTGATCGAGATTTCTTCGCCGGCAGCAGCTGCATCGGCGATGGCGGCGAACACGCCGTCAACCAGCTTGCGCGCGTCAGCCTTGGTGACGTTGTGGTCGGTGGCAATCTTCTCTGCAAGGTCAGCATTATTCATGGGTAACGTCCTTCTGATTGGATTCGGTGGCGGGGGTTTAGCGACAGATTTGCGGCTCGTCACGGGTATTGCGGGCAATTTCCTCCAAAATGACGACGATTGGTCGTAACTGAGAACTAATATCAATTACAGTGATCGATTTTCTCGATCAAGCTGTGCGATAAAATCACATGGAATAATGCCAAACCTGCCCGTAATCCTTGGGCTTCAGGCCAAAAACCAAGCTGAGGATGAACCATGGAACTCAAGGGATCGAAGACCGAACAGAGCCTCAAGGATGCGTTCGCCGGTGAAAGCCAGGCCAACCGCCGTTACCTGTATTTCGCCCAGAAGGCCGATATCGAAGGCCATAACGACGTCGCAGCGGTGTTCCGTTCGACCGCTGAAGGCGAAACCGGCCATGCGCATGGCCATCTCGAATTTCTCGAAGAGTGCGGCGATCCTGCCACGGGCGAGCCGATCGGCAGCACCGTCGACAATCTGAAGTCGGCGATCGCGGGTGAAACCCACGAATATACCGATATGTATCCGGGCATGGCCAAGACCGCCCGCGACGAAGGTTTCGACGAGATCGCAGACTGGTTCGAAACGCTCGCCAAGGCGGAAAAGAGCCATGCCGGCAAGTTCCAGAAGACGCTCGACGCGCTGCTGGCCGAAGCCTGAGTTTCAGTTGAACGACAACTCGGCCTGTCCGCTGCGTTCCGGCGCGGTGGGCAGGCCATTTTTCTTGAAGCGCATTCGTCTCCTGCACGGAGGTGAACGTGCCGGGTCGTGCCCTTATGAGGATGAGTGATGGCATCAGGCTATAAGGAAGGCAGTCTGGACGCGCCGACGCGGCATGCTTTGCCGTGGCGCGAGGAGAGCTGGTACGACGAGGCCGCGCTTGATGCCGAGATGCGCCGGGTGTTCGACATCTGCCATGGCTGCCGCCGGTGCTTCAACCTGTGCGACAGCTTCCCCAAATTGTTCGACATGATCGACGAGAGCCCCAATGAAGAGGTCGAGGATCTCGACGCGGGGCAGATCGGCCAGGTCGTCGATGCCTGCACGTTGTGCGACATGTGCTTCATGGTCAAATGCCCCTATGTGCCGCCGCACGAGTTCGACCTGGATTTCCCGCACCTGATGCTGCGCTATCGCGCGGTCGAGCATCGCAAGGGGCAAACCTCGAAAGCCGACAGCCTGCTCGCCGAGACCGACCGCAACGGCAAACTGGGCAGCGTCTTTTCCGATGTCGCCAACTGGGCGACCGATGGCGGCAACACCACGACACGCGGCATCATGCAATCGATGCTGGGGATCGATGCTCGCGCGCATCTGCCCGCATTTGCCGACATTCCGTTCACCAACCGCGCACCCGCTTTGGTGCGCGCGCCCAATCCCGATGCCCCCGGCTTCGGCCGCCGCGTCGCGCTGTATGCGAGCTGCTACGACCAGTTCAACGACCAGACCCCGGGTGAGGCCGCGGTCAAGGTGCTGGCGCATAATGGGGTGGAGGTGCGTATCGAGCATCCCGAATGCTGCGGCATGCCCAAGCTCGAGAACGGCGATATCCCCGCTGTCGCCAGCGCCGCCGCACGCGTCGCCGCGCATTTCGCGCAGCTGATCGATCAGGGCTATGACGTCGTCGCGATCACCGCGAGCTGCGCGCTGATGATGAAGTTCGAATGGCCGCTGATCGAGCCGGACAATGCCGACATCGCCAAGCTGTCGGCGGCCACCCACGACATCAGCGAATATATCGTCAAGCTCTCCAAAACCGCCGGCCTGACCCCTGTCGAGGCGATGGATGCCAGCATCGGCGTGCACTTCGCCTGCCATTCGCGCGCGCAGAACATGGGCCCCAAGGCGATGGAGATGCTCAAGCTCATCCCTGAAGCCAGGCCCGTGATGACCGAACGCTGCTCGGGCCATGGCGGCAAATGGGGCATCTACTCCCAGAATTTCGACACCGCGGTGAAGCTGGCGCGGCCCACGGTGCGCGCGCTGGAAAAGACCTCGCCCGACTATATGGTCAGCGAATGCCCGCTCGCCGGGGAGCATCTCAAGCAGACGATGGAGATGGGCGGCTCCAAGAAGGTGCCAGAGCGGATCGGCCATCCCGTCGAGCTGATGGCCAAGGCCTACGGACTTTAAACCACATGGAAACAATCATGCCCAAGGATCGCCGTTCCATCACCCGTGACGACATCATGGATCTTGCCGACTATGAGCTGATCCGCAAGGACAAGCGCCAGGAGAGCATCCTTGCCAAGAAGTACTCGCGGCTGGCCATCGGCCCGCACGCGATGATTACCTTCGAGAGCTGGGACAGCATGTGGCTGCAGATCCAGGAGATGCTGCGCATCGAAAAGGGCGGCGATGAGCAGCTCGCCGACGAACTGGCTGCGTACAACCCGATGGTCCCCAATGGCAGCGAGCTGACCGCGACCTTGATGTTCGAGATCGAGAATCCCGAGCGGCGCGATGCGTTCCTGCGGACGATCGGCGGGGTGGAGAGCCACATCTTCCTGACCATCGGTAATGTGCGGATCGCCGCGAGCCCCGAACAGGATGTCGAGCGGACGAGCGCGTCGGGCAAGGCGAGCGCGGTGCACTTCCTGCACTTCGCGATGGACGACGCTGCGCTTGCCGCATGGCATGATGCAGGCAATGTCGCGATGGTGCAGATCACCCATCCCGCCTACGGCCATGCCGCGCTGATCGGCGCGGAAACCCGCAATTACCTCACCCGCGCCTGCCTCTAGAATAAGCGGCGGCGGCGACGGCGTTCAGCGAGGGATGGGATAGGCGCGGCCAGGCTTTGCGTTGAATTGGCGCCCACCTCCGGCCTCCGCGCTGTCGGGAACGGCGGTGTTGACGGCGGGGTCGGCAAGGCCGGTTTCGACCGGCACGGCCTCGATCATCGGCGCGCCGAAGTCGACATCGCCGGTATCTTCCGGGAAGACCGCCGCAGGACGCGGGGCAGAGGCCACCGCTGCCGGGGGCGGCGGTGCGGCCACGGGTGCGGCCACGGGTGCGGGTTGTGCGGGTGCGGCGGGCACAGGGCCGGTGCCGGTCGTCACCGATGAGGCAAATATCGCGGCAGCCAGCATGATGCCGCCCGATCCCAGCATGACCTCTTTGAGCATAAACCTGACCAAATCCCGATGATGTCGCAAACGGACCTCGGCATAGCAGGGTCCGGTTAACAGTCCGTAGCGATTGGCGGAGAGACTTCATGAAAATGCCGCCGGAGGCAGGGCCACCGGCGGCATGTCTTTCCTCCCCAGGAAAGCTCGGGCCCGGGCAAAGGCGGGCAAAGGGGCGGGCATCGCGGGGCCGGTCTGGGCAAGCAAGGGTGGCGGGGTTGCCCCGCTCACCCCCATCCTCTCCTGCTATGTCTTGGCCACCGCGTGTCTCGCCCAAACGCCTAGCCGTGCCCGCGCAAGGTGACACTACAAATTGACAGAAAAATCGCGAATATTGCGACCATATCCGGGTTTCGGCTTGTCATTTTGTCACGATTATTACACGCTTTGCGGATGGTCGATGCCTCCCTTCACGCGGGCCCCGCGCTCCGCCGTCTGCGCCGCAATGCCGGTCTCACCCAGGCCGCGATGGCCGAGCGGCTGGACATCTCGCCCAGCTACCTCAACCTGCTCGAACGCAACCTGCGCCCGGTCAGCGCGCGGCTTATGCTGGCGCTGGCCGAGCGGTTCGATGTCGATCCGCGCGATCTCACCGGCGACGAGCCGGGCGGCGGTCTGGGGCCGATGCGGCGGCGGCTCGCCGACCCTGCCTTTGCCGATCTGGGGATAGAGCCTGGCGAGATCGAGGACTGGCTGGTGTCCTCGCCGGGCACCGCAGCCGCGTTCGCGCGGTTGTTCGACCGGGTGCAGGGCGGGGCTGGCGCCGGTCCCGTGGCGGGCGCGGTCGATGATCCGGTGGCGCGGGTGCGAAGCGAAATCCAACGCTGGCGCAACCATTTCGCCGATCTCGATCACGCCGCTGAGGAACTGGCCGATGCCCTGCGGCTGCAGAGCGGCGATCTGTATTCCGCGATCGCCGAGCGGCTGCGCACCAAGCACCAGCTGGCGATCCGCATCCTGCCCGAAAACGTGATGCCCGGGCGGCTGCGGCGGCTCGACCTGCATGCCCGGCAGCTGCAGTTGTCCGAAATGCTCGACATGGCCTCGCGCACTTTCCAGGCGGCCTATCTGCTCGGTCAGCTCGAATACCGCGCCGATGTCAATGCGCTGGTCGCAGGCGCGCAGTTCGGCGATCGCACCGCCGAGCGCCTCTACCAGCGGCATATCTTCAGCTATTTTGCCGCAGCGCTGATGATGCCCTATGGCCGGTTCCTGCGCGCGTGCGAGCAATCGGGCTATGACATGCTGCTGCTCCAGCGACGCTTCGGCGCGGGGTTCGAGCATGTCGCGCACCGGCTGACCACGCTGCAGCGCGTCGGCCAGCGGGGCCTCGGCTTCTTCATGGTCCGGGTCGATCGCGCCGGCCAGGTCTCGAAGCGCTTTGGCGGCGCCAACCGCGCCCCGCTCGCCGATACGGAGGTGACCTGCCCCCTGTGGCACCTGCACCAGGCCTTTTCGCGCCCCAGCCAGGTGCAGGTGCAACTGGTCGAGCTGGAAGATGCCAGCCGCTGGCTGACGCTGGCGCGCAGCGTGCAGGGCGCGGGCTATGGCGCGGGCGGCACCACGGCGGAATTCGCGATCGGGCTGGGCGTCGCGATCGATCAGGCAGCGACGTTGTGCTACGCGCGCGGGCTGGACCTGAGCGCGGCCGGCGCGACGCGGATCGGACCGGGCTGCGCGATGTGCAAACGCGGCGATTGCCCGCAGCGCTCCAAGCCGCCGCTCGGGATCCGGCTCAAATTCGACGATCGCGAACGCGGGGTCACGCCCTTCGACTTCGTCACCGACTGACCGTCAGGCTCCGGCGGACGGAACCTACTGCTGTCCGGCACGTAAGCGCCCCACACATCACGTGTTTGGGGATATGCTATGACACCGACCGATCGCACCGAAACCATCGTGACCGAACAGCCCGCACCGGGCGCAGCGGCCCCCGCGCCGGCACAGACCCACACCACCGTCATCGAAAGCCGCTCGGGTGGCGGATCGGGCATCATGATGGCGCTGGTGCTGCTGGTGCTGGTGGTAGGCGGGTTCTTCGCGTTCCAGTTCATGAAGCAGGGGGAAGTTCGCACCGATGCGGTGGCTGGCGCCGCCGGAGAGGTCGGCAACGCCGCGCAGAAGGTCGGCGATGCCGCGCAGGAAGCCGCACAGAAGATCGGGGAATAACTAATTTATTTCGATGGCGGCGAAGCGCGCGACTTACACCTACTGTCAAATTGCGGCTGGTGCGCATCCTACTTTGCGGAAATCGAAAAGCGTGCGCACTGGCGTAGAAAGCAATGCACCGGTCGAACTTTGCGATGATGCTGGGTGGAGCCTGCTTCAAATCGCTGTTATGATCACCAAATGCTGCCTTTTGTTGAAGCTGTAGAAAGCGCCTTGGTCGGAGAGAGTTGGCTTGCTGCTCTTTCTCTTTCTCTAACACTTCCCAATATTTGTGGCAGACTTCAGTCGCCTCAAAGACGATCTCAGGAACGGTACGTAGCGTGGTGGAACGTCTACATCGCCCCTAGGTATACAAGCAAAATTCCTGGCTACCCCCACGTCTTTGTAAGTGGCCGCGATGCGTATGCGCTGCGATGCGCCTATCTTCACCAAGGTCAGGACGATATTGCAGAGCAGCGAGCACGGGAAGCATTGGCGCGATTTAGTTTTCGTCAGCCTGTCCCTCGCGGCCTAGGCCTTCACCTGATCCAAGTCGGCGATCAGATGAATCTGCAGGTCGACCGATTTTGCTCCGACATTTGCGCTGGCGTCCGTCGTTGGATGGATGATCACGGTGCGGACGAACGGGTGTTTGAGCGACAACGTGGGCTGCTTTCTATCCAGATCGTCGGGCTTGGCGATAGTATGCACATCAGATAGCGGACCATTGTTGGGATGATTGCGGTTGGTCAAAGGCGTAAAGACCTTTGACACTTTGATCGAAAATCAGCGGCGATGGCCCAGTTGCGGCTGTAAAATTAACCGACACTTCACGACTGACCGGCTATAGCCGCAGCCATGTTCAGGCTCTTCAAACATTACGTGCCGCACGCGGTGCTGTTGCTCGGCTTCTTCGACCTCGCGCTGCTGGGTCTCGCGGCCGAAATCGGCTGGGTTTGGCGCGCGCACGAGATTGGGATGGACATCGAGCCGCTCTCGCAGCGACCGATGCCGATCATCACCTTCGCGCTGCTCGTCCACATGGCGATGATCGCGGTCGGGGTCTATGGACCCGATGCGCTGCAATCGATCCGCTTTGCCGCGGCGCGGCTGCTGGTGGCGGTCTCGCTGGGCGTGATCTTCCTCTCGGTCACCTATTTCATCCTGCCCGGAGCCACCCTGTGGCGATCGAACAGCCTGTACGCGATGGGCCTGTCGATCCTGTTTCTGATCGGCATTCGCATCCTGCTGGGCGGGTTGCTGGGCACCACCGCGTTCAAGCGCCGGTTGATGGTGCTGGGCGCAGGCAAGCGCGCGCAGCGGGTGCAGGATCTGGCCGACCGACCCGACGCCGGTTTCGTGCTGGTCGGCTTCGTCGCGATGAACGATGGCGCGCTGGTGGTCGAGGAAGCGATCAACCGCGATGCGATCAAGAACCTCGCCAAGCATGTCGAGAATCTCAACGTCACCGAGGTGGTGCTGGCGCTCGAGGAGCGGCGCAACGCGCTCCCGGTCAACGACCTGCTCAGGATCAAGACCACAGGCGTGCATGTCAACGATCTGTCGACGTTTCTGGAGCGCGAGACGGGCCGGGTCGATCTCGACACCGTCAATCCCAGCTGGCTGATCTTTTCCGACGGCTTTTCCGCAGGGCGCCGCATTTCGACGATCGCAAAGCGGCTGTTCGATCTGGTCGTCAGCTCCATCCTGCTCGCGCTGACCGCGCCGATCATCCTGCTCTTCGCGCTGCTGGTGAAGCTCGACAGCAAGGGGCCTGCGTTCTTCAAGCAGGAACGCGTCGGGCTCTATGGCCAGCCGTTCGAGATCATCAAGCTGCGCTCGATGCGGATCGATGCCGAGGTCGATGGCGCGCAATGGGCGCAGAAGAACGATCCGCGCGTCACGCGATTGGGGCGTTTCATCCGCAAGGTGCGGATCGATGAGCTGCCCCAGGCGTGGAGCGTGCTCAAGGGCGACATGAGCTTTGTCGGCCCGCGCCCCGAGCGCCCCGAGTTCGTGGCCAGCCTGGAAACCCAGATGCGCTATTACAACGAGCGGCACATGGTGAAGCCGGGCATCACGGGCTGGGCGCAGATCAATTATCCCTATGGCGCCTCGGTCGAGGATTCGCGGCACAAGCTCGAATACGACCTGTATTATGCCAAGAACTATACCCCGTTTCTCGATCTGCTGATCATCCTGCAGACGCTGCGGGTGGTGCTGTGGCCGGACGGCGCGCGTTGAGCCGATGGCCAACTGGCATGACATAGGGCTCTGGGGCCATTCCGCCGCAGCGGCGCTGACCATGCTGGTGGCGGCCTGGCTGTTGCGGCGCTGGGCGGGCCTGCGCGATACGCGCCCCTCGCTCGGTGATGCCGCGCTGCTGCTGGCGCTGCTGGCGACCAGCCTGTGGGCCTTTGCCGCAGCCAGCATGGGCGGCAACCACGCCATTGCCGGGCTGGGCGAGACGATGCGCAACCTTGCCTGGCTGGCGTTCCTGTTCCAGATGGTCCGCTCCGCCCGCGCGCAGCCGCGCACGGTCACGGCCGTGTACATGGTGCTCGTCGTGGTGCTGGTCGCCCAGCCTCTGGTCGATGTCTGGCATGTCGCCAACCGGGGCGTGCCGCAGCTCGACGAGCTCGGCTATTCCGCCGCGATGCTGCTGCGGATGATCTTCGTCGTCGGCGCGCTGGTTCTGGCGAACAATCTCTATTCGGTTGCCGATGCCGAGACCCGCGCCAGCCTGCGCCTGCCGCTGACTGCGCTTGCCGCGATGTGGCTGTACGATCTCAACCTCTATACCGTGGGTTATCTGGGCCGCGCCCTGCCTGCGGATCTGGTGGCGCTGCGCGGAGTGATGATGATCCTGGCGGTGCCGTTCTTCGCGCTCGCGGCCAACCGCCCGGGCGGGTGGAAGCTCACCTTGTCGCGCAAGGTCGCCTATCGCTCGCTCTCGGTGTTCGCGATTCTGGGCTATCTGGTGACGATGATCGCGGTCGCGCAGATGCTGCGGTCGGTCGGCGGGACGGTGGCCTCGGGCGCTCAGCTGCTGCTGGTGCTGGGGATGTCGATCGCTGCGCTGGCCTTGCTGCCGTCGGACCGCTTCCGTGCCTGGTTCAAGGTCAAGGCGACCAAGCATTTTTTCCAGCACCGTTATGATTACCGCGCCGAATGGATCCGCTTTACCGAAACCATCGGAAGGCCCGGCGATGGCACCGCGCCGTTCCACGAACGCGTGATCAAGGCGGCGGCCGATATCAGCGACAGCCCGGCGGGGCTGCTGCTCGCCCCCACCGAGGGCGGACGGCTGCAGCTGCAGGCGCGGTTCAACTGGCCCACTGCCGATGTCCCTGCGCAGGCGTGCACCGCAGGCACGATCGGCTATTTCCAGGCGACGGGCCGCATCGTCGAGCTCGACGCGCTGCGCTCAGGCAAGGACACGCTGACCGACCGGCGCGCGATCCCCGACTGGGTGATCGCCGAAAGCAATGCGTGGGCGATCGTGCCGCTGGTGCATTTCGACAGGCTGGCCGGGCTGGTGGTGCTGTCGCGCCCGCTGATTGAGCGGCAGCTCGACTGGGAGGATCTTGATCTGCTGCGCCTCGTCGGGCGGCAGCTGGCGAGCTATCTTGCCGAGGCGCGCAGCCAGGAAGCCTTGCGCGAGGCGGACCAGTTCGACGAGTTCAACCGCCGCATGGCCTTCGTGATGCACGACATCAAGAACCTGGTCAGCCAATTGAGCCTGGTCGCGCGCAATGCCGAGCGGCATGCCGACAACCCCGAATTCCGCGCCGACATGATTGCGACGCTGCAGAACTCGGTCGGCAAGATGAACACGCTGATCCGCCGCCTCACCGGCTATGCGCGATCGACCGGGGACGGCATCCGCGCGATCGATGCTGAACGCATCGTGCGCGCGGTCATCGCCGACAAGGCCCAGGGCCACAAGCTCGTCGCCAGCAGTGCGCCGCGCATGACGCTGATGGCCGATCCCGTCCAGCTCGAACAGGTGCTGGGCCATCTGATCCAGAACGCGATCGACGCCAGCGAGCCTGAAAGCCCGGTGTATGTCAGCCTGTCGCGCGACGGCCTCAACGGGGTGATCGAGATCGTCGACCATGGGGCGGGAATGTCTGCCGAGTTCGTCCGCGCCAAACTGTTCAAGCCGTTCATCTCGAGCAAGGCGGATGGCTTTGGCATTGGCGCCTATGAGGCGCGGCTGCTGGTGGAAGCGATGCATGGCCGGATCGAGGTGGAAAGCCGCGAAGGCGAGGGCAGCCGGTTCACCGTTCACCTGCCGCTCGCCACCCGGATAGAGAATGACCAGGGCGGGGCCGAAGAGCCGCACCTGGCTGCAAAGGTAATCTGACAATGAATGACCTCACCCCCAATCCAGCGCTCAACGGCGGCGGCAAGGGCCAGCCCAGGCTGCCGCGACTGCTGGTGGTCGAGGACGATGTCGGTCTGCAGCGTCAGCTCAAATGGGCGTTCGACGATTTCGAGGTGCTGTGCGCCAGCGATCGCGCAAGCGCGATCGACCTGCTGCGCTACGAGGAGCCCGATGTCGTCACGCTCGACCTCGGCCTGCCGCCCGATCCCGATGGCGTCAGCGAAGGCTTTGCCACGCTCGCGGAGATCCTGCGGCTCAAGCCCGACACCAAGGTGATCATCGCCTCGGGCCATGGCGAGCGGCAGAGCGCGCGCGATGCGATCGCGCAGGGGGCCTATGATTTCTATCGCAAGCCGGTGGAGATCGATGATCTCGCGCTGATCGTGCGCCGTGCGCTCAACGTCCAGCAGATCGAGCGCGAGAATGCGCGGCTCAGTCAGAAATCGGGCGACGACCATACCGTCTTGGGCGGCATGATCACCGCCGATGCTCAGATGGTGAAGGCCGCGCGGATGATCGAGCGTGTCGCCAACACCAATGTTTCGGTGATGCTGCTGGGTGCCAGCGGCACCGGCAAGGAGCTGTTCGCGCGCGGTCTGCACGAGAAGAGCAACCGCCGGGCCAAGGCCTTTGTCGCGATCAACTGCGCTGCAATTCCCGAAAACCTGCTCGAATCCGAACTGTTCGGGCATGAAAAGGGCGCGTTTACCGGCGCGATCAAGACCACAATCGGCAAGATCGAACAGGCCGAGGGCGGCACTTTGTTCCTCGACGAGGTCGGCGACATTCCGCTGCCGCTTCAGGTCAAGCTGCTGCGCTTCCTGCAGGAGCGGGTGATCGAGCGGGTAGGCGGGCGCAATGCGATCCCGGTCGATACTCGGGTGGTTTGCGCGACGCACCAGAACCTGGAAAAGATGATCGCCGAAGAGCGCTTTCGCGAGGACCTGTTCTACCGGCTGGCGGAGATCGTTGTGACCATCCCGGCGCTGGCCGAACGGCCGGGCGATGCGGTGCTGCTCGCCAAGCATTTTCTGGGTAGGTTCGCCGCCGAGATGAACCCGGTTGTCAAGGGCTTTGCCCCCGATGCGCTCAAGATGCTCGATGCCTGGCACTGGCCGGGCAATGTGCGCGAGCTGGAGAACCGGGTGAAGCGGGCGGTAATCATGGCCGAAACCCGGCTGGTCCGCGCCGAGGATCTGGATCTGGAACGCGCCGAACCCGAAACGCCCGAATTCCTGAACCTCAAGGCGGTGCGCGAACTCGCCGACCGCAAGGCGATCCGCCACGCGCTGGCCCGGACCGAGGGCAATATTTCTGGCGCGGCCAAGCTGCTGGGCATCAGCCGGCCGACATTGTACGATCTGCTCAGGCAATATGACATCCAGAGCTGAACCTCGATCCGGTCCTGGCCGCCGGCTGACGCTGGCGCTGGTCGCCTGCGCGCTGATGCTGGGCGGTCCGGCCACGCGCTTGCAGGCAGAAGACCTTGGCGCTGCGCGTCAGGCGATGGCGCGCGCCGAGGAGTATCGCGCGCGCGGCGACAACCGCGCCGCGCGGATCGAGCTGATGAACGCGATCAAGGCTGCGCCGCGCCTGCCTGCCGCGCGGATCGCGCAGGCGCGCGTCTTCCTGTCGCTGTTCGATGCCACCGGCGCCGAAGCCGAGCTCGGCCGTGCGATCGAACTGGGCGCCGATCGCGATATCGTGCGCGCGCCGATGGCCGAAGCCCTGCTGCTGCAGGGCCGCGCCGATGCCGCGCTCGCCTGGCTCAGCGAAGGCCCCGTGCCCGCGGGCGATGCGGGGTTTGCCGCGCGCACATCGGGCCGCGCGCATCTGGCGCTGGGCAACATGGATGCCGCGCGCGCCTCATTCGACCGCGCGCTGCAGTTTGCGCCCGACGACAGCATGCTGTGGACCGATATCGCGCGCTTCCGCGTCGCTTCGGGCGATCAGGCGGGCGGGGTCGAGGCGGCCGATCATGCGGTCAAGCTGAATGGCGGCAATGTTCGTGCTTTGCAGCTGCGCGGCGAGCTGGTGCGCAGCCAGTATGGACTGGCCGCATCGCTGCCCTGGTTCGAGCGCGCGCTCAGCATCGATCCCAATGATGTCAGCGTGCTGGGCGAATATGCAGCGACGCTGGGTGACATGGGCCGGATGCGCGACATGCTGGCCGCCGCGCGGCAGATCGTGGCGCTGCAGCCGGACAATCCGCGCGGCTATTTCCTGCAGGCGGTGCTGGCCGCGCGCGCAGGCAACTACAGCCTGGCGCGCAATCTGATCCAGAAGACCGGCGGCGCGCTGGAGCGTGTGCCCGCGGTGATGCAGGTCGAAGGCGTGGTCGAGTTCCAGCTGGGCAATTATCGCCAGGCGATCGACCGGTTCGAGAAGCTCGCCGATGCCCAGCCGTACAACCGCCGCGCCTCGGAATTGCTGGCGCGCGCGCTCTATGCCGAAGGCGAGCACGAGACATTGCTCGCGCGATTCCGTGGCGTGGCCAACCAGGGCGGCACCAGCGCCTATCTGCTGACATTGGTCGCGCGGTCGCTCGAGGCGATCGGCGAGGGGGCACAGGCGACCGACTATCTCGCGCGTGCTGCCGAGCCCGATACCGCGCCGATGGTGCGGCTGGCCGAGGCTGACGAGCCGTGGATGCTCGCCGATGCCGCGCGCGCCGCACCGCGCGATGCCCGCGCGGTGATCCCCTATGTCCGCATGCTGGTGGCCAATGGCGACTTTGTGCAGGCGGCCGAGTTTGCCGAGCCGCTGGCCGAGGCGAACCCCGGCGTGCCCGATGCGCAGATGCTGCTAGGGGATGTGCGCTTTGCTGCGGGCAATGCCGCAGCCGCGCTGCCGCTGTACCGGCGCGCGGCCGAAATCCGGCTGTCCGAACCCGTGGTCCGCCGCCTGTCGCTGGCGCTGCGCGAAACCGGCCGCGCCGATGAGGCAGATGCGCTGCTGGTGCGGTTCGTCGGCTACAGCCCCGCCAATACAGGTGGGCTGCGATTGCTCGCCAACGCCTATATCGATCGCGGCAACTGGCCCGGCGCGATCCTGACGCTGGGCGCGCTGCACGCGCGGCTGGGCAACAACCAGCCGCTGCTGCTCGCCGACCTGGCGCTGGCGCGGCTGCGCAGCGGCGATGGGGCCACCGCCGCGCATGACGCGCGGCTGGCCTATCGCGTCCAGCCCGCCAACACGCTTGCTACCCACATGCGCGGGCTGACGCTGACCGGGCAGGGCGGCCAGGCGATGGTCGCGGTCGAGATGCTCGAAAAAGCGGGCGCCAAGAATCCGCGCAATCCCTGGCTGCGCTATCATCTGGCGCAGGCCTATGCCGAGGCGGGTAAGACCGCGCAGGCGGTGGGCGCGCTCAGGGCGTCGCTGGCGCTTGGCGCGTTTCCGGAACGGCCGCAGGCAGCAGCGATGCTGCGCGAGCTTCGGGACGGCTGACGAAGCCCGATTTTTTTGCCTGACCGCCCGCCGATTTGGGCTATGGGGAAGGCATGATCGATAGCCCCAACCCCCTGCTCGATACGCGCGCGCTGCCGCGCTTTGCCGAAATCACCGCCGACCAGATCGCGCCTGCGCTCGACGAGGCGCTGGCGCGCCACGCCGCGACTGTGCAAACGCTGACGACCACGCGGCCCGCAAGCTTTGCGGATACCTGGCTGCCGTTCGAGCGCGCCGAAGCCGAACTCAGCGCCATCTGGGCGGCGGTGTCGCACCTTCATGCAGTGGCGGATTCGCCTGAATTGCGCGCCGCCTATCAGGAAGGCGAGCAGCGGCTGGTCACCAACGCGATCAAGGTCGGGCAGAATCGCGACCTGTTCGACGTGTTCACCGCGCTGTCGCAGACGGCCGAGTTTGCCGCCTTGGCCCAGGCCGATCGCGTGGCGGTCGAGCATGCGCTGCGCGATTTCCGGCTCTCGGGCGTCGCGCTGGAGGCCGATGCGCGGCAGCGGTTCGAGCAGATCTCGGTCGAGCTGTCGTCGCTGTCCAACACCTTCGGTAGCGCGGTGCTCGATGCGACCGACGCCTGGGGCGAACTGATCACCGACGAAGGCGAGCTTGCGGGTGTCTCGGACACCGACAAGGCGATGTTCGCCGCCGCTGCTGCCGCCAAGGGAGAGGCGGGCTGGCGGGTGACGCTGCAGATGCCATCCGTCAATGCGATCCTGACCTTCGCCGAAAACCGCGATTTGCGCGCGCGCGTCTACCGCGCCTTCGGCACCCGCGCCTCCGACCAGGGACCAAATGCGGGCGAGTTCGACAATTCCGAGCGCATCGCGCGGATCCTTGAGCTGCGGCGAGAGGCAGCTCAGCTTTTGGGCTTTGCCGATCCGGTCGAATGGTCGCTCGCCACCAAGATGGCCTCGGACGGCGGCGCGGTGCTGAGCTTCCTGCGCGATCTCGCGGGCCGTGCACGCCCCGCCGCCCAGCGCGACCTCGACGAACTGCGGGCCTTCGCCGCCGAAAAGCTCGGCATCGCCGACCTGCAGCCCTGGGATGTCGGCTTTGCTTCGAACAGGCTGCGTCAGGCGCTGTACGCGGTCGACGAGGCCGAGGTGCGCGCCTATTTCCCGGTCGAACGCGTGATGGCGGGCTGGCAGGACCTGCTCGCCAGGCTGTTCGGCATCACGCTGGCCGAGCGGTCCCACGCCTCGCTCTATCACCCCGACGCGCGCTTCTTCGATGTCGTCGATGAAAGCGGCAGCGTGGTCGCGGGCCTGTATCTCGATCTGTTCGCAAGGCCCGGCAAGCGCGGCGGCGCGTGGATGGGCGAGGCACGACCGAGGCGCAGCGATGGCGATCTCAGTCAGGTTCCGGTCGCCTATATGGTGTGCAACTTCTCGCCCGCCGGGGCCGATGCGCCTTCGCTGCTCAGCCACAGCGACGTCGGCACGCTGCTGCACGAGACCGGCCATTGCCTGCATCTGCTGCTGACCCAGGTCGACCGGCCCAGCATCGCGGGCACCAACGGTTTCGAATGGGACGCGGTCGAATTGCCCAGCCAGTTGATGGAGGATTTCGCCTGGGACCGCAGCGTGCTCACCGCGATGTCGGGCCACCACCGCACCGGCGAGCCCTTGCCCGGCGATCTGTTCGACCGGCTGGTCAAGGCGCGGCATTTCCAGGCGGGGCTGTTCCTGATCCGCCAGATCGAGTTCGCATTGTTCGACATGCTGCTGCATCTGGGCACCATGGGCAGCGATCCGGTCGAGGTGATCGAGGCTGTGCGCGACGAGGTGGCTGTGATCCGCCCGCCGGAATGGCACCGCTTCCCGCACGCGTTCAGCCACATCTTCGCCGGCGGCTATGCGGCGGGCTATTACAGCTATTTGTGGGCCGAACTGCTTGCGGCGGACGGCTTCATGGCATTTGCCGAAGCGGGCCTGCTCGACCGCGCTACCGGCGATCGCTTCCGCGCCGAGGTGCTGGCGCGCGGCGCGACCCGGCCTGCGGCGGAAAGCTTCCGCGCGTTCCGCGGCCGTGATCCCGATCCGGTGGCGATGCTGGTGCGGCACGGGCTGCAGGACGTTGCCGAATGAGCGATCTGTGCCCGCGCGGCTGGCTGGACGAGGCGGTGCGGCGGATCGAAGCGGACTACAACCGCTCGGCCGACACGCACCTGATCCGGCTCGACCTGCCGCGTTATCCCGGCATCACATTGTATCTGAAGGACGAAAGCTCGCACCCCACGGGCAGCCTCAAGCACCGGCTGGCGCGCTCATTGTTTCTCTATGCCTTGTGCAACGAGTGGATCGGCCCCGAAAGCTGCGTGATCGAAGCGTCGTCGGGCTCGACCGCGGTGAGCGAAGCGTATTTCGCGCGGATGCTGGGGCTGCGCTTCATCGCGGTCGTGCCCGCGACAACCGCCGCACCCAAGCTCGATGCGATCCGCTTCCAGAGCGGCGAGATCCACATGGTCGATGATCCGCGCACGGTCTACGATGTTGCGCACCGGCTGGCCGAGGAAACCGGGGGGCATTATCTCGACCAGTTCACCTACGCCGAGCGCGCGACCGACTGGCGCGGCAACAACAACATCGCCGAAAGCATCTTCGCGCAGATGGCGCAGGAGGAGCACTCCGTTCCCGACTGGATCGTCTGCGGCGCGGGCACCGGCGGCACATCGGCCACGATCGGCCGCTATCTGCGCTATCAGCGCTACCCCACGCGGCTATGCGTTGCAGATCCTGAGCATTCGGTATTCCACCGCCATTATTACGACCGATCGGCAACGGTGCTGCCCGAGGGCTGCGCCAGCAGGATCGAGGGCATCGGCCGCCCGCGCGTCGAGCCCAGCTTTATTCCGGGCGTGATCGACCGGATGATCGCGGTGGAAGACGCCGCCAGCATCGGCGCCATGCGCGCTCTCTCCGATCGGCTCGGACGGCGCGTGGGCGGATCGACCGGGACCAATCTGGTCGCCTGCGCCACGCTGATCCAGGAGATGGCAGCCGCAGGCGAGACCGGCAGCATCGTCACCCTGCTGTGCGATGGCGGCGAGCGTTATGGCGGCACCTATTACGACGATGCGTGGCTGGCTGGCTGCGGCATCGACTGGCAGTCTTCGGCAGATCACATCGCTGCGATGCTGCGTCCGAACGATAAGGGAATTCTGTGATGATGATCGCGGTTCTGGCTGCCGTGTCGGCAGCCCTTGCGGTGGCGGCGGGCGCGTTCGGCGCGCATGCCGCCGCGGGTGAGCAGCAGGCCGAATGGCTGCGCACCGGCGGCATGTATCAATTGGTCCACGCGGTCGCGGCGCTGGCGATCATGGGGACCGCAAGGGGTCCTGCGCTCACCCTGCTGGCCGGCTCTGCGATCTTTGCGGTGACTTTGTATCTGATGGCGCTGGGCGCGCCACGCTGGCTGGGCGCGGTCACCCCGATCGGCGGCACTTTGCTGATCGCAGGCTGGCTCTGGGCGGCCTGGATCTACGCTAAGGCCTGAAGGGCCGCCAATAAAGGGGATGGCCACCGCCGCCTGCGCAAGCACGCGGGCAACGGTGGCCAGGAGTGCAGTGTCAGAACTTGTAGGCGACCTCGACCCCGAGGCGGCGCAGACCGCCCGGCGATATGAACGATCCGCCGAATTCGGCCGCGGTGATCACCTCGTTGAGATAGCGCCGGTTGAGCACATTGTCGGCGAACATCGTCACGCGCCATTTTTCGCCCTCTAGCCCGGCGCGCACATCGAGCACCCCGAATGCCTGGCGGCGGGTGACCGAATAGTCCGCATCGCCGACGAACGCGGGCAGCGCCAGCGCCGATCCCGGCAGCAGCCCGCTGAAGATGGTCGGCACGCTGTCTTCCTGCAGCGTGTGGAACCAGGTCGGGCCGGTGATGCGATAATCGGCGCGTGCGACCAGATCGAAGCTGCGCGAGATCGGAGCGACGATCTGGGTGCCCAGGTTGATGGTGTAATCCGCGGTCGAGGGAGACTTGTTGCCCACCGTCTGCGGACGCGAGGCATTGGCCTTGATCTCGCTTTCGGTGACGTTGAGCGCACCGAAGATCGTCCAGCCCGGGGTCACCTCTGCATTGAGGTTGAGCTCGGCGCCGTAGATCTGCACCTCGTCGATGTTCGACACCACGCGCAGCAGGCCAAAGCCACCGACGAAGAATTCGAAGAACTGCATGTCATCGACATCGGTGTAATAGCCGGCCAGATCGAAGGTGACCTTGCCGTCGAACACCGATCCCTTGATGCCGCCTTCGAACGCGCTCGACTTTTCCTTGCGGTAATTGTCGGTGATGCGGACGTTCGAGCCGATGAACTGGTTGAAAGACTGGTCGATCACCGCTGCCGAGCCCGAGTTGTTGAAGCCGCCCGCCTTGAAGCCGATGCCCCAGTTGGCATAGAGGTTGACGTTGTCTGCCACCGCCCAGCGGAAGGTCAGCTTGGGCTGGAGCTGCTTGTAGCTGGCCGACTTGTCGGCAATCGGGCCGCGCGCCTGGCCGGGGTTGATCGGGCCGCCGGTGAACGGATCGGTGACCAGAGGCACGCGGTTGGACACGCTGCGATCCTCGATGTCATAGCGCAGCGCCAGGCCGATGTTGATGACATCGTTCCAGTTGTAATCCGCCGATCCGAACGCGGCGTAGACGTCGGTGCTGAACCGGTCGAAATACAGCTGGGTGGTGGGGTTGGTCGTGTTGGGTGCGTTGTAGAGCTGGCGGATGATCCCCTGGCCCAGATCCGCGCCCAGGCTGACCCCGACGTCGCGGCTGATGTTCAGATAATAGCCGCCCAGCTGCCAGTTAAAGGGGCCATCGCCGTTCGACGACAGGCGGATTTCGCCGCTGAAGTCTTCCTGTTGGCGGATCTGATACTGGGTGCCATCGCAGGTGGTCGGGCTGTACGGACCGAAGGTCGATCCGGTCGCGGGCGCGAAGATGAACGGCACCGGGGTTGCACCGATGAAGCCGGGCTGGTTGACCGGGAAGCCCCGCAGCTGTGCGGTGCTGGCAAAGCAGGCGTTGGAGGCCGCACGCGATGCCGCGGTCGCGCCGGGGAAAGTGAAGCGGGCAAAGTCCGCCGAGGTGCCATCGGCGGTCAGCGACTGGTCGACATCGCTGTACAGGCCCCACAGGGTCAGCTTGGCGAAATCGAACTCATGCTCGAGCTTGATCGAGGCATCGAACGTCGTCTGGTCGTTGGTCGGACGGATGTTGTTGTAGAAGTTGAACGGGTGCCGGTTCACATCCTCGAAGAACGCCGGGTTGGCACCCGCGAAATTGGGCAGGTGGAACGCCGCGTTGAAGTTGATCGAGGCGCCGGTCAGGTCCGAATAGCGCGCCTTGGCGTCGATCTCGGTGCGGTCGCCCAGTTGTGCGACGAAGCGGCTGTCGACCGACCAGATTTCCTGGTCGTCGATCGTCTTGGAGTTGTTCAGGAAGATGTTGCGATAAAAGCCATCGGTCTTGAAATACGATCCCGACAGCACGAACCCGGCGTTTTCGCCCAAGGGCACCGAGATGAAGGCGTTGCCGCGATAGGTCTGCTGTTCTGCGGCGCTCAATTCGATCCCCGCCTCGAGCGTGTCGCCGGGCTTCAGCGTCTGGATGACGATCGCGCCGGCTGCCGCGTTGCGGCCATACAGCGCGCCCTGCGGACCCTTAAGAATTTCGATCTGCCTCAATGTGCCCTGGTTCTGGTTGAGCTGCGCGGTGTTGGTCTTGAGGATGCCGTCGACGACCAGAGCGACCGAGCTTTCCGCGTCGCGCGCGCCGTTGATGCCGCGGATGTTGATCTGGGTGTCGCCGGCTTCCGCAGTACCGGTGACGATGGTGACGCCCGGGGTCAGCTGGACGAACTGGTCGGCGGTCTCGACCCCGGTCTTCTGGATCGAATCGGCAGTGAACACCGTGATCGAAGCCGGGACATCGGCCAGGCTTTCATTCTGGCGGCGCGCGGTGACGATGATGACCGAATCGTCCACCGCTTCGGTCTGGTCGGTGGCCTGGGCGAGCGCAGGCGTCGCCAGCGCACTGGCAAGAACGGTGGCCGATGCTGCGGCAAAGAGGCTGGATAGGCGCATGCTGTGAACTCCCTGAAGTGCTTTGGTTCCCCCGAACCGGATGCTGTTTTGGCGGCTGTTCAAATGTGGTCGTCAGACCAGCACATTGGCTCCGCTCATATAGACATGGACTTCCTGGAACCTGCCGTCGCGCAGGCGCCAGAAATTGGTGTTGGTAAGGCTGGTCACGCTGCCATCGGCGGCGGTCAGATCGGCGATGAAACTCGCGGCTATCCGCCCGTTGGTCTCATCGACGGTGCAGGTGAAGTCGCGGTGGACGATCGTTTCCCATGCGCCGAAGAAATCGACGAACATCCGCTCGATCTCGGCCTTGCCCGCGTGGGTGGTGAAGCTGGTCTGGACGGTGAACAGCGCCTCGTCATGGAAACAGGCAAGCGTGGCGGCCATGTCCTTAGCATCGACGCTGGCAAAATAGGTCTGCGTGGCGAAGGTGATCAGCTCGTCACGGCTGAGCGTGGGTGCATATTGCATCAGGCGTCCCCTTCTTTCAGCAGATTGTCGCCGCTCATGTAGACATGCACATCCTTGAACAGCCGGTCTTCGAGGTAGAAGCGGTTGCAGTTCTCGTAGCGCAGCTGCTCACCGCCATTGGGCGTGATCAGCACGGTGAACTGCGAGCACACCGCATTCGATACGGGGTCGGCGACATGCACGAAATTGCCGTGCCAGATCTGCTCAAAATCGGCGAAAAGCTTGATGAACATCGCGCGTATCGCTTCGCGGCCCTGGTGCACGGTGTTCGAGGTGACTTCGGTCAGCGTGGCATCGGGTGCAAAGCAGTTGAGCACCTGGTCCATGTTCTTGTTGTCGACACCGTCGAAATAGCGCTTTGTGACGATGTCGATGTAAAACGGATACGGCAAAGGCGCTTGGCCTCCGCATCCGGGTGACCAGTCTGCCATCAGAACCAACCCTTTCTTATGTCTGCATCCTTGGGCACTTCCGGCATCGGAAACGCCTTTTTGCTGTGCGTCAGCCCGCATTCGATCAGGCTTTCGAGGAACTTCCACGCGATCTGGCCGGGGTTGATCACCGGGATCGGCAGATTTGCCGCAAGGAACGCCGCCGACTGGTGCATGGTGGTGGAGCCGAGTACGATGACATCTGCGCCGTCCTCCTCCATCGCGCGGGTCGCCTCTGCCTTCAATTTGTCGAAGATCACCTCTTCCTTGCCCGCGAGCAGTTCGGTGACATCGGGACGTGTGTTGATCGATCGCAGCGAGGCGACGCGGTCCCACAGGCCGTATTCGGTCAGCGTCTTCTGGTAGAGCGGAAACCATTCGGGCCACATGGTGAGCACGGTGAACTTCTTGCCCAGCATCATTGCGGCGGCAAAGGCTGCTTCGCCCGGGCCGATCACCGGGATGGTCAGCCGCGAGCGTAGCGCGCGCAGCCCCGAATCGCTCACCGTATCGATCAACACGCCGGAATAGCCCTCTTCCTCGGCGGTGATCCCGCTCTGGAACACGGTCCAGTCCATCAGCAGCATGTCGTGATAGCTGTCGCCCAACGCCGCGCCCCAAGGCACCGCGATGAACTCGGGGGTGAAGCCGGGGCGGACGAAATCGGCAGGAAGCTGCGCCGCGCGCGAGGCTACGCCTGCAGCATCCATGGGGATGGGAACGATGACTTTGATTCGGCAATCGTCCGGCATGCAAACCCCTCTTCCCGGATCGTGAGCACCCCCTCATCGATCCATTACAGGTTGACGCTATTGTATACAAATGTCTATCGTCAATAGGCAAATTCAGTTGAAGCCCGCATGATGCAAAGTGGCAACAGCCCGGCGAGGGACCCTGACGAACGCCGGGCAAAGGGATGGGATTGAAAACAATGGAAAAAGCTGCGTCGCCGCGCGCTTCCGATATTGCCTATGACAAGATTCGCCAGTTCGTTCTGTCCGGACATGCAGAGCCTGGCGAGCAGCTGACCGAGGAGCAGCTGGCGCGAATCTCGGGCGTGTCGCGCACCCCGGTGCGCGAGGCGGTGCGCAGGCTTGAGAACGAGTTGTTGATCGTGCGCAGCGATTCCAAGCGGCTGTTCGTCGCCGACTGGTCGGCCGACGACATCGACGAGATGTTCGTGCTGCGCGGCATGCTGGAGGGGCATGCCGCCAGTCGCGCAGCGCGCAACATCACCGCGCGCCAGCTGGAAGAGATCGCGCGGATTTCGGATCTGCTGGATGAGGCGGTTTCAGCAAATCCCCCCGATGTGGCGGCGTTTCTGGCGCACAACCGCGCCTTTCACGACATCATCCTCGAGGCGGCGCGGTCGCCCCGGTTGAGCGCGATGCTGCCGATGCTGATCGAGCAGCCTGTGGTGAGCCGCACCGCCAAGCAATACCGGGTAGGGGAACTGCTGCAGTCGGCGCGCGACCACCGCGAACTGATTGCGGCCTTCATCGCGCGCGATTCACACTGGGCGCGCGCGGTGATGACCAGTCACATCCGCCGCGCCTTCCATGCCTTCAGCATAACCGCCCTGCGGAGAAAAGAGCAGCAGCAGCGCGCAAACGACTGAACGCCAACTAACGTGGCTGGACGGGAAAAATCATTTTGTATACAAACTCCACGATGAGACACATTCAGATCGTTGAAGTCGGCCCACGGGACGGCCTGCAGAACGAGCCCGACATCGTATCGACGGCTGACAAGCTTGCGATGGTCGGCGCGATGATCGATGCCGGTGTGCGGCGGCTCGAGGTTGCAAGCTTCGTTCATCCGCAGCGCGTGCCGCAGATGGCGGACGCCGAAGCCGTCATCGCCGGGCTCCCCGACCGCGACGATGTTTCGTACATCGGCCTCACGCTCAACAAGCGCGGCGTGCTGCGCGCGTTGGCCACCCGCGAGGGCGGACGCCGCGGCGTCGACGAGATCGGCTGCGTCATCGTTGCCACCGACACCTTTGGCCAGAAGAACCAGGGGCAGACCGTCGCCGAGGGGATCGCCGAAGCCAGCGAGATGATCCGCTTTGCCAAGGCCGAAGGGCTGGTCGCGCAGGTGACGATTTCCGCGGCGTTCGGCTGTCCGTTCGAAGGCGACGTGCCGCCGCAGCGCATCGTCGATATCGCAAAAGCCGTTCTCGAGGCAGGGCCTGCGGAGATCGCGCTGGCGGACACAATCGGCGTCGGCGTGCCTGCACAGGTGACCGATCTGTATGGCCGGTTGCGCGAGTTCGTGCCGACCGATGTGCGGTTGCGCGCGCATTTCCACAACACGCGCGGCACCGGCATCGCCAATGCCTGGGCGGCGATCCAGGCGGGCGTGACCACGCTCGATGCCAGCCTGGGCGGGCTGGGCGGCTGCCCGTTCGCGCCCAAGGCCACCGGCAACATCGCCACCGAGGACCTGATCTATCTCGCGCAGCAATCGGGGATCGAACACGGCATGGATCTGGACGCGGTGATCGCCGCCAACCGCTGCATGGCAGAGGTATTGGGACGCGAACTCCCGTCGCTGGTGGCACGCGCCGCAGCCTGACGGGCAACACATCAACCTGCCGCGGCGCGCTCGCCCGGCAAGCCAAGGGGTGAAGGAATGAGTTACAGGCTGGGCGTCGATGTCGGCGGGACTTTTACCGATCTGCTGCTGTTCGACGAACAAACAGGTGCCTTCTGGCGGCACAAGACTCCTTCCACCCCGCATGACAGTTCGGAAGGCATTCTTGTCGGCGTGCAGGCGATCTGCGGCAGCGCGGGGATCACGCCCGCCGATGTCGAGATATTCCTGCATGGAACGACGGTTGCCACCAATGCGGTGCTTGAGGGCAAGGGCGCGCGCGTCGGTCTGATCGTCACCGAGGGGTACCGCCAGGTGATGCAGATCGCGCGGAGCTTCGTCCCCGGAGGCCTTGCCGGCTGGATCGTGTGGCCCAAGCCGACGCCACTCGCTGCGCTCGAGGATACGGTCGAGGTCAAGGGCCGCATGTCGGCGCAAGGCGAAGAGGTGCGCGCGACCGACGATGCCGATATCCGCGCGGCGCTCAAGACGCTGAAGCGCCAAGGCGTCGAGGCACTGACCGTCAGCCTGATGAACGCGTATCTGAACGGTGCGCACGAACGCCGCGTCGCCGAATTGGCCGCCGAGATCATGCCCGACGTGCCGATTTCGCTGAGCCATATCGTGCTGCCCGAAATGCAGGAATACGAACGCACGCTGACCACCGTCGCCAACGCTGCGGTGCGCCCCGTCGTCGGCCGCTATGTCCGCAATCTGCGCAGCCGCCTGCGTGATGCCGGAATGGCGGGCAAGCTCGCCCTGCTGCGCTCCGACGGCGGTCTGATGAGCTCCGAAAAGTCCGAGGAGCACCCCGTGTCGCTGCTGATGTCGGGTCCTGCAGGCGGCGTTACCGGGGCGATCTGGGTCGGAAAGAACGCCGGGATCCGCAACATCCTGACATTGGATGTCGGCGGCACCTCGACCGATGTCGCGCTGATCGAGAACCTCGAGGCACGCCGCGTACGCACCACCGAGGTTGGGCATCTTTCGGTCCGTGCCTCGGCGCTGGACGTAAAGACCGTGGGCGCGGGCGGCGGGTCGATCGCCTATGTGCCTGAATTGACCGGCGCGCTGCGTGTCGGCCCGCAATCGGCAGGCGCGGTGCCGGGGCCGGTGGCCTATGGCAAGGGCGGCGAACTGCCCACCGTGACCGACGCCAATGTCGTGCTGGGCTATCTGCCCGAGGCGCTGCTCGGCGGCACATTCAAGCTCGACCGCGAGGGCGCGAAAAAGGCGGTGCAGACCATCGCCGATGCGCTCAAGATCGATCTGTATGCCGCGGCGCGCGGCATCATCGATATCGTCAACGAGAACATGTTCGGCGCGCTGCGCATGATTTCGGTGCAGCAGGGATATGACCCGCGCGATTTCGCGCTGATGGGATTTGGCGGCGCGGGCCCGCTGCATGTCAACGCGGTGGCGCGGCTGATGGGAAGCTGGCCTGCGGTCTCTCCCGTCAGCCCCGGTGTGCTGTGCGCGCTGGGCGATGCGACCACGCGGATGCGCACCGAAACCGCGCGCAGCTTCTCGCGGCTGGCATCTCAGACCACGCTCGAGGAACTGGGCGGTATCCTCGACGAGATGGCGACCCAGATTGGCGACGAATTGGTCTCCGAAGGCGTCGCGAAAGAGGACGTCACGATCACCTTCGAGGTCGATGTGCGCTATGCCGGGCAAGCATTCGAGGTGCCGATGGCGGTCACCCGCGACGACCTGCACACCCACGGCGTCGAATGGCTCACCGGGCGCTTCGACGAGGAACACCACCGGCTGTTCACCTTCAACATGGATAGCGAGCACGAGATCGTGAACCTGCGTGCCGTCGCTATGGGCCAGGCGCTCGACCTGCCCGCCGCGACGCTGGCTGAAGGCACCGGCGATCCGTCAGCGGCCAAGCTGCGCGACCACGAACTGTGGATGAACGGCGCGATGATGCCTGCGGTGATCTACGATCGGTCGAAGCTGCTGGCAGGCGACGTGATCCCCGGGCCTGCGATCGTCATCGAGATGGATTCGACCACGCTGATCGAAGCGGACTGCACCGGCACGGTCGATGCGGTCGGCAATATCCTCATCACCCTCAAGACGGGGAACTGAACCCATGCCCGCAACGATCATCCAGACCAACGACACCCCGTTCGAAACCAAGACCATCGATCCGGTCAGCCTCGACATCATCGAGAACGCACTGCGCAACGCGCGCATCGAGATGGACGCGACCCTGGTGCGCACCGCGATGTCGCCCGGTATCCGCGAGCAGGGCGATGCCTTTCCGCTGATCGCCGACCATCTTGGACGCATGATTGTCGGCCAGTTCGGCAGCTTCATCGGTGGATTTCTCGAGGGCTATGACGGCACGCTCGAGGATGGCGACATGATCTTCCTGTCAGACCCCTATTCGGTCGGCGGCGCGATCAGCCATTGCAACGACTGGCTGGTACTGCTGCCGGTGTTCAAGGACGGCCGTCTGCTGGCTTATACCGCGATGTTCGGCCATCAGAGCGACATCGGCGGCAAGGTGCCCGGATCAATGCCGATCGATGCAACCAACATCTTCCAGGAAGGCGTGCGCATTCCCCCGGTCAAGATCTGGAAGAAGGGCGTCTACAACGAGGACCTCGTCAAGCTCGTGCTGCATCAGAGCCGAACGCCTGCGTGGTGCGCGGCGGACCTCAACGCTCTGATCGCCTCGTGCCGCGTCGCCGCGCGCCGGGTGATCGAGATGAGCGAGCGCTTCGGCGTCGATACCTATGTCTCGGCGACGCAGGAACTGCTGGCACGCAACCACCGCGCAATGAAGGTTCTGCTGTCCCAGGCGATCAGCGAGGAGCCGGTGAGCTTCGAGGACTATATCTGCGACGACGGCATGGGTTATGGGCCGTACAAGCTCAAATGCACGATGTGGCGCGACGGCGACAAGGTCATCCTCGATTTCGACGGCACCGATCCGCAGAGCCAGGCCTCGATCAACTTCCTGCTCAACGAGAACATGTTCAAGATGTTCTTCGGCATCTACATGATCATGGTCTTCGATCCGCAGATCCTGTTCAACGACGGGTTCTACGATCTGATCGAGGTGCGCATTCCCGAAGGATCGCTGCTCAAGCCGCGCTACCCTGCCGCGCTCTCGGGCCGCACCCATGCGCTGGGCCGCATCTTCGACATATTGGGCGGGTTGCTCGGCCAGAAGACCCCCGAGTTCCTGAATGCCGCCGGCTTCTCGTCGTCCCCGCACCTGTTCTATGCGGGCACGGACAAAAAGGGCGAGTGGTTCCAGCTGTTCCAGATCGGCTTTGGGGGTATTCCGGGGCGGCCGATGGGCGACGGACCCGATGGCCATTCGCTGTGGCCGGGCTTTACCAATGTGCCCAACGAGTTTCTGGAGCGCTATTTCCCGCTGGTCATCGAACGCTACGAGACCGTGCCCGACAGCGGCGGTGCAGGCCTGCATCGCGGCGGCAACGGCATCATCATGACCTATCGCTTCCTCGAGCCGGGCGTCATAGCGATCCATGACGATCGCTGGTTCGTTCCGCCCTGGGGAGTCAACGGCGGCAAGCCGGGGGCAAGGGCGCGCAAGATCCTCGAAAAGGCAGACGGCACGCAGACCATCGTCGGCAACAAGGTCGAGGATCTGGCGATCGAGGCGGGCGACGTCCTCCACTTCATCACCTGGGGCGGCGGCGGCTGGGGTGACCCGCTCGAACGCGCGCCCGAGCTGGTGGCCAAGGAAATCCGCCAGGGTCTGGTCACATCGGAAGGCGCCAAGGCCTATGGCGTCATCGCCGATGCTGATGGCGTGCTCGATGCGGCGGCGACCGAAGCCCTGCGCACCCAGATGCGCAGCGAACGGCCCGACCTGCCGCTATTCGATTATGGCCCGAGCATCGAGCAGCTTCGCGCCAACTGCCTTGCCGAAACCGGGCTTCCCGCGCCGATCCAGCCGCGCTGGGCTCATCACGCCATCGCCGCAGAATAAGGGACACATTCGATGAGCGAAGAAAACCGGGGGGCTCTGGCGGGCATCCGTGTCATCGAACTGGGGCAGCTGATCGCGGGACCATTCTGCGGCCAGCTGCTGGGCGACATGGGCGCAGAAGTGATCAAGGTCGAACCGCCAGCCGAAGGCGGAAAGGCCGGCGGCGATCCGATGCGTGCCTGGGGCCATGGCGAGCACAAATTGTGGTGGGAAGTCGTCGCCCGCAACAAGAAATCGGTCAGCGCCAACCTGCGCATTCCGGCAGGCCAGGAGATCGTGCGCAAGCTGGCCGCGCAGGCCGATATCCTGATCGAGAACTTCAAGCCCGGCACGATCGAAAAATGGGGGCTGGGGCCCGACGCACTGCATGCGATCAACCCGCGGCTGATCATCGTCCGTGTTTCGGGCTATGGCCAGACCGGGCCGTATTCGTCGCGCGCGGGCTTTGGCGGCATCGGCGAGGCGATGGGCGGCTGGCGCGCAATCGTTGGCGATCCCGATCGTCCGCCCAGCCGCATGGGGGTTTCGATCGGCGACAGCCTGGCTGCGACCTATGGCTGCATGGGCGCGCTTGCCGCGCTGCATGCGCGCGAGCGCACCGGCAAGGGCCAGGTCGTCGACAGCGCGCTTTATGAGGCGGTGCTGCAGGTGATGGAAAGCCTGGTGCCCGAATATATGGTCGGCGGCCATGTTCGCCAGCGGACCGGATCGATCCTGGAAGGCGTCGCGCCCAGCAACGTCTATCAGTGCAGCGATGGCGAATATCTGATCGGCGCCAACCAAGATGCGGTGTTCGCACGGCTGTGCGCCGCGATGGGGCGGCCCGAACTTGCCACCGATCCCCGCTATGCCACGCATCTGGCGCGCGGCGAGCGGCAGACCGAGCTCGACGAGCTGATCGAGGCTTGGACCAAGACGCTGACCGTGGCGCAGGTCGAGGCGCTGATGATCGAATACAGTGTCCCCGCAGGCAAGATCTATGGCGCGGCGGACATGTTGCAGGACGAGCATTTCAAGGCGCGCGATGCGCTGGTCGAGGTGGACAGCCCGCGCTGGGGCAAGTTTGCGATGCAGAACAGCTTCCCCAAGCTGTCCGACACGCCCGGCAGCATCCGCACCCTCGCACCGCAGAGCATCGGCGAGCACAACGCGCAGGTCTATGGGGACCTTCTCGGGCTGGACGAGGCCGCGATTGCCGAGTTGAAGGCTGCAGGCGCGGTGTAACCGTCATTCCCGCGAACGCGGGAATCCCGCTTTTGCGCAGACTTGGCAAGGAAGCGGGACCCCCGCGTTCGCGGGGGTGACGACTGAAATGGTGAAGCGCTAGCCCTTCAGCCCTGCCAGATGCTCCAGCACCTCGGCTTCGCTGACGACATCGGCGTATTTGGCGTTCATGTCGAACAGGTTGGCCTCATGCGGGGCCTGGTGACGATCGCCACAGGCATCGGCGACAACGATCGGGATGAAGCCGTGGCTGGAGGTGTCGACGCAGGTCGCGCGCACGCAGCCGCTGGTGGAAAGCCCGGTCAGGATCACGCTGTCCACGCCCATCGCGGTCAGCGTCGCCGCCAGCGAGGTGCCGAAGAACGCGCTGGGATATTGCTTGGAGATCACGAACTCGTCGGCGCTGGGCTCAAGCCCTTCAGGCCAGGCCCCCATCGGCGACCCCTCCACGAACACCTTGAGCAGCGGCGTCTTCTGCATGAAGCGCCCACCATCCAGCAGGCTCGGATGATAGACGACGTTGGTGTAGATGACCGGGATCCCCGCCGACCGTGCGGCGTCGCGCACCCGGATCGCGCTGGCCAGCGCATCCTCGACATCGGCATAGAGCACGCAATCGCGGTCGAAATAGGCCTGGACGAAATCGATCAGCAGCAAGGCGGGCCGCTGGCCAAAGCCGATGCGATTGCCGAACACGCCAGCATAATTGGACTGCGCCTCGGATGTCGTCATGGCTCGGCTCCCCCGGTTGGTTCAGGCAGGCGCGCGCGATTCGCGCCCGCGCTGCCTGCATAACCTCAACAGGCAGGAGCGGCGGAATGCAAGCTGACAGGTCCGCTACGCGGATGAATCGCGCCGCGATAGCCGTCGAACTGCGCCGCGATCACGCGGGCATAGGGTTCTGATCCGGGGTTGAGCACGAGCATGTCGGCATCCCAGAAAAGGAGCCCGCGCCGTTCGAACTCGGCAAGAGCGGCGCGGGCAGGAGGGAGCAGGTCATCGGCCAGACGCACGCGGCCCCGGCACAAGATGGCGTTGATGATCGCGGACCGGGCGCTGTCCTGCGCATCGGGCGCGACCCCGCGCGAGGCGGGCAGCTGCCCTGCGCCGACCAGCGCGCGATAGGGTCCGGCGTTCTTCTCGTTCTGCACGATCAGCCCGGGCAGGATGCTGATCGCGCTCGCCCCGAAGCCCAGCAGGGTCGATGCGCCGTCATGGGTGAACCCCTGGAAATTGCGGTTCACGCGGTTCTCCAGTGCGGCCACAGCCAGCGGATCCGATGGCAGCGCGAAATGATCGAACCCGACCGGGACATAGCCCGCATCGCGCAGCCGCAGGTAGCCGAACGCGGCATGTTCGAAGCGTTGCCGGTCATCGGGCAGGTTGCTCGCATTGATCCGCTTCTGCCGCGGGATCATGGTGGGAAGATGCGCATAGCCGAACAGCGCGATACGGCTGGGGGCGAGGCGGATGGTCTGTTCCAGCGTGCCGTCGAGATCGTCGAGTGTCTGGCCGGGAAGGCCGTACATCAGATCGAAATTGATCGAATCGATACCGCGCATCCGCAGGCTCATCACCGCCTGTTCGATATGCTCGAGCGGCTGCACTCGGCCGATTGCCGCCTGGATCCTCGGCGAGAAGGTCTGCACTCCCATGCTCACCCGGCTGACCTGCGACGAGGCCAGCACACGCGCCCATTCCAGCGTGAAGGTGCGTGGATCGACCTCGATCGATATCTCCGGGTCGCTGCAATCGAACACGGTCATGATCCGGTCGAGCAGGCGCACGAAATCGACAGGAGTGATCGCGTTGGGGCTGCCCCCGCCAAAGGCGATATGCTGGACGCGCCCACGTCCGCCCAGCCGCTTGGCGACCATCGCGATCTCGGCGCGCAGTGCGGTGAGATAGTCTGTCAGCCGGTGCTTGCGGTTGGCAGCTCCCGTGTTGCACCCGCAATACCAGCAGATCAGGTCGCAATAGGGGATGTGGACATACAGCGACAGCGGGGTCGCCGACGCCATTCCGGCAAGCGCACCTGCATATTGCTCCGCCCCCACCTCATCGACAAAATCCGCCGCCGTCGGGTAGCTGGTATACCGCGGCACGGGCCGGGCGAGCAGATCGGGGTGATAGGTCCACATGAGGCATGGTTTATGCCATCGGACGATGCCGGTCTTTGATGCGGGTCAAAATTGGCGGAAGCCGCAACGGGGCGTCGAAATCTGCATGATGACCTCGCGCCGCGCTGGTCGGTGCTTGTCTGGCGCCGTGATCAGAGCGCCCGAAGTGCCGGGGGCCCCTGACGCAGATCGCCCGTGCCCTGCGCGCACATGGCCCTGAGATCGGCGATCGGCATGGGCCGCCCGAACAGGAAGCCTTGCAGCCTGTCGCAACCCGCCGCGCGGAGCAAAGCTGCCTGTTCATGGGTTTCGACACCTTCGGCGGTGACTTCCATATCCAGCCCGCGCGCCAGGTTGATTGCGCCTGCAACCAGGAAGGATGCCTTGCTGCCGGGGCCGAGATCCACGAGCAACGACTTGTCGATCTTCACATGGCTGAAGCCGTATGTGCGCAGATAATGGATGCTGGTGAACCCGGTGCCGAAGTCGTCGAGCGCGATCGACAAGCCCATGGCCTTGAACGACCGGATCGTGCGGATCGCCGTTTCGGGCTGGGACAGCAGATAGCCCTCGGTGATTTCCAGCTGCAGCCGCCCTGCAGGAAAGCGGGTCTGTTCCAGCACATGCGCGACCTGGCGCAGGAAGCCGGGGTCGCGAAACTGCGCGGGCGATACATTTACGCTCAGGCTGAGATCGCCCAGCGGCCCCACGTCCCTGCAGGCGCGCTCCAGCACAAACATGCCCAGCGGATGGATCTGTCCGGTGGCTTCGGCGATCTCGATGAACTGCTGCGGCACCAGCACGCCGGCTGCGCGCCGCGGCCAGCGGATCAGCGCCTCTGTCGCCACGATCTGCCCGGAATGCGCATCGATGACCGGCTGGTAGAAAACGTCGAACTCGCCTTTGTCGAGCCCCGTGCCGATTTCCGCCTCGATTTCCATCCGGCGCAGGCGGCCGCGGTCCAGCGCGGCGTCATAGACCGCGATCTTGCCCTTCTTACCCGTCTTGACGTGATACATCGCGGTATCGGCGCGCCGCAGCAGCTCGTGCGAGGTGCACGCGCCGTTGGCATTGGTGGCGATCCCGATACTCGCGCCGACCTGCAGAACGTGCCGGTCGACCAGGACGGGAAGCGCGATTTCGTTGCTGATGCGCTCTGCCATCGATGCCGCGACCGAGGCTGCCTGAGGTGTCTCGATCAGCACCACGAACTCGTCACCGCCAACCCGCGCGAGCATGGAATGCGGTGGGCAGATCTCGCGGATGCGCACGGAAAGGCTGCGGATCAGGCTGTCACCGGCCTGGTGGCCATGGGTGTCGTTGATGTCCTTGAAGCCATCCAGATCGATGAACAGAACGGCCAGATTGTCCAGTGCATCGACCGTCTGGTCATCGATGCGATCGAGATTGACCAGCAGCTGGCGGCGGTTCGGGAGGCCGCTGAGCGCATCGGTGAGCGCAATCCGGCGGTTCTCGTCGCTGAGCTTTTCGGTTTCGGCCTGGCGGTTGCGCAGATCACGCTGAGACCGGATCAGCTTCGAAAAATCGAGATTGTAGCGGTGGGTGACGATCATCATCCCCAGCCCGACGCAGCCCAGCACCACGGCCTCGACCAGCATTCTGCTGTCATCGACCACGCTGAAGAAGATGACGAAGCACAATGTGCTCGATGCCGCGACGCGCATCGCTGCAGCCCGCATGGTCATCAGGCAGAATACCGTGCTGACCTGGGTCAAGGCGAGGAAGAAGGTCAGATGGCCGCGGGCATAGGCATCGCCGCTGCTGTAGATCCACATGCACCAGAACTCGAACGCCAGCGTCATCACGACCGCCAGCATGCAGGTCCGCCGGTTGCTCTTGGCGATTTCCGCATCGGAAAACAGCTGCGCACCATCCTGCCGCCACCACCAGGCGGCGCGCACGAGTGCGATCACGCAGATGCTTGCCGGAAGAACGAAGGTCTTGAAAATGAGATCGGGCTGAAAGAAAGCAACCATCACCGCGCCTGCGTTGCAAACGAGTATCAAATACAATAACGGCATCTGCTTGGAGAACGACAGGAACTGCGCGCGCGCCAGTTCGGCATCGTCGGTTTCCTGTGCAAACAGGTCGTGGACGACCTTTCTGGCCCTGACTGCCCCTGAAAGTTGCACAACGCCTGACATAACAGGCATGCCAATATGGGCAATTGCTTACAAAAGTCTGAAATGCGTGCGCCGCCAAATCTCTGTAAAGGGGCAGGGGAGGGCCGAAGTGCCTGGCCTATCCCCGTTTCAGGCTCTTGCCCCGCCGCTCGCACATGCCATGGCATGCCTTGGCGCAGTCATTGCCGCCGCTTTTGCCTGGGGCGCTGTCGTCCTGCGGGATGACCAGCAGGCTCATGCCGCCGTTGCAGTTGCTCACCGCGATCATCTGCGCGTCTGCCTGGGCGAGCGGGGCGTGGATCATGGCGGTGGCGATCAGCAGTGCACAGATCGCGCGCAGGTCCCTTGCGAGCGGGTTCATGGCTGCACCGCCTTGTCCTCTTCGTCCTCGACAAAGATGCGCAGCGCGGCGCCATCCATGTCGTCGAACTGGCCGCGCTTGAGCGACCAGAAGAACGCCGCGAGCCCGAGCAGCCCGAGAAACAGCGCGATGGGGATGAGAACGAGGAGACCGTTCATTTCAAGGTCCTCTTGAGGCGCAAGGCGTTGCTGACCACGATCAGCGAAGATCCCGACATCGCGAGCGCGGCGACCAGCGGCGTCACCAGCCCGGCGAATGCCAGTGGCACCGCGATGACGTTGTAGCCGATGGCGAGCATGAAATTCTGCCGGACGATGGCTTGCGTCCGCCGCGCCATGCGGATGGTGTCGGCAACGGGCATCAGCCGGTCGCCGAGGAAGATGCAGTCGGAGGCGTTCTTGCCGACATCGCTGGCGCTGCCCGGCGCCATCGAGGCGTGGCCCGCGGCGAGCGCGGGGCCATCGTTGAGCCCGTCGCCGATCATCAGCACCTTGTGCCCGGCGCCGGTGTGGCGTGCGATCGCAGCGAGCTTGTCCTGCGGGCTCATGCCGGTGATCGCGGTGAGGCCCAGGGTGCGCGCGACTGGGGCAACCGCGGCGGCGCGATCTCCCGACAGGATCATCGCATCGATGCCCTGCGCCTTCAGCGCGGCGATGGCATCGATCGCATCGGGGCGCAGCGCATCGGCAAAGCGCACCAACGCGACCGGCTGCATGTCGATGGCAAGCTCGGTGGCAAGCTCGGTGCCCGCATCGCCCTGCTGGGGGCGGCCCAGAGTGACGATATGGCCCTGCCATTGTGCCTCGACGCCAAAGCCCGCCGTTTCCTGCACGTGGGTGACTTCCGCCGCAGCAATTCCCTGCGCCCCCAGATCGCGGGTCAGCGCGGCGCTCAAGGGATGGCGGCTCGCGCGAGCCAGCGCAAGCAGCAGCGCGTGGTGCTCGGGCGCAATCTCGTAGAGGTTGCTCGCGACCGGGCGACCCAGGGTCAGCGTGCCGGTCTTGTCGATCAGCGCGCGGTCGACCTCGGCCAGCCGCTCGAGCGCGGAGCCATCCTTGATCAGCACGCCGACCTTCATCAGCGCGCCTGCCGCCACGATCTGCGCGGCGGGAACGGCAAGGCCCAGCGCGCAGGGGCAGGTGATGATCAGTACCGCGACCGAGATCAGCAGCGCATCGTGCCAGCCTGCGCCAGCAAGCATCCAGCCGCCAAATGCCATCAGCGCAAGCGTGTGGACGGCAGGCGCATAGAGCCTTGCGGCGCGGTCAGCGATGCGGACATAGCGCGACTTGCCCTGCGATGCCTCGCCCATGAGCCGCGCGATATCGGCAATCGCGGTGTCGGTGCCCGCGGCGGTCACGCGCACCCGGATCGGAGTTTCCAGGTTGAGCGTTCCGGCATGCACGACATCGTCCATCCCCGCTTCCTGCGGCGCGCTCTCGCCGGTGAGCAGCGACAGGTCGATCCGGCTGGCGCCAGCAACGATCACGCCGTCGGCCGCCAGCCGCTCGCCTGCCGCCACCAGCATGACCATGCCGGGGTTGAGCTCGGTCGCATCGACCCAGCGGGTGGAGCCATCCGAATCGAACACCATCGCGCCGGTGCCCATGTTGCGCAGCAGCGCGGTCACGCCTCCACGCGCGCGGTCCCGCATCACGCTGTCGAGCCAGCGGCCGCACAGCAGGAAGAACAGCAGCATCACCGCGCTGTCGAAATAGGCATGCGGGCCGTGGGTCGCAGTCTCGTACAAGCTGAGGGCGGTGGCCAGCGTGACGCCGATGCTGATCGGCACGTCCATGTTGGTGTGGCCATGCGCAAGCGCGCGCCAGGCCGAGCGGAAGAACGGGCGGCCCGCATAGGCGATGGTCGGCAGCGCTATCATCGCCGAGAGCCAGTGGAACAGGTCGCGGGTGACACCTGCCGCCCCCGACCAGACCGAAACCGACAGCAGCATGATGTTCATCATCGCAAAGCCGGACACCGCGACCGCGCGCAGCAGTTCGCGGCTGTTCGCCGCATCGGGGTCGATGTCCTTCGGGCCATCGCCGATCGGATGCGCCTCGAACCCCAGCGAGGTGAACGCGCCCAGCAGATCGGGCATCTGCGCATCGGCCGTGCACGAGACGTGCACCCGCTTTTCGGTGAAGTTGACCCGCGCCGAATGGATGCGCGAGTCGCGCACCAGGCCCTGCTCAAGCTTGGATATGCAGCCCGCGCAGCGGATATCTGGCACGGCAAAGTCGCGCTCGATCAGCGCGGGCGGGGTTGCCGGTCGCGGGGCGGGGCGGGGAGCGAGGCTGGCGAACGCGTTCATCGCACGTCGCTCCGGTAGCGGGCTTCCTGTGCGTCGTGGCGGACGATCAGGTCCACTCGCCAGCGGCCCTGTTCCAGCGGGGCGGTGGAGATCATTCCGCCCTTGCCATCGCGCACCATCGTCAGCGTGCGCGAAGGCACGCTGCCCAGCGGGTGGCTGACCGTGGCGGTGGCGCTCGTAATCGCAAGCGGCCGGCCATCCTGCCCCAGTGTGATCCGCATGTGCCGGGTCCGATCGAGCCACACCGACTGGGTCCAGCCCATCTGGTCCTGTACCTCTGCGCGGGCGAGCAGATCGTTGTACTGCTGGCTGGCGACATAGCTGTTTTCGACCACCTTGCCGCCAAAGGTCGAATAGGCCAGCCGCGCCATGGTGAAGTTCACCGCCATGACGATGGCGAAGAACCCGACCAGGATTGCGGTCATGTGCCAGCCGGTGAACAGCTTCTTTGCGGGCAGGGTGCTCATCATTGTGCCTCCGGGCGATCGAACTGGATGGTGTCTTCATCGCCGCGCGGGTCGCCATCGCGGCCGATCGTGGCGATGGTGAAGTCCTGCCGCGCAGGGCCCTCGGACGGCGCTGCGACGAACAGGCGGACGCGGGTGACGCTGTCGGGCGAGATCGTCATCAAGACCCGCTGGCTGGCTTTTTCGCGCGATCCGTTCTCGGTCCACAATTGCGCGCCGGGCAGGCCGCTGACCGTGATCGCGACCTTGCGCGGGCGGGTTTCCATGTTGCGCAGCTTGAGCGTGTAGTTGTTGCGGATCATCCCGTCGGACAGCTGGACGAACAGCGGGCTGCGCTCGTGCTGGACGGCAAGATCTAGCCGGGTGCGTTCGCCCAGCGAGAACAGCATCGCCGCGCCGATCGCGCTCCAGATACCGAGATAGACCATCAGCCGCGGACGCAGCAGCGTCTTGAGCACCGGCGGAGCGGTGCCGCCCGCCTTTTCGACCGCCACATCATCGAGCGCGCAATAGTCGATCAGCCCGCGCGGGCGGCCGACCTGCGCCATCACGGTGTCGCAGGCATCGATGCACAGCGCGCAGGTGATGCAGCCGATCTGCGGCCCTTCGCGGATGTCGATGCCGGTGGGGCAGACCGCGACGCACTGGTTGCAATCGACGCAATCGCCGACCGATCCGGGATGCGCCAGCGCCTTCTTGAGGCTGCCGCGCGGCTCGCCGCGCCAGTCCTTGTAGGTCACCAGCAGCGATTTTTCGTCCATCATCGCGGTCTGGATACGCGGCCAGGGGCACATATAGATGCACACCTGCTCACGCATGAAGCCGCCGAGCACGAAGGTCGTCGCGGTCAGCGCGGCGACGGTGCCATAGGCAATGAACGCCGCATCGCCGGCCCAGAAATCGCGGGTCAGCGTCGGCGCGTCGGCGAAATACATGATCCACGCGCCGCCGGTCCAGAAAGCGATGGCAAGGTAGATCGCGTATTTGGCCGCGCGCCTGGCGATCTTTTCGGCGGTCCACGGGCCATTTGCGAGCCGGATCTGCGCGTTCCGATCGCCATCGACCAGCCGGTCGACATGCTGGAACAGATCGGTCCACACCGTCTGCGGGCAGGCATAGCCGCACCAGGCACGGCCGACCGCGCTGGTGACGAGGAACAGCCCGATCCCCGCCATGATCAGCAGGCCCGCGACATAATAGAACTCATGCGGCCAGATCTCTATCTGGAACATGTAGAACCGCCGGTTGGCCAGATCGACCAGCACCGCCTGATCGGGCGCATAGGGGCCCCGGTCCCAGCGGATCCACGGCGTGCCGTAATAGATCGCCAGGGTGACCGCCATGATCACCCATTTCAGGCGGCGGAAGGTGCCGTCCACCTTCTTGGGGTAGACACCCTTGCGAGCGGCGTAGAGCGGGCCCTCGCTGCCTGCAAGCACGTCTGGATTAGCCATGGGCCGGGACCTTGTCGGGGACGGCGGCCGCTTCTGCAGCCGCAGGCGCGATCGGTGCGGGTGCTTCCTCGCCGCCGCCCAGCGAGTGGACATAGGCCGCCAGCATGCGGATCGTCACCGCGTCCAGCTTGTCGTTCCAGCGCGGCATCACGCCGTTGCGGGGGTTGTGGATGGTCTTCGCGATGGCATCGCGGCTGCCGCCGTAAAGCCATACGGCATCGGTCAGCTTGGGCGCGCCGAGCTCGCGAATGCCTTCGCCATTGGTGCCATGGCACGCCACACAGTTGTTCTCGAACAATGCGGCGCCGCGCGCGGAAGCCGCGCTGGGTTTTTCCTGGCGGCTGATCACGCGGACATGGCTGACCAGATCGTTGATCGCGGCGCTGTCCAATATGCCGTCGCGGCCAAATGCGGGCATCACGTTGAGGCGGGTCTGGTCATGGTCCGGATTGCGGATGCCATGGATCAGCGTGGTCTCGATATTGGCAAGGTCGCCGCCCCACAGCCAGTCGTCATCGGTCAGGCTGGGATAGAGGCCGACAACGCCTGCGCCGCCCGCGCCATGGCACTGCACGCAATGCACCTTGAACGCAGCGCTGCCGCCCTGGATCGCCGCTTCGAGCAGCTCGGGCTTTGAGGGCAGGGCGGCAATCGGCATGGAGGCGATGGCGCCCACGATCGGGGCGCGCCGCGCGGTGTGGCCCGCCATTTCCTTTTCCAGATCGCCGCGGCTGCTCCAGCCCAGCACGCCCTGCGTCGCGCTGTTGACCATCGGCCAGGCGGGATAGAGCACCACATAGACCGCTGCCCAGGCGATGCAGGCGTAGAAGGTCCACAGCCACCAGCGCGGCAGCGGGGTGTTGAGCTCCTCGATGCCGTCCCATTCATGGCCGACGGTGTGGGTGCCGGTGGGTTCGTCCAAGCGCGATTTGTCAGACATTTTCGTCGTCCCTGAAGATCATGTTTGCCGCGTCGTGGTTGTGCTGACGCGCGCCCTTGCGGAAGGGCCAGGCGATAAGGCCGAGGAACAGCACGGTCATGGCCAGCAGGCCCCAGCTGTCGGCGAAGTGGCGCAGCGCATCATAGCTCATGGCCGTGCCCCCTTTGCGGTCGCAGACGCTGCCGCAGCAGCGGCGGGTGCGGGCGCAGCGCCCTGGTCTTGCGGCGCAGCCTTTTCGACATCGACCAGAGTGCCCAGCATCTGCAGATAGGCGATCAGCGCATCCATCTCGGTGATCCGGGTCGGATCGCCGTCGAAGTCGCGGACCTGCGCCTTGGGATAGCGCGCCTGCAGCTCTGCCGCGCCGTCGGCGTTCGGATCGGCCTGCGCCTTCAGATCAGCGTTGGCGGCGGCGATTGCGGCCTTGTCATAGGGTACCCCCACCCGCGACAGCGCGGTCAGGTCGTTGGCCATGTCGCCTGCGTCCAGCTCGCGCTCGGCAAGGAAGGCATAAGGCGGCATGATCGATTCGCCGACCACGCTGCGCGGATCGATGAGATGCGCGCGGTGCCATTCGTCCGAATAGCGGTTGCCGACGCGCGCAAGGTCAGGCCCGGTGCGCTTCGATCCCCACTGGAACGGGTGGTCGTACATGCTTTCTGCGGCCAGGCTGTAATGGCCATAGCGTTCGACCTCGTCGCGGAACGGACGGATCATCTGGCTGTGGCAGGTATAGCAGCCCTCGCGCATGTAGATGTTGCGGCCCGACAGCTCGAGCGGGGTGTAGGGGCGCATGCCGTCCACCTTCTCGATGGTGTTGTCGATCCAGAACAAGGGCGCGATCTCGACGATGCCGCCGATGGCGACGGCGACCAGCGCGCCCAGCCCCAGCAGGGTGACGTTGCGTTCCAGCTTCTTGTGGCTGAAGCGCGGTTCGGCGTTGGTGTCGGCCATGATCAGGCTCCCTTGACGGCGGCGGCAGCGACCAGCGGACGGTCAGCAGCGGGGTTGTGGGGCGTCTCGGTCATCGGCTTTTCCTCGCGGATATGGCCCTTGATCGTGGCCCAGACGTTGACGATCATCACGATGAACCCGGCGAGATAGAGCAGGCCGCCCGCAGCGCGGATCAGGTACATCGGGTGCATCGCCGCGACGCTTTCGACGAAGCTGTAGACGAGGTATCCGTCGGCTCCGTATTCGCGCCACATCAGGCCCTGCATCATGCCAGCGACCCACATCGCGGCGGCGTAGAACACGATGCCCACGGTCGAGAGCCAGAAGTGCCAGTTGACCATGCGCAGGCTGTACAGGCGCGGACGGTTCCACAGGCGCGGCACCAGATAATAGACACAGGCAAAGGTGATCATGCCGTTCCAGCCCAAAGCGCCGGAGTGGACGTGGCCGATGGTCCAGTCGGTGTAGTGCGACATCGAGTTGACCCATTTGATCGACATCATCGGGCCTTCGAAGGTGCTCATGCCGTAGAAGGCGAGCGCCATCACCATCATGCGGATGATCGGATCGGTGCGGATCTTGTCCCAGGCGCCGTTGAGCGTCATCAGGCCATTGATCATCCCGCCCCAGCTGGGCATCCACAGCATGATCGAGAACACCATGCCCAGCGTCTGCGCCCAGTCGGGCAGCGCGGTGTAGTGGAGGTGGTGCGGGCCTGCCCAGATATACAGGAAGATCAGCGACCAGAAGTGGATGATCGACAGTCGATAGCTGTAGACCGGACGCTCGGCCTGCTTGGGGACGAAGTAATACATCATCGCCAGGAAGCCCGCGGTCAGGAAGAAGCCGACCGCGTTATGGCCGTACCACCACTGGGTCAGCGCATCCTGCACGCCTGCGAACGCCGAGTAGCTCTTCGATCCGAAGATGGAGGCGGGCATCGACAGGTTGTTGACCACGTGGAGCATGGCCACGGTGATGATGAAGGCGAGATAGAACCAGTTGGCGACATAGATGTGCGGCTCGCGGCGGCGCACGATGGTGCCGATGAAAACCGCGAGGTAGCACAGCCACACGACCGTCAGCCACAGATCGACATACCATTCGGGCTCGGCATATTCCTTGGCTTCGGTGACCCCCATAAGATAGCCGGTGGCGGCCAGCACGATGAACAGCTGATAGCCCCAGAACACGAAGCGGGCCATCGACGGGAAGGCGAGGCGCGCGCGGCAGGTGCGCTGGACGACATAGAAGCTGGTCGCGATCAGCGCATTGCCGCCGAACGCGAAGATCACCGCAGAGGTGTGCAGTGGCCGCAGCCGTCCGAAGGTGGTGTATTCGAAATTGAGGTTGAGCATGGGGAAGGCGAGCTGCAGCGCGATGAACAGCCCCGCGGCCATCCCGGCGACGCCCCAGAACAGCGTCGCAATGACACCCCAGCGGACCGGGTCGTCGTCATACTGGCCAAGATCGGCGGGCAGTTTCAGCATGCCCCGCGCCATCGCGCCATAGTCGGCGCGACTGATCGTGAACCACAATACTGCCAGGCAAGCGATCATCACGATCGTCATGTGCACCGCAAACGGCCAATCGACCGCCAGTATCGCCATCGCGAGTGCCAGCAAAGCCAGCCCCAGCCAGCCACCGGCCCTTAAAACCAAACCATCCATATACCTTGTCCCCGTGCGCGCAGACTCATCAGGATCTGCGCTTCCTTACGGCTGCTGATGGACCCGGCTGGCCCACAAAACATTGATCACGATCAACGAAATTTTTGCGCCGCATCAATGCGCTGGCCAGCATCCGGGGCCAGGGATGCGTTCACTCAAGGAGGAGTGATCACATGAAAAAATCTGTCGTACCGTTCGCTGTGCTTGCCGCGCTTCTGGCCGTTCCGGGCCAGGCGATGGCGCAAAGCGGTGAGGTGCATTTTAAGATCCTGGGCACGCTTGTCGCGCCCGACGGCAAGATCAGGGACGTCAAGCTGGACCGCATCGGCCTGCCCGCGGGCAGCCAGACCAAGGCCAACGACAATTTTGTCCCCACGGTGGCGATCGAATACTTCCTGGCCGATTCGATCTCGGTGGAGACGATCGCCGGAGTCACCCAGCATGATGTCGATGGACGCGGCGCGCTGGCGGGGGCTGGCCTGGTTTCCAACGCCAAGATCGTGCCCGCCACGGTCACGCTGAAATATCATTTCGGCAAGGCAGGGGGCATTCGGCCCTATGTCGGCGTGGGGCCCAGCTACTTCATCTTCATCAACGAAAAGCCCGGCGCCACGACACGAACGCTGGGCGCGACCAGCCAGAAGATCAACGATACCGTAGGTGCCGCACTGCAGGCGGGTGTCGATGTTCCGATCAACGACAAGGGCATGTTCGTCTCTGTCGATGCCAAGCGCTATTTCATGCGCCCGCTCGCCAGCTGGCGCGCCAACGGGGTCGAGGTTCTGCGCACCCGGCACGAGCTTGACCCCTGGGTGATCAGCGCAGGGCTCGGTTTCCGGTTCTGATGCGGTAGATCGAGTTGACACAGTATTGCCTGACCATGACGGAGCCGGGATGTGGCTCGCTGCCTGGCGGCAATCAGGGTGGGTCAATAGCGTGTCATGAGCGGCTAGCCGGCCAATTCCTCCATCGCGGCGCGATTGCGGATCACGATTTCGCGCCGTGATGGCAGGGCGAGCAGGCCATCCCCCTTCATCCGGGTGAGCTGGCGGCTGGTCGTCTCGATCGTCAGCCCCAATATGTCAGCGATCTGCTGGCGCCCGAAGGGAAGTTCGAAGCCGTTGAGCGAGCCATCGGCATTGCAGCCCTGGCCGGACAGCCGATCGGCCATCTCGAGCAGGAAGGATGCGACTTTCTCGGAAGCCGACTTGCGGCCAAGCAGCATCATCCAGTGCCGCGCCCGGTCGAGCTCGTCGAGCGTGCGGCGCAGCAGCTTCTGCTGCAGGTCCGGATGCTCGCTGGCGAAATCGTCAAAGCTGTTGCGGTTGAAGATGCACACTTCGGCATCGGTCATCGCGGTGACGCTATAGGGGCTTTCCTTGCCGAAGGGGCGGCCGATGAAGTCGGAGGGAAACACCACCCCGACAATCTGCTCGCGCCCGTCCGATGCGGACACGACCAGCTTCAATACGCCTTCGAGCACATTGGCGACGACAGGCGCGTCATCGCCCTCCCACAACAGCGTGTGGCCCGACTTGACCTTCTGCCGCCGACCCATCTTGCCCAGGACCGCAAGTTCGTCCCCGGTCAGGCTGGCGCAGATCGCGCGATTTCGGACAATGCAGGATGAGCAATCGTTCATACGGTCTCCCTACGCCTTCCCAGGCTCTATGAACAGGGCGCTGCGCCAGTGCGAAATTACCGGGGCGGCAGGCCCGCAAAGGTGATCGCGCTCTCCGCGCCGCTTTCCGATATTGCGGCCACCCCGGCAAAGTGATCGTCCACGATCACGCCGGGCAGAGTCATCTTGATATCGGTGGTTTCTGCCGATTGTTCCCAGTCGCGGGCATCGGCCCTGCGCCAGTAGACCTTGTAACGCGCAGCCCCCGGAACCTCGGCCCAGCTGACCTGGGTGTCGCTGCTCAGCGCCCCCCCCAGCATCGCGCTGGCGGGCGCCGCTGGCGCGCTGGCAAGCTCGCGGATCACCGCGACGTTGAGCGCGGTCACGCGTGCGAGATAGGGAAAGTCCATCTCGTCGATGGTGTCGCCGAACTTGCGGTCGCCCTCCAGGCGGATGTCCTGATGCTGGTGGTCGTAATTTTCCACGCCAACGGTGAAGCGGATCGCGGGATAGCCCAGCTCCAGCGCAGGAAGATGGTCGCCGCCGCGGCTGAAGCGGTCGGGCCTGCGCACCCCGAAGACTTCAAGACCAAGGTCGCCGCGTGCCTTGCCGACACGCTGTGCGGCGCGCATCAGCGCACGCGATGGGCCATCATCCTCGCCCCCGCTGCCGCGCCGGGCCATCGCCTCGGTCATCGATTCGGACGCGCGGATGCCTTCTGAGAATACCCGCACCCGGTCGCTGACCTTGCGGCCATCCTGACCCTCGGTGTTGCCGACGATGTCGTTGTTGAGCAGCGCGCGCACCCGCCAGCCGCGCGCGCGGGCGGTCTCCGCGATCAGCCGCCCACCCCACAGGCCCTGCTCTTCGCCCGAGAGCACCGCATAGATGATGGTGGGCGCGAATTTCTGCTTGCTCAGCACCCGCGCGGCCTCGAGCACCAGCGCGACACCCGATCCGTCGTCGTTCGCGCCGGGGGCATCGCTGGTGAAATCGGCGATGTCCGATACCCGGCTGTCGATGTGCGCGGAGATGATGATCACGTCATCGGGATCGCCGCTGCCCTGCTGCACGCCCAGCACGTTGACCACATTCACCCCATTGGGTGCGCGCGGCCCGGTGAAACGCCGGTCGAGCTGCTCGATGGTGATGCAGCCGCCACAGGCCTTGCCGATCTTCGCGAATTCCGCCGCCGCCCAGCGCCGCGCCGCGCCGATTCCGCGAGTGGGATGGTCGGGCGAGGACAATGTGTGACGGGTGCCGAAGCTCACCAGTTTCTCGACATCCGCGCGCAGCCGCGCCGGGTCAGCCTCGACCTCGGCGTGCGCGGGGACAGTGAACAGGGCCAGGGCTGCGACCAGCGTTGTAATTTTGTGCATGCGGGCCAAGCTGGCCCAAGTTTCCGGCCAGCGCAAGCACCTTGAAGGCGGCTATTGTCCGGTCTTGAGATACCAGCGCTCACCGCCTTCAAGGCACAGCGCGGTGAGCATGCCGCTCATATAGGCACCGGTATCGATTCCGATGCGGTTGGGGCATTCCTCGACGTCGTCGGTGATGGTGTGGCCGTGCACGATCAGTTTGTCGTGCGGGGCTTCATCCATAATGAAATCCTCGCGGATCCAGCGCAGATCCTTGGGCCGCTGGTCCTCGATCGGCACCCCGGGGCGGACCCCTGCGTGGACAAAGGCATAATCGCCCATCACGATGCGATCCTTGAAACCCGACACGAAATCGACATGCCTGTGCGTCAGCAGTGCCGGCATCCGCGCGGCGAGCTCTTCCATGCTCAGCTCGTTATAGTCCTGCGGCGTGATGTCATAGCTCAGAATGGTTTCGCGACCGCCGATCTTGCAGAAGAAGCGCACCAGCTTCTCGTCGCCGCTGGCAGCGCCCAGATACACCTCTTCGTGGTTGCCCATCAGGAAGTGCGCGTTTTCGCCCAGCGATTGCGACACCTCGATGGCGCGATCAATCACGCCCGAGCTGTCTGGGCCGCGATCCATCAAGTCGCCAAGGAACACGATATGGGTGTCGGCGGCGCCGCGCGCGCGGTCGTCGGCGACGATCTGGTCGAGCAGCTGGTCGAGCAGGTCACGGCGACCGTGCACATCGCCGATCGCGTAGACACGCCGACCGTCAGGAAGTCTCGCGGTATCGATCGGGGCAGCCGGTTTCGGCTTTCTGCGCAGCAAGGCCTTGAGCATGATGCTTTCGATTCTTCAAATGATCAGTGTCGTGCGTCGCCCCAAGCGGCTGCTATATGCGCCAATTGGCGAAAAGTTCAACCATCTGTTGTTCGCAGCTGCAGCAATGGCATCAAACCCTCCCCCGAGGGGGAGGGTCCGTTGATCATTCCGCCGCGAAGCTCAGTCCGGCCTTCGCCACCAGCCGCGCGACCAGCTTGTCGCCCAGCACCGCGCCCGGGGTCACGATGCCGCCTTCGCCTGCGGGCACGTACTGCACCAGGCACAGCGCGCTTTCGGCGATCATCTTGGAGGTCGAGCCATAGCCGGGGTCCTTGTCGCCCTTGACGCCATAGGTTTGAACCTGGCCATCGGGCATCTCGGCGATGAACAGCACGTCGTAGAAACCGTTTTCGCGCTCTTCCTTGCTGGGGCCTTCGCCGGGCTTGGGGCCGCCTTCGCCGCCCATCATGTCGGTGGTGGCGAGGTGCTTGGCGATCGCCTCGCCCTTTTCGCCCGGACCGGTGAGCATCATCTCGTCATAGACGAAATCCTGTCCATAGGGGTGACCCAGCAGCGCATTGGTGCGGTGGACGTTCTTGGTGTTGATCGGCGCCATGATGAACGGCGCGGCCCAGCTGCCGAGGGCCTCGTCGTGCTCGGGCTTGTTGCCCTTGGGCTGGGCGGGGCCTTCGAAGCCGCCCGCCAGGCTGAACGGGTTGACCAGATAGCCCAGCACCGCGGGATCCTTGGCAGCAGCGGCCATCGTCGCCTTGAGCGAGGCGGCGGTACCGCCCGAGAAGGTGCCCTGCATTGCCCGCACCCGGCCCTTGATCCGCGGGGCAGGCTTGCCGAAGCGGGTGACGCATTCCTTCTGCAGCATCAGCACGCCCAGATCGAAGGGAATCGAATCGAAACCCGTCGAAAACACGATGCGCGCACCGCTGGCCTTGGCGGCGGCGTCATACTTGTCGATCATCTGGCGCATCCAGGCAGGCTCGCCGCACAGGTCGACATAATCGGTGCCATTGGCAGCGCAGGCGGCAACCAGCGGCTCGCCATAGAGCTGGTACGGGCCGACCGTGGTCAGCACCACCTTGGTACGCTTGGCCATCGCCTCGATCGTCTCGGGCACGTCGGCATCGGCGACCACCACCGGCGTGTCGGCGGGAAGGCCCATTTCGGCAAGCACCGCTGCCATCTTGTCGGCCGAGCGCGCCGCGACCGCCCATTTGGGGGCATCGCCGCCCTGGCCATAGGTGTTCTGCAGATATTCGGCGACCAGCCGCCCGGTAAAGCCGCTGGCACCATAGACGATCACATCGAATTCGCGGTTCTCTCTGGGCGACATCGGCTCTCTCCTGCTTGATTGTGGTTGCGGTGTTCTATGGATCACAGTTTCGGCAGCGTCACGCCGCGCTGGCCCATATATTTGCCCGCGCGGTCGGCATAGCTGATCTCGCACGGCTCGTTGCCCTTGAGGAACAGGAACTGGCATGCGCCTTCATTGGCGTAGATCCTGGCGGGCAACGGGGTGGTGTTGCTGAACTCCAGCGTCACATGCCCCTCCCAGCCGGGCTCGAGCGGGGTGACGTTGACGATGATCCCGCAGCGCGCATAGGTCGATTTGCCCAGGCAGATCACCAGCACATCGCGTGGCACGCGGAAATACTCGACCGTACGCGCCAGCGCGAAGCTGTTGGGCGGGATGATGCAGACATCGGTCTTGCGGTCGACAAAGCTGTCGGGATCGAACTGCTTGGGATCGACCACCGAGGAATTGACGTTGGTGAAGATCTTGAACTCGTCCGCCACCCGCGCGTCATAGCCATAGGATGACAGCCCATAGGATATGCAGCCATCACGCCTCTGGGCCTCGACGAACGGCTCGATCATGGCATGGTCGTGCGCCTGGGTGCGGATCCATTTGTCGGAAAGGATGGACACTTCGCGATCTCTCCATTTTCGTCATTCCCGGCAAAGCGGGAATCCCGCTGGCGGGTGCAAAGCGGGACCCCCGCGTTCGCGGGGGTGACGGGGTTAAGCTGTCATTCCAGATTGGCCGGGCCGAACGCGGCTGGCAAGAGCACCGAGAGCCGGTGCTCGATCCAGCCGTTGGCATGGCCCGAATAGACGACAGGATCGGTCCCGCCCAGTTGTGCAAGTTCGTTCATCACCTGGCGGCATCGGCCGCAGGGGGTCACCGGCGCAGCCGTTGGCGCAAGCGCGCCGTCATCACCCAAGGGGCCGCCCATGATCGCAACCTCGACCAGCCCGGTGCGGCGTCCCTGCAGGTTCGCGGCAATCGCCGCTGCCGTCTCGGCGCAGATGGCAAGGCCATAGCTTGCATTCTCGAAATTGCTGCCGGTAATCACGGTGCCATCGTCGAAGCGGAAGGCTGCGCCGACATGGAAGCCCGAATATGGCGCATAGGCGGTCAGCGCCGCGCCGCGCGCCGCCTCCAGCAGATCGCGGGTCGTCGTCTCGTCACTCATGGTCGCACCACATTCCAGCGCACGCCCTGCGGCGCGCCGTTTATCCGGTAGAAGCTGCTCGATTGCCACATCACCCAGCGCTTGGCGGCATAATCGGGGGGAACGAAATCGCCCAGCAGCCACACGGTGCGGGCAAGTCCGTCGCTGATCTGATAGGCGCTTTCGAAGTCCGATGAAATTCTCAGCAGCGCAGGCTTGCCGCTGTGGTTTTCGATCTGGTTCAAGAAGGTGTTGAGCTCGCCCAGTAGCATCGCGCGGTCGGGACGGGACTTGCAGGCCTCGTCAAGCTCCAGGCTGACCACCGGCGGCAGCATCGCCGGGTCGCGCGGCACGGTGGTGATGAACAGCTCGGCCTGCTGCGCCTCGCCCGCGCACAGGCTGAATTCGTGCACTGGGCCAAAGCGCATGCCGCTGAGCCGCGCGCCCTTGATGTTGGCGGCAAAGCGCGGATCGCGGGTCGCTCCCCCGGCGCTGGCGCGGACATAGGCGAAATCCGCACCCATTGCCGCGAGCGTCGGCCAGGCGAGATCGCCATCGCTGGCGCTGACGTACAGCCCCTGCACCGGATAGTCCTTGCGCGAGGGCGCCCATCCGGTGATGCCGCCCCAGATCAGCCCGCCCAGAACGGCGAGCAGCAGCGCGAGCAGCGCAAGGCCGATGGTCCAGCGTTTCAGGGTGGATGTCCGCATGATTGTGCTGATCAGCCCTTGATGTGCAGCACGCAGATCAGCGTGAACAGCCGCCTTGCGGTGGGAAAATCGATTTCGATCTTGTCCTGCAGCCGCTCGACCAGCAGTTCCGCCGCCTCGTTGTGGACGCCGCGCCGTGCCATGTCGATCGTCTCGATCTCCTGCGCGGTCGCCTTGCGGATCGCCTGGTAATAGCTGTCGCAGATCGCGAAATATTCGCGGATCGGGCGGCGGAAGCGGCCCAGCGCCAGCACCAGTGTCTCAAGATGCGTGCCGTCCTCGCGTGCGATGGTGATCGCCAGCCGCCCCTCGAACACCGCAAGGCTCAGCCGGAAGGGGCCTGAATAATCATCGGGATAGGGCTTGAGCGGCTTGAAGAAATTGTCCTCGATCAGGTCGAAAATGGCGATGCGCCGTTCCTGCTCGATATCCGCGTTTCGCCACAGGATGGTCTGCTCGTCGAGCTCGACATGAATGATGCGCGGATCGGACATAAGCCGCAGTCTTTCGCCTATGCACCGGGGCTGGGCAAGCGGAAAAACCCGGCAGCCTCGCTGTCCGGCGCCTTGTCCACACGATTATTGGCCGCAGTGCCTTGCGCGCCACAGCGTCCGCAGCGAATATATGGGCATGGCCCAAGACACCCTGCTTCAGTCCGCTCCTCCTCCCGCGCTGCCGCCGCAGATCGCAGCCCCGATCGCGCGCGACACCCCCGAAGCCAAGCTGCCGCGCAATATCGAGGCGGAGGCCGCGTTTCTGGGCGCGCTGCTGATCGACAACCGGATCGCGGAAGAGGTTGGCGCGCGGCTCAAGGCGGAGCATTTCTTCGAAAGCGTCCACCAAAGGCTGTACGCGCAGATCATGCGGCTGATCGACAAGAACGTAACCGTGACCCCGGTGACGCTCAAGCCGTTCTTCGAAAGCGATGCGGGTCTCGCCGAGCTTGGCGGGATGCGCTATCTCGCGCGGTTGACCGGCGATGCCGGCGGCCTGATCGGCGCGCGGGACTTTGCCGAGCAGATCTATAACCTCGCGCTGTTGCGCGAGCTGATCCAGGTCGGGCGGACGCTGGTCGACAAGGCCATGGACACCAGCGAGGCGGTCGACCCCTTGGGCCAGATCGAGCAGGCGGAAGCCGCGCTCTACAATGTCGCGCAGGGAGAGGGCGACACCAGCGGCGCGGTGCATTTCAACGTTGCGGTCGGCGCTGCGCTCGGCATGGTCGAAAAGGCGCTCAACAGCGGTGGGCACGTCTCCGGCGTCACCACGGGGCTGACCGATCTCAACGCCAAGATCGGCGGCCTGCATCCGTCCGATCTTCTGATCCTCGCCGCGCGCCCCGGCATGGGCAAGACCTCGCTCGCCACCAACATTGCCTTCAACGCCGCCTCGCGCTGGCGGCTGGACAAGGCGGCGGGGATCGAGGACGACAAGAATGTCGGCGCAAAGACCGCGTTCTTCAGCCTCGAAATGTCATCCGACCAGCTGGCGACGCGTATCCTGGCCGAGCAATCGCGGATCAGCTCGGAAAAGCTGCGCATGGGGCAGATCGCGCGCAACGAATTCCAGCGGCTGGTGACAGCCTCGCAGGAGCTCGAAGACCTGCCGCTGTTCATCGACGATACGCCCGGCCTCACCATCGCCGCACTGCGCGCCCGCGCACGCAGGCTCAAGCGCAAGCACGATATCGGTTTCATCGTCGTCGATTATCTCCAGCTGCTGCAGGGCACGGGCCGCAACGAGGGCCGCGTCAACGAGATTTCGGAGATCAGCCGCGGTTTGAAGACGCTGGCCAAGGAATTGCAGGTGCCGGTGATGGCGCTGTCGCAGCTCAGCCGCGCGGTGGAAAGCCGCGAGGACAAGCGCCCGCAGCTTTCGGATTTGCGCGAGTCCGGCTCGATCGAGCAGGACGCCGATATCGTGCTGTTCATCTATCGCGAGGAATATTACCGGCTGATGGTCAAGCCCGATGGCCCGATCATGGACCCCAAGACCGCCGCGGACGAAGAGATCAATCAGAAATACCGCGAGTGGGAGGACAAGTTCAGCCCCACCGCCAACAAGGCGACCGTGATCGTCGCCAAGCAGCGCCATGGCTCGACCGGCAACGTCCAGCTGCGCTTCGAAAGCGAGATCACCAAGTTCAGCGACTTGGCCAGAGAGGATTATATGCCCGGCGGGTTCGACGAATAGGGAAAGGGTCGCCACATCGCACCAGCGTATGAGTGCTTCCGATTATCTGTAGGCCCCGGCCTGCGCAGGGGGCCGGACAGGTTCAAGCCTTCAGCGGGCGATACTCCCGGCGGAAGATGCCGGCGCGGATGCGGGTGTATTCATTGCCGACGAAATCATAGACGACGCAGCTGTTGATGTAATAGCGGTCGCCTTTCATCATCGGGCGCACCGCGAAGTCCGGCGCATCGCGCAGCGCGACGAATTCGGATTCAAGCTCGGCGGCCAGCACATTGCCATCGGCAAAACAGTTGCGGATCTCGATGGTGCGCTGCGCCGTCGCCTTGACCGTGGTGTAGAATTTGACGATGGCATCGCGTCCGATCAGCTCACGCCCGCTGCCGATCACCAGCCGTATATCGGGCGAATAATGCGGCACCAGATTGGCCCAGTCGCTGGCATTGAACGCTGCCATATACGCGCGAAAGCGGTCTTCCTGTGTCATGTCGGCTGACCCGGCTGCGAGCTGAACCGGGCCGAGCGCACCCGTGTGAAGCGCTCGCCCGCAATATCGTACATCACGAAATTGATGCTCTGGCGGCGGTCGCCCGCCTTCATCGCCCCCGTCGGCATGTCGGGCCAGTCGCGACGTGCGACCAGGGTGGTTTGCAGCTCGGCAAGGCAGTTGTTGCCCGATGCTGCCCCTACGAAGGTGAGCAATTCCAGCTCCTCGTGCAGATAGCCATGGGCGTTGCGGTAGAAATCGATCACCGCCTGACGCCCGGTCAAGGTCGCGGCTTGCCCGGCAAACTGCACGTCATCGGCATAGTAGCGCCCGAAAGCGTCAAAATCGGAACGGTTGAAGGCTGCAAGATAGGCTTCGAACCATTGGCGCATCTGAGCTTGAGCGGGCGTCCTGACGCCGGTTCCCGCCAGCGGTGCGGCCTTGGCAACGCTCGCGCCTGCTGGCAAGGCCATCGACCCGGCCAACCCGGTGAGAACCGCACCCGCGACGAAAGCACGGCGTGAGCCGTCTGTGCTCAACTTCTTATCGTTGCAATCTTCCATGTTCACGTCCGCACCACGGTCATCAGATAGTTCAACGCCACATTATCGCTCAGGTGCAGGCCCTTGATCGGGTCCCAGGCGATGCCGCGTGTATCGATCACGCTCAGCCCGGCGGCGCTCAGCAGGTCGCTCAGCTCCTCCGGCGTCAGGAACTTGTGCCAGTCGTGCGTGCCGCGGGGCACCTGGCCGATGCGTTCGGCAGCCTCGACCAGCATGATCCGCGACATCGTGGTGCGGTTGGGGGTGGACAGCAGCATCAGCCCGCCGGGGGCCAGCACGCGGCCCAAGGCGGCGACGAACGCGGCCGGATCGGTGACATGCTCGATGACCTCCATCGAGGTAACGAGATCGAACTGTTCGCCCTCCAGTGTCTCGATATCGGCGCAGCGGTAATCGACCGTCAGGCCGACGGCAGATGCATGCGCAACTGCTGCCGCGACATTCTCCGCCGCCGCGTCCAGCCCGGTGACCTTGGCCCCCAACCTGGCCAGTGGCTCTGTCAGCAGTCCCGCGCCGCAGCCCACATCGATCGCGCTTCTGCCCGCCAGCGGCTTGCGCGCCGCGCCGGCCTCGGGCCAGTGATGATCGATCGCATTGCGGATATAGGCCAGCCGCACGGGGTTGAGCCGGTGCAGCATCGCCGATTCGCCCCTCGGGTCCCACCATTCCGCTGCCAGCCGACCGAAATGCGCGGCCTCTTTGGGGTCGATCGTTCCGTTACGGGCTTCTGCGGTTGCGGTGCTTGCGTTCATCATGGGGCCTCTCTATGGCAGCGCCCGACTATAGGGGCGAACTTCGCATAAGGGAAAGTACGAACGGGCAATGGCACGGATCGTCATGAAATTCGGCGGCACTTCGATGGCCGGGACAGAGCGCATCCGCAGGGTTGCGCGCATCGTCAAGCGTCAGCAGGACGCCGGGCACGAGGTTGCGGTGGTCGTCTCGGCGATGGCGGGCGAAACAGACCGTCTGGTCAATTTCTGCCGCGAGGCCAACCCATTGTATGACCCTGCCGAATACGACGTGGTTGTCGCCAGCGGCGAGCAGGTGACCAGCGGACTGCTGGCCATCGCGCTGCAGGCGCTTGGAGCCGAGGCGCGCAGCTGGCTGGGGTGGCAACTGCCGATCCGCACGGTCGAGGCGCACGCCAAGGCGCGGGTCGAGACGATCGATGCCGATGCGCTGATTGCCGAGATGCAGAAGGGCGTGATCGCGGTCATCCCGGGCTTCCAGGGCGTCAGCCATGACGGGCGGATCACCACCCTTGGGCGCGGCGGATCGGATACCTCGGCGGTCGCGGTGGCAGCGGCGGTCAAGGCCGACCGGTGCGACATCTACACCGATGTCGACGGGGTCTACACCACCGATCCGCGCATCGTCGCCAAGGCGCGCAAGCTGCGCCATGTGACCTATGAGGAAATGCTCGAACTGGCGAGCGTCGGCGCCAAGGTGCTGCAGACCCGCTCTGTCGGCCTGGCGATGAAGGAAGGGGTGCGCGTTCAGGTGCTCTCCTCGTTCATCGAAGACGATGCCCCTGCGGCTGACACGATCCCCGGCACGATGATCGTCAGCGATGAAGAACTGGAAGGAATGGACATGGAACGCCAGCTGATCACCGGCATTGCGCACGACAAGAACGAAGCCAAGATCACGCTGACCCGCGTGCCCGACAAGCCCGGCGCGGTCGCCAACATCTTCGGCCCGCTCGCGGAAGCTGCGATCAACGTCGACATGATCATCCAGAACGTCGGCCGCGACAAGGGTGAGACCGACGTGACCTTCACCGTGCCTGCCGCCGATCTGGCGCGCTCGATGGACCTGCTCGAGGCCGCCAAGGACCAGATCGGTTTCAACCGCATCATCCCCGATACCAATGTCGCCAAGATCTCGGTGGTCGGCGTCGGCATGAAGAGCCATGCCGGTGTCGCGGCGACGATGTTCAAGGCGCTCGCCGACCGCGGCGTCAACATCGTCGCGATCTCGACCAGCGAGATCAAGGTCAGCGTGCTGATCGAAGAGGATTATACCGAGCTTGCCGTGCGCGTGCTGCACACGGCCTATGGGCTGGATGCGGTAGAGGCTTGAAGGCTTCGGTCTCCTGCGAAGGCAGGAGCCTATCTCCTGCGTTTGCCTCGTATCGATAGCTCTGGAGATGGCCCCCTGCCTTCGCAAGGGAACCGGAACAGGATAGAATTATGACCAACCACCCCCTGACCGACACCGCCATGGCGCGTGGCACCGCGTTTCTCGGCAGCGAGACCGCGATCATGTGCGGGGCGATGAGCTGGGTGTCGGAGCGCAACCTGGTTTCGGCAATCTCCAACGCGGGCGGCTTTGGCGTGATCGCGTGCGGGGCGATGACCCCTGCGCTGCTCGATGCCGAGATCGCCGCGACCAAGGCTCTTGCCACCAAGCCGTTCGGCGTCAACCTGATCACCATGCACCCGCAGCTGATGGAGCTGATTGCGGTGTGTGCCTCGCACCAGGTCAGCCACATCGTGCTGGCAGGCGGGCTGCCGCCCAAGGGCAGCATCGAGGCGATCAAGGCCGCAGGCGCCAAGGTGGTGTGCTTCGCTCCGGCGTTGGCGCTGGCCAAGAAGTTCATCCGATCGGGCGTCGATGCGCTGGTGATCGAAGGCATGGAGGCGGGTGGCCATATCGGCCCGGTATCGACCAGCGTGCTGGCGCAGGAAATCCTGCCAGAGGTCGCCCATGAAGTGCCGGTGTTCGTTGCCGGCGGCATCGGCCGGGGCAGTGCGATCGCCGCCTATCTGGAAATGGGCGCATCGGGCGTGCAACTGGGCACGCGCTTTGTCTGCGCACATGAATCGATCGCGCATCCGGCGTTCAAGAAGGCGTTTCTGCGCGGCAATGCGCGCGATGCCATCGCCAGCGTGCAGGTCGATCCGCGCCTGCCGGTGATCCCGGTGCGCGCGCTCAAGAACAAGGGCACCGAGGAATTCACTGCCAAGCAGCGCGAAGTCGCGGCGCTGCTCGATTCCGGCGGCATCGACATGAACGAGGCGCAGCTTCAGATCGAGCATTTCTGGGCAGGCGCGCTGCGCCGTGCTGTGATCGATGGCGATGTCGAGAACGGATCGGTGATGGCGGGCCAGTCGGTGGGCATGGTCAACGCCGAGGAAAGCGTCGCCGATATCATCGCCACGCTGATGCAGGAAACCGAAACGGCGCTCGCCCGCTGATACGGGGAGCGCCGCTTGTTGGGTGGGCCTTGGCTCAGGCCGGGAGTGTCTTCAGACGGTTCAGTCGCCCTCGGGCTCTGCTGCCGGGTTTGCGGTGGCCTCTGCCGGGTTGGGCGTGGAGCCTTCGGGCGAGGTGGCCGCACCCGTAATCCAGATGATGCTGAGCGCGAGGATGGCAAGCGCGGTCGAGATCAGCAGCACATAGCGCACGATTCCCCGCTTCTGCCCGCCGCTGGCTTCTTCGGTGTTCATTTCAACTTCTTCGCCGTGTCTGATCATTGCCGACCTCCTCTTGGTAACAGACCATGACTACGCAAAATCCGCCGAAATGGTTCCCCTCGGCGCTATGCCGATGGCCCGGTGGTGGTCAGCAGAAACCAGGCCGCGATTCCCGCCAGACCGATCGCCAACGCGTGCCTGGTGCGCTCCATGCGTCCCGGCTGGCTGAGCAGCGGATGCATCCTGGCAGCCAGCAGCACGATGGCCAGATGCACACTGGTCGCAACCGCCACGCTGATCGCGGTCAGCCCCAGACCGGTCGCCAAAGTGGGCCCGGTTTCGGGAAGAAAGCGCGGCACGATCGCGACATAGAACAGGGCCGCCTTGGGATTGAGGACGTTGGTGATCACCCCGCGGCTGAAATAGCGCGCCCCGGTGCGGCTGATAGATGCGGTGCCGGCGGGCGAGGTTTCGGTCTCTCCGCGCCAGGTCTCCCAAGCGAGATAAAGCAGATACAGTCCGCCCGCCCAGCGCAGCGCGCCCCAGATCATCGGGCTCGCGGCAATCAGCGTCGCCAGCCCGGCGGCTGCGGCGATCCCGATCAGCGAAAGCCCGAGCGCGACACCTGCCACCGCCGCCAGCCCGGCCTTGCGCCCGGCCGCTAGCGTCAGCGCCGCCAGATAGGCCATGTTCGGCCCCGGCGTCAGTTCGATCACGAGAACAGTCATGACATAGCTTGCTAACATTGCGGCATAGCCTAGGCTGCTGACAGCCAAGCGCAATGCATCAGGATGCGGGCGCTGGATTAGGGAATGACGGACGCGATGTTGAAGCGGCAGGAACGGCACGAATTTTCAAAACCGGTGGGGCTGGTGGTGGCCTGCTGGACCGACGAGGCGTTCCTGGCCGGCATGATGGAGGCGCAGGGCTCGCGCGATGTCAGTGTGACTGTCGAACGGCCCGAGCCCGGGCAGATCCATGTCGCGATCACGCGCCAGGTGCCGGTCAAGGCGCCCGCGCTGATTCGTTCGGTGATCGGGTCGTGGCTCAACCTGACCCAGAACGATATCTGGCAGCAGCACGCCGATGGCAGCTGGACCGCGGTGCGCAACGCCAAGCCCAAGGGGCTTGCGGCAGAGGGCGCCGCGCAGATCACGCTTGCGCCCAGCTCGGACGACGCCACGCAGTGCGAGGCGCAGATCAGCGTCTCCAGCCGCGCGCCGATGGTCGCCGACATGGTCGAGAAACTGATGCTCGAGGACAGCACCAAGCTGTTGCTGGAAGAATTTGCCTGGATCGACACGCACGGCTGAGGCGCGCGGACAGGCGTTGGCAAGGGGAGAGATGCACATGACGATGACCGGAGGCTGCCTGTGCGGCGCCGTGCGCTACACCATCGAAGGCGACCCGCTGCTGAGCGCGGTGTGCCATTGCCGCAACTGCCAGAAGCAGGCGGGCAGCGCGATGTCGGTGCTGATCGGGGTGCGCGACACGCAGATGGAGATCACCGGCACGCTGACCACCTATCAGGACACCGGCGAGAGCGGTGACCCGGTCTATCGGCGTTTCTGCGGGATCTGCGGATCGCCGATCCTGTCCGACCTTCCCAGCCAGCAGGGGATGCACTTCGTCAAGGCGGGCACGCTCGACGATGTCAGCGGGCTCGACCCGAAGATGCACTTCTGGACCGCCAGCGCGCAGCCCTGGGTGCGGTACACCGAGGATGCGGTGAAGTTCGACAAGACGCCGGGCTAGGGAGCAACGGACATTTCTCCCCTCCCGCAGGCGGGAGAGGAGAGGGTCGTCAGGCTCACCCCGGCTCCCAGCCCGGCTCGGCCATCACGAAGCCGCTGAATTCGAACCCTGGCGATACCATGCAGCTGACCAGCGCCCAGCCATGGAGCGAGCGTGCGGCCTGCCAGTGGTGCGGGGGGATGACCAGTTGCGGTGATTGGCCTGCGGCAAAATCGTTGCCCAGCACATGCCACGCCACGGGCCCGTTGTCACCCGGAGCGGTGCCGACCTCGAGCGGGGACCCGGCATGCCAGCACCAGATTTCGGTCGCATCGACGGTGTGCCAGTGCGATTGCTGGCCCGCTTCGAGCAGGAAGTAGATCAGCGTCTCGCTGGCCCGGCCATCGGCGTCGGCTGCGCCGCGCCAGGTCTCGCGGTACCAGCCGCCTTCCGGGTGCGGGGAAAGGGCGAGCCGGTCGATCAGCTCCCGAGGCGTTTCGCTCATTGCGCCGACGCTGCGTCGCGCTGAGCGGCGAGCTGGCCGCCCATCGCCGCAGCCGTACCGAACAGCTTATCAGGATCGCTGAACCGCAATTTGGCGAGCATGTCCTCCAGACCTTCCGCCACCACGATCTCCGGGTGGCCGGCAGCAATATCGGCAAGGATGCGCTGGGCGCAAACGGCGGGATCCATGCCATTGGCAATGGTACTGTCGGTCTTGCCGTGCAGGCTGCCATCGGCTGCGAGCGCATTGGCGGACACCTGCGTCCGGACCGATCCGGGCAGCACCGTATGCACCTTCAGCCCGTAATGCAGTTCGGTTTCCGCGCGCAGCGCATCGAGATAGCCGATCAGCCCGTGCTTGGCGGCGCAATAGGCGGTGCGCAACGGCACGCCGGCGCGGCCCGCGACCGAGGATATGCCCACGATCATCCCCGATTTTCGGCCTGTCATGTGCGGCAGCAGCAACTGGGTCAACCAGATCGGGGCGAGCAGATCGACCGCAATGATCCGGTCGTAGACCTCAAGCGCAGTGTCCACCGCAAGGGATCGCTGGCTGATCCCGGCATTGTTGATCAGGCCATCGACATGGCCCTGCCAGGCGATCGCCTCCTCGACGATGCCGGGCAGCGCCTGCTTGTCGGTGGTCTCAAACGGGAGGACGAGGCTGGATGTCGGCAGCCGGTCGGCAACCGCCTGTAACGCATCGCTGCGGCGGCCCGAAAGGATCAGCGATGCGCCCTGCGCGGCAAAAGCCTCGGCCAGGGCCTCGCCAATTCCCGATGATGCCCCGGTGATCCAGATGACCTTGCCCGAATATTCCATTTGCCTGTCTCTCCGTTTCTGGTTGGCGGCCATCAAAGAGCGCAGGCGCCCGCACGGCAAGCAAAAATGCGCGATCCGCGACGGCCCTTGCCATTGGCGTGTTGCGGCAGTAAGACGCCCACCCGCTCCAGCTATAGTGCAGGACCCTACGGTTTCATGACTTCCGCCTATCCCACCGCCCGCCCGGTCATCTCCGCGACCGGCCTTTTTACCCCCGCCGACAGCATCAGCAACGACGAGCTGGTTGGGAGCTTCAACGCCTATGTTGCGCAGCATAACGCGCAGCATGCCGCCGCGATCGAGGCCGGGGAGATGACTGCGCTGCAGCCGTCGTCGGTCGAGTTCATCGAAAAGGCGAGCGGGATCAAGGCGCGCAAGGTTCTGTCCAAGGCGTCGATACTCGACACCAACGTGATGTGCCCGCGCTTCGACGAGCGCCCGAACGAAGAGATTTCGGTGCTCGCCGAGATCGGTGTTGCCGCCGCGCGCGATGCGCTGGCGCGCGCCGGGCGCGATGCCAAGGACGTGGATGCAGTGCTGGTCGCCTGCTCCAATCTGCAGCGCGCGTACCCGGCCATCGCGATCGAGGTGCAGGACGCGCTCGGGATCCAGGGCTTCGGATTCGACATGAACGTCGCCTGCTCGTCGGCGACCTTTGGCATCCAGACCGCTGCCGATTTCATCCGTGCAGGCAATGCCCGGTCGGTGCTGGTGGTAAGCCCCGAAATCTGTTCGGGCCACCTCAACTGGCGCGATCGCGACAGCCATTTCATCTTCGGCGATGTCGCCACAGCTGTACTGATCGAAGATGCCGACTTTGCCCCCGCAAGCCATTGGGACATCCTGGGCACCCAGCTCAAGACTCGGTTCTCGAACAACATCCGCAACAACTTCGGTTTCCTCAACCGCACCGCGCCCGAAAGCCGCGACGATGCCGACAAGCTGTTCGTCCAGGAGGGCCGCAAGGTGTTCAAGGAAGTGGTGCCGATGGTCGGCGAACTGATCACCGATCATATCGCCCGGCTGGGGATCGCGCCCGAGCAGTTGCGCCGGCTGTGGCTGCATCAGGCCAATGCGGGGATGAACCGGCTGATCGCGCAGCGCGTGCTGGGGCATGAGGCGAGCGAGGACGAGAGCCCGACGGTGCTCGACACTTATGCCAACACCTCTTCTGCCGGGTCGATCATCGCCTTCCACCTGCACCATGACGACCTGAAGCCGGGCGACACCGGGCTGATCTGCTCGTTTGGCGCGGGCTATTCGGCAGGATCGGTGGTCATCCGCAAGGCGGGCTGAGCCGATGGCGGTGACGGTCGAGACGCTGCCCACCGCCCGCATCCATGCGGCGATCGACGCGCTTGCCGCCTTGCGCATCGCGGTGTTCCGCGAATGGCCGTATCTCTATGACGGCGATCTCGATTACGAGCGCGGCTATCTTTCCGAATTTGCCGCTGCGCCCGATGCGGTGCTGGTGATTGCGCGCGAGGGCGATACCATTGTCGGCGCGGCCACCGCATCGCCGCTGGCGGCGCAGAAGGAAGAGTTCCTGTCTCCCTTCATGGCGCATGGCTGGGATGTCGGCCGCACGTTCTATTTCGGGGAGTCGGTGCTGCTGCCGGGCTATCGCGGGCAGGGCATCGGTCATGCGTTCTTCGACCAGCGCGAGGCGGGGGCCAGGGCGGCAGGCGCGGACATTGCCACTTTCTGCGCGGTGCAGCGCCCCGCCGACCACCCGCTACGCCCTGCGGACTACCGCGCGCTCGACGCTTTCTGGATCAGCCGTGGCTATGGCAGGGTCCAGGGGCTGACCACCAGCTTCGACTGGCTCGACATCGGTGATGCGCAGGAGACGCCGCACCCGATGCAGTTCTGGGCGCGGGACCTGTAGCATTCCCCCCGTCATTCCCGCGAATGCGGGAATCCCGCTATGGCCGAAACGTCAGCGCAGAAGCGGGTCCCCCGCCTTCGCGGGGGTGACGGTGAAAAAGCAATGGGTCGTCAGCCCTCCTTGGGCATCTTCACCTTGGGCTTGGTCGCGAACGGCTTGATGCCGAACTCGGGATAGACGTCGCTGGGGTAATAGAACACGCCATCCTTGGCGACCATGCGGATCGCCTTGATCGCCTTGAGGTCCTTGGTGGGATCGCCCTGGATCAGGAAGAAGTCGGCGTATTTACCCTTCTCGATGCTGCCCAGCGACTGTTCCTGGTCGAGATACTCGGCCATGTCATAGGTCGCGCGGCGCAAAATCTGCGCGGGGGTCAGGCCGGCCTTCTGGTAGAGTTCGAGCTCGCGGTGATAGGTGAAGCTGCCGCCCATGTCGGTGCCGGGAATCAGGAAGATGCCCGCATCGTGCATCTTCTTGATCGTGGCAGTGATCTTGTCGAATGCGCCGCGATACGCCTTGTCGTCGGCGGGGCTTTCGATGTTCGACCATGCCTGCTTGGCGCTGCGCTGGACGCCTACCGGCATGTTGGCGACATAATCGACCATGCCCGGATTGATCGTGCCGTTGCGCGCCAGCAGCAGCGATTCATGGATCGCGAAGGTCGGGTCGATGGTGACCTTCTTTTCGACCATCGCGCCTATCGTCCTGTTCACCTTCTCGCTTTCGAGATCGAGGCTGGGCAGGCGCTTCAGGGCTGTCAGGCGCAACAGGGTGCGGGTATCCTCCTTGGGCTCGAGCACCCAGCCCAGCATCACCTGGTTGATATGGGTCATCTCGTCATAGCCTGCGGCGATCATCGCATCGGCGTTGGTGAAGGCGGGGACATGGCCCATGACGTGGAGGCCAAGCGCCTTGGCCTCTTTCACCAGCGCGGGGATCCACTCGGGGTTCATGCTGTTGTAGATCTTGATCGCCTGGAAATCGCGCGCGGCATAGAAGCGCGCGGCGTCGACCGCCTCCTGCTGGCTGTTGACGAGCTTGCCATTGTTCGAGCTGAAGGGGCTCTTGCCCTCGATGAAGCCCGATTTGGTGATCCGCGGCCCGGCCAGCACGCCGCTGTCGATCCGTTCGATCAGGCCGTCGAGCACATCGATCTCGTTGCCCATGTCGCGCACCGAGGTGATCCCGGCTAGGATGTTGAGCATTGCGTCTTCCTGGCCGATATGCCCGTGCATCTCGTAAAGGCCGGAGACCAGTGTACCGCCATTGCCGTCGATGGTAACCTCGCCCTCGGTGGCGGGACTGTTCACAGGCAGCACGGCGGAGATGTGCCGTCCGCTGACCACCACGCTCTTGGGCTCGGTGAGCTTCATGGTCACCGGATCGAACAGCCGAACGTTGGTGATGCGCACCGGCGCCTTGTAGCTGTTGGCCGCCTTGGCCTGCATCTTGACGAAGCGTTCGGTCGAATATTTGACCGCAAGGTCACGCAGCTTAAGGTCCTCGCCCTCGAAGCCCTTGCGCACGAACACTGCGCGCGGGGAAATTGCCGCAAACAGCGCGCCGGTGTCGTCGAGCAGGAAATAGCCGGGGTCGAGATCGTTGCCCGAAAGCGCATAGGAGGTGACGGTCATCGCACCGCCGGTGCCGGAGACCTGCACCTTTTCGAGCTCGGCAAGGCTGAGCGCGCCGCCGGGAAGCGCAGGCAGCGAACGGTCGTCATCGGCAAGCAACGCGCGGGCATACATCCCAGCGGCCCAGGGGCTGCCTTCCTGCGCGACATAGATCGCCGGACCCTTGGGCTTGGCGGTGCCGCTGCCGGTCGAATCGGTCCAGCGCGCAGTGCCACGCTGCATCGCGAAGCTCTCGTTGATCGCGTTGCCGAAGGTCGAGTTGCCGGTGATCTTCCAGGATGTCGGCATGCCCTTGGCATCAAGCCGCAGCTCTTCCTTCATCGTGGGGCCGCGGCCGTTGTTCTTGTAATCGTAATCGATCTTCACCGTGTCACCGCTGCGCACAACGTCGAGATGGCCGACGCGGGTGCCGCCGATGATGACGGTGAAATTCTCGCTGGTGTCAGTGCCTTGCGCGTGCGCGCCGAACAGCGGCGCGATGGCGAGCGCCAGCGCGACGGAACCGAATTTGCTGAATTTGCCGAATTTTTGCGTGCGAGCCGACATGGCCTGTCCTTCCCTGAGAATTTTTTGTTCGGAAGACAGTGGGCTAGGCAGGCGGAGATGGCAAGCGGGAGGAGGGTCAAAACGCCTCCCCCAGACGCGCTGGGGGAGGGTTTGTCAAAGTGGCATCAGCCCGCAGGATTGCCCTGGGCGATGCTCAGTTCGGCCATCAGTGCGTTGCGGTCTTCAGCCGCCACCGCGAGAACATGGCTGCGCACCTCGTCGGTGCGGCGGGCCAGCGCGGAACTGACCTGTTCCTTGCCCTGCGCGCAGCGGCCATTGGTTGAGCCCTCGATCAGCTTGGTGGGCACCAGGGTGCGCACCACATGGCTGCCCTGGCCGGCAGGTGCCTGGAGGTGCCGTTCGACCGAGATTTCCGCTTTCCACATGCACCGCGCCGTGCTCGGGCGGTTGGGGGTCATGTTGCCCACCTGGCGATAGCTCACCATGGTCTTGGGCTGGTAGACGGCCGTCACCTGGCGTTCGCCATGGGGTACCTCCACCTGATGGCGGATGTCCTGATAATCGGCGGCGACGGTGGGAGTAGCAAGTCCTGCAACTGACAATGCCGCTATGATTGCGGTCGTTGTGATTTTCATTTTTCTGTCCTTTCCAATGGATGATGCATTGGTCGGGATACGCAGGGTTAAAACGATCGAAAGACCGGGCCTGAAGCCCGGGATGGTTGCGCATCCCGTAGCGGTCCGACATCACGCCGAATGTGCAAGGCATCATTCGTCGCCAGAGGGGCCCGGCCCGCTACGTCCTACATATGGCAGCGCCGTGCTATGTCAACCATACGCGCGCGCAAATGCCGCAATATGCTGCGCAGCATAATGCGGTCCGGCGAGCAGTTGTTGGTGTCAGATCTGGCGAGCGAAAGCGGTCAGTTCGGCCCTCAGGTTGGGGTTGGCATCGGCGACCTTGGCACAGATCGTTTCGTAAACCGCACCGCCGTCCTCGTGTGCGCCATCCCTGAAACCCATCGACCAGTCGCCGAACTCGCGTTGCGGGATCGTCTTGCGAGCAAGCAGAACCTGTCCGCGATGACGCGGATCGCGGCGGATGCGCTCGAAGGTAGCATCGATGGCCTCGCTCGGCCCTTCCAGCACCTGGAGAAACCTCTTGCCGTTGAACATCAGCAGTCCGGTAATGTCGTTCGCACTGTTGTTCCGCCGCGCAACTGCAAGAATTGCGTTGAGGTTCACCATTTCACTTGGCGACACCGTACTGATGTACAGGATCTGTTCGATGGGAGCCGCGCCGGTCATGAGCCGACATTGCCGCAGGCCGGTTAAGGGACCGTGAACGCGAGTTTGTGCTTGCGACCAACCGATATCAGGTGAATTTCGTCAGAATATCGGGTCGTTTGCACCGTTGTCTTGACCGGTGCCAGGCAGCGGCGTGACATCGCTGTGGATGCCGCATTCGGTCTTGTCCCAGCCCTTCCAGCGGCCCGAGCGCGGGTCTTCGCCCGGCGCGACCTTGCTGGTACACGGCGCACAGCCGATCGAGGGATAGCCCTGCGATTCCAGCGGATGGCGCGGCAGGTCATGCTCGGCGAAATACGCATCGAGCATGTCCTTGCCCCAGCTGGCGAGAGGGTTCAGCTTGAACCGGCCCTGCGCATCGCTGGTGTCGATCTCGAAGCGCGGCAGTCCCTGGCGGGTGGCGGACTGGAAGCCCTTGCGGCCGGTAATCGAGCCGTCAAAGCGCAGCAGCGCCTTGGCGAGCGGCCGCACCTTGCGGATTTCGCAGCAGCCATCGGGGTCGTACGACCAGCGCAGGCCATTGGCATCCTGACCCGCGACCTCGTCAGCCTCGGGCGCGAGCAGGACGAGGTTGGTCAGCCCCAGCCGCTCGACCAGCGTATCGCGATAGGTCAGCGTCTCGGCGAAATGCTTCTGCGTGTCGAGGAACAGCACCGGAAGAGTCGGATCGACGCTCGCCACCATGTGCAGCAGCACCGCGCTCTCCGCGCCGAAGGAGGAGACCACCGCCAGATCACCGACCAACCCGTCGCGGATGACGACGCGCATCATCTCGGCGGTGTCGGTGCCGCGGAACATGTTGTTGAGCCGGATCGCATCGCTTTCGGTGAAGCGCGGCTTGAGATCGATCTGGTCGCGCACGCGCTGGCCTGCCGAGGCCCGGGCGCCCGATGCCTGGGTCTGCTTCATGATGTCACCTGATGGCGCTTGGCCCAGATCGCGGCGATACCGTCGCTGGTCTTCTGGTAGAAGTCGGGGAAGAAGCCCTCCGCCGCCTTCACATCTTCGGGGTTGAGCGGCTTGTTGGGCGCGAAGCTGTCGAACCCGCAGCGGCGCAGAAAGACGAACTGGTCGACCAGCACATCGCCGGTGGCCCGCAGCTCGCCCGCATAGCCCGCCTCGCGCAGGATCTGCGCCGAGGAGAAGCCGCGGCCATCGCCGAACGCTGGGAAGTTGACCTCCACCAGCTTGATCTGGCCCAGATGCGGCAACAGCGCGCGCGCATCGTCGCCCGGCTCGATCCGCACGGCGGCGCCGTTCGATCCGGCAGTGAAGTCGGCGAGCGATACTGCCAGTTCGGTAACGGCGGGCGCATCGCGGTAGATGATCTGCGGCTCAGCCATAAAGCGCCTCCTTGAACGGTTCCATGCCGATGCGGCGATAGGTATCGACGAAACGCTCGCCAGCCTGACGCGCGCCCAGATAGACGTTGGTCACGGTTTCGACTGCGTCGACCACACCGTCCTCGTCGAAGCCGGGGCCGACGATCTTTGCGATCGAAACGTCTTCTGCCGCCGATCCGCCGAGCAGCAACTGGTAGTTCTCGACGCCCTTCTTATCGACCCCCAGGATGCCGATATGGCCGGCATGGTGGTGGCCGCAGGCGTTGATGCAGCCCGAGATCTTGAGCTTGAGTTCGCCGAGCTCGCGCTGCCTGCCGGTGTCGGCGAAGCGTTCGGAAATCTTCTGTGCCACCGGGATCGAGCGCGCATTGGCCAGGCTGCAATAGTCGAGACCAGGGCAGGCGATCATGTCGCCGATCAGGTCGAGATTTGCCGATGCGAGCCCCGCGGCATCGAGCGCCTGCCAGATCGCATGCAGATCGGCCTTGCGGACATGCGCGAGCACGATGTTCTGCGTGTGGGTGACGCGCAGTTCATCGAACGCATAGCGCTCTGCGAGGTCGGCCATCAGGTCGATCTGCTCGGCGGTGGCATCGCCGGGGATGCCGCCTGCGGGCTTCAGGCTGATGGTCACCGAGGCATAGCCCGGTGTCTTGTGCGCATGCGTGTTCTGGTCGACCCAGACCGCAAAGTCGGGGTCGGAGCGGTCGATGTCATCGCTCAGGCCCTGCTCGAAGGCGGGGTCGGTGAAATAAGCGCTGATCCGCTCGAGCTCGGCCACCGGGGGATTGAGCCCCAGCGTCTTCATGTGCGCGAACTCTTCCTCGACCTGGCGGCGGTATTCGTCCGCACCGATTTCGTGGACGAGGATCTTGATCCGCGCCTTGTACTTGTTGTCGCGGCGGCCATAGCGGTTGTAGACGCGAAGGCACGCTTCGGAATAGCTGATCAGCTCTTCAGCCGGAACGAACTCGCGGATGCACGGCGCGATCATCGGGGTGCGGCCCATGCCGCCGCCCACGAAGAACTTCGCGCCCAGCACGCCGTCTGCGCTCTTCACCAGCTCGATGCCGATATCGTGCAGCCGCATCGCGGCGCGATCGGTGGCCGACGCGATCACCGCGATCTTGAACTTGCGCGGCAGCAGCTGGAATTCGGGATGGAAGGTCGACCACTGGCGCAGCAGCTCGGCCCAGGGGCGCGGATCGGCGATCTCGTCGGCGGCGGCGCCCGCGAAATGGTCAGAGCTGATGTTGCGGATGCAGTTGCCGCTTGTCTGGATGGCGTGCATCTCGACTGTCGCCAGATCGGCGAGGATGTCGGGGGTCTCGTCCAGCTTGATCCAGTTGTACTGGATGTTCTGCCGGGTGGTGAAATGGCCATAGCCCTTGTCGTACTTGCGCGCGATGTGCGCCAGCATGTGCATCTGCTTCGATGACAGCGTGCCGTAGGGGATCGCGACGCGCAGCATGTACGCGTGCAGCTGCAGGTACAGCCCGTTCTTCAGGCGCAGATGACGGAACTCGTCCTCGGGCAGGCTGCCATCGAGACGGCGGCGCACCTGATCGCGAAATTCCGCGACGCGCGCATCGACCATCGCCTGATCATATTTGTCGTATTGATACATGGCCTATCCTCAATAAACTTCAAACAGCGGCGGCAAAGCCGCGCACCGCGACCACATCGAGCCGCTGGCTGGAAACAATGCGGCCCAGTTGCGAGAGGCCTTCCCCGTCGATCGGCGTCACGACATGCGCCGCGCGGATCGCCTCGAAACCGGCGGATGTCGCCGGGTCGTCGTAACCAAGCGCGGTCGGATAGCCGACCGACATGGCGTAATCCCATTCTTCGAACCCTGACGCCGACCGGGCCAGCCAGAAGCCGGTGAACAACCCCTGATCGAGCGCCTGCTGGTCCATCACCAGCCAGTTCGCTGCCAGATACTGCCCCAACGCATCGGCCTTGCCCGGCAGCGCCTTGAGCAGCGTCTGCTCAACCACCACCGTGGGGCGCGCGGCGGCTGCAAAAGCAGGCGCGGCCAGCACTCCGCCGCCGAGCATGGCAAGGCCGGCAAGTCCTGCGGTCATGGTCTGGCGACGCGACGGCATGATTCAGGCCTTCAGGATCGGGATGCTGGTGTTGATGGCGAGGTCGGGGCGCACCGTGGGGCCGAATGCGCGGACGCGTTCCTTGATGTGCAGCGGCATGGGGCCCTGATCGGTCTGCCGGCCATCGACGATATAGGGCACGTTGACCCTCAATGCGGCTTCCTCGCGCGCCAGGATCGCGTCGGCCTCTGCGCCTGCATCGGCGCTGTCGGCCAGATGGCGCGACCAGCGGGTTTCGCCCGCCCACCAGATGACATCTCCGGTCTTCAGATCGTTGCCGGTGAGGATTTTCATGCCAAGGACTCCGTAAAAGGCGTCGGCTCCAGATGCTGGGCGAACAGAGTGGGCAGGCAATCGGTGGCGCGCGCGCGGGTCACCACGTCGCCGATCACGATCAGTGCCGGGCTCACAACGCTTTCGCGCGCGATCATCGGGCCAAGATCAGTGAGCAGCGTGCGCAAGGTGCGCATGTCGGCCCGCGTTCCCTTTTCGAGCACGGCAACCGGAGTATCGGGCGACAGGCCGTCGGCGATCAGCTTTTCGGCGATCGCATCGCCGGTGGCGACGCCCATATAGATAACGAGCGTGCGGCCCTTGCCCGCAAGACCCGACCAGTCCTGCTCGGTCAGGCCCTTGCACTGGCCCGCGACGAAGGTGACCGCGCTCGAAAGATCACGATGGGTGAGCGGCAACTGCGCGGCGGCAGCGCTGCCATTGGCGGCGCTGATCCCGGGGATGACCTCGACCGCGACACCTGCTGCGCGGCAGTCATCGACCTCTTCGCCGCCACGACCGAAGATGAAGGGATCGCCGCCCTTCAGCCTGACGACATCATGGCCCTTGCGAGCTTCGGCGATCAGCAGTGCGTTGATGTCGTCCTGCGGTAGCGTGTGACGCGCGCGCTTCTTGGCGACCGAAATCAGCCGGGCATCGGGGCGGGCGAGCGCCAGGATCGCATCGTCGACCAGCCCGTCGTGCACGATCAGCGATGCCTTCGCGATGATCCGCGCGGCCTTCACCGTCAGCAGGTCGGGGTCACCCGGACCTGCGCCGACAAGCCAGACAGTGCCGGTAGCACCAGGGGATTGCAGATGGGTCATGCCGTTGGTCCTTTCCAACGGTGCATCTGGTCGGTGCGCCCTGAAGTTGCAAAGCAGAACCCCTTTGGGCTCGCCTAGTTTTGCTTTTGCTGGGCGCAAAAGCTCAGGAAACTCAGTCCTGCTTGAGCCCGATGCCGATGGTGGCGCGCGGCTGCTCCATCTCGTTGGAGACCACCGGATAGGCGCAATAGTCGGCGGCATAATAGGCACTGGCGCGGTGGTTGCCCGACAGGCCGACGCCGCCGAACGGGGCCTTGGACGAGGCGCCGTTGGTCGGGCGGTTCCAGTTGACGATGCCTGCCTTGATGTTGGCCCAGAACTGCTTGTAGTGCTGCGGACTGCCCCCCACCAGAGCGGCAGACAGGCCGAAGCGGGTGTTGTTCGCCTCGTTGATCGCCTCTTCGAACGAGCTGACCTTGATTACCTGCAGCAGCGGGCCGAACAGTTCGATATCGGGGCGGTCCTTGATGTTGGTCACATCGATGATCGCGGGCGACAGCAACGGCACCTTGTCGTCCAGCCGCACAAGATGCTTGATCACCCGGCCGCCATTGCTGAGGAAATACAGGAAGCTCTCTGTCAGGCCGTCGGCGGCTTGGTTGTCGATCACCGGGCCCATGAACGGCTGCGGGTCGTCGAACGGCCTGCCGACGATGATCCGGTCGGCCAGCTTCTTGGTCTCGGTGATCACCGCGTCATAGATGGTGTCGCGCACGATCAGGCGGCTGGCAGCGGAGCAGCGTTGGCCTGCGGATGTGAAGGCGGACTGGATGATCAGCGTCGCGGCATCGGCGATGCACGGCGTGTCCCAGATCACCATCGGATTGTTGCCGCCCATTTCCAGCGCGACGATCTTGTCCGGGCGGCTGGCGAGCGTGCGGTTGATCGCGATACCGGTGGTGGCAGAGCCGGTGAACAGGATGCCGTCGACATCCTCATGCGCCACCAGCGCCTTGCCTTCGTCCGCAGCGCCGATCAGTAGCCGCACCACGCCTTCGGGAATGCCCGCCTGATGCAGGCACTCGACCAGCATCGCGCCGACTGCCGGTGTCTTTTCGGACGGCTTGAACACTACCGCGTTGCCCGCGATCAGCGCGGGGATGATGTGGCCGTTGGGCAGGTGCGCGGGGAAGTTGTAGGGGCCCAGCACCGCCATCACGCCGTGTGGCTTGTGACGTAGCGCCATGGTGCCGCCCAGCGCGCTGTCCAGCTTGCGCTGCGCTGTGCGCTCGGCATAGGCGGAGACCGAGATATCGACCTTGGCGATCACCGATTCCACTTCGGTGCGCGATTCCCACATGGGCTTGCCGGTTTCACGCGCGATCAGGCTGGCGAACTCTTCCTGGCGCGCACGGACCTGATTGGCAAAGCGGCGGCACAGCTCGATTCGCTTGGTAACCGCCATGGCAACCCATTCGGGAAAGGCGGCGCGTGCCTTGGCCACTTCGATATCGACATCGCCATGCGCCCCAGCCCACAGTCGGGCGCCGGTCGCGGGTTCAAAGGAGACAAGTTCAGGCAAAAGTCACGCTTTCTGGCGGTCGTGAAGCGACGGGTATGGCCATCCGGCATCCGGATAGCAAGCTTTGGTCGAGACTGAAACTATTGAACATGCCTGTGACAAAATAACGGCCATTTCTGGGGCTTGCACATCGAGTAACCTATGTTAACGTCCGCCCCGGCTGGTTAACACCACTCGGCGAACAGGGTCGCATGAGTAAGTTTAAAGCCGGGGGCAACACCCGCCTTGTCAGTGAGCAAGGAGCGGACCCATGAAAACTTTCCCCAACAACGCAAAAGCGTTGCGAGCTACGCTTTTCCTGGCGTCCAGCGCCGCAGCCATCGCTATCGCAACCCCGGCCCATGCCGATGCAACCGCCCCGTGCAACGTGAACGCCGGGCCCGACGGCATTGCGGGCAATGCGGACGATGTGGCCGAGTCGACTGAATGCGGCGTGTCTTCGGTTGCCAGTGGCCCCGGTTCGACCGCAGTCGGCAACCAGACGACAGCCTCGGGAAGCTTCAGCACCGCTCTTGGTGCGCGGTCGGTTTCGTCTGGCTTGCAGGCGACCGCGGTGGGAGCAGCAGCAACGGCATCGGGCGGTTTTTCCACCGCCGTGGGCAATTTTGCAGTCGCATCGGGCCAGCAGGCACACGCATTCGGCGATTCTGCAAACGCGTCGGCCAATCTGGCTATTGCGATCGGAACGACCGCTGTCTCTTCATCGACGGGCAGCGTCGCCATAGGCTCAGGATCTACGACCGCAACGCTGGGCAGCACGCCCTCGGGCGCGGCGTCGCTGGGCACCGCTGTTGCCATCGGGAACCAAGCCAGGGCAACGCAGGAAGATGCGGTCGCGCTGGGCGATCTTGCCAACGCCTCGGGCTTCCATGCAACCGCGATCGGCGGCCAGTCGGTTGCCTCGGGGGTCGGCAGCCAGGCGTTTGGCTGGGAGGCCAATGCTGCAGGCCGCACAGCAGTGGCGGTCGGTCATCAGGCCAATGCCGCAGGATTCGAAGCCACCTCGGTGGGCAAGAGCGCACAGGCAGCGGGCGCCAACGCCACATCGCTGGGCAGCCGGGCCAATGCTTCGGGCATCAACTCGACCGCAATGGGCAATCTGGCGTCTTCGGCCGGCACCCAGTCGATCGCGGCAGGCTTCACCGCAACGGCTTCCGGGCTCAGTTCGGCAGCTTTCGGCTCGTTCGCCCGTGCTTCCGGGCTGCAGGGCGTTGCCGTGGGTGATGCGTCAATCGCGAGTGCCAACTTCACTGTCGCCATCGGTGCCAATTCCAACGCGGCAACCTCGGGCAGCGTCGCCATCGGCCAGAACTCCACCACGGTGACCACCGGTTCGACGCCTTCGGGGGCGGCCTCGCTGGGCACCGCCGTTGCCATCGGCAACGGCGCGCGCGCGACGCAGGAAGATGCGGTCGCGCTGGGCGATCTCGCCAACGCCTCGGGTTTCCATGCGACGGCCATCGGCGGCGAATCGGTGGCCTCGGGGGTCGGCAGCCAGGCCTTTGGCTGGCAGGCCAACGCTTCGGGACGTACGGCGGTCGCCGTCGGACATCAGGTGACCGCAGCAGGCTTTGAGGCGACCTCGGTCGGCAAGAGCACCAACGCAGGCGGCGCCAACGCCACTGCGGTCGGAAGCCGCGCGAGTGCGGCGGGTATCAGTTCGGTCGCAATCGGCAACAACGCGGTAACGGCAGATGGCACCACGCCCTCGGGGGCACTCTCCACCGGCACCGCGGTCGCGATCGGCAACGGCGCGCGCGCGACGGCGGAAGACGCGGTGGCGCTGGGCGATCTCGCCAACGCCTCAGGCTTCCACGCGACCGCGATCGGCGGCGAATCGGTGGCCTCGGGCGTGGGCAGCCAGGCCTTTGGCTGGCAGGCCAACGCTTCGGGCCGCACCGCGGTGGCCGTGGGCCACCAGGCCAATGCCTCGGGGCTTGAAGCCACATCGATCGGCAAGAGCGCGCTGGCGGGCGGGGCCAACTCGGCATCGCTGGGCAGCCGGGCCAATGCCTCGGCGGATTTCAGCGTGGCCATCGGCAACGCCGCGCAGGCGACCGCGCTCAATTCGGTCGCCCTGGGCTCGGGATCGGTCGCCAACCGCGCCGGAACGGTGTCGGTCGGCACCGTCGGTGGGGAGCGCCAGATCGTCAACGTCGCGGCGGGCACTTCGCTCACCGATGCGGTGAACCTGGCGCAGCTCAACGCGGTGGCATCGACCACCACGGCCAATGCCTCGCGGCTCAATTATCTTGCGGTCAACAGCACCCAGGCAGGCGCCACCGCCACCGGTGCTTCGGCGATTTCGCTGGGGGATAACGCCACCGCAGATGGTGTCGATGCGCTCGCCATCGGTGGCGACGACGCCGGAACCGGTGCGCGCGCGATCGGCAACTCGACCGTCGCCATCGGCGGAGAGGCTGATGCCATCGGGCTGGCAGCAACCGCCTTTGGCTGGCGTTCCAACGCCAGCGCCGAACGCGCGCACGCTCTGGGCCATCTGGCCAACGCCACAGGCGTGCGTTCGCTTGCCGTGGGCGAGGCCGCCAATGCCACCGCGCTGACCACAGTTGCGGTCGGCAACCTTGCCAGCGCAACCGATGAGGACGCGGTTGCCGTGGGCGATCTTGCGCTGGCCTCGGGCTTCCATGCCACTGCCGTGGGCGGCGAATCGGTTGCATCGGGCCGCGGCGCGCAAAGCTTCGGCTGGCAGGCGGTCGCCTCGGGCGAGCTGTCGCTGGCATCTGGCCATCAGGCGCAGGCCACCGGCGTGCGGTCGACTGCGGTCGGCAAGAGCGCGGTCGCATCGGCCATCAACTCGGTCGCCATCGGCAACCAGGCCACCACCAACAGCACCAATGCGGCGTCGCTGGGCACCTCGGTCGCGATCGGCAACCTTGCGAGCGCGGGCGACGAGGATTCGGTGGCGATCGGTGATCTCGCCAATGCCTCGGGCTTCCATGCCACCGCGGTCGGCGGTGAATCGGTCGCCTCGGGCCGGGGATCGCAGACCTTCGGCTGGCAGGCGCGCGCCACGGGCGAGCTTTCGCTCGCGGTCGGGCACCAGGCGGTGGCAGGCGGTGTGCGCTCGCTCGCTTTGGGCAAGAGTGCCTCGGCCAGCGGCGATTTCGGCATCGCCATCGGCAACACCGCATCGGCCGGGTTCATGAACTCGATCGCGATCGGCAATGGCGCGGCGACGACCGTCGCCAACCAGATCGTGCTGGGCACTGCCAACCACAGCTATCGCTTTGCAGGGCTGGGCGGCAACGTTCCGGCAGGCGCGCAGTTCTTCCTCACGGTGGATTCGGCGGGCAACATCATGGCGGTGGCGGTTGCCCCGGCAACGGCCTTTGCCGGGACCGGAACCAACAGCACGCAGGTCGGCAATGGCGCTGCGGCGTCGGCTCCTGACACCACCGCGGTCGGCAGCGGCGCGGTGGCGAGCGCCACCGATGCAACCGCGGTCGGCGAAGGCGCACGTGCGACGAGTGCAGGCGCAACCGCGGTTGGCGCGGGCGCGATCGCCTCGGGCTCGACCGCAGTGGGGGCAGGCGCGCAGGCGACCGGCCCGGGCTCGGCGGCTTATGGCTCCAACTCCCGGGCGACCGGCGCGCAGTCGATCGCGATCGGCGAAGATGGCGGCGATGCCGATGGGCTGGGCGCTGTGGCATCGGGGGTCGGCTCGATTGCCATCGGCAACGATGCACTGTCCACCGGGGTCGAAGCGGTTGCAATGGGCCTCAGCGCTGTCGCCACGGCGCAGTCCACCACCGCAGTGGGCGGCCGCGCGCTGGCGACAGCGACGGCGGCAACCGCGTTTGGCTGGCGCGCAGAAGCGGTGGCGGAACGCGCCACGGCGCTGGGCCACCTTGCCAATGCATCGGGCGTGCGCTCGACCGCAGTGGGTGAGGCGGCCAACTCGTCGGGCGCGCTGAGCGTCGCGGTCGGCAATCTCTCGGTCGCCAGCGGCACCAATGCGATCGCCATCGGCAACACCGCAGTGGCAAGCGGCGGCGATGCGATCGCCATCGGCGGCAACCGCGACGGCACCTCGGGCCGTGCGACCCAGGCCACCGGCGCTTCGACCACCGCGGTGGGCGGACAGGCGCTGGCTACGGCCACGGCGGCGACCGCTTATGGCTGGCGGGCAGAAGCCACCGGCGAGCGGGCGACCGCGCTGGGTCATCTTGCAGTGGCATCGGGCGTGCGTTCGGTCTCGGTGGGTGAGGCGGCCGTCGCATCGGGCGCAGGCGCGATCGCGATCGGCAACCAGACCTCGGCGGCGTTCACCAACTCGGTGGCGATCGGCAACGGGGCGACCGCAAACCGCGCCGGGCAGATCAAGCTGGGTGGCACGGGAAGCTCGGTGACCATCGGCGATCTTGCCGCCAGCACAGCGGCGCAGAGCGGCACCACCTCGATCGTCACCACCGATGCCAGCGGCACGCTGGGTGCGGGCCCGGCGGTCAACACCTTCGCCACCAACGGCCAGGTCAATGCGCTGACCGGCCAGGTCAACACGCTGTTCGACCTGACCGAAGTCAACCGGCGCGCGATCAACCGGGCAAACGAGGGCGTGGCGATGGCGCTGGCGATGGAATCGCCCGCGCTTCCGCCGGGTACCACCTTTGCACTGTCGGGCGGCGTGGGCTATTATGAGGATCAGGCATCCCTGACCACGGCGATCACCGCCCGCGTCGCCGAAAACGCTTCCGTGTCGGCCGGTATCGGTGTCGGCTTCAACAGCGGTTCGGTGGGCGCGCGCGGCGGTTTCCAGATCGCCTGGTAAGGCCAGCCCGCTTGGTAAGGAGCGTTATGCGATTAATGAACACTCGGCCGGGGCTTCTTGCCCCGGCCTTTTTGCTTGCCGCGCTGGCCTTTGCCATGCCGGTCCAGGCCCAGACTCAGGCCGCGCAACCGCCGATCTCGGTCGAACCGGTGCCCAGCGAGCTGGAACTCGCCAAGCTGCTGTGGTCCACGATGACCGCGGTGCACCATGCCAATCTGTCGGGTAATTATTCGGTGCTGCGCGACATCTCTTCGCCCGGGTTCCAGGTCAACAACAATGCCGCGCGGCTTGGCGAGATCTTCGCCAGCATCCGCCAAAGCCGGGTCGACCTGTCCAGCGCCCTGCTGCTCGCGCCGACCTATACCGAGCCGCCATCGGTGGCAGAGCCGGGCGTGATCCGGGTGCGCGGCTATTTCGGCCTCCGCCCGACAGCCCTGTTCTTCGATTTCTTCTTCCAGTGGGTCGAGGGGCGCTGGCGTCTGCACGGCGTGTCGATCAGCCCGCAGGCGATCGCCTCGGACGAGGCGCCCGAGCGGGGCCGCAATTCGACGCGGTGAATTTCGCTTTTTCGGGCTTTCCCCTGGCGGAGGAGCGGCGCATATAGCGCGCGCTTTTGCATTCAAACTCAGGACCGCCCAGATGAAGCGTAACGCCGGACAAGACCCCGCCATCACCAGCCGCTGGCGCCCCGCCACCCGGGCGATCCGGGGGGGTACCGCGCGCAGCGAGTTCGGCGAGACCTCCGAGGCGCTGTTCCTGACTTCGGGCTATGCCTATGATTGCGCCGAAGATGCCGCCGCGCGTTTCAACGGCGAGCAGGCGGGCATGACCTACAGCCGCTTGCAGAATCCGACTGTGGAAATGCTCGAAAAACGCATTTCGCTGATGGAGGGCGCAGAAGCCACACGCTGCATGGCCAGCGGGATGGCGGCGATGACCGCAGCGTTATTGTGCCAGCTGCAGATGGGCGACCATGTCGTGGCCAGCCGGGCATTGTTCGGGTCGTGCCGCTGGCTGACCGACACGCTGCTGCCCAAATTCGGCATCGAGACCACGATCATTGACGGGCGCGAGCTCGATCAGTGGGAGGCCGCGATCCGTCCCAACACCCGCGTCTTCTTCTTCGAAACGCCTGCCAACCCGACGATGGACATCATCGACATGCAGGCGGTGTGCGACATCGCGCGCGCGCGCGGCATCACCAGCGTCGTCGACAATGCCTTTGCCACCAACGTGCTGCAGCGGCCGATGGAATATGGCGCCGATGTCGTTGCCTATAGCGCCACCAAGATGATGGACGGCCAGGGCCGCGTGCTCGCAGGCGCGGTGTGCGGCACCGACGATTTCATTACCAACACGCTGCTGCCGTTCACACGCAACACCGGCCCGACGCTGAGCGCGTTCAATGCCTGGGTGGTCTTGAAGGGGCTCGAAACACTCGATCTGCGCATCCGCCGCCAGAGCGAGAATGCCATGAAGGTGGCGAGCTTCCTCGAAGGCCGGGTCGAGCGGGTGAACTATCCGGGCCTGCCCAGCCACCCGCAGCACAACCTCGCGATGGCGCAGATGGAGGCCGCAGGGCCGATCTTCTCGGTCTATGTCGGCGGTGGCCGCGCGCGCGCGCACGGCCTGCTCAACGCGCTCGAGCTGGTCGATATCTCGAACAACATCGGCGATTCGCGTTCGCTGATGACGCACCCCAGCTCGACCACGCACCACGGTCTTGGTGAAGAGGCGCGCATGGCGGTGGGCATCACCGAGGACATGCTGCGGCTCAATGTCGGGCTGGAGGATGTCGACGATGTGATCGAGGATCTCGACCAGGCACTGCGAACGATCGGGCTCTGACGGCATCTCGGTGCTGCTGGCCGACACGCGAGCGGCGATTGTTCCCCGGCTTGCCAAGGCCGCGCAAACCCGCCACCTTGGGCGCCAGCGGGTCGCGCCGTATCAGCCACCTGGCCCGACAGGGTCCCTGCCATCGGACGTGAACCCATGACCCTGCCTGCATCCTTCCTCTTCACGCGCATCGCTGCCTGCACCGCGCTGCTGGGCCTTCTCGCCGTGCCTGCCCAGGCGCAGTCGGCACTGTCCGACAAGGAGGGGCATGAAACGCTGCTCAGCTGCGCGGCATTCTTCTCAGCAGCGGCAGTCATTGCAGGCGACGACAAGAAGATGGCCAAGGATGCCACCGATCTTGCCACCGCGTTCATGACCGGTGCGGTGCTGCTGGCGCCGGGCGGCAATACCGGCAAGGCCGAGGCCGCTCTCGAGGAGCAGGCTGAGCTTTTCGCAGTCGCGATGCTCGATGAGAGCAGCAGCATGGCAAAGGATCTCGAGGGCCTCGCCGATTCGTGCGGGACGCTGGTCGAGAGCTATCTGCCCGAGGTTCTGGCGCGCGCACAATAGGCGTATTTCGCGCCATCTTGCGATCTGCCTCACAGCGCGCGGCCGCGCGCGGGTGTAGGCAGAGTGCATGAACCGTCATCCACTTCTCCACAAGGCCCGGGACCATCTGGCGGCGATGCTGGCAACGCTTGCCTGCGCGCATATCGTCGGGCTGCTCGGTCTGGCCGGTGCGGCGCGGTTCCTGCCGCATGGGGTGATCGCGCTGGACCCGTTGTCCGGGCAGCTGATCGGCGCAGCCTTGTGCGGCCTCACTTACGCGTTGGTCCTGACGTGGCTGGTGCGGCGGCGGCTGGTGGCAGGTCCGCTCTATCGTTGCGGCGAGAGCCGCCCGGATGCCGATTATCGCAAGAGCTTTGCGCCCAGCGATAGCCGGCTGCTCGATGGCTGGCAGTATCGTTGACCCCGACGCGCGCAGCATTTACCGCTGCTGGCCATGAAGACACCCCATATCCTGCTCATCGTCGGCGGCGGCATTGCAGCCTACAAGGCGTGCGAGCTGATCCGGCTGATCCGCAAGGCGGGCATGACCGTTCGCTGCGTCCTGACCGACGGCGGCGCGCAGTTCATCACCCCGATGACATTGGCGGCGCTGAGCGAGAACGAGGTGTTCACCACGCTGTGGGATCTCAAGAACGAGACCGAGATGGGGCATATCCAGCTCAGCCGCGAGGCCAACCTGATCGTGGTGTGCCCGGCGACGGCCGATCTGCTCGCCAAGATGGCGGCGGGGATTTCGGACAGCCTTGCCACCACCGTGCTGCTCGCCACCGACACCCCGGTGCTGGTAGTCCCCGCGATGAACGTGCGCATGTGGCAGCACGCGGCAACCCAGCGCAACGTCGCGCAGCTGCGCGGCGACGGGGTGCAGGTGGTCGATCCCGATAGCGGCGCGATGGCGTGCGGCGAGTACGGCCCCGGCAGATTGCCCGAGCCGGTGGCGATCATGGGCGAGATCGAGCGCGCTCTCGGCTCTGCATCGTCCTCGCCTCCCGCAGGCGGGAGGGGAGAGGCGTTGCGGGGAAAACGCGTGCTGATCACCGCAGGCCCTACCCACGAACCGATCGATCCGGTCCGCTACATTGCCAACCGGTCGAGCGGGCGACAGGGCTTTGCGATCGCGGCTGCGGCGGCCGAAATGGGCGCCGAGGTTCACCTGATCGCAGGCCCGGTGCATCTGGCGACCCCGCCGGGGGTCACGCGGATCGATGTCGAGACCGCGCGCGAGATGGCCGCTGCGGTCGATGCCGCGCTGCCCGCCGACATCGCGATTCTGGTCGCCGCTGTGGCCGACTGGCGCACCGCCGATGCAGCCGACCAGAAGATCAAGAAAACTGGCGGCGCGCTGCCCGTGCTGCAGCTGGCGGAAAACCCCGATATCCTTGCCGGGCTTGCTAGCGATCCCCGTCGTCCGGCGCTGCTGATCGGCTTTGCCGCCGAAACCGAACAGGTCGTCGCGCACGCCCAGGCCAAGCTGGCGCGCAAGCGTTGCGACTGGATCGTCGCCAATAACGTGTCGGGTGACGTGATGGGCGGCCAGAACAACGCGGTGCACATCGTCACCGGGCAGGGCGTCGAAAGCTGGGCCGATCTGCCCAAGGATCAGGTCGCCCGCAAACTCATGGAGAAAATCGCCGATGCCGTCCGCTGAACACCCGCTGCCGCCAATCACCATCCGGGTGAGGCGGCTGGCGCATGGCGACGGGCTGCCGCTGCCCGTTTATGCGACCGAGGGCGCAGCGGGGATGGACGTGGTCGCCGCCGAAGAGCTCGACCTGATGCCGGGTCAGCGGCACGCGGTCGCCACGGGTTTCGCGATCGCCATCCCCGATGGCTATGAGGTGCAGGTGCGTCCGCGCTCGGGGCTAGCGCTCAAGCACGGCATCGCCGTGCCCAACACCCCGGGCACGATCGACAGCGATTATCGCGGTGAATTGAAGGTCATCCTGATCAACCATGGCGATGCACCCTTCCCGATCCGCAGGGGCGACCGCATCGCGCAGCTGGTAGCCGCCCCGGTGCAGCGCGCCGGGTTCGTGGAAGTCGACGATCTCGACGCAACCGTGCGCGGCGCAGGCGGCTTCGGCTCGACGGGGGTTTAGCAGTTTTCCCCTCCCGCAAGCGGGAGGGGAGGGGATATCCCAGACAGGTTTCCGAGGTTACCGACGTTCGCGGATCGGCTTGACCTTCTTGCCTTCGGGCGCGATCGAGATCTGGACGGTCTCGCCCGAGCGTCCCGGGAAATCGGTGAAGATCGCATCGACCAGGTTGGGCACCAGATATTGCAGGTTCTTGCTGCGCGACTGGGCTTCGGCCTTGCCTTCGAACAGACGCTGGTTGTCGGCCGCGCGGTCGATCTTCAGGTCTAGCGCGCTGGTGTAGACGGTGTAGCTGCGGACATCGTTGTTCCAGCCGGGACCGAAGATGAACGGATCGTAGAAGCCGAAGCCGAAGGCGCGCCGGCCGAAGCCGCCGCCCCAGGGGCCAAAGCCGGGACCGAAGCCGCCCCAGCCACCGCCAAAGCCGCCGCCGAAGCCGTCCGACACGACCTTTTCGCGGCCATTGTCGACGCCATAGGCAAAGCTGACCACCATGTCCGCACGGGCAGGGTCATTGGCGGGGACATAGCCCAGCTGCGTCATCTGCCGTGTGACCAGCCCTGCATATTGACCGAATTCGAGCCCGCCCTGCAGCCGCGGATCGGAGGCGGTGACGATGAAGCTTTGTCCCTGGGGAGCGGGCAAAGCCTGGAAGCGGGCGACATCGGCCTTGAACGGGGTGGCACAGGCGGAAAGTGCGAGCGCCAGCGCGGGCACGGCGAACAACGCGGCGCGGCGGGTAAAGCGGCTGCGAGCGGTCATTGTCTGATCTCCATCACGGGCCCGCGCGACCCTGCGCGACCCGAATATGGATATAAGCCTAGTTTGCCGCGAATGAACCCCGTTTGAACGCAAAATCGGTGCAAGCCCGGGTTCAGCGCATCAGCCCCAGCGCGTCATAGGCTGCATCAAGCGTCGGCTGCGCGACGGCGCGGGCCTTTTGCGCCCCCTTGGTCATGATCGCATCGAGCGCGGTGTCGTCATCCTTGAGCGCGACGAAGCGCTGGCGAATCGGGCGCAGCGTCTCGACCAGCACCTCGGCGAGCGCGGGTTTGAACGCGCCGAAGCCCTGGCCTGCAAACTGCGCGCACACCGCATCGGGGGTCTGTTCGGTCAGCGTGGCATAGATGCCGACAAGGTTGAGCGCCTCGGGGCGGCCTTCCAGAGCCGATGCCAGCTCGGGCAGGGGCTCGGGGTCTGTCTTGGCCTTGCGGATCTTCTGCGCGATCGCATCGTCGTCGTCGGTCAGGCTGATGCGGCTCATCTCCGAGGGGTCGGACTTCGACATCTTGGCGGTGCCATCGCGCAATGACATGATCCGTGCCGATTCCTTGGGGATGTACGGATCGGGCAGGGTGAACAGCTCGACCCCGAAATCGGTGTTGAACTTGGTCGCGATGTCGCGGGTCAACTCCAGATGCTGCTTCTGGTCCTCGCCCACCGGGACGTGCGTCGCCTGATACAGCAGGATGTCGGCGGCCTGCAGCACCGGATAGACGAACAGGCCGATGCTGGCGCCTTCGCGGTTCTTGCCGGCCTTGTCCTTGAACTGGGTCATGCGGTTGAGCCAGCCGATCCGCGCGGTGCCGTTGAGCAGCCAGGCGAGCTCGGCATGCGCGGGCACGCGGGCCTGGTTGAACAGCACGCTGCGGTCGGCATCGATCCCGCACGCGATCAGCGCCGCGGCCATCTCGCGCACGTTGCGGATGCGGGTTTCGCGCTCTTCGCTGACGGTGATCGAGTGCAGATCGGCGAGGAAGAAATAGCACGCGCTATTCGCATCCATCTCGTCCTGCATCTTCACCCAGTTGCGGATCGCGCCCAGATAGTTGCCCAGATGCAGATTGCCGGTCGGCTGGATGCCGGAAAGGACGCGCATGATGATCTTCTCTTTCGCTGGATGCGGGAGGTTTCGCGCTGCTTCACGCCTTGCGGCGCAGCATCGTCTTGATGTCGCCAAGCCGGTAGGTGCCCAGCGCCAGCGCCGCCAGCCCATACAACGCCCCGCCGCCGCCGCACAAGACGGCAAGTGCGGTGATCCGTTCGATCAGCCTGCCGTCCATGAAGCTGTCGGCCAGCCTGCTGCCCAGCCACAGCGCCACGCCCATCACGGCAGAGGCGACGAGGATGCGCCATGCCTTGGCGATCAGCCGCGCGTCGGGCTGGATGTGGCCGCGCTTGTAGAGCACGCCGAAGAGCAGGCCGACATTGACCCACGCCGAAATCGCGGTGGCGACGCCCACGCCGACATGGCCCAGCGGCCAGATCAGGATGAGGTTGCCCACCAGATTGACCAGCATCGCGACCAGTGCCAGCCGCACCGGGGTCTTGGTATCGGCGCGGGCATAAAAGCCAGGGGTCAGCACCTTGATCAGCACATAGGCCGGAACGCCGCAGGCAAAGGCGGCCAGCACGCGCGCGGTCGCGACGGTATCGGCGGTGGTGAACGCACCGTACTGGAACACGCCGTGGATGATCGGCACCGCTGCCACGACCAGCGCGACCGCAGCGGGTAGCGCGAGGAACAGCGCCAGTTCGAGCGCGCGGTTCTGGGTGTTGTTGGCCGCATCCGGATTGCCGCTGCCGATCTGGCGCGAGAGTAATGGCAGGATCGCGGTGCCCACGCCGATGCCGATCAGGCCCAAGGGTAGCTGGTTCAGCCGGTCGGCATAATAGATCCACGACACCGAGCCTTCGCCCAGATAGCGCGCGGCGAGCGAGGTCGATATCAGCAGGTTGAACTGGATCGCACCCTGGCCGATCGCGGCGGGTGCGATCAGCACCAGCATCGCCTTGACGTCGGGCGACAGACGCGGGCGCGAGAGCTTGAGGCTCACCCCGCTCTGGCGGCAGGCGATGATCAGCCACAGCAGCTGCAGCACGCCCGATACGGTGACTGCAATCGCCTGGGTGACCGCGGTCTCCGCCTCGCTCTGCCCGCGAAAAAGCAGCAAGGCTGCGATCATGCAGATGTTGAGCAATATCGGCGCTGCGGCGTTGACCCAGAAGCGGTTGATCGAATTGAGGATGCCGCCGAGCAGCGACACCAAAGAGATCAGCCCCAGATACGGGAAGGTAATGATCGTCAGGTGCCGCGCCAGCGCGAACTTTTCAGGCCCGCCATCGGGAAAGCCGCCGGTCATCGCATAGACCACCGGCCCTGCGGCCAGCATCATGACCGCGGTAAACACGATCAGCACCGGCAACAGCACCGACAGCACCTGGCCTGCAAAGGCGCGCGCCGCGACCATGCCGCTGCCGGGTTCGGCAGTGTCGGCCTCTGCCATCTTGCGGTTGAACATCGGCACGAAGACCGCGGCGAACGCGCCTTCGGCAAACAGCGCGCGGAACAGGTTGGGCAGCCGCCACGCGATCAGGAACGCGTCCGAGGCCATGCCGGCCCCGACATAGCGCGCCATCAGCATGTCGCGCACCATGCCGAGCACCCGGCTTACCAGGGTCAGCCCGCCGATGGTCGATACGGCGCGGAGCAGGTTCATGCCGGGTGCGCCCTATCGCAGCCGGGCGTCAGGCGTTGCCTTCGGCAGGCGGCATCGCTGCGCCGAAGTTGGGGTCCTGGCTCTGCTGTTCGTACAGGGTCGTGAAATCGATCGGCTCGAGCACCAGCGGCGGATAGCCCGCGTCACGGATGACGTTGCCCAGGATCAGGCGGATGGTGGGGAACACCATGCGCGGGGTGTCGGCGAACAGGAAGCGACGGACCTGCTCTTCATCCATGCTGCGGATGCCGACCAGCGCGCCATAGGCCAATTCGACCAGATAAGCGGTACCCTGTTCGGCCTTGGCAGCGATCGTATAGGTGCAGATCATCTCGTGCACTTCTTCGCTCAGCTGGCGCGATTCGGCGCGGAACTGCACGTCGAACGCGAGCTGGCCCGGCCACTGATAGCTGTCGGGTGCATTGGGGTTTTCGACCGACAGGTCTTTCACGTATTGCGAGATCAGGCCCGCCTGCGGGCCGGAAGCGCCATTCAGCGCCGGATTTTGCGAGCTCACGGTGCCGTCTTCGGCCATGGATAGTCCCTTTCAATGCTAGGCGCAGCCAGCGCGTCTTGCGCGGCGCTCTAATCGTGCTTCCCGTGCGGTGCAAGCACCACGAAAGCACTGGGCGATGCAAGTTTTTGTCGGCCAAAGCAATTTGCATATTGGCCGACATGCCCTATGTTATGCATTCGCGCTGACCTTTTAGCAGCACATTGGTTTAAGCGGGCGGGCAAACGGGAAGACTTGTGACGGTAGAAATCATCATCTTGGCCATGGTTGCAGCGTTTTTGGGCCTCCGCCTGTACTCGGTCCTGGGCAAACGCACCGGGCACGAGCAGGAACCGCTGACCCGCGGCATGGACACGCCCGTCGCCAAGCGCCCCACCGCGATCGAGCGGCCGCAGCTGGATGACAAGCCCGCCGCGATGACGCCGGGAACCTCGACCGTATTCGATATCGCCGCCGAGCCCGGCATCCGCCAGATGCTCGCCGCCGACCGCAGCTTCGACGTCGCGCGGTTCCGCGATGGCGCCAAGGCTGCCTATGGCATGATCCTCGAAGCATTCTGGGCGGGCAACCGCGAAGACCTTCGCACGCTGTGCGACGACGAGGTCTATGAAAGCTTCTCCAGCTCGATCGACCAGCGCACCGCGCGCGGCGAAACGCTGGAAAACCGCCTGGTGCGCATCGACGAGGCGCGCATCGTCGACGCCGAATATGACGCGCCCAATGCCCGCATCACCGTGCGGTTCGACGCTGATATCGCGGCTGTCGTTCGCGGCCCCGATGGCGAGCTTGTCGCCGGATCGCTGACCGACGCGGTAGCGACGCACGACCTGTGGACTTTTGCCCGCGACCTGCGCAGCAACGATCCCAACTGGATTCTGGTCGAAACCGATCAGGCCTGATGTCCGCGCGCCGGGGGATTGCCATGCGCCGGTTCGCGATCGGTCTGCTGACGCTGGCGCTCACCGCCTGTGCGGGTGTCGTTCCCTCGGGCGAGACCAGTTCGGCGCCGCCGCCCGCGCGGCTGCCCTACGAGAGCGCACCCCCCGCAACAGGTCCCACGCGGCAAGCGACTGCGCCGAGCGGCCCGGCATCCAGCTACGTCATTCCCCGCGCAACGCCTCTGCCGGCAATGTCCGGCGCGGCCATCACCGCCAGCGCCGATATCACCCAGGCTGCTGGCCAGGTGCTGCGCCGCGGCCCTGCCATCGCCAGCCTGCCGATCACCCAAGATGACGCTCGCGCCGCGCTGGTCGCTTTCCGGCTCACCTGTCCTGCGGTCACCAAACGCCAGGATGCCAGCGGCCTTACCCGTCCCGAAGACTGGCGCGCTCCGTGCGCAGCCGCTGCCGGATGGCCCGACACCGACGCGGTGCGGTTCTTCACAGAGCAGCTCGAAGCGGTTCAGGTGGGCGAGGGGGCAGGCTTTGCCACCGGCTATTTCGAACCCGAGATCGCCGGATCGCGCACCCGCTCTGCGGGGTTTGAAGTCCCCGTCTATGGCCGCCCGTCGGACCTGATCGATGTCGATCTGTCGCAATTCTCTCCCGAATGGGCGGGCAAGCGGGTGCGCGGCAAGCTCAAGGGCACCGATCTTGTCCCTTATGATGACCGCACCCAGATCGAACAGGGATCACTGGGTGGCCGCGCGCCGGTGATCGCCTGGGCGGCGGATGCGATCGATTTCTTCTTCCTGCAGGTACAGGGCTCTGGACGGTTGCGCGCGCCCGATGGGTCGGTGGTGCGGATCGGCTATGCCAGCCAGAACGGCCGCGATTACACCGGCATCGGCGCGCTGATGCGCGACCGGGGCCTCCTCGCACCCGGCCAGGCGAGCATGCAGGGTATCGTCGCCTATTTGCGCGCCAACCCCGAAGAGGGCCGCAGCATCATGCGCGAAAACAAGAGCTTCGTCTTTTTCCGCGAACTGACCGGACCCGGCCCGCTGGGCGCTTTGGGCTATCAGGTCGAGGCGGGCAGCAGCGTGGCTGCCGACCCCAAGTTCGTGCCTTTGGGCGCGCCGGTGTTTCTGGGCATGGACCGCGCAGAGCCCAACGGATTGTGGGTGGCGCAGGATACCGGCGGCGCGATCAAGGGCGCGAACCGCTTCGATACTTTCTGGGGTGCGGGCGAGCAGGCCAAGGTGATTGCCGGCGGCATGTCCGCGCGCGGGCTCGCGCTGATCCTGCTGCCGCGCGGCAGTTACGACCGGCTGGCGCAGCAGGCGCGCTGAGCGATGAGCCGAAGGCCGCTTTCTGATGCGGAAGCGGCCCTGTGGAAGCGGGTGATCGCGACCGTCGAGCCGTTCAAGGACAAGCTGCAAACCTCTCCGCTCCCGCCTGCGGGAGGGGCAGGGATATCCAGCAAGGCCGGGCAACCCGGGGGTGGGCCTGTAAAGCCTGGTCCTCCCATCTTGCCCACCCCCGGCGCAAAGCCTGCAGCTTTGGCCGACCCGTCCCGCTTGCGGGAGGGGAGAGTGAACAAACCCACCCCCTCCTGGACGTTCACGCAAGCGCCGCGGCCCTCGGTCGCGGGGAATCTCGACGGGCATTGGGATCGGCGGATGGCCAAGGGCGGGGTGCAGCCCGATGTCACGATCGATCTGCACGGGCACACGCTGGCGAGCGCCTATGCGCGGCTGGACATGGCGCTGGCGCAAGCCAAGGCGGCGGACATGCGGCTGATGCTGCTGATCACCGGCAAGGCGCGCGCACCCGACAGCGGACGCGGCGCGATCCGCGGGGCGGTGTCGGACTGGCTGGCCTCGTCACGCCATGCGAGCGAGATCGCCGCGGTGCGCAACGCCCATCCCCGGCATGGCGGGGATGGGGCGCTGTATATCGTGCTGAGGCGGCGGCGGGGATGAGGCCCCGATGGCTGGCTCGTCACCCCCGCGCAGGCTGGGATCCCGCTTCTTCTCATAGGTTGGCAGGAAAGCGGGATTCCCGCGTTCGCGGGAATGACGAAGAATGGTCAATCCTCCTTAGGGTCGAACTCGAGCGACGCGCTGTTCATGCAATAGCGCAGGCCTTCGGGGCCGGGACCATCGGGGAAGACATGGCCCAGATGGCCGTCGCAGCGCGCGCAGCGCACTTCGGTACGGACCATGCCGTGGCTGGTGTCGACGATCTCGGCGACTGCCTCGCCTTCGACCGGGGTGGTGAAGCTCGGCCAGCCCGAGCCGCTGTTGTACTTGGCGTCGGATTCGAACAAAGGCGCGCCGCATCCGGCGCAGCGGTACATGCCATCGCCCTTGTGGTCGTTATACTTTCCGGTGAACGCCCGCTCGGTGCCGCCTTCGCGCAGCACGTGATATTGCTCGGGGCTGAGCTTCGCGCGCCATTCGGTGTCGCTGATCTTGGTGTCTGCCATGTGTCTCTCCTGGGGAGATCACAACATGGGCCGACTGGAGATACAGTCAAGACGCGCGTGCGGCGACCCGGGCGATTTCGAGCAATTCCTGCTCCAGCAGCAGCGCAGGCCCCGGGGTAGCGCGCATCATCGCCTGTTGCAGGGTGAGCAGCCGCTCGATCAGCCGCGCCATGTGCTGCGGGCGGCCCCAGGCGCGCAGCTGCCGCGTCCAGTCCTGCGCGCTGCCGCCGCCCCACAGCCTGCGGCTACGCATCTCTTGAGCCACCCAGCCGCCGATATCACGTACACTGCCCATGCGCTGCGCTGCGGCAGCAAGCTGCATGACCTGGCGTTGCATCACGATCACCAGCCCGACCTCGGACACCGCCTGTTCGCGCATCCGCTTCAGTTCCTCGGGCAAGCGCCTGAGATCGCCCGACAGCGCCGCCGAGATGATCGGCTGCATTGCATCGTCCTCGGCATCGGCCCGCAGCGCGGTGATCGCCTCGCGGGTCACGGCCTTGGGGTCCTGCGGCGAGGCATCGAGGTAGAGCGAGAGCTTCTCGATCTCCTGCGCCGCCAGCCTGCGATCGGCCGCGGTGAAGCCCGCGATGACGTGCGCGAGATCGGGTTCGATGGTCAGTCCCGCCTCGCGCCCGAGCTCTGCGACGATCCGCGCCATGTCCTCGGGGCCGGGCAGCTTGGTCTGCACCGCCATGGCATTGGGCGCGGCGAGCGCCAGCTTGGCGATGCGCGATTTCTCGCTGATGCCGCTCGCCAGCATCACCACCGGGTTGATCGCCTTGTCCGCCGCGAGCAACGCCTCGACCGCGGCAAGGCTTTCCTCTCCGCTGGTGGTGACGCGAATGTAGCGTTTGTCGCCGAACAGCGACATCGACGCGGCCTCGGCGGGGAGCAGCGAAGGGTCGCGCGACAGCTGCGATCCGTCGAGATCGGTGCGTTCGATGCCCTTGCCGAACCCCGCGATCAGCTCGCCCGCCAACGCCGCGTTGCCGCCATCATCGGTGCCGAAGATCAGATACAGCCGGATATCGGGGCGAGGCTTGCGCGCCAGGGCTCGGATCGCTGCGGCGTCCGCCTTCATTGCGCCCTGAACCTCATTGCGCCTGCGATACCTCGCGCGCGAACAGCGACAGCCGGGTGACGATCTGGTCGGCGATCTCGAGCGACAGGTTTTCCAGCGCGCGGTTTTCCGCTGCGATCGTGGCATATTCGCTGCTGACGATATCCACGCCCGCATCCGATGCGGCGGTGGCATCGAGCACGATCTCGCCGGTGGCGGCCTCGACCAGCTGATAGCGCGCGCGCAGCGTGCGGCGTTCGCGCGTCACCTGGTCGTTGGCGAGCAGACCGAAGCCGGTGATCTTGTCGTCGAGCACCACCTGCAGCTGGAAGCGGCTGTTGCCGCCGCCCAGCGCGTCGAGCCGATCATCAAGCGCGTTCTTGACCAGCCAGCCGGCGCGGCCCTGGATCGGGGCAACGGTGACATCGCCCAGCGTCGTTGCAACCGCGCCCTGCGTGCCGGAGGAATAGAGCGGCTGCATGCCGCAGGCTGAAAGGCTTGCAGCTAGGGCGAGAGGGAGGAGAAGGCGGCGCATCAAATCGCTCCAGTGCAGGAAAGGGGGGCAACCTTACCAACCCCGTCATGCTGAACTTGTTTCAGCACCCATCGTGCCCCAGCAGCCGAAGCCGCGTGGGGATAAATGGGCCCTGAAACAAGTTCAGGGTGACGGAAAACGGTACGTGAAGCCATCACACCACCAGATTGACCAGCCGGTCAGGCACCACGATCACCTTGCGGATCGCGGCGCCGTCCAGGCTACGCTGCACCTTGTCCGATGCCAGCGCAAGCCGTTCGAGCTCCTCGTTGGGCAGGCCTTTGGCGACGGTCAGCGTGTCGCGCAATTTGCCCTTGATCTGCACCGCGATGGTGACCTCGTCCTCGACCAGCAGCGCTGGATCGACTTCGGGCCAGCTTGCATCGGCGATCAGGCCATGGCCTTCCATCAGCTCCCAGGCCTCTTCGGCCAGATGCGGCACCATCGGCGCCACCAGCCTTGCCAGCGCACGAATCGCGATGTTGCGGCTGGCGGATTTCTTGGCCTTCTCGATCGCGTTGGTCAGCTCATAGATCCGCGCGACCGCCTTGTTGAAGGCGAGCGCCTCGATGTCCTTGCCGATCAGGTCCACGCTCTGGTGCAGCTTGCGTTCGAGCGGCTTGTCCTCGCCTTCGGCAGCCTCGACCGAGTTGAACACCCGCCACAGCCGCTGGACGAAACGCCAGCAGCCCTCGATGCCCGACTCACTCCACGGCAGGTCGCGCTCGGGCGGGCTGTCGGAGAGCATGAACCAGCGCACCGCGTCCGCACCGTACTGATCGACGATGGCATCGGGATCGACCACGTTCTTCTTGGACTTGGACATCTTCTCGACGCGGCCGGCAATTGCCGCCTCGCCGGTGTCGGTGATGATCCAGTCCTCGCCGCGCCTTTCAACCTGATCGGGGCCCAGCCATTTGCCGTTCGTGTCCTGCCAGGTCTGGTGCGTCACCATCCCTTGGGTGAACAGGCTGGCGAAGGGTTCGGTCACCTCGATCTTGCCGATGCGGGCAAGCGCGCGGGTCCAGAAGCGGGCATAGAGCAGGTGCAGGATCGCATGCTCGACCCCGCCGATATACTGGCCGACGGGCAGCCATTTGGCGATTTCCTGCGGGTCGAACGGCTTGTCGTCGGGCTGGCTGGCAAAGCGCAGGAAATACCAGCTCGAATCCACGAAGGTATCGAGCGTGTCGGTCTCGCGCACGGCGGGCTTGCCGCAGTTGGGGCAATCAACGTGCTTCCAGGTCGGGTGGCGCACAAGCGGGTTGCCCGGGATCTCGAAGCTGACATCCTCGGGCAGCACAACGGGCAACTGGCCCTTGGGTACCGGAACGACGCCGCAATCCTCGCAATGGATGAACGGGATAGGTGTGCCCCAGTAGCGCTGGCGCGAAACGCCCCAGTCGCGCAGCCGCCACACGGTGGTGCCTTCGCCCCAGCCTTCCAATTCGGCGCGCGCGATGACCGCGGCCTTGGCCTCGTCGACGCCCATGCCGTCGAGGAACGAGGAATTGATGATCCGCCCTGGGCCGGTATAGGCCTCGTTCTGGATGGCGACATTCTCGTCGCCTTCGGCGGCGACCACGCGCGGCACCGGCAGCATGTATTTGCGCGCGAAATCGAGGTCGCGCTGGTCGTGCGCGGGCACGCCCATCACTGCGCCGGTGCCATAGTCCATCAGCACGAAATTGGCGATGAACACCGGCAGTTCCCAGCTCGGGTCGAACGGATGGATCGCGCGCAGCCCGGTGTCGAAGCCCAATTTCTCCGCGGTCTCCATCTCGGCCGCGGTGGTGCCGCCCGCCTTGCAGCGCTCGATGAACGCGGCGGCGTCGGCGTTGTCCGCAGCGATCTTCTGCGCGATCGGGTGATCGGCAGCGATGGCGACGAAGCTCGCGCCGAAGATGGTGTCGGGCCGCGTGGAATAGACGGGGATTTTCGTGTCATCGCCGTTCAAGCTAAAGCTGAACGTCAATCCCTGCGACTTCCCGATCCAGTTCGCCTGCATCGAGCGGACCTTTTCGGGCCAGTCGGTCAGCGTATCCAGGCCTTCGAGCAATTCGTCGGCGAAATCGGTGATCTTGAGGAACCACTGGCTCAGTTTGCGCCGTTCAACCTGCGCGCCCGAGCGCCAGCCCTTGCCATCGATGACCTGTTCGTTGGCGAGCACGGTCTGGTCGACCGGGTCCCAGTTGACCGCGCTTTCCTTGCGATAGACCAGGCCAGCAGCATAGAGGTCGAGGAACAGCGCCTGTTCGTGACCGTAATATTCGGGCTCGCAGGTGGCGAGTTCGCGGCTCCAGTCGAGCGCGAAGCCGAGGCGCTTGAGCTGCTTGCGCATCGCGGCGATGTTGTCGCGGGTCCATCCGCCGGGGTGGACGCCCTTTTCCATCGCGGCGTTTTCGGCGGGCATGCCGAAGGCGTCCCAGCCCATCGGGTGCAGCACTTCAAAGCCCTGCATCCGGCGATAGCGCGCGATGACATCGCCCATGGTATAGTTGCGCACATGGCCGATATGGATGCGTCCCGATGGATAGGGAAACATCTCGAGCACATAGGCTTTTTTCTTGGGGCTGTTGCTGTCCGCCTTGAAGGACTGGCGTTCGTCCCACACCGATTGCCAGCGGGAATCGGCGGCCAGCGGATTGAACCGCGTCTTCTCGTTCATTGTATCGCCTCTGGAGGGGTCGGGTTATTCGCGAATGGCGGACTGGCGCAGATCGCGGGCCTTGGTGAGGATGATTTCTTCGAGCTTCTGCACCGTGGCAGCGCGGACCGGGGCATCGACCCACTGGCCGTTCTGGCTGAGCTGGCGGCTGGCGGCGACGCGCAGCGCATCGGCGCGCAAATCCTGATCGAGGATCGACACCGTCACCTTCATCCGCTCGCCCGGGGTCTGCGGGTTGGCGTACCAATCGGTCACGATCACGCCGCCGGCACTGTCTGCCTGCAGCAGCGGCATGAACGACAATGCGTCAAGCGAGGCGCGCCACAGATAGCTGTTCACGCCGATGGTTGTGACCTGGCTGGCGGCGATGTCCGCTTCGGGCCGCTCGCGATCGCCGCCACCGCATGCAGACAGCAGCGTCAGGGTGCCGACAGCGCAGATCGCGACGCGGGCGAAAGGAAGAACAGGCATGGCGGAATCCTTACACAACTGACGCATGAAACAGCGGCCTTCTATAGTTGCTTTGCGGGCGTGGGCAAGCACTTGCGCACGCCTGGAAGCGTTCATGCAGCAGCAAGTTTGCGCGCGCTAATCTGGCTCATGCCGAGTCCCGACCGGGGCGGGTGCGCATGCGCCACCATCAGGTCGAGATCGGCGTTGTGGCCAGGTCAATGCTGGCATTGTGGATTGTGTGCAACGGTTTCAGATTATTTTTGGGGTTCCTGACAATGGGCATTCAAGGGCCCGATTTTGTGGTAACGCTACAAGCAGGGACGAGGCGGGGTCGGAAATAGACATGAACGCGGGAGTTGTAAAAAAACTGACGATTTCGGGGCTTTTGCTCGGGACTGCGGCATTGGTGCCGTCGATTGCCCTGGCATTTTCCTCCGGTTTCGATTCGCGCCCGGTGTCGATCGACGCCCGCGGCGGGATCGGATCGTTCACGCCCGCTTCGGTTGACCCCCGTCTTGCTGAAAAGCTGAAATTCTCCGCGCTGCGCGGCGACAAGATGTTCCGCTTCACTCCCGCCGCTTCGGCGAACAGCGGCACCCGCGCGCTGACCATCGCGGTGCGCGTGCGCCCCGACTCGGCCAAGGCCATCAACATCCGTCCTGATCTTGCCAGCGACAGCGGCCAGGGCGCCGGTCTGGTCCAGATCACGCCGACTGCCTTCAGCCTGGGCGTCGCCAAGGGCTTCACCAAGTTTGCGCTGCCTTCCAGCATCCGCCAGCCCGATGAAGCGCTGCCCGATATCGCCCTGCTGGGTCGCGGCGACAGTGCGGCGCGCAAAAGCCGCTTCAGCCCGCGGATCGAGGTGGACGACATCCAGGCGCCCACCACCCGTGCGGTTCGTCCGTTCAACGATCAGGGCAGCTATTCGCTCGATGTCGGTGGTGCCTACAAGGTCACGCGCAATCTCGACGTTACCGCAGGTATCCGCCTGCGCAGTGAACGCGACCGCCTGACCGGGCTCACCAACGAGCAGTACGACAGCCAGGCTGTCTATGTCGGAACCGAATTCCGCTTCTGACCTTCCGGGCGTTTGCTGACATCACCGTTATGACCCCATGCCTTAGCGTTGCGCCTCGGGCATCGGGCAAGCGATTGATCAATTGCAGGACGCTGACCTGACGCTCAGCCGCGAAGGGCCTTCGTCGAAACGCGCCTCGCCCCCAAACCATTGAGCCGCCGGCCTTTTTACCTTATCATCGGTGCATGACATCGATGACACTGCCGATCCGGGCGATAGCCCTGTTCGCGCTCGCCGCTGCAGCGCCGCTGTGCGCCCAGGATTCGCGGAAGACCTCGATAGACGGTCGCTGCCAGTACCCCGAAAAGGTGGTGAAAAACCGCGCCGAGACCGTCTTGATCCTGTGTGACACGGTGGAGATCGACCAGGGCTCGGCGCGTGCGACGCTCGATTTCGCCCAGCGCAGCTGGGGTTCGATGGCGCGGTTCACCGGGAGCATGTCCAGCGACACGATGGCCATATCGCAAGTGACGCTTCGCGACGGGCGGCGGCTGTCCGCGACAGGCACCTGCAGGATGCATCGCCGCAAGGATGGCGAGCTTGCCGTCATCAGCTGCCTGGCAAAGGCAGGCGCGCGCACGTTCGCCGCGAATTTCGTTCCCTCTCGCGTCTGAAGCACCAACGACTCAGGCGTCAGCATTTGGGCCCATGCCGTCTCGGGGAAGCACAGGTCAGCCGTTACGCCGACAACCCGTCGATCGCAGCCCAGCCGGTGGTGATTGCCGCAATCTGGAGCGACCGTCGCCGCGTCATGCCGCCCAAGGCCACGACCGGCAACTGTGACAGCCGCGCGAGGCTGGCGAACCTTGCGACGCCCAGCGCCATGGCGCCCGGATGCGTTCGTGTGGCAAACACCGGAGAGGTCAGCGCTGCCGCCCGGTCCGCTGCAGAGGCATGGGCGTGAGCGTGGGCAAGTTCGCGCATGTCGTGCACCGTAAGCAGCCGGATCAAGCCGTTCGCTGCGCCGCCGCCGGGCGCTCCATAATATCCGTCAGCCCGCCAGCGCCGTGCCATCCGGGCACCGCCTGCCAGCACGATCACCCCGCCGCGCCTGCGGATCAGCTTTGCCAGCCGGTCGAACCGTGCGCGACGCGCTTCGGGCGGGAGGTGGTAATGGCGGAACACCAGCCCCGATCCGTGCGGCAGCCGCTTGATCGACCGCTCCAGCACCGCATCGTTGCGCGCATCGCTGATCAGCCAGATTCGCGGCAGGGCTGATTTTCCGGGCTGGCGGCGGCGCATGACCAGGCTTATAGCCCCGCCCCATGACCACGCATAGCCTTGCTGCAGACACCCCGCTCGCGACGATCCGCGCGAATATCGCCCAGTCCGAGAAGATCGCCGGGCGCCCGACGGGAGCGACCACGCTGATTGCGATTTCCAAGACCAAACCGGTCGAGGCGATCGAGGACCTGATCGCGCAGGGGCAAAGGGTGTTCGGCGAAAACCGGGTGCAGGAGGCCGAGGCCAAATTCCCCGAACTGCGCGCGCGCTATCCCGATCTCGAACTGCACATGGTCGGCCAGCTGCAATCGAACAAGGCGGACGATGCCGTCGCGTTGTTCGATGTCATCCACTCGCTCGACCGCATGTCGCTCGCCAAGGCGCTCGCCACCGCGATGACCAAGGCGGGGCGGCAGGTGCCGTGCTTCATCCAGGTCAATATCGGCGAGGAGGAGCAGAAGGGCGGTTGCGCGCTTCCCGATCTGCCGCAGTTCCTTGAACAGGTGCGCGCACTCGGCCTGCCGGTCGTCGGCCTGATGGCGGTGCCGCCCGCCGATGTCGAACCCTCGCCCTACTTCGCGCTGCTCGCCAAGCTGGCACGCGACAACGGGCTCGACCAGCTCAGCATGGGCATGTCGGGTGACTATGAGACCGCGGTCCGCATCGGCGCGACGCATGTGCGCATCGGCTCTGCCCTTTTCGGGGCACGCTGACAAGTATCGGATCGGCAATCTGCTCCAGATTGGATCTATCTGGACATCAATACTGGCACGCAGTCCAAACCTTAGTCTATAACTTGTCCCCGTTGCGGGGGCTACGATGCGAACATTTATTCTTCATATTCTTGCTGCGCTCTTGATCCTGTCGTTAGCCGGTGGTCCAATCCACGCTCAAGAGCGATCCGCAACCCGGCAGGGATTTGCCCTGCCAGCCAAAAGCGGCAAGAAGATCCTGCTGATGCGTCCCACGATGCGGGTTGGCGAACAGTCCACCGGAGGCATGTTCGAACCCAATTCAGATTGGACCGAGCAGGCCCGCGCCAATATCGGTATCGCGCTGGATGGGCTGCAACGCAGCCTGGGCAATGACGTCATCATCGCGCCGCCAGCCTATGGCGACGACGCCCGCGCCTTGAACGAGCACATGGCGCTGTTTGCGGCGGTGTCGCAGGCGGTGATCCAGTACCAGTTCTTCGTCGGCAACCGCCTTCCAACCAAGAAGCGCGACAACAAGGCGGAGGTCTTTGACTGGTCGCTAGGCGAAGGCGTCGGGAACCTGCCCGGTGCTGAGGGCGCGGACTATGCGCTATTCATCTATAACCGTGATGTCTACGGATCGACCGGGCGCAAGATGCTGCAACTGGTTGGTGCGCTGGCCGGAGTCGGCGTCTCGTCGGGCGAGCATGTCGGCTATGCCGGGCTTGTCGACCTGAAGACCGGCGAACTGCTGTGGCTCAATGCCGACGCGCAGATGGGCGGCGATGTGCGCGAGAAGGACGGCGCCGAAAAGCGTATCCGGCAGTTGCTCGAGGATTTTCCGGGAAGCATGATCGCCGAAAGCGAAACTGCCCCCGATGCCGGACCCGGCAAATGATCACGCGGGCTTTCCTTGCAGCGTGTGTCGCGCTGGCGTGGCTCGCAGGGGCGGGTCAGGCAACCGCGCAACCTGCGCTTGTGCCACCCTATACCGGAGCCTATCAGCCGGTGGGCGTGGATGAAATCGGCTGGTGGCGCGAGATGGATGAGGAAGAAGCCATCCTCGCACAATCTGACCTCGTGATTCGCGAGGAGACGTTGAACGGCTATCTGCGCAAGGTGCTGTGCGATACGGTCGGGTCAGATCGCTGCAACGCGGTCCGCATCTACATCGTGCGCGCGCCATTTTTCAACGCCAGCATGACGGCCAACGGCACCATGCGTGTCTTCACCGGGCTGTTGCTGCGCGTGCAGAACGAGGCTGAACTGGGGACGGTGCTCGGTCATGAGTTCGGTCATTTCGAAAATCGGCATATCCTTGGGAAGTTCAAGGCACGGCGATCGGGCACCGATGTCCTCGCCTGGGCGGCGGTCCTGGGGAGCCTCGCTCCATCGTATGACGTCGTTCGGACGTACCGTAATCTCGAGTTCTCCATTTACGGCAACCTGTACCGCTATGGGCGAGATCAGGAACGTGAGGCAGACCGGCTCGCAATCGCCTATTTGAACAACAGCGCGTTGCGACCGCAGGCAGCTTCGCAAATGTGGGATAACCTGATGGCAGAGGCGGAGGCATCTGCGCGTGGCCGAGGACTGAAGAAGCCCAAGTTCGATGCCATCGCCTTTGCGGCCTCGCACCCGCCCAATGCCGAACGCGCCGGATATCTGGCCGAGCTCGCCCGCCCGGATGCCGTGACGCGCGACGATGGCGCTGAGCGCTATCGCGCGGCGCTTGCGCCGTGGCTGGGCATGTTCCTCGACGACCAGATCAAGCTCAACGATTTCGGTGCGAGCGAGTATCTGCTCCAGGCGCTGGCGCAGGGCGGCTGGACCGCGCAGCTGCACCATGCGCGCGGCGAGCTTTACCGGATGCGCGGCGCCCCGCGAGACCTGGTCAACGCCGCGCAATTCTATGCAGAGGCGATCGCGCTCGACCCCGCGCATGCAGAGGCGAACCGCGGTCTTGGTCTGTCGCTGCTCAAGACCGGGCAGGCCGGGGCAGGGCAGGCCGCGCTGCAACGCTATCTGGATCTCAAGCCCGATGCATCCGATGCGAAGCTGATCCGCATGATGATCCCCGACCAAGGAGCCGCACAATGAAGGACGCTCCGATTGGTCTGCTGGTCGGATGGCTGGCCGTAGCGCTGGCATCCGCTCCGTTTGCCGCCCATGCGCACAAGTTGCGCGAGCGTGGCGCGCCTGTTGCGGTTGCCGATACGCCGCTCACCGTCACGCCGTCGCGCGACTGGAACCGGCTCGATGTGCGCCTCGGCAAGAACACCGAGCACTGGACGGTCGATGGCGAGCAGCTCAACGATGTGACCTTCTTCGCTGCGATCGCGCCGGGCCAGCCCTTGGTCCGTGAACGTAGCAAGAAGCGCGAGCCGCTGCCCAAGTTCACCGCCGCCACCCTGCTGGTCGAAGTGCCCGAGCTGCTCGAGACCACCTGGCGCACCTACAAGCGCAGCGGATCGTTCCAGATGACAGGGATCGAACCGGGGCGGTTTCTGGGCGCGGACGGGGTGCATTTCACCTATGAGTTCGTCGATCAGGACGAATTGCCCCGCCGGGGCGAGGCGCGCGCGGCGATCATCGCGGGCAAGCTCTACATGATCAGCTTCGAGGCGCCGCGCCTGCATTATTTCGCAGCCGGCATCGAGGATTTCCGCAAGCTTGCCGACAGCGCGCGGTTGCCCTGAGCCAAGCGCCGCATTCGCCTTGCTGAACGATCGAACAGGTGCCTGTCAATTCTAGCTGTGACAGAGCCGGGTCCCCGCCGCTCGCGACGGTCTTGCGCATTCGAACACTGCGCCGGATCATATCATTATGAGAATCACTTGCATTAGCAATCCATGCGCTTTAGACCCTTGGCATCTCGGCGGCGCAAACCCATGCGCGCCACATCAGATCAAAAGAGGCGATGGCCGGTGCCGCAGGAAACAGTGCAACACAGCGGAACGGGTGCGGGCGGGATGCCTGCGCGCGATACTGTGCTGCGCTGGGTAATGGCGGGTCCGCTCGCGCTGATCGCTGCGGTCGTGACCATGGCCTCGATGCCGCTGTGGCTGCCCGGCGGCGCTGCCGGGATCGACAATCTGATCTGGCCGATCCTTCTCTTTCCGGCGCTATGGGCTGTCTATTTTCTCTACGCGCTGATCGAGGCGCGGCCGCTGCGCGGTACCGGGGTGATCACGGCGATCATCCTGGCCAATGCCGCGCTCATCTACAGCCGTTTCTGAGCCTCAGGGGATCGCGCACATGAGTCTCGTCAATCAGGCAACCTCCAAGCGGCTGCTCGCGGTGCATGGCTGGTCGGGCGTGCTGCTCGGACTGTTCCTCTATGTCGTGGTGATCACCGGCACCGTGGCGGTGCTGTCGCAGGAGATCGGCGCCTGGTCGATCAGCGGCGCGAAGACGCAAGCGCCGTTCAGCCAGCCGCTTGATGCCAGGATCAGGCAGCTTGCGCAGACGGTCGAGCCGAAATATCGCGAGGACATTACGATCTATCCCAATGCGTCGGGGACGATGCTGGTGTTCTTCCACACCCATGGCGTGAACTCGGCGGGCAAGCCCGACGATGTCGGCGTGCGTTTCCTGCTCGAACCCGGCACGCTCAAGGTTGCCGCGCGCGACGAGGGTTATGGCAGCGAACTGCCCGACGACCGCGACAGCGCGCTCGATTATTTCATCTCGATCCTGCACATCAGCCTGCACGCGCCCGACCCGGTGGGGCTGTATCTCACAGGGCTTGCGGGCTTCGTGATGCTGTTCGCGGTGGTCTCCGGCATCATCCTCCACCGCCATCTGATCAAGGACCTTTTCGTCGCGCCGCGGCTGTCGAGCCGCCTGCTCAACCGGCGCGATCGGCACATTCTGGCGGGCAGCTGGAGCCTGCCGTTCGGATTTCTGCTTGCCTTTACCGGCACTTTCTTCAGCTTTGCCGGCGCCATCGGCCTGCCGATCGTGGCGATGGTGGCCTTTGGCGGTGACCAGGAAAAGATGACCGAAACGCTTGTCGGTGCACCCGAAAAGGTCAGCGAGCGTCCGGCGGACATGGCCAATCTGGACTCTATGATCGCCCGATCGGTCGCGCGGACCGGGACGCAGCCCAGCTTCATTTCGATCGCGCATTGGGGCACCGCCGATTCCAGGGCGTATCTCTATCACCTGCCCTCGGGCCGCGCGGTCGAGGCCAGCACGCATGTCTATGACATGGCGAGCGGGCGCTACCACGGGGTGAAGCCCGACCTCGGTACCAGGCCTTCGTTCGGCAGCACGGTCTATGCCTGGATGGGGCCGCTGCACTTCGGTCATTTCGCCGGGTTGCTCTCCAAGCTCATCTGGGTCTCGCTGGGTCTGGCGGCGAGCTATGTCACGCTCACCGGGCTCAGGCTGTGGGTCGAGCGCAGGCCCGATATGCCTTCGGGCCGGGTGCTGGGGGTCGCGATCCCGATGGTGGGCTATGGCGTTCCGATCGGCCTGACCGGCGCGGCGCTGGGCTTTCTGCTCAGTTATCCCGCGGGCGATCCGGTGTCCGGCACCGCGTTGGGTTTCGTCTGGGGTTGCGCCTTCGCGGTGCTGCTGGCGGGCGTGCTGATCCGCCGCGGCGATGCGAGCGCGGTGTTCATGGCGGTGCTCGGGCTGGCGATGGTCGCGCTGCCGCTGGCGCGGCTGGCGACCGGCGGGCAGGGCTGGCCGGATCTGGTGGGGGCGGGCCAAGCCGTGGTGGTGATGATCGATCTGATGCTGCTGGCGGGCGGAGTGTTTGCGCTCCATCGCTCGCGGCGCGGCGATGCCATCGGCAGATCGGCGCGCGGCGAGGGGCAGGCCTCGGCAGCGGTGCCAGCCGAATGAGCACGCTGTCGCTGTTTGCCGCCGCTACCGCCATCAGCCTGCTGGCGGTCATCTATCTGCTGTATACCGACACCAAGCGCATCCGCGTCTTCCGCCTCAACCGTGCCCGCGCCTTGCCCCGCTACAGGCGCGCTGGCTGGGCGCTCGCATTTGCTCCCGGCGCGGGGCTGCTCGCCCTGGGCGAACTCAGCGCCTTTCTCGCCTGGTGCGGTGCGATCACCGTGCTGGCCTGGCTCGTCGTCGCACGCACACCAGCAGACGATCGCTGAGATTGCGCGCAGGTGGTTGCTAGCCTGCGGGCATCCGATCGAGCCTCATCTCGAAGAACTTCATCCATTTCGATCCGCCATCGACCGAAGCTTCGCCAGTTTCGATCCAGCGATCGCCTGTCACTTCGCTGCGATAGCGGATCAGCCGGCCCGGCACCGTGATTGTCCACACCAGCCGGTTCGGGGTCTCCAGCACGGCGGGGAATGTTCCGGCCTGACCTTCGCGCGTATAGCTGCGCATGGTGAACTCGCCGGGTTTGCCGCTGGCGCTGAGCACGGCAAACGCTTCGAACACAGTCACGCCTGGATTGGCGGGATCGCTCCCGGTGCCCTCGATGGTGATGATGTTGCCATCGAGCCTCGAGGTGATCCGCTCGTGTTGGCGAAATTCCATGCGGCCTTGCCCCATGTCGACCCACCCTTCACCGGTCCATTCGCCCACCAGATAATTCAGCGGAGCGGCGGCATCCCTTGCATGCGTCGGCATGGTTGTTGCCAGGACTGCCAGCAGCGCGGCCGCCATGACCGTCATGGCTCGTTTAAGGTGTTTGATCGTAATCATTTTTCTGCTCCATCGCCAATACCCGTGTTTGACGCCAAGAATAGGAAGGCATTATGCTGCAGACTTGATCAAATCGGACATGCCTGTGCGCTACGAGGAATTTCCGCCCGATCCGCCGCTGGCCCCCTTTGTCGAGGCCTTTTGGCAATTTTCGCTCGATCCGTCAGACCCTGACCGGATTGTCCACACCATCGTGCCCGACGGATCCGTCTCGCTGGCAGCGAGCTTCTGGAGCGGCAGGCTGGTTGGCGTCGAACTGGTCGGCGCCGCGGAGATCGCGCAGACGGTGCAGCTTGTCCAGGGGATGACGGTGGTCGGCGCGCGGCTGCGCCCCGGGGCATCACTGACGCTGATCGGCATCGCCCCGCTCCAGATCGCCGGCACCATGCAATCGCTGCCGCAGAGCCACTGGGCCTTTGCAGCCTTTGAGCGGGGGCTGGAAGGCCTCACCGCCGCGCTCGAGGCGCGGATCGGTGATTTGTCGCCACCGGATGCCGTCATCGCTGCTGCCGCCGAGGCCATGGACGCGGGACGTCCGGTGGCTGCGGTCGCAGCCGCACTGGGGCTCAGCCCGCGCCAACTGCAGCGCCGCTTCCTGGCCGCCACCGGTCTGGCGCCCAAGGCCTGGCAACGCGTTCGTCGTCAGCGGTTCGCTTGGATAAACCATGTCACTGGCGATGCCACCAATCTCACCCAGGCGGCGTACAGTGCCGGCTTTGCCGACAGCGCGCATTTCAGCCGCGAGACGCGGCGGAGCTTCCACCTTTCGGCGGGAGAGGTCGCCGCCTATCTTGCCACCATCGATCACGGCCCCCTGCAAACCCCGTCGGGTCGATGAGCGACAGGCAGGCGCTTACAAAGCCACGTGCGCCTCAGTCGGTCACGTCATCCAGCGTGAAATAGCCCTGTTTGAGCGCCTTGAGCACCAGCTGCGCGCGGTTGGCGACGGCGAGGCGGCGGCGGGCGTCGGTGAGATATTCGCTCACGGTCTGGTCGGATATCCCCAGCACGCTGGCGATTTCCCAGCTGGTCATGCCGCGCGCGACCAGCTTGATGCAGTCGACCTGGCGCGGGGACAACCGCTCGGCGAGGTCAGCTGCGGCGTCGGGATGGTGCGATTGCCACAGGCTGCGCGCCTGCTGACCGGCCGCCGTGCCCAGCAGGATCGCCACCATGAACAGGCGAGCGGGCAGCGGGCCATTGTCGGGGATCACGAAATGGGCGGACACCGTGGGCATGTCGGGCATGTGGCTCGCCACGGTGCAGCCCGAAGCCAGCCCCAGCTTGCGCGATTCTTCCAGATATTCGCGCTGGATGCGGGTGAGCGGGATAATCGATTCGAGGTCGGTCCAGCGGATCGCGCCCCCCCGGCGCTGGCAGGCGGCCAGGATCGGGCTCGACAGGCCATAGTCGCGGCGGTTGAACAGGTCCTTCCACGCCTGGGGATAGTTGCTCAGCACGTCGGGCCGCATCAGCCCGGACTGAACATGGACATGACGCGCGATGGCCGCATATCCGAAGCCCAGCGTGCGCGCGTGTTCCACGGTCACCCGCAGCACATCATCCAGCGTGGAAGCTGACTCGATCGCCCCCCAGGCGTGCTCGACATGATCCATATCCGGCATAGACTGTTCCGGCGCACCTTCGATAAAGTGATGGGTTCGGCGATAAAATGATGGGTGTGGCGATAAAATGGTGGGTGTGGCGAAGGCGCGAGGGCCCCGCCGGCAGAATGGTCAATGGTTTGCAAACCATTGAGAGCAAACTATTTGCTCGCTGCTCAACAGGCAATGATTATACGGTTACATTGGTCCGGAACGGAGTCATCTCCCGGGTGTGGCCGGGGTTAAGGGGGGTGCCAGGGGTAGCCGGGGAGGCTCAGGCGCCCGGCACGCCCAGCGCGGCTGCTGCCTCGCGCACGCGGCGCTGATCGGCCGCCTTGTTCTTCAACGCTGCAGTCGCGTCGCGCAGCGCGGTCTGCGCCTTGCCGGTCTCGCCCAGCTGCATCCGGCTGCGCAGCAGCATGATCCAGCCATCGGTGTCACCCGGCTCGCGCTTGAGCCGGTCGGCAAGGCCATCTACCATCTGAGCGACCATCATGTCCTGCTGGCCCTGGGGCAGCGCGGCGGCAGCAGCCATCTGGTCGGGGCTGGGGCCGGGGATGCCGGCAGTGGCGGCCTGCGCGCCATCGGTCCGGAACCCGCCGCTGGCGGGCGCGAACTTCGCCGATGCGAGCCGCTTTTCCACCTCGATGCCGCGCTCCTTGCCGACGTTGCGGATCACGTCGCGAATGTCCTTGGCATAAGGCGCATCGGCGGGGGTTTCGGCGAGCAGGCCGAACCAGTCCTCGATCGCCTCGGCATGCTTGCCATCGATGTCCTTGGCGGCGGCGAGGAAATAGCGCGCGCGCGCATCCTTGGGGTCGATCTCGACCGCGCGCTTGAACGCGGCGCGGGCATCCGGGCTGATCGCCTCGTCCTTGCTCGCCATCACCAGCGCTTCGCCCAGCATCGAATGATATTCCGAATTGCCCGGTGCGAGCTGGATCGCGCGGCGCATGGCCGTGGCGGATTCGGCAAAGCGCCCGGTTTCGAAATAGCTCCAGCCCAGCATCCGCCAGCCCTCGGCATCACCGGGATTGTCCTGCAGCCGCGCTTCCAGCCCGGCGATCACCTCGTCGACCGAGGCGGGCTCGCCATTGGCCCCGACCGGCGCTGTCGGCGCTGCGGCACTCGGAGCCTGATCGGTATAGAGCTTGTAGCCCACCGCACCCGCCGCGATCAGCGCCGCGCACAGCAAAGCGATGCGCGCCGCGCCGAATCCGCCTTGCGGGCCTTCCACCGCAGCAGCCTGTGCAGGCAGCGGGGCCGGGGTTTGCTGGGTGCTCTCGGTCATCAGGGTGTCTCTTTGTCCGCGTGTCAGGCCATCATGCTAGCCGATCGGCCACAATTTCCAATTTCTAAGTGGTAAAGATCACATTCTTTGCTAGAAATATGGCCATAGGGTTCGCAACCGAATTTTGGGCAAGTTCTTGCGGCTGCGGAGCATTCTGGCGTCCGCCGTACCGATCGGGGAGATATCGGGCGGCGCAATGTCGGGCTGGTCTGCCTCAGCCATGCAAGCGTGGACGCTCGCGCGTCCGCAAATGGGGGACGCGAACCTGTGAGCGAGATTTTCCGCGTTGCGATCATCGGGTCAGGCCCGGCGGGCAAGAGCGCTGCCGGACGCGCCGCGAGCCTGGGGATGAGCCACATCCTGCTCGAAAAGACCGATCACCTCTCTGATACGATCTACAAATACCAGAAGGGCAAGCACGTGATGGCGACGCCATCGCAGCTGGTGCTGCGCTCCGACCAGGAGTTCGAGGCGGGCAAGCGTGAGGCGATCCTGGAAAAGTGGAACGCGCGCACCAGGGAACTGGGCGTCAACGTCAAGTTCAACGCTGAGGCCAAGGCGATCCGAGGAACCGGGCCTGCGATCGAGGGCAGCGTGCATGTCATCGAACAGCGAGGACGCGATGGATCGATCACCAAGAAGGAAATCCAGCGCTACGCCCCTCCCTATGAGATCGTGCTGACCAACGGCGAGACAATCATGGCGGAAAACGTCGTGTTCGCTATCGGCACCCAGGGCAATCCCAATCGCATGCGCTGCCCGGGCGGCGATCTGCCGCATGTGCAGTATCAGCTCGACGATCCCACCGAATATGTCGACGAGCACATCGTCGTGATCGGCGCGGGCGATGCGGGAATCGAGAATGCGCGCGGTCTTGCCGAGGATTCGGCGCAGGGCAATGTCGTCACCATCGTCAGCCGCGGCCCCGAGGCACCCAGCCCCAAGGAGAGCTTCCCGACCGCAAAGGAGGCCAATGCGCTGGCGCTGCTGGGCGATCGCAATGCCGGCAAGCTCAACATCCGGTTCGAGACCGACACCGCCAGTGTCGAGCCGGGCTGGATCACCTTCAGCACCCGCGACGGCGAGGAACGGGTGCGCTGCGACCGGATCATCGCGCGTATTGGCTCCGCCCCTCCGCGCGCATTTATCGAGGAGTGCGGCATCGCGTTCACCAGCGCCGACCGCCTTGCCTTCCCGCAATTGTCGCCGGTGTTCGAATCGACCGCGCCGGGAATCTTCGTCATCGGCGCGCTGGCAGGCTATCCGCTGATCAAGCACTGCATGAACCAGGGCTATGACGTCATCGAGTTCATCAACGGCAACACCGAGCTGAAACCCGCCGACGAGCCAATCCTCGAAGCCAAGTTCCGCGACCTTCCGGGCCGCAAGTCGGTGGCCGAATGGCTCGACCTTCTGCGCGAGAACGTGACGATCCTCAACGGCATGAACCCGCTGCAGATGCGCGAGTTCATGCTCGATTCCGATGCCAAATTCTATCGCAAGGGCGACGTGATCTTCGAACGCGCGGCGCCTGGATCATCACTGTTCGCGATCGCGCAAGGCTCGGTCGCGGTGCAGATCGATCCCAATGATACCAGCAAGACCGTGCCGATCGGGCAGGGATCGATCTTCGGCGAGGTCGGGCTGATCTCGGGGCGCCGTCGCGGCGCGACCGTGATCGCCGCCGAGGACACGATCTGCGTCGAGATATCGCGCAACGCGGCGCTCAAGCTGCAAAGCCAGGTGCCCACCGCCAAGAAGGCGATCGAGCGCATCTCGACCGAGCGGCTGCTGTTGCAGATGTTCGGATCGGGCCTCAAGCCCGACGATATCGCCGAGGTGGTGCAGACCAGCAAGATCCGCCAGATCAAGCCCGGCGAGGCGATCCTCAAGGAAGGCGACGAGGGCAACGAGATCTATGTGATCCGCGTCGGATCGATGATCGTCGAGAAGGAAATCGGCGGCAAGCCGGTGTTCCTGTCGTACCTTCCCGCAGGTTCGTATGTCGGCGAAATGGCGCTGATCGCGGGGGGCAGGCGCACCGCGACGGTCAAGGCGGCGATCAAGTCCGAGGTCATCCAGATCGATGGCGATGCGTTCAAGAAGGTGCTCGAGGCGCATCCCGAACTGCTCAAGCGCGCCAAGCGCGACATGGCCAGCCGCCAGGATATCAACGCGTTCATCGAGGCGAAAAAGGACAGCTTCTCGGGCGTGGTCGACATGTATTCGGGCGTCGCCAACTTCCTTGTCGAAAACGGCATCGGCGAGGCGACCGACGTGCTGCTGATCGACGAGACGCTGTGCGTCGGCTGCGACAATTGCGAAAAGGCATGCGCCGACAGCCATGACGGGCTCTCGCGGCTCGATCGCGAGGCGGGGCGCTCCTACGCGCACCTGCATGTTCCGACCAGCTGCCGCCACTGCGAACACCCGCACTGCATGGCCGATTGCCCGCCCAACGCGATCAACCGCGGACCCGATGGCGAGGTCTATATCAACGACACCTGCATCGGCTGCGGCAACTGCCAGCGCAACTGCCCTTATGGCGTGATCCGCATGGACAAGGTGCCGCCCAAGAAGCCCAGCCTGCTGTCGTGGCTGTTCTTCGGCTTTGGCCCCGGGCCTGGCGAACCGAGCAAGAAATGGGCGTATGCCAACAGCGATCCCGGCGTCGAAAAGCCCAAAAAGGCGATCAAGTGCGACATGTGCGCCGGCATCGAAGGGGGGCCAAGCTGCGTGCGCGCCTGCCCGACGGGCGCGGCGATCCGCGTCGCGCCAGACGAGTTCCTGACCGTCGCCCGGCTCGAGCAGGAGGAGGCCTGAACCATGGCTAGCCAGGCCCAACCCGCCGCGCCTGTGGTGCGCAAGAAAACCACCGGTCGCCAGCGCAATTCGATGCACGACGGGTTCCTTCGGCATCGCAACTTCCGCTGGATGAAGATCGCCACGGTGCTCAGCATCACATGCCTTGTGAGCTATTTCCTGGTCGATGTGCAGCCGCGCCACAATGGCGGGTCCTGGTATGGGTATACGCTCGGCACCATCGGGGCGTTGCTGATCCTCTGGCTGACCTGCCTTGGCCTGCGCAAGCGCGCGATCACGCCGGGGGGATGGTCGCTGAAAGCCTGGACCAGCGCGCATGTGTATCTGGGCTTGAGCCTGATCGTCATTGGAACGCTGCACACCGGCTTCCAGCTTGGCTGGAACGTGCACACGCTGGCATGGTCGCTGATGATGATCGTGATCATTTCGGGGATCGTCGGCATCTATTTCTATGCGACGCTGCCCGACAATCTGTCGAACAACCGCGCCGACAACGACGGCGCGGTGACCGAGCGGATGATGATCGAGCAGTTGCGATCGCTCGACCGGCAGCTGCACGATGCAGCCCAGCCGCTCGATCCCGCGCAGGCGGCGCTGGTGCAGGCCTCGCTTGAGCAGGATCCGTTCGACGGCAATTTCTTCCAGCGCATCGGCAACAGCTATGGCGGCTGCGAGACCCGCGCGGCGATCGCCGAACTGCGCCGGATGCGCGCCTATCAGCCCAGGATGGGCGACGACCCGCTCGACAAGGTCGACGGGCTCTTGCAGCGCAAGGAATCGACGCTGGCACGGCTGCGCAAGCACCTTCAGATCAAGTCGATGCTGCAGGTGTGGCTGTTCGTGCATGTGCCGATGACCTTCGCGCTGCTCGCCGCGCTGTCGGCGCATATTTTCAGCGTGTTTTTCTATTGGTGATCGAAAGGTCCGGGGCAGGGGCCTGGCGGGCGGGTTTGTGACGGTTTTGGGGGCAGTTGAATGATGTTTATCGTCCGCCAGGTTGCCTTGAAGGCAGACGGCAGCGAGATTGTCCGCCAGACCGAGGTCGAAGGCGGCGAGATCTTCATCGGTCGCAACGCCAGCAACGGCGTCCACCTGCCCGATCTGGCGGTGAACCCGGTACACGCGCGCATGGAACGGCGCGGCGGCGATCTGTTGGTCACCGCCCAGTCGCAGCAGCCTTTCGATGTCGATGGCCGCAGCGCCGAAAGTGCGACAATCGATATCGCGCGCGGCGCGGAGTTGCGCTTTGGCGGCCACATCATCGCGGTCGGCGTGGAAGGCGTTGCGATCACGCTCACCATCCGCAGGGTCGAGGCGGTATCGGACAGCGCCGAGGACAAGGACGAGAGCGCGATCTATTCGCTCAAGGGGCTGCTGCCGGGCAAAAGGATGAGCGCCTGGGGCTTTGCGCTGCTGATCCTGATCGCCTGCCTTGCCTGGCCGATCTACACCTGGTCGAGCTACAAGGACCTGGCGTACAAGGAAAAGGTATCGCGCCCCGATGGCTTCCACGCCGATGGATTGTGGTCATCGGGCAAGCTCAGCCTCGCGCACAAGACGCTCAAGGACGACTGCCAGTCGTGCCATGTCGATGCATTTGTGTCCGTCCGAGACAATGCCTGCATGACCTGCCACGAAAAGGACGCAGGGCCGCATGCGCCGATGACGCGGCAGCTCACCGCGCGCGGCGACCCCACCGGATTTGCCGCCTTCACCCGATTCATTGCGGCCAGTTTCAACAAACCTGCAGGACGCTGTGTCGAATGTCACACCGAGCATGAGGGGGCAGGTGCTATGCAGCCCACTCAGCAGCGATTCTGTGCTGAATGCCACGACGGGATGGACACGCGCTTGACCAACACCAAGCTCGATAACGCCGCCGATTTCGGCACTGCGCATCCGCAGTTTCAGCCTGCGGTGCTGGTGCGTCCGCTCGTCGGCGACGATGCCAAGGCGCCGCGCAAGCGCATCTCGCTCGACCGCAAGCCGCGCGAGAACAACGGCCTGAAATTCCCGCACGACATGCACCTGAACAAGACCGGCGGCGTTGCCCAGATGGGGCGGCGACTGGCGGGCAAATATGGCTTTGGCGATGCACTCGAATGCTCCGATTGCCATGAGGCGGACAAGAACAATGTCGGCTTTGTAGCCGTGGACATGGAGAAGAGCTGTGCCATGTGCCACAGCCTGGCCTTCGACAAGATCGGCAACACCTTCCGTACGCTGCGCCACGGCCAGCCCGAGCAGGTCAAGGCCGATCTGCGCGCCTTCTATCGCTCGACCGCGCCGACCCGGCCGATCAACCTCGGCAGCCTGGCGCGCCAGCGGCCAGGCGTCGTCAATTCCAGGCGCACCGCTGCCGATTATGCGCGGGCGGTCAACTTCCGCGGTGGGCGTGCCGATCAGGCGATCCGCCAGGTCTTCAGCCGCGGCGGCGCGTGCTATGACTGCCATGTCGTGGTGCCGCCGTCCTCTTCGGGCGGGATGGACTACCGGATCGCACCGGTCGCGCAGACCAGCCGCTATCTCAACAAGGGCTGGTTCACGCACGATGCGCACGACAAGGAAGAGTGCACCAGCTGCCACCTTGCCGAAAAATCCAGCCAGGCGTCGGACCTGCTGCTGCCGGGGATCAAGGATTGCCGCACCTGCCACGTGGGTGAAACCGGCGAGTCGCTGATCAAGGTCAAGAATCCTGTCGAATCCACCTGTGCAATGTGCCACGATTACCACGCCGACAAGGGGGCCCCATGGCTGCTTCGCGAGCAAGACAAGAAGAAAAAGCGGCCAGAGATCACGGCGGCACTGGCGCATCCCGCAGCGGTCAGCGCCCGTCTCCGACAATCGCGCATGATGCCCAACTAACCCAGGCCCGAGGACCTTCACGCCGAATGCTGATTGCCCAGATCACCGATATCCATCTGGGCTTCGATCCGGACAATCCTGCCGAGTTCAATCGCAAGCGGCTGGATCAGGTCATCGGGATGCTGTGCGATCTCGATCCGCAGCCCGACATGCTGCTGGCCACCGGCGATCTGATCGACCGCGGCGACGAGGACAGCTATCGCCGGCTCAAGAACGCGCTCTCGGTCTGTCCGTTTCCGGTGCACATGTGCCTGGGCAACCATGACCAGCGCGACACCTTCGCCGCGCAGTTCCCCGATGTGCCGATGGTCGACGGCTTCGTGCAATATGAGGTCGAGGCCGGCCCAATCCGCCTGCTGGTGCTCGATACGCTTGAAGAAGGGCGCCATGGCGGTGCCTATTGCGAAGTGCGCGCGGGCTGGCTGCGCGACCGGCTCGCCGAACAGACCGACCGCCCGACACTGATCGTCCAGCACCACCCGCCGATCGAGGTGGGGATCGAATGGATGAACACCCATCCCGAAGAGCCCTGGGTAGAGCGGCTGCGCAGCTGCTTTGCGGGGCACTCCAACATCATCGGCATGGTGTGCGGCCATGTCCACCGCGCGATCGTCAGCAGCTGGAGCGGCTTTCCGGTCGCGATCTGCCCGTCGAGCGCGCCGCAGGTGGCGCTCGAGCTGGCCCCGATCGACCCCGACACGCCCGATGGCCGCAACATGATCATCGCCGACCCGCCCGCCTTTGCGCTGCACTGGTGGAACGGGCGCGAGTTGATCACGCATTACGAGACTGCCGACGATCATGTGATGCTCGCGCGCTATGACGAGAAGATGCAGCCGCTGGTGCGCAGCCTGCTGGCCGAGCGCCCGGTCTAGTCGCACGCGGCTGGTCGCCTGCCGCTGGCATTTCACCATCGGACATGCCAACACGCTCCATCGGCATGGGGCACGCAAGGCTTGCGTCTGCCCCTTGCGACCAAACCCGCGCGGCCCGGATCGGCTGCGGCGCGGCCAGGAACAAAGGGAACGACATGGTGAAGACAGTTCTGCTGATGGCAGTATCGGCACTTGCAATGGGTGTGGCAGCCCCCGCGATGGCGCAGCAGGCGGCGCCTGCCTCGGCGGACGCGCAGGCCAAGCTTATCTATCAGGATTGGACCGGGCCGTACGAAGGCGTTCCGCCCTGGGACAAGGTCAGCACCGAAGCGTTTCCGATGGCGATCCAGGCGGCGATGGACGAGCTGAAGGCCGAGTTCGAAGCAATTGCGACCGACAGCGCCGAGCCCAGCTTCCAGAACACCAACCTCGCGCTCGAGATGACCGGCGAAAAGATGGACCGGGTGTTCGCGATGTGGGGCGTCTATACCAGCAACCTCGCCGACAAGCAGGTCCGCGCGATGCAGGCCGAATGGGCGCCCAAGATCAGCAAGTTCTACAACCAGCTGACGCTCGACCCGCGTATCCTGGGGCGTATCAAGTCGGTCTATGATCGCCGCGAAACGCTGGGCCTCAACGCCCAGCAGAAGCGGCTGGTCGAGCGCGATTATGACGGTCTGGTGCGTGGTGGCGCGCTGCTCGACGATGCCGCCAAGGCCCAGCTGATCACGGTCAACGGCCAGCTTGCCGGACTCTATTCCACCTTCAACGAAAAGCTGCAGGCGGATGAGGAAAAGTACCTCGTGGTCACCGATCAGGCCGAGCTTGCCGGGCTGCCCGACAGTTTCGTCGCCTCGCTCAAGTCCGCGGCGCAAGAGCGCAAGGTCGATGGCTGGGTGCTGGTCAACACCCGCTCGGTGATGCAGCCGGTGCTCGAGAACGCCACCAACCGTGCGCTGCGCGAGAAGGTGTACCGCTCCTACGTCATGCGCGGCGACAACAACGACGCCAACGATACCAACGCCACGATCGCGCAGATCCTCAAGCTGCGCCAGCAGCGCGCCGAATTGCTCGGCTTCAAGACGCACGCGCATCTGCGGATGGACGATACCATGGCCAAGGATCCGGCGCGCGCGATGGACCTGATGATGAAGGTCTGGCCCGCTGCGGTCGCCCGGGTGAAGCAGGAGGTCGCCGACATGCAGGCGGTGGCTGATGCCGAAGGCGCCGGCCTCAAGATCGAGCCCTGGGACTATCGCTTCTACTCGGAGAAGGTCCGCAAGGCGAAGTACGATCTCGATCAGAACGAGATCAAGCCCTACTTCCAGCTGACCAAGATGATCCAGGGCATGTTCGATGCCGCGGGCAAATTGTATGATCTGGAGTTCAAGGAAAACACCGGCGAGGTTCCGGTATTCCACCCCGATGTCACCACTTATGTGGTCACCAACAAGCTGACCGGTGAAAATGTCGGGCTGTTCTACATGGATGCCTATGCGCGCACCGGCAAGCGTTCGGGCGCATGGGCGACATCGTATCGCGCGCAGCAGCGGCTGGGCGGGGACCGCAACGTGCTCGCATCGAACAACAACAACTTCGTCAAGCCGGCGTCGGGCGAGCCTGCGCTGATCAGCCTCGACGATGCATCGACGCTGTTCCACGAATTCGGACATGCGCTGCATTCGCTGCTCACCGACATCGAATATCCGGGCCTGCGTGGCACGCCGCGTGATTTCGTCGAGTATCCCAGCCAGGTCAACGAGAACTGGCTGCTGACGCCCTATATCCTCGAGAACTATGCCACGCACTACAAGACCGGCAAGGCGATCCCCGCCGAACTGGTCAAGAAGATCAACGCCAGCGAGACCTTCAACCAGGGCTTTTCCACGGTCGAGTATCTGGCATCGGCGATCGTCGACATGAAGCTGCACTTCCGCACCGATCCGGTCGCCGATCCGCGCGCGTTCGAAAAGGCGACACTGGACGAAATCGGCATGCCGTCGGAACTGGTGATGCGGCACCGCCTGCCGCAGTTCGGCCACCTGTTCTCGTCGGACAGCTATTCGGCAGGCTATTACAGCTATCTGTGGTCTGAGACGATGGATGCCGATACCTGGGCGGCGTTCGAGGAATCGGGCGATGTGTGGAACCGCGAGATCGCGGACCGCTTCCGCAAGACCCTGCTGTCGACCGGCAACGAGACCGAGCGGGTCGAGGCGTATCGTGCCTTCCGCGGTCGCGATCCGGACGTCAACGCGCTGCTCAAGCGGCGCGGTTTCCCGGTCACCACCGCTGCGGCATCCGCCCCAGCGGCGGCGGATCGCGACTGACCTTGCGCTGAAGCGAGGGGTCCGGCGCCGAGCGGCATGCCGGACCCCTTGCAGCGCACCTGTGCAGCAACTGGCTTGCCGCTGCGCGGACGCGGGCCTATCTACCCCGACATGACCACCACAGCCACCACCCTCGACCTGATCGGCAACACCCCGCTCGTCCGTCTTGCCGGCCCCAGCGAGGCCGCAGGCTGCGACATTTTCGGCAAATGCGAATATGCCAATCCCGGCGCTTCGGTAAAGGACCGCGCCGCGCTGTACATCGTGCGCGATGCAGAAGAGCGCGGCACGTTGCTGCCCGGCGGCACGATCGTCGAAGGGACGGCGGGCAACACCGGCATCGGCATTGCGCTGGTGGCCAACGCCAAGGGTTACAAGACGATCATCGTCATGCCCGAGACCCAGTCCAAGGAAAAGATGGATACCTTGCGCGCGCTGGGGGCCGAGCTGGTTCTGGTGCCGGCCGCGCCCTATTCCAACCCCGGCCATTTCGTCCACACCTCGCGCCGTCTGGCCGAGGAAACGCCGGGCGCGGTGTGGGCGCAGCAGTTCGACAATATCGCCAACCGCCGTGCGCACATCGAGGGAACGGCAGAAGAAATCTGGGCGCAGATGGAAGGTCGCATCGACGGTTTCACCTGCGCGGCGGGCACCGGCGGCACGATCGCGGGCGTCGGCATGGGGCTCAAGGCCAAGGACGAGAAGGTGACCATCGCGCTCACCGATCCGCACGGCGCGGCGCTGTTCAATTACTACGCCAACGGCGAGCTCAAGGCCGAAGGTTCTTCGGTCGCAGAAGGCATCGGCCAGGGCCGCATCACCGGCAACCTTGAAGATGCGCCGATCGACAGGCAGTTCCGCATTTCGGACGAGGTTGGGCTGTACTGGGTGCAGCGGCTGCTCAAGGAAGAGGGGCTGTGCCTGGGGCTGTCGTCGGGGATCAACGTCGCAGGCGCGGTGGAACTCGGGCGGACGCTCGGGCCCGGATCGCGTGTCGTCACGATCCTGTGCGACACCGGCTTTCGCTATCTGTCGACGCTGTATAATCCCGAGTGGCTGCGCGCCAAGGAATTGCCGGTCTTCCCCTGGCTCGCGGATTGACCTATATTGCCCCGCATGGTCGCTGAAAAAGCCCGCAACATTGCACGTACCCCGGGGGGCAACCCCATCATGCACCGCCTGCAGATCGGCATTGCCGGAATCTTCGCGGTGCTGGTGATGGTCGCGCTCGCCGACATGCTGCTCCAGCGTGCAGGCGGCGAGGTTGCCGTCGAGGATGTCGCCGCGACCCCGCCGGGCACGCTTGAATCGGCCGCACCGCCCGTGGTGCAGGCGCCCGCCGCCAGCGAACCCCTGGTCGATCTGGGCGTGGTCCCCGATCTGCCCGCAGAGGGCGCGCAGCACAGCGTTGGCGGCCAGACCCCGGTGGTCGGCGAATTGCAGCCCAATCCCCAGTCCGGCACCGCGCCCGCACCCCAGCCGTGATCGCCCGCGCGCTCGCTGCATCCGCAGTGCTTGCGGTGGCGAGCGGCTGTTCGGCAGCCCCGGGCGGCGATGCCGACAATCCGCGCACCGCCGAACGAACGGCGGCGCTCGTTCCCGATGCGCCCAGGATGCGGGTCGTGCTGATGAGCAGCCTGCCGCTTGTCCATGGCGATGGCGTCGACATGCAGGCCATGCTCGCCGGGCAGAGCAGGCCGCACCCGCTGCACGATGCCCTCAAATCCGCGCACGATCTGGTGGTCGCCGATGCGCTGGACGACCAGACGCTGGAAAAGGCGGACCTCGTCGTGCTGGTGCAGCCGCGCGCCCTGCCGCCCGAAGCGCTGGTGGCGCTCGATGGCTATGTCCGCGGGGGTGGCAGGCTGTTGCTGTTTGCCGATCCGCTGCTGGAATGGCCCGGTGGCCAGGGCCTTGCCGATCCGCTGGGGCCGCAGCGCACCAGCCTGATCTCGCCGCTGCTCAGACACTGGGGGCTTGGCCTCGTCGACCTCGAAACCGAATTGGTTCGGTTGCAGCCCTCTGGGGCCGTTCTGGTGCATCCGGGGATTTTTGAGGTTTTGCCGGGGAAAATTGGGGACGCCGCCTGCCGCATCGATGCGCAGGGTCATGTCGCGCGGTGCCGGCCGGGCGAGGGGCGGGCGATACTGGTTGCTGATGCCGACCTGCTCGACCCTCGCATGATCAGCGATTCTGCCGAGTCGGGAGTTTTCAACCGTCGCTTCGTTGCCGGGCTGATCAGCGAGGTGTTGGCCAAGGACACGTCATGACAAGCCGGTCTGCGGTACCTTCGGCTCGTCCCGAAATTGAAGTATTGCCCCGCAATATACCGCGCTAACCCCAAAAAAACCCTTTCATCCCCAAATCGCCCCTGTTATGGATATCCTTAATCGGGGTTCAAACCATTTGTCATGTCTGACCGGCCTGCAGCGCTCGTGCGCGGTGGGGGGAGGCGGCTTTACCCAGTTCCGGCTCGCCGGGCGGGGTCACGCGTGTCGGGCAGACAGAAAAAGACCCCCGAAACGGTCAGGGAAGACGCAACGGCGCGGCACAAGGGGTTCGATTAACAAGTGGCGGAAATCAGTGCCTTTCTCGGTTCTGCACTGACGACCATCGACCCAAAGGGCCGGATGGCCATTCCGGCTAACTTTCGAAACCCCCTGATCTACGGCAGCAAGGGCGAGAGCGTCGCCGTGCTCAGCTTCAACGCCGAAGGCCAGTGCCTGCAGGGCTGCGGCACCGCCCGCCTCGATTCGCTGCTCGCCCAGATGCAGCACCGCGAACAGCTCGCCAGCGAACAGGGCGAGGAGTTTCGCACCGAACTGTTCGGCGGACCGCGTTTCAACACCACTTTCCGCATTACCTTCGACGGCAGCGGTCGCCTGATCCTGCCCAAGTTGCTCGTCGCGATGGCGCGGATCGACAAGCACGTCTTCTTCAGCGGCAACGGCACCGATTTCAGCATCTGGGGTGTCGAGCATCTGCTGGCGATGGATGACCCCCGCCTGGCCTCGCAGCAGTATATCGCAAGGTTCATGATGGACGAGCTGGGGGGCAAGGCCTGATGGCGCGCCGTGAAACCCCTTCGGTCGAGACCAATGATGCTCCGCACGTCCCCGTGCTGCTCGCCGAGGTGCTCGAAGGCCTCGCGATTGCGCCGGGCGAAGTGCATGTCGATGCGACCTTCGGCGCGGGCGGATACAGCCGTGCCATGCTGGCCGCTGGCGCGACCGTCCATGGTCTTGACCGCGATCCCGATGCGGTCCCGGCAGGCGAGGCGCTGATTGCCGAAAGCGATGGCAAATTCGCGTTCCATGCGGCGCGCTTCTCGCAGCTCGCACAGGTGCTGCGCGCCGCAGGGGTGACCCAGGTCGATGGCATCGTGTTCGATATCGGCGTGTCGTCGATGCAGCTCGATCAGGCAGGCCGCGGCTTTTCGTTCCAGTCGGATGGCCCGCTCGACATGCGCATGGGGCAGGATGGCCTGAGCGCTGCCGATTTCATCAATACCGCCGACGAGGCGGACATCGCCGACATACTCTATCTGTATGGCGAGGAACGCCAGTCGCGCCGCATCGCCCGCGCGATCGTCGCTGCGCGTCCGCTCGAGCGCACGCTCGAACTGGCCGCCGTCGTCCGCAGGGCGCTTGGCTATCGGCCCGGCGCGCCCAAGGATCCTGCGACCCGCACCTTCCAGGCGATCCGTATCCACGTGAACGGCGAGCTTGACGAGCTGCGCGAGGGGCTTGTCGCTGCCGAGGCGATGCTTGCGCCGGGCGGACGACTTGCCGTGGTCAGCTTCCACAGCCTCGAAGACCGCATCGTCAAGCGCTTCCTGAAGCTGCGCAGCGGCAGCGAGGGCGCCGGCTCGCGTCACCTTCCCGATCTGTCCGGCCAGCGCCGGGCCCCCAGTTTCGAAAAACCCGCCAGGCCGACCCGGGCGGGCGAGGCCGAATGCGCGCGTAACCCCCGCGCGCGTTCGGCCACCTTGCGGGTCGCGGTGCGCAGCGAGGCTCCGGCCTGGGGCGCGCACGATGATGCGGAAAGGCGTGCGGCATGATCCTGGCAGTCAAGCGCCTCAAGACCATCGGCTGGATCGCGCTGATCTTCATCGTCGCGATCGCGCTGTATCCGCTGTCGCTGAGCGTCGCGACGCTGCGCAGCGACCTGACCCGCACCGAGCGCGAGATTCTGCGCACGCGCGCCGAGCTGCGCTATCTGGAAACCGAGTTCGCCACCCGCGCCAGCCTCAGCCAGCTGGCGATGTGGAACGACCTGGAATACGGCTACGAGGCGCCCAGCGCCGCGCAGTATCTGGACGGCGAGCGCGAGCTGGCCAATCTGGGCGACGAGATGCGCGAGCTCGACAAGCCGGTGCGCGTGGCGGCGATGACGATCAAGCCGCAGGCAGAGCCCGCCGCGATCAAGCCGTCGGAACTGGCCGCCGCCACCGTCAAGACGCCCGAGCCGCTGTCGGTCTCGGCGAGCGTCGCGATCATCAGCCCGGCGCGCGCGGCGACCGCAGCGACGACATCGCCCAAGGCCGCGCTCGGCGAGCCAGGCAAGCCCGAGAGCCGGACCCAAGGCCGCCGCCTGCTCGATGACAGGCTGCTCGACCGGATCAACAAGCAGGCGGACGCCGAACTCAAGAAGACGGGGGGCCAATGACCGCGCTCGCATCCGGCAGCCACAGGGTTCGCCTAGCCAGCAAGCGGCAGCACATGACGCTGACCGCGCAGGTGCGGCTGGTCGCGGTGCTCGCCCTGTTCGGTATCGGCGTCGGCGCGATCCTGCTGCGGCTGACCTTTATCGGCGTCTTCGGCGAACAGGCACAGGCCGCCACGCGCTCTGCCCTGGTCGATCCGGGCCGGGGCGATATCGTCGACCGCAACGGCGTACCGCTCGCGCGCACGATCGATGGTTATGCCGTCCGTGTGGTGCCCGAACGGCTGATCGGCGACCGCAAGGTGCTGGCGGGCAAGCTGGCGCAGATCTTCCCCGATACCAGCGAGCAGCGCTTCCTCGATCTGCTCAGCCGCAACAAGCCGACCTATCTGCGTCACCGCGCGGTGCCCGAAGAGGTCAACCGCGTCCACGCGCTGGGCGAGGTCGGGATCGAATTTCCGCGCGAGAAGGAACGCTTCTATCCGCAGCTGCAGCTGGCGGCGCACGTGCTGGGCTATGTCCACCCCGATGGCCATGGCGTCTCCGGCATGGAGCGCGCGCTGGATGCCGAGCTGATCGATCCCAAGAAGCGGCTGACGCCTTCGGCGCTGTCTGTCGATATCCGGGTGCAGGCCGCGCTCGAGGACGAGCTTGGCCGCGCGATGAAATCCTATGATGCCAAGGCGGCCGCTGGCGTCGTGCTCGACGTGGAGACCGGCGAGGTGATGGCGATGACCTCGCTGCCCAGCTTCAACCCCAACCAGTTCGACGCCAACAGCGCGGCGTTCGAGGCCAATCAGGTCACCTATCGCTTCTTCGAGCTGGGATCGACCTTCAAGCCGCTCACCGTCGCCGCTGCGATCGATGCGGGCACGGTGACCAACCTGTCGCGCCGCTACGATGCCAGCCGTCCGCTCAAGGTCGCAGGCTTCCAGATCCGCGACTCGCACTCGTCAGGCCGCTGGCTCAACGTCCCCGAAACACTGGTGCACAGCTCCAACATCGTCACCGCGCAGATCGCCGACGAGCTGGGCCCCGAGCGGCTGCAGGCAGTGATGCGCAAGCTGCACTTCGACCGGCCCGCACAGATCAACCTGCGCGAAACCGTCAAGCCATTGTGGCCCGCAAGCTGGGGTCGGCTGACCAACATGACCGTCAGCTATGGCCATGGCATCGCGGTGAGCCCGCTGCACCTGGCCAGCGCTTATGCCGCAATGGTCAATGGTGGGGTCTATCGGCCCGCAACGCTGATGAAGCTGAAACCAAGCGACGTGCCGCGCGGCGAGCGGGTGTTCAAGGCATCGACCAGCGCGCGGATGAACCAGCTGCTGCGCATGATCGTGCGCGATGGCACCGGTCGCAAGGCCGAGGCTCCCGGCTTTCGCGTCGGCGGCAAGACAGGCTCCGCTGAAAAACCGGGTGCTGGCGGCTACAAGCGCAGTTCGGTGGTCGCGACCTTCGCGGCCGTCTTCCCGATGGATGCGCCGCGCTTCGTGGTGCTGATCATGATCGACGAGCCCGCGGGCAACTCGGCCTCCTCGTTCCAGCGCACCGCCGGCTGGACGGCAGCGCCGGTGGTGGCGCGGCTGGTCCCGCGGATCGGTCCGATGCTCGGGATCATCCCCGATGACCGGCGCGATGTCGATGTCTCCGAACTGATGCCGCTGCTGTGGAAGGCGCCGGTCAGGGCCGGGGCAAAGGGCGGGGCGGACGACCCGGCATAGGCAATTATACAATGCGGTGCGCAGCAGGGGTCTTGCATCTGCGCGGGGCAGACATAGAGGAGGCAGGAATTTACAGGGTCGAACAAAGGGCACGGAAATGAATTTGGGTGAACTGGCTCCCGGCCTGTCGGATCAGGATGCCGCGCAGACAGTCACCGGATTTGCCATCGATCACCGCAAGGTTGCCCCGGGCACCGTGTTCGGCGCCTTTGCCGGTGCGCGCTTCAACGGTGAGGATTTTATCGCCGATGCGGTCGCCGCCGGCGCCGTTGCCATCGTCGCCGCGCCCGATGCGGTCGTCAACGGCGCGATCCACATCGCCGATGCCCAGCCGCGCCGCGCCTTTGCGCAAATCGCCGCGCGCTTCTTCACCCCCGTTCCCGCGCACGTCGCCGCCGTCACCGGCACCAACGGCAAGACCTCGACCGCCGAGATGACACGCCAGCTGTGGCGGATGGCAGGGCACAACGCCGCATCGATCGGCACTCTGGGGGTGACCACTTCGGTCGACCAGACGTCCACCGGGCTCACCACCCCCGATATCGTCACCTTTCTGGGCAACATGTCCGGCCTCGCGCGCGAGGGCGTGACGCATGCGATCTTCGAGGCATCGAGCCACGGCCTGTCGCAATACCGCACCGAGGGCCTGCCGGTGCAGGTCGGCGCCTTCACCAATCTCAGCCGCGATCACCTCGATTACCACGGCACGATGGAGGCCTATTTCGAGGCCAAGATGCGGCTGATCGATGAGGTCGTCGCCGACAATGGCAGCTTTGTCGTCTGGGCAGACGACGAATGGTCGGCGCGCGTGATCGACCGGGCAAAGGCGCGCGGGCTCGATCTGTTCACCGTGGGCAGCGCGGGCGAGGGCATCCGCCTTGTCAGCCGCACCCCGACCCAGCTTGGCCAGCTCCTCGTGCTTTTGCATGATGGCAAGGAGCTGAAGGTCAACTTGCCGCTGATCGGCGCCTATCAGGCTGCCAATGCTCTGGTCTCGGCAGGCATCGTCATCGCCGCCGGTGGCGACCCCAAGCAGGTGTTCGATCATATGGGCCGGTTACAGCCGGTGCGCGGCCGGCTCGAGCGCGCGGTAATCACCCGCGCGGGCGCTCCGGTCTATGTCGATTATGCCCACACCCCAGACGGCCTGCAGGCCGCGATCGAGGCGCTGCGTCCGCATGTCAGCGGCCGGCTGATCACATTGTTCGGCGCAGGCGGAGACCGCGACACCGGCAAGCGCCCGCAAATGGGCAAGGTGGCCAGCGACCTGTCGGATGTGGTGATCGTCACCGACGACAATCCCCGCTCCGAAGACCCCGCCGCGATCCGCACAGCAATCATGGCCGCAGCGTCCGGCGCCACCGAAATCGGCGGACGCCGCGAGGCGATTGCCGCAGCGGTGGCGATGGCCGGCGCCAACGATATTGTGCTGCTCGCGGGCAAGGGCCACGAGCAGGGCCAGATCGTGGGAGACCGCGTGCTTCCGTTCGACGATGTCCAGGTTGCGCGGGAGTGCGCGGCATGATGAGCCTCTGGACCTCATCCGAAATCGCAGCGGCGACCGGCGGCACGGCATCTGCCGACTTTGCCGTCACCGGCGTGGCGTTCGACTCGCGCGAGATCGTGCCGGGTGACCTGTTCATCGCGATGCGCGGCGAGGCAACCGACGGGCACAAGTTCATCGACCGCGCGGTGGCGGCTGGCGCTGCGGGCGTGATTACCGAGCAGCCGATCGACCATCCCCATGTGCTGGTGGCCGACAGCGCCGCCGCGCTCACCGCTTTGGGCCGCGCCGCGCGTGACCGCAGCCAGGCCATGATCATCGGCGTCACCGGCTCTGCGGGCAAGACCGGCACCAAGGAGGCGCTGTTCCACGCGCTCGACCGGACGGCGCCGGGCAGCGCGCATCGCTCGGTCAAGAGCTACAACAACCATGTCGGCGTGCCGCTCAGCCTCGCCCGGATGCCGCGCGACGCACGCTTCGGCGTGTTCGAGATGGGGATGAACCATGCAGGCGAGCTCGCCGAGCTGACCCGGATCGTCCGCCCGCACATCGCGATCATCACCACCATCGCGCCTGCACACATCGGCAATTTCGCCAATGGCGAGGAAGGCATCGCCGATGCCAAGGCCGAGATCTTCCAGGGGCTGGAGCGGGGCGGCACCGCCATCCTGCCGCACGACAACCGCCATTTCGCGCGCCTGCATGCTGCAGCCCGCGCCTGCACCGACACGATCATCCGCTTCGGCAGCCAGCCCGACAGCGAAGCGCGGCTGATCGACAGCATCGCCGCGATCGAAGGCGGATCGCTGGTCACCGCCCAGATCGGCGAGGCCCGGCTGTGCTTCCGCATCGCTGCCCCCGGCGAGCACTGGGTGATGAATGCGCTGGCGGTGATGGCCGCGATCGAGGCCGCAGGCGGCGACCTTGCCATCGCCGGCCTTGCGCTCGCCAACCTGCCCGGGCTTGCAGGTCGCGGCGAACGGCTGACGATTGCGACCCCCGATGGCGGCGAGGCGCTGCTGATCGACGAGGCGTACAACGCCAATCCGGCATCGATGGCCGCCACGCTCGCGCAATTGGCCAAGGAGCCCGCGCCGCGCCGCATCGCGGTGCTCGGCGCGATGAAGGAGATGGGGGAAACCTCGGATCATTATCACGCCGCACTCGCAGCGCCGGTGATCGCGGCCGATATCGCCTCGGTCATTCTGGTCGGCGATGAAATGGCACCCCTTGCCGATGCGCTCAGCAATTCGCTTGAGTGGCACGGAACAATCGCGCATGTGCCCGCCGCCGACGCGGCGCTTGCAGCGCTGCGGGCACAACTGGCCGATGGCGATGCCGTGCTCGTCAAGGGGTCCAATTCCGTGGGGTTATCTGCGCTGGTGCGCGCGCTGGCACAGCCGCCAGCAGGCGGCGCTTTGGCGCAGAAGGGGGTTTGATGCTGTATCTTCTCGCGCAATATCTGGATTTCGAGGGGCCGCTGAACCTCATCCGCTATCTGAGCTTCCGCTCGGGGGCGGCAATCGTCACCGCGCTGCTGATCGGGCTGATCATCGGTCCGCGCTTCATCCTGATGCTGCGCATGCGCCAGGGCAAGGGCCAGCCGATCCGCACCGACGGGCCGCAGACCCACCTCGCCAAGCGCGGCACGCCGACCATGGGCGGGCTGATGATCCTCATTTCGCTCAGCATTTCGGTGTTGCTGTGGATGGACCTCAGTAACGTGTTCGTCTGGGCGTGCCTTGCCGTGACGCTGGGTTTCGGCCTGATCGGGTTTCTCGATGACTTCGACAAGGTGCGCAAGGCCAGCCACAAGGGCGTATCGGGCCGGGTGCGGCTGCTGGGCGAATTCATCATCGCAGGCGTTGCCAGCTGGATTATCCTGCGTGAGACCGGAACGCTGCTCTACGTGCCGTTCATCAACTACCCGCCGTTCGACCTTGGCCTGTTCTATATCCCCTTTGCCGCGTTCACGATTGTCGCATTCGGCAATGCGGTGAACCTCACCGACGGGCTCGACGGACTCGCGACCTTTCCGGTGATCATCGCCAGCCTCACCTTCCTGCTGATCGTCTACATGGTCGGCAACGCCAAGTTCGCCGCGTATCTGGGAATCCCGCACGTTCCGGGCGCGGGCGAACTGGCGATCTATTGCGGGTGCATCATCGGCGCGTGCCTTGCCTTCCTGTGGTTCAACGCTCCGCCCGCTGCCGTATTCATGGGCGATACCGGTTCGCTGGCACTGGGCGGCGCACTGGGCGCGATCGCTGTCGCATCGCACCACGAGATCGTGCTGGGCATCGTCGGCGGACTGTTCGTGGTCGAAGCCATGTCGGTGATCATCCAGGTGTTCTTCTTCAAGCGCACCGGCAAGCGCGTGTTCCGCATGGCCCCGATCCATCACCATTTCGAGCAATTGGGCTGGCCTGAATCGACCGTGGTGATCCGCTTCTGGATCATCGCTCTGGTGCTGGCGCTCGCCGGTCTTGCGACGTTGAAGATTCGTTGATCGTCTCTCCCGCCTTTGCTGCGAAACGCTATTGCATCCTCGGGCTGGCACGCTCGGGTCTGGCGACGCTCGATGCGCTGATGGCATCGGGCGCGCAGTGCACCGTGTGGGACAATCGCGAGGAAGCGCGCGAGACCGCGATCGCCAACCATCCCGATGTGGTGATCGGCGATCCGATGGAAATCGACCTGGCAGGGTTCGACGGCCTGATCGTTTCGCCCGGCGTGCCGCTGAACCGACACCCGGTGGCAGATCGTGCCCGCGCCGCCGATGTGCCGATCATCGGCGATATCGAGCTGTTCGCGCTTGCCCGTCCCAGCCTGCCGCCGCACCGCGTGGTCGGCATCACCGGGACCAACGGCAAGTCGACCACCACCGCGCTGATCCACCACATTCTGCGCGAGGCGGGGGTGCCGACGATCATGGGCGGCAATATCGGCCTGCCGATCCTGTCGCAGCCGCCGCTCTCGCCCAATGAGGCTGGCACCGGGGTCTATGTGCTCGAGCTGTCGAGCTATCAGATCGACCTGACCTTCAGCCTCGATTGCGATGTCGCGGTGCTGCTCAACATCACCCCCGACCATCTCGATCGCTATGACGGCTTTGCCGGCTATTGCGCCGCTAAGGCGCGGCTGTTCAGCATGCAGAGCGAGGCGAATGTCGCGGTGATCGCCACCGATGACGAGCCGACGCGCGCGATCGCCGCCACGCTGGCAGCGCCGCTCGAGGTGCATGCGAGCGACATCCCGGCAGGTGATCAGGCCGCCTGGCCCAGCCTGCAGGGGCCGCACAATGCGCAGAACATTGCCGTCGCGCTGGGCGTGGCTCATGCGCTCGGGCTCGACGAGGCGCAGACGCGCCGCTCGCTCGCCACCTATTCCAGCCTGCCGCACCGCATGGAGCGCGTCGCCGAGCATCGCGGCGTGGTGTATGTCAACGACAGCAAGGCGACCAACCCGGCCTCCACCGCGCCTGCGCTGGGCGCATTCGCACGGATCCACTGGATCGTCGGCGGGCTGCCCAAGGGTGACAGCCTCGATGAATGCGCCGAGCATTTCGGCCATGTCGTCCACGCCTACACCATCGGCGAGGCGGGTCCGGTGTTTGCCGATCAGCTCGAAAAGGTGATGCCGGTGACCCGCGCCGAAATGATGGCGAATGCCGTGCGCAGCGCGATGGACAATGCCAAGGCGGGTGACGTCGTTCTGCTTTCCCCGGCCTGCGCCTCGTTCGACCAGTTCCGCGATTTCGAAGCGCGTGGCGACTGCTTCCGCCAGATCGTCGACGCGTTGATCGCCCAGGATGTCAACCAGCACAAGGATGTCGCGCAATGAGCGATCTGGCTGCAACCGCTCCCGCTGCCGCACAGGCAGGCCCGCGCGCCTACAAGTTGCCGCGCAATCTCAGCCGCCGCCTGGGCCGCAGCGACCGCTCGCAGCTGGCGATCTGGTTCTGGGAACTCGACCGCGTGCTGCTGGCGCTGATCATGATGCTGATCGCCATCGGGCTGATTGCGGTGCAGGCGGCATCGCCCGCCAGCGCGCGGCGGCTCTCGACCGCGACCGAAACGCTGAGCCCGCTCTATTTCTTCTATCGGCAATTGGGCTGGGTCATCGTCAGCCTGGGCTTCATGTTCGTGGTCTCAATGCTGCCCAAGCGCGAGGCGCGGCGCCTGGCGATCATCATGGCGTGCATCTGCTTCGTGCTGCTGATGCTGGTGCCGATCATGGGCAACACGGTCAACGGCGCCAAGCGCTGGATCGGTTACGGCATCGGCATCCAGCCCTCGGAATTCCTCAAGCCTGCCTATGCGGTGACCATGGGCTGGATCATCTCGCTGCGGGTCAAAGACCCCAGCCTGCCGGTGCTCAAGCTCTCGGCAGCGATCACTTTGTGCATCGCCATGCTGCTGATGCGCCAGCCGGATCTCGGCCAGACGATCATGTTCATCGGCATCTGGTTCACGCTGATGCTGCTGGCCGGGCTGCCGATGCAGGTGGTCGCTGGCGGCGTCGGGCTGGGCGCGGTCGGCATGACCGCCGCCTATTTCTTCTATCCGGTCGCCACCCAGCGCATCAACGGCTGGCTGTTCGGCGCGGGCGAATATGACCATGTCATGTTCGCGCACAAGACGCTCACCGGCGGCGGCCTCATCGGCACCGGCCCGGGGCTAGGCACGCACAAGTTCAACCTGCCCGAGGCGCACACCGACTATATCTTCTCCGTCATCGGCGAGGAATTCGGCCTGCTCGCCTGCGCGGCGATCGCGCTCGTCTATTTCGCGATCATCGCGCGCATCTGCATGCGGCTGCTCGAGGAACGCGACCTGTTCACCATCATGGCGGTGGCGGGCCTCACCGCGCAGCTGGGCGGCCAGGCGTTCATCAACATCGCGGTGAACCTGCAACTGTTCCCCTCCAAGGGCATGACGCTGCCGTTTATCAGCTATGGCGGATCGTCGATGATCGCGCTGGGCATCGGCGCGGGATTGCTGTTGTCGCTGACCCGGCGTAACCCGTTCGAAGACCGCACTTTGCTCGGTCAGGACTGGAGCCGAGGATGAATGTATCGCGCCATTATGTGCTGGCCGCAGGCGGCACCGGCGGACACCTGATCCCCGCCTTTGCGCTCGCGCGCGAGCTGCAGCAGCGCGGGCACCACATCGCGCTGGTGACCGATGAACGCGGCGCGAAAATTCCGGGGATCTTCGAAGGCGATCAGGTGCACATCCTGCCGCCGGGCCGGATCGCGGGCGGGCCTTTGGGCTGGCTCAAGGGCATGAAGGGCATCTGGGCGGGGCGCAATATGGCGCTCAACCTGTTCGAGACCTTCCAGCCGACCGCGGTGGTGGGCTTTGGCGGCTATCCTGCCTTGCCTACGTTGCTGGCGGCGCAGAAGGCCGGGATCCCCACGGTGATCCACGAGCAGAACGCGGTGCTGGGCCGGGTCAACCGCTTCATGGCGGGGCGGGTCAACGCGATCGCCACCGCCTACAAGCAGGTCGACCGGCTGAACCCCAAACATGCCGACCGCGTCCATGTTGTTGGCAATCCGGTGCGCGAAGAGGTGCTGGAACTGCGTGGGCAGAATTATCCGCCGCTGCTCGAGGATGGCGTGTTCCGCGTGCTCGTCACCGGCGGAAGCCAGGGCGCGCGAGTGCTCTCCGAAGTGGTGCCCGACGGCCTTGCGATGCTGCCGGTCAATCTGCGCCGCCGCCTGCAGGTCGTCCAGCAGTGCCGCGAAGAGGACATCGAAGGCGTTCGCGCCAAATATGCCGAGCATGGCATTCCGGCAGAACTCGCCACCTATATGAATGACCTGCCCGAGAAATTGGGCTGGTCGCACCTGTTCATCGGCCGCGCTGGCGCTTCAACGATCGCCGAGCTGACCGCTGCGGGAAGGCCAGCGATCCTGGTGCCGCTGCCGATCGCCACCGACGACCACCAGACCGCCAATGCGCGCGAGATGGTCAAGGCCGGCGGTGCGCGCTCGATCCGGCAGGAGGCGTTCACGCCCAAGGAGCTGGCCAAGCAGATCCAGAAGATGGCGCTTGACCCGCACGCGCTCGAGAACGCCGCGCTGGCCGCGCACAAATGCGGCTATCCGCACGCGGTGCGTGACCTGGCCGATCTGGTGGAAAGTTTTGGCGGTGCGCCATTGGTCGATGTGATCCGGGTGGCGCCTGCCGCCAAGGGACACGCCATCGGCGGCGAAGCGCTCGCGCGCGATACGGAAAGAGCAGAAGCATGAAGGGCGTCGGAGTCGACATCGGGACCATCCATTTCATCGGCATCGGCGGCATCGGCATGTCCGGGATCGCCGAAGTGATGCACAATCTGGGCTACAAGGTTCAAGGGTCCGACATCGCCGAGGGCTATGTCATCGAGGGCCTGCGCAAGCGCGGCATCAAGGTGATGATCGGCCACAAGGCGGAGAACCTGGGCGATGCTGCCGTGGTGGTCACCTCCACTGCGATCAAGCGCGGCAATCCCGAGGTCGATCTGGCGCTGGAAACGCGCGTCCCCGTGGTGCGCCGCGCGGAAATGCTCGCCGAGCTGATGCGGCTGAAATCCACCGTCGCGGTAGCGGGCACGCACGGCAAGACCACGACCACCTCGATGATCGCGGCCATGCTCGATGCGGGCGGCATCGACCCTACCGTGATCAACGGCGGCATCATCAACAGCTACGGCTCGAATGCCCGCTTGGGCGCGAGCGAGTGGATGGTGGTCGAGGCTGATGAAAGCGATGGCAGCTTCCTGCGGCTCGACGGCACGATCGCGGTGGTCACCAACATCGATCCCGAACATCTCGACCATTATGGCAGCTTCGATGCGGTCAAGGATGCGTTCGTCGAGTTCGTCCAGAACGTCCCCTTCTATGGCGCGGCGATCCTGTGCCTCGATCACCCCGAGGTCCAGGCGATCCTGCCGCGGGTCAAGGACCGGCGGATCGTCACCTACGGGTTCAGCGCGCAGGCCGATATCCGCGGCGACAATGTCGTCTCGATCCCAGGCGGCAACCGCTTCGACGTCACCGTGCGCGAGCGCGATGGCTCGACCCGGCAGATCAGTGGCATCGAAATGCCGATGCCGGGCCGCCACAATGTGCAGAATGCGATCGCCGCGATCGCGGTCGGCTTGCAGATGGGCATGCAGGACAGCGACATCATCACCGGTTTTGCCCAGTTCGGCGGGGTCAAGCGGCGCTTCACCAATGTCGGCACCGTGGATGGCGTGACGATCATCGACGATTACGGCCATCACCCGGTCGAAATCCGCGCGGTGCTGGCAGCCGCGCGCGAGGGCGTGCAGAACCGCATCATCGCGGTGGTCCAGCCGCACCGCTATTCGCGGCTGGGCGATCTGATGGACGAGTTCCAGCAGGCGTTCAACGATGCCGACATCGTCTATGTCGCGCCGGTCTATGCGGCGGGCGAGGACCCGGTCGAGGGCGTCAGCGCCGAAGCGCTGGCAAGCGGCCTCAAGGCACGCGGCCACCGCCAGGCCCGCACGATCAGTGGCCCCGAAGAGTTGGCCGATCTGCTGGCCGCCGAGGCGCAGGATGGCGACATGGTCATCTGCCTGGGCGCGGGCGACATCACCAAATGGGCGGCAGGGCTCGCCGACGCGATCGGCGCGCGGAGAGTGGCATCATGAGCACGCCGTTCGACTGGATGATCGACATGCAAAAGCAGATGATCGATGCCCAGCGCCAGCAGATGCAGGCGGGGCAGAAGGCACTCGAGGCGTGGAAGAAGTCCGTGGATGGTGCCTCGGCGATGCGCGATGCCGCGAATGCGCAGCAGCGCGCGGTGAAAAGCTGGCTGTCGATCTGGGGCGTTAAATGACGGCAGCCGCCGCCTCGATCAAAACGATGCCGGCAGTGGCAGGCAGGCTGACGGCGCATGCGCCGCTGGCGCCATTGCTGTGGTTCAAGACCGGGGGCGCGGCCGACTGGCTGTTCGAACCGAAGGATGCCGATGATCTGGCCGAGTTTCTGGCGGCTCTCGATCCTTCCGTGCCCGTGATGGCTTTGGGGCTGGGATCGAACCTGATCGTGCGCGACGGCGGTGTGTCCGGCGTCGTCGTGCGGCTGGGCAAGGCGTTCGCGCAGGTTGAACGCGCAGGCGACATGACGCTGCGCTGCGGGGCAGGCGCCTCGGGCATTCTCGTCTCTTCGACCGCGCGCGATGCGGGCATAGGCGGGCTCGAATTTCTGCGCTCGATCCCCGGCACGGTCGGTGGTTTCGTGCGGATGAACGGCGGCGCTTATGGCCGCGAGGTCAAGGACGTGCTGATCGATTGCGACGTGGTGCTGCGCGATGGTTCGCAGCGCACGCTGGCGCTGGCCGACTTGCATTACAGCTATCGGCATTCGCAGCTGCCCGAGGGCGCGATCGTGATCGGAGCAACCTTCACCGGTTCCCCCGCCGAACCGGCGGCGATCCAGGCCGAGATGGACCGCATCGCCGCCTCGCGCGAGGCGAGCCAGCCGCTGCGCAGCAAGACCGGCGGATCGACCTTCAAGAACCCCGATGGCCACAAGGCTTGGGCTCTGGTCGACCAGGCCGGATGCCGCGGCCTGATGATCGGCGGTGCGCAGGTCAGCGAGAAACACACCAACTTCCTGATCAACACCGGCACCGCCACCAGCGCCGACATCGAAGCGCTGGGCGAGGAAGTGCGCTCCCGCGTGAAGGCGCAATCGGGCGTCGAGCTGGAATGGGAAATCCAGCGGATAGGGAGCCCCGTAGCATGACTCTCCCCAAGCTCCATATCGCCGTGCTGATGGGCGGCTGGTCGGCCGAACGCGAAGTGTCGCTGATGAGTGGCGAGGGCGTCGCCAAGGCGCTGGAATCGCGCGGGCACACCGTGACGCGCGTCGATATGGACCGCAATGTCGCCGCAGTGCTGGCCGGCATCCGTCCCGATATCGTGTTCAACGCATTGCACGGCACGCCCGGCGAGGATGGCAGCGTGCAGGGCATGCTCGATCTGATGCAGATCCCGTACACGCACTCCGGCATGGCCACCTCGGTGATCGCGATCGACAAGGTGCTGACCAAGCAGGCGCTGCAGCCGCATGGCATTCCGATGCCCGGCGGGCACATCGTACGTTCCGAAAGCCTCTACACCGGCGACCCGATGCCGCGCCCCTATGTGCTGAAGCCCGTCAACGAAGGCTCGTCGGTCGGCGTCGCCATCGTCAAGGCGGACAGCAATTATGGTGACCCGATTGCGCGCGATGCCGTGGGACCATGGCAGGAATTCGACGAGCTGCTCGCCGAACCTTTCATCAAGGGCCGCGAGCTGACCACTGCCGTGCTGGGCGACCGGGCATTGGGCGTCACCGAGCTGCAGACCAAGTCGGGCTTCTACGACTATGATGCCAAGTATACCGACGGCCTGACGCTGCACATCTGCCCTGCCGACATCCCCGAGGATATCGCGGCGCTGTGCATGGACCTGGCACTGCGCGCGCACAACATCCTGGGATGCAAGGGCGCATCGCGCTCGGACTTCCGCTGGGATGACGAGAAGGGTGTGGACGGGCTGTTCCTGCTCGAAGTCAACACACAGCCGGGTATGACACCTCTCAGCCTGGTTCCCGAACAGGCGGCACATATCGGCATCAGCTATGCCGATCTGGTTGAGATTATCGTGGAAAGCGCATTGGGGGGCACCCGGCATGACGACACGGATTAAACGCGGCACATCGGCCAAGCGCGGCGCAACCCGCGCCAAGCCGCGCACCGCGCAACGATCGCGCACCAACGCCGCGCTGGCACGGCTGCCGTTCACCGAGGCGCAGCTGCAGAAGGCCGTCACCATCGGCGTGCTCGGGCTGCTCGCGCTGGCCGGCGTGATCACCGCGCAGTTCATGGGCCTGCCCGGCATGGTGCAGGAGGAGATGGCGCTGGCCGCCGGGCGCGCGGGCTTCGAGGTCAAGAAGGTCGAGGTGCGCAACGTAGACAAGATGAACGAGCTCAAGGTCTACGAGATCGTGCTGGCGCAGAAGGACCGGTCGATGCCGCAGGTCGATCTGGAAGAGCTCCGCCGCGAACTCACCCGGTTCAGCTGGATCGCCGATGCGCGCATCTCGCGCCAGCTGCCCGATACGCTGATCGTCGATATCGTCGAGCGCGAGCCGTTGGCGGTGTGGGAGGATCGCGGCAAGGTGATGCTGGTCGATGCCGAAGGCGTCGCGCTCGAGCCCAGTCCCGGCCAGATCGATCCCAAGATGCTGCGGATCGTCGGCAAGCGCGCCAATGCGAAGATCGGCGACCTTACCGAACTGCTCGATGCAGCGCCCGCGCTGACCCCGCAGGTGAAGGAGGCCGAATGGGTCGGCAACCGCCGCTGGAACCTGACCTTCCACACCGGCGAGGTGCTGGCACTTCCCGAGGGCGAGGACCTGTCCGAAGCTGCGCTGATCAACTTTGCGCGGATGGACGGGGTCAACCGGCTGCTCGGCAAGGGCGTGACCTATTTCGATCTGCGCGATCCTGAGCGCGCTTACTTGCGCAAACCCCGCAACCCCGCCAAACCCGAAGGCGATGCGATCGCATCGGCAGCGCAATGAGCGGCGGCAAGCCCCGCAAGGGCGGCGCAGCCGTCCCCCGGATCGAAAAGACCTTCGGCGCGCTCGACATCGGCTCGTCCAAGGTCTGCGCGATGATCGTCGGACGCACCGATGCGGGCGAACTGCTGGTGCTGGGCACCGGGCAGAGGGCGAGCGATGGGGTCAAGCGCGGCTATATCACCGACATGCAGGCGACCGAGCTTGCAGTGCGCGAAGCGGTCGAGCAGGCCGAGCGGATCGCCGGGCTCAACATCGATCATGTCCATGTCAGCTGCACCTCGGGCGGGCTCACCAGCACGATCGCGCGGGTCGAGATAGATCTGGGCGGGGGCCGCATCGACGAGGATGACGTCGATCACCTGCTCGCCGCCGGGCGCGAAACGATCCAGCCGGGCGGGCGCATGGTGCTGCACGCGCAACCTGCGCTTTACACGCTCGACGGCGCGACCGGGGTCAAGAAGCCGATCGGGCTGCACGCCGAGCGGCTGGGCGTCGATATCCACGTGGTGTTCGCCGATGGGGCGCCGGTGCGCAACATCGACCAGACCGTGGCGGCGGCGTATCTCGGCGTCAGCGGCATCGTTGCCGCGCCGATCGCGGCGGGCACCGCGTGCCTGGGCGAGGAAGAGCGCGAGCTGGGCGTCGCATTGATCGAAATGGGCGCAGCGGTCACCAACATCTCGCTCTACGCCGGCGGCATGCTGGTCGGGCTGTTCACCATTCCCTTTGGCGGCGCGGACATCACCGATGCGATCGCGTCCGCCTTCGGGCTGCGCCGGGCCGAGGCCGAGCGGATCAAGTGCTTCCACGGTGCTGCCACATCCTCGCCGCGCGACAACCACGACATGATCGACCTGCGCCTGCCCGAAGAGGACAGCAAGCTGGTGGGCGCGGGCGGGCGCGCGCCCGACGACAAGCATTCGATCAGCCGCGCGCAACTGGTATCGGTCATCCGCCAGCCGCTCGATTATCTGATCGGAGAGATCACCAAGGGACTGAAGGAGCTGGGCTTTACCGGCGCGCAGGGGCAGCGGATCGTGCTCACCGGCGGATGCGCGGAGCTGCGCGGGCTGGCCGATCACATGCAGGTGGCGCTGGGCCGCACGGTGCGGATCGGGCGGCCTTCGGGGTTGGCGGGTCTTCCGGACGCGCATGCGGGCCCCGCCTTTTCGACGCTGGCCGGGCTCGCGCTGTTCGCGGCCGACGAGCCGGTGGACATTCGCAGCATTGCGTCGAGCTATCAGCAGGTTCATCGCCATTCGGGTGCGGCGGTATTGCAGCGTCTGTGGCGGGCATTGGTCGGCAATTTCTGACGATGAGCGACCAATGGCGCAACGATACGCACGAAGTGGTGGAAAAACCCGATTTTTTACGTGAATTCGCGAATCAATCTGTGCAATGTGCACTTTGTAATTTGCTTCAAATTTATGAAGCAGGGGAGAATTAAGGCATGAGCATCACCATTGGACCGCCCACCGTCGATGAACTGCGTCCGCGGATCGCGGTGATCGGCATCGGCGGCGCAGGCGGCAACGCAATTGCCAACATGATCGCGGCGCATGTGGAAGGCGTCGACTTCATCGTCGCCAACACCGATGCGCAGGCGCTCAACTCGTCGACTGCCGAACAGCGCATCCAGCTTGGCCCCGATGTCACCCAGGGCCTGGGCGCCGGATCGCGTCCCGAAGTCGGCCGCGCGGCGGCGGAAGAAACCGTCGGCGACATCGAGGCGATCCTCGAGGGCACGCACATGTGCTTCATCGCTGCGGGCATGGGCGGCGGCACCGGCACCGGAGCAGCGCCGGTGGTGGCCAAGGCTGCGCGCGATCGCGGCATCCTCACCGTCGGCGTCGTCACCAAGCCGTTCACCTTCGAAGGCACGCGCCGCATGCGCGCGGCTGAAGCGGGTATCGCCGAGCTGCAGAAGAACGTCGACACGCTGATCGTGATCCCCAACCAGAACCTGTTCCTGGTCGCCAACCCCAACACCACCTTCAAGGAAGCCTTCCAGCTTGCCGACGAAGTGCTGCAGCAGGGCGTGCGCTCGATCACCGACCTGATCGTCAACCCCGGCCTCATCAACCTCGACTTTGCCGATATCCGTTCGGTGATGCGCGAGATGGGCAAGGCGATGATGGGCACCGGTGAAGCCGAAGGCGATGGTCGCGCTTTGGAAGCTGCGGAACGCGCTATTGCCAACCCGCTGCTCGACGGCGTTTCGATGAAGGGCGCCAAGGGCGTCATCGTCTCGATCACCGGCGGCGACGACATGCGCCTGATGGAAGTCGACGAAGCGGCCAATCACATCAAGGAACTGGTCGATCCGGATGCCAACATCATCTGGGGCAGCGCGTTCAACCCCGATCTGGAAGGCAAGATCCGCGTGTCGGTGGTTGCCACCGGAATCGATGGCGAAGCCCTGCACAACACTGAAGACTCGCGTCCGTTCTCGCTCGCCCAGGGTGGCACGCGCAGCTTCACCGCACCGGTTGCGGCGCCCGCACCTGCTCCGGCCCCGGCTCCTGCGCCATCCTTCGCTGCAACGCCTGCCCCCGTGGCGGCCGATGCCGCCGAAACGCTGGATCTGGGCGTGGCCGCGCAGTCGCTCGATGATGCCGATGCCGCATCGGCGGGCGACGAACTGCTGCTCGATACCGCCAGCATGGATCCGGTGGACGAGCCGGCGCCCGTGGCTGCTGCTCCTGCTGCAGAAGCCGCTGCGCCTGCCGCCAAGGCTCCGCGCGTGGCAACCGGCGGCGGCACGCTGTTCGAGCGCATGTCGAGCCTGTCGCGCGGCGGCGCCCGCAGTGATGACGAGGATGGCGATGACGGCACCGATGCGCCGCCGCTCAACATCCCGCGCTTTCTGGGCCGCCAGAATAACCAGTAAGCCTGTCGGCCCGCTGCCCCTTTCCGGGCGGCGGGCCCAGGGTTCCCGCAAGCTGTCGAATACGCGCCACGCTCTGCCGTGTGGTGATGCGGGATGCGCTTGCAATCACCTGGTCAAGCGACGACTGACGGGATCAACATGGCATTGACCCGATTTTCCCACTGGCGTTTCCTCGGCTCGGCCGCGACCCTGCTGGCAGCGATGGTTGCCCTGGCACCTTTGCCCCTCCACGCGCAGGAAGAAGGCCCCGATGCGCCCGATGCCGGTGAAGCCGGCTATTCCTCGCTCAATGTCGCGCAGCCCAAGGGCACGCGCGAATTGCAGAACGCGCTGCAGCGGCTCGCGCTCAACCCTGCCGATATCGATGCGCTGATCGACGGGGGCAATGCGGCCTTGCTGCTGGGCGATCCGCAGGCGGCGATCGGCTTTTTCGCGCGCGCCGACGAGATGGCGCCGGGCAATGGCCGGGTGAAGGCGGGATTGGGATCGGGCCTGCTGCTCAACGAAAACCCCTATGAGGCGCTGCGCCTGTTCGAAGAGGCGAAGAAGCTGGGCGTGCCGGAATCGGTGTTCGCGTCGGACCGGGGGCTGGCCTATGACCTGGTCGGCAATTCCGATGCGGCGCAGGCCGATTACGAGCTGGCGCTGCGGCGCGGCGGTGATGACGAGACGATCCGCCGCTATGCCCTCTCGCTGGGTATCTCGGGCGACCGCGCCGCTGCCGAGGCACAGCTCGATCCGCTGCTGCGCAAGCGCGATGCCGCCGCGTGGCGCACCCGCGCGTTCGTGCTCGCGGTGACCGGCGACGCGCAGGGTGCAATCGAGATCGCCGATGCGACCATGCCCAAGCGGATGGCCGCATCGATCGAGCCGTTCTTCCGCTTCATGGGACGGCTGACCCCAGCCCAGCAGGCAGCCGCCGCGCATTTCGGCCAGTTCCCGCAAGCAGCGGCGATCGGCAAGGACGATCCGCGCAACCGCCAATATGCCTCGGCAGGGACCCCGCGGGTCCGCTCGGGCCGCGCCGATGCAGGCTTGATCCCCGCAGGCGAGCCTTTGGGGCCGGGGGCAGACAGCAAGTCGCGCAAGGTCGCCAAGGTAGACAAGTCGCAGCGGCGCAGGCCGGGCAAGCTTTCGAAGAAGGAGCGCGAGGCGATCGCGCTGGCGCAGGCTGAGGCAGCAGCCAGGCCCGTCGCCGTGCAGGCTCGCGCGCCGGGCCCGGTTCCGCCGCCCGATTTGCTGATCCCCGGGCGTGGTAGCCCGGCGCAGATTGCGTCCTCGCAGCCCGCACCGGGCACCGTCCAGCCGCTTCCCGGCCAGTCCCGCCAAGGCCAGTCGCGCCCGGCGCCCGGCACCGTCCAGCCCTTGCCCGGCCAGACGCGATCGGCATCGGCGTCGGCAACGGTCCAGCCGCTGCCCGATTCCTCGCGCGCGTCGTCCGAACCGGTCCAGCCCTCGGTCGCCACCCAGGCACCGGTCCGAGTGGCGCGGGTTCCCCGCACCAGCGGCGGGCAGACCAACGTGGCAGCTCAGGCCCCCCAGGCGCCAACGGCGGCCGATCCAGTTATACGGCAGCCGGCTACGGCCAGCGCGCAGGCCAGCGTGACGCCATCGCCCGTCACGTCGCCGCCCGCCACGCCGCCGCCGGTTGCATCCGGCACGCGGCCAGTGCTGATGGCAGGGATGACCGAACTGCCCAAGCCGGGGTTCAACTCGGTTCCGCCGGTCGGCACCTCCGGTCCGGCGGCGGCGCAGGCCAGCGGTGCCGCGCAGCCCCAGCGTCAGCCACGAGCAGCCGAGCCTTTACCGCCCGCGGTCCAGACCGTGCAAGCAACCCAACCCACTGCGCTTGCATCTGCAGGCAGCGGACAGGGGGGATTTGATCTGGCGCAGATCGGCCAGCAGCCGCGTGCCGCTGCGCCCACCCCTTCGCCGACGCCCGTACCAGCACCGACCCAGTCTGCACCGCCTGCCGCCAATCCGGTCGCGCTCGCGGCGGCGAGCCTGCCGCAAGGTGCCGGGTCGCAGCCAGCGACCCCTGCCGCTGCAGCGCCTGCTCCCGCGCGGGTCAGCCTGTCGTCGGTGATCGCAAGCATCTCGGTTCCGCCCGAAGAACTGGCCCCGGACGAGAACGCGGTCGACATCACCAAGATCAAGCCGCTGCCGCCCAAAGTCGACCCCAAGATCGCCGAGGCCAAGAAGCTGGCGGACAAGAAGGCCGAGGAAAAGAAGGCCGCGGCGAAAAAGGCCGCCGCCAAGCCCGCGCCGCCAAAGCATCCCAAGCGCTACTGGGTGCAGGTCGCAGGTGGCGCCAACCGCGCGGACCTCTCGAAGGAATGGAAGCGGCTGACCGGCGAGGCGCCTGCGCTGTTCAAGGGCAAGCAGGGCTGGTGGACGCCGCTCAACGCCACCAATCGCCTGCTGACCGGGCCGTTCTCAGGCCCCAACGAGGCGCAGTCCTTCGTCAACACGCTGGCCAAGAACAAGCTCTCGGGCTTCAGCTTCACCAGCCCCGAAGGCCAGGAAGTTACCAAGCTGGGCGGCTGACCGCTGCACCGCTCTAGAGCGCGTCGCGGATCAGCCGGTAGACGTTGAGGTTGGCCTTCAGGCGGCTGCCCAGCAGGAATACGCCGCCGATCTTGCGCTGGATGAACAGCGTGTCGACCGGGGGGATCTGCCAGAAGGTCCGTTCCTTGGCAAAGGCCATGCCCTCGTCGCGCAATTCCATCGTCATCTCGTTTGAGGTGAAGTCGAACGGCGCGTCGAGGCGAAGCGGTTCGAATGCGGTGTCGAACATGCCCAGCACCGCGACCTTGTGGTTCTCCGGTGCATCGGGATGCAGCATCCCCAGCGCCAGGCCCCCCTCGCGCATCTGGGCGAGGTCGCGGCTCAGCCCGCCGCGCAACAGGGTACGGTAGGCGTCCGATACCCTGTCAGTCACCACCCGCGTCGCGCCAAAATCGAGCAGCACCAGCCGTCCGGTGGCCGGATCGAAGCGATAGTTGGCAAAATTCGGGTCGGTCTGCATCAGCCGGAAATCGAAAAGCTCGCGCAGCAGCAGCTCGACCGCCAGCCGCACGATGCGGTCGCGCACTTCGGCACCCATCTGGGCGGTGTCCTCGATCGCGATGCTCTCGATATAGTCCATCGCCAGGATGTCGGGCGTGGTGAGGTCCGCATGCAGCGCGGGCACGTGGAAATCGGCGCTGCCGGCGAGCAGTTCGCCGAAGCGGGCAAGATGCGCGGCCTCGTGCGCATAGTCTGCCTCTTCGTGCAGCTGCGCCTTGGCATCGGCCAGCATCGGGTCGATGTCGATCCCCGGAGGCAGCAGCCCGGTGAGCTTGATCAGCGAGGCGACATTGTCGACATCGCTGTCGATGCTCTGGCGCACGCCGGGATATTGCACCTTGATCGCCAGATCGCGGCCGTCGAGCGTACGCGCGCGGTGCACCTGGCCGATCGAGGCGGCGGCGATCGGCTTGAAATCGAAGCTCTTGAAGCGCTTTTCCCAGCCGCGGCCCCAGTTCTGGTTGAGCACGTTGCGCAACTGCCCCTGCGGCATGTGTTGCGCATCGGCGCGCAGGCGGCCCAGGATGTCGGCGAGCTCGGGCGGCAGGAAATCGCCGGTGTCCATCGACATCAACTGGCCGAGCTTCATCGCTGCGCCGCGCATAGTGGCGAGCTTGTCGGCAATCTTGCGCGCATTGGCGGGAGTCAGCAGAAGGTCGCCGACGCTGGGACGCTTGCCCTGCGCCCATTGCTTGGCGCCATCGACCAGCATCGTCCCCGCAATGCCGCCAGCCATGCTGCTGAAACCGGCGAACCGGGCGATGCGGCCGCTGGGGACGGCCTGTCCGGAAGATGAGGCGACGGAACGCGATTTGGGGGGAAGCATGCGGGGTGTTGACCTGTGGGCGTTGGCGGCATCGGGATAGAAGCGTCGCCTGGCTGCTATGTAGGTGGGCGCCCCCCTAGCTGCAACTCGCTCCGCCCAGAACGCAGAAGCGCGCGCAGTGCGGATGGTTGAGCGAGACGCTGCGCGACGCCTCGGCCAATGTCGCCCCCATGTCGAAGCCCGGATCATAGGGCAGCAATGTGCAGGCCGCTACCGTGGGGCGCTCTGCACCCCTGTGCTTCACCACCATCCGGCTGGTCGCGCACATCATCGCATCGGGGCTCTTGCCCAGAATGTCCCAGCATCCGGTGCTGATCTCGGCGATATCGGCGGATGCGTCCATCTCGGGGAACATCACGAAGCTCAGCGGATTGCCGACATCGACCGGCAGGCCGTGTTGCGCGAACAGTGCGGCAAAGCCGGCGCGCGCCCGGGCATCGCTCTCATGCGCCAGATGCCGTCCCGCGACCGCAATGGCAAAGCCGTTCGTCGCCAGCCATTGCAAGCCGTCGATCGCCTTGTCCCAGCTGTTGCCGCCGCGCTCGGCTTCGTGCACGCCCTGGGTGTAATGGTCGAGGCTCACCCGGATGGTCAGCTGGCGTCCATAATGCGCATTCAGCGCCAGCAGCGCATCCTCATGCCGCCGCAACGGGCGCATCGCGTTGGAGAGCACCAAAGTGGCAAATCCGCGCGACAGGCACAATTCGAGGATGGCGATCATGTCCGGGTTCATGAACGGCTCGCCGCCGGTGAAGGCGATCTCGCGGGTGGGGAGCCCCGATGCGGCGATCTCGTCGAGATAGGCGGTGACCTCGGCAAGGCTGAGATAGACCAGCGCATCGTTGCGCGGCGAGCTTTCGATATAGCAGCTCTTGCACGCGAGATTGCACAATGTGCCGGTGTTGAACCACAACGTCTCCAGCCCGGTCATCGCCACGCTGGCGCGCGGCTCGCCCTTGGCGGTGATCAGCGGATCGCGGAACTTTGCCGGGTCCAGCGGCGGAGCGTCGGCGATGGCAAAGGGGCTGGTGGGATCCATCGCCTATCTATCGCTGCGCTCTGGCCGCAGGAAAAGCAAAAAAGCGTCAGGCGTCGCGGGTTTTTGCCAGCCGTGATGCGATGGGTGCAGCAATGATCAGCTGAATCTGGTGATAGATCAGCGCAGGCAGGATCGCGAGGCCCGCCTGCGGCCCTGCGAAAAGGATCGCGGCGAGAGGCGCACCGGTGGCGATGCTTTTCTGCGACCCTGCGAACAACAGGCTGATCCGGTCCGCGCGGGGCAGGGCGATGACCCCGCCCAGCGCCCAGGCAGCGGCGATCGCGATGGCCATCATCACGCAGATGATCGCCGTGAGCGTGCCCAGCACGCCCCAGTCCAGCGCCTGCATCTGGCCGCCTGAGACCGCCGAGCTGAACGCGACATACACCGCAAGGACGATCGCGATCCGGTCGAGCACCGAAAGCAGCGCCTTGTTGCGGCCTGCCCAGGCTCCCAGCCAGCCTTGCGCCAGCTGACCCAGCGCGAAGGGCAGCAGCAGGATGGCCAGGATCCGCAGCACGGTATCGCTACCGATCGCCGCGCCGCCCCCTGCACCGATCAGCAGCGCGACCAGCAGCGGGGTCATGAAGATCCCGGCGAGATTGAGCAGCGCCGATGCCATCACCGATGCCGCGACATTGCCGCCTGCCAGCGACGAGTAGCTGATCGCCGACTGGACAGTCGATGGCAGGATGCCGAGGAACAGTAGCCCGACCACAAGCCCTTCGGGCAGCAGCCCGTCCTGCGCGCTGGCGGCGGCAAGGCCGAGGATCGGCATGAACACGAACACGAAGCCGAACATCACGCTCTGAAGCCGCCAGTTGCGCATCGCGATGACAACCTCTGCCCGCGGCAGGCGCAGGCCGTGCAGGAAGAACAGCAGAAAGATCGCCACCGAGACCGCGTGGCCGGCATACACTGCGGCCTGACCGGTGACCGGCAGCAAGGCGGCCGCCAGAATGGTCGCCATCAGCAACAGCACGAAACGGTCTGGAATGAGGCGCGCGATAATCGACATCCAGACCCCCTGCTATTTTTCTGCCCCCCGTGCAACGACTTGCTTGGCAGGCTATCGGGTGCGACACAGTCGGCAGACAGGCAGCATGGGGGCGGACGGATGGACTGGCAGGCGATCACGGCACGGATCGAGGCAGCGGTCGCGCCGCACATCGGCACCGGCAAGGTGGCGGACTATATCCCCGCGCTCGCCCGGGTGGACCCGGCCAGGTTCGGCATGGCGATCGTCCAGGGCAATGGCGAGATGATCACACTGGGCGACAGCCACGAACCGTTCTCGATCCAGTCGATCTCCAAGGTCTTCACGCTCTCGATGGCGCTCAGGCACTATGGCGAGGAGGTGTGGAACCGGGTGGGACGCGAGCCGACCGGCAGCGCCTTCAATTCCATTGTGCAGCTGGAAAACGAGAAGGGCATTCCGCGCAATCCGCTGATCAATGCTGGCGCGATCGTCGTCACCGACATGCTGGTCGCCGCCAGCAACCGCGATGCGATGGTGCAGGAATTGCTGGCGCGGTTTCACCGGCTGTCGGGCGATGACACCATCGGCATCGACGAGGAGGTGGCGGAATCGGAATCGGCGACCGGATCGCGCAACCGCGCGCTGGCGCACTTCATGGCCGCGTTCGGCAACATGGCCAATCCCGTGGAAGACGCGCTGCACGCCTATTTCCGCCAATGCGCGGTGCGGATGAGCTGCCGCCAGCTGGCGCGCGCGGCTTTGTTCCTGGCGTTTGACGGCTGCGATCCGATCAACCGCGAACAGCTCGTCACCCGCGAGAACTGCCGCCGGATCAACGCGGTGATGATGACCTGCGGCCATTACGACAACAGCGGCGATTTCGCCTATCGCATCGGTCTGCCCGGCAAGAGCGGCGTCGGCGGCGGCATCCTATGCATCGCGCCTGGCCATGGCGCGATCGCGGTCTGGTCACCGGGACTCAACGCCTCGGGCACATCGATGGTCGGCGCAATTGCGCTGGAGGAGCTGGTGGAGGCGACGGGGTGGAGCGTGTTCGGGTGAGAAATACTGGCTGAAACGAATTGGAAAGGTGTAACTGCTTACCTGTCGTGCATGAACGCAATAACGTTGAATATAGCCCAAGAGACTGGATGCGATTGGTCAACTATTGACGATAAAGTCCATCTCTGGCGGGCAAAGTGCATGGATTGCTATACGGACGCCGAGTACGCCGTTTCCGAAACCATCGTCCTTATCCGCAAAGCGTCCGGAGAAACTGCCGGCTTCAAGCCAGGCTATCTTTTTGGGCATAAACTTGCGGAACTAGCGGCAAGCTTTGATCTCCCCAACATCAAAAACATCAAGCGCTCCGGCAAAGCATTACAGGCACTGGAACGCTTTCAGCAGCAGGCAGCGTGGCGCACCACCCTTAATCACGGCGCAATGACCGTTTATGCAAGCCGAGAAGGTTTTTGGCTTGCAGAGTTCAAGATGATCATATTCGCAGATATGGGATCCACCACTACCCGCACGTTTGTCGATGAGGCGCGTGCTCAGGAAATGCTGGTGAGACTGAAATCTTCAGTTCAAAGCCTTGTCAGCAATCTCCAGCATTTTCGCGCAGAGTTGGAGCTTGTCGGCAAAGCACCGAGCATCACCCCATCCGCACCGGTGGCGCCGGGGTCTCGCTGAACCGCGGGGCAGGGGCTGGTTGCAGCATGCCTGCCACTTCCACGAAGGTGCCGCGCTGCTTGTTGTGGGGATGTTCTGGCGCTTCGGTCAGGCTCAGCACCGGGGCGAAGCAGATGTCGGTGTATTCCATGATCGCGCACCATTCGTCGCGGGTCTTGGTGAGGAAAAGGGCGGTGAGCTTGTCCTTGAGCGAGACCCATTGGCGCGGGTCCATCTGGGCGTCGAACGCCGGATCGGTCAGCCCCGCCTTCTCGCGCAGCAGCGCATAGAATTGCGGCTCGATCGATCCGAGCGAGATGTATTTGCCATCGGCGCATTCATAGGTGTCATAGAAATGCGCGCCGGTATCGAGCAGGTTGACGCCGCGCTCGTCGCGCCATTGGCCGTTGGCAAGGAAGGTGTAGGTCATCGCGGAGAGCACCGCAGCGCCATCGGTCATCGCGCAATCGATCACCTGGCCCTTGCCGGTGCTGCGCGCCGACAGGATGCCTGCGAGCATGCCGAACGCCATCATCATGCCGCCGCCGCCGAAATCGCCGACCGCGTTGACCGGCGGCGTCGGCTTCTCGCCTGCGCGGCCATAACTGTGCAGCGCGCCCGACAGCGCGATATAGTTGATGTCGTGGCCGGCTAGCGGGGCGTAGGGACCCGTCTGGCCCCAGCCGGTCATCCGGCCATAGACAAGTGCGGGATTGTCGGCGAGCAGCACATCGGGGCCCAGCCCTAGCCGTTCCATAACCCCGGGACGAAAACCCTCGATCAGGCCGTCGGCTTCGCGGATGAGATCGCGCACCTGCGCAATCCCGTCGGGGCTTTTGAGATCGGCTGCGATCACCTCACGGTTCCGGTTGAGAATATCGCGGTTGCCCGCATCGCCCACCGTGGAGCGGCTCGAAGCGCGCTCGACGCGAACGACTCGGGCGCCATGATCGGCAAGCATCATCGCGGCGAACGGTCCCGGGCCGATGCCCGCCAGCTCGACGATGGTAATTCCCGAAAGCGCTCCGCCCATGTCTCTCACCCGTTTAATTAATCGATTAAAACGTCGCACGCTAACGTCCGTTTTCGGTATTGCAACCCCGATCTGCCGCGGCGTGGTGCTGCACCGCCGTAGCAAATACATCCATATGTGGCGCGAGCGCAACTTACCGTAACGTAAAGCGCCTGCTGCGCCGCAGCATAGCGAGAAATCGCAGTTTTCCGGGCATCCCAGAAACATGCAAAAAGCTGCAGATAGCATTAAAAAATTGCAATCCGGCACGCGTTGTGACAATTTTCTGACTGCACCTTGCATCGCCTGAAGAGCGGTGGGGGCAAAAGAGCAAGATATACACTTTGCTTGTGGGAGAAGAGGATGCGCACTTTGTGGAAGCCCGTGATGGGCTTGCTTTGCACTGTCTCAATGACATCGATGGCTCAGGCGCAGGACGCGCAAGACTCCGATGCGCCTGAGCGGGAAGTCATTATTGTCACCGCCACGCTGCGCGCGGCCGACGTCCAGGACATCCCGATCGCGGTCACTGCGGTCAGCCCGGAACAGCTCGACCGGCAGAACGTTCAGGACATCAAGTCGCTGACCTCGATCTCGCCGAGCTTCAACGTCCAGTCTTCGCAGACCGAAAGCCAGGGCACCTCGATCCGCATTCGCGGCGTCGGCACCACCGGCAACAACACGGGCCTCGAAAGCTCGGTCGGCGTGTTCATCGATGGCGTGTACCAGTCGCGCCCCGGCATCGCGCTGGGCGATCTGCTCGATCTGGAGCGGCTCGAAATCCTGCGCGGGCCGCAGGGAACGCTGTTCGGCCGCAATACTTCGGCAGGTGCACTCAACCTGACCACCAAGCGTCCCAACCTGACCAAGGTGGAAGCATTCGGCAACTTCACCTACGGCAACTATGACTTCTTCAACGTGCAGGCCGGGGTCAGCGTCCCGCTGGTTAACGACCAGCTGGGTCTGCGGGTTTCGGGTGCCTATCGCAAGCGCGACGGCTTCCTGAACAGCGTCGGTGTCCCGGGCGCCGAAAGCAGCAACCGTGACCGCTATGTCATTCGCGGCCAGCTGCTGTGGGAGCCTTCATCCGATATCAGCATCCGCCTGATCGGTGACTATGCCAAGGCGACCGAAAATTGCTGCGACGCGGTGATCGTCCGCGAGACCGAGCTGCAGCCCTTCTTCGCGTTCCACGGCCTGCCCAATGACGGCGTCGCGGTGTTCGGCCAGTCGGCGCTCAACAACCTGCAGACCAACAGCCAGCAGTTCCTCAACAACACCGAGCAGTACGGCTTTTCGGGCGAGCTGAAATGGGATCTTGGCCCGGCGCAGATGACCTATATCGGGTCGTATCGCCACTTCGAGGCGGAGTCGGCGCAGGAATCCGACTTTGTCAGCCTCAACCTGTTCAGCACCGGCCGCGGCTCGACCGCAGCGGCTGGCTTCCCCCGGACCGGTGGCCCGATCAAGACCATGACGCATGAACTGCGCTTCCAGGGCAGCGCCTTCAACGATGCGCTCGATTTCCTGATCGGGGCTTATTATTCGGACGAAAAGATCGACGAGGTCCAGTCGATGACGCTGGGCACCGACTATCAGCGTGCGGTCAGCGCCGGTAACTTCGGCAATCTGGCAGGCGTCAATCCGCTGTTCGCGCTCACCGCGCTGGGCAACGGCGGCGTTCCAGTCAATGCGGCGGGCAACTTCGCGGTCAACCGCTTCCGTCAGGATGCCGAGAGCTTCTCGATCTTCACCCACAACGTGTTCAACATCACCGACAATCTCAGCCTCACTTTGGGTGCGCGCTATGTCGATGAAAAGAAGCAGGGCAGCTTCGACCAGCTGGCGGCAAACTCGCCGGCCTGTCAGGCGATCGTCAACGGCGTGATCACCGGTGCCGTGCCCGCCGCCTTACGCGGCGGCGCGCTGGGCGCGACCTGCTTCCCGTTCGCCACCTCGGTGGGGCTGACTGTCCCCGGTACCGGCGGCACCGTGCTGGCCAGCACCATCCCGGGCCTCCCGCTGCCGCGCGAGTTCAACCGGGTGTTCAAGGATGACGAGCTGACCTACACCGCGCAGATCGCGTACAACACCAACAACGGCTTCCTGGCGTATGCCGGCTTCAGCCACGGCTTCAAGTCGGGCGGTTTCAACCTCGACCCGGCAGCTGCCGCCAACGGAGCCAACCCGGCGTTCAACTCGGAAAAGGTCGATGCCTATGAGGCGGGGATCAAGACCGAGTTCGCCAATGGCCGCATCCGTGCCAACCTGGCGCTGTTCCACATGGACATGACCGACTTCCAGGTGCTCGAATTCACCGGCGTGCAGTTCCAGACGTTCAACGTGGCAGCCGCCAAGTCGACCGGTGCGGAACTGGAAATGTTCGGTCAGTTCGACTCGGGCATCTTGGTCAATCTGGCGGTCACCTATGCCGATGCGCGCTATCCCCGCAACTGCGCCAATGGCGTGGTGGGCAATGCCGCGACGCTGCAGACGGTGCGCAGCCTGTGCGGCGCGGATCTCACCAACGCGCCCAAGTTCACGGGCGTGGCCGGCATCACCTATGACAACCAGATCACCGATTCCGGTTGGAAGATGCTCGCCAACTTCAACATCAACTATTCGGACGACCGCCGCACCAGCACGTCGCCGCTGGATACCAACGGCCTTCCGATCCCGCTCGACATTCAGGAGAGCTATTTCAAGATGAACGCGCGGCTTGGTTTCACCACGCCCGATGACCGCTTCTCGTTCGAACTGTGGGGCACCAACCTCAACAACGAGATCACCCGCGGCATCACCGCCAACACCCCGCTGCGCGGTGGTGCAGGCACCCGCTCGCGCATCGGCTTTGTCGAGGAGCCGCGGATGTACGGTATCACGCTGCGGGCGAAGTACTGATTTGAGAGATTGATGGGGGACACTGGCTGAAGGGGAGCCCCGCAAGGGCAAGATTTCAGCCGGTGTACATCAGTGACCTGGGGCGATTCCGTTATGCGGGATCGCCCCTTTTTTATGTCACGCGATCGGGCGCGTCACTGTTTGGCGAAGGCGTCGGCGATCGAACAGGCTGCCGGACCCAGGATGACGACGAAGAGCGTCGGCAGGATGAACAGGATCAGCGGCACGGTCATGATCGCGGGCAGGCGGGCGGCCTTTTCCTCGGCGCGCATCATGCGCTCGTTGCGGAACTCGGCCGACAGCACACGCAGCGCGGACGCCAATGGCGTGCCGTATTTTTCGGTCTGGATCATGGTGGTGACCACCCCGCGCACCGAGTCCAGTGCCACGCGATAGGCGAGGTTCTCGAACGCCTGGCGCCGTTCGGTGAGGAAGGCAAGCTCGATCGCGGTCAGCGCAAACTCGTCGCCGAGCTCGGGATAGGCGCGGCCCAGTTCCTTGGCGACGCGGTTGAATGCGGCATCGACGGTGAGACCGGCCTCGGCGCAGATCACCAGCAGATCGAGCGCGTCGGGCAGGCCCTTGCGGATGGCATCGGTGCGCTTGGAGATGATGTTCTGCACGAACAGGTCGGGCGCCTTGTAGCTCAGCAGCAGGATGGTCGCGAACAGGCCGAACTTCTTCATCGGCGTCCAGTCGGGGACCAGCACGCCCAGGCCATAGATCAGCAACGCGGCAAGCCCGCCCAGCGCGATCGGCAGCACCATGCGGCCAAAGATGATCGCAACCGCGACATCCTTTGAGCGGATGCCCGCCTGCGCGAGCTTCTGCTGCGCCGATTTGAGCTGCTCGTCCTGCAGCACGCGCAGCGATTGCAGTGTGCTGCGCATCTTGTCGGTGGTGTCGCTCTTGTGGACGATGCGCGTGCGCTTCTTGGCGGTGGATGCGGTGATCCCTGCCTTCAGCTGCTCGCGACGCTCGCTCAGCGCCTTGACCCGCTTGGCCATGGGATCGCGCACGGTGGTGGCGGCATAGATGGCAATCATCACGGCAAGCGTCGCAACCGCTGCAAGCAGCGTGGCGACAAAAATCACGTCGACCCCCATCAGGGTAGGATTGGCTGCGTCAGGCACGGTTCCCTCTTCCCCCGATCAGATTTCGAAACTGACCATTTTGGCCATGATGAAGACGCCGATGCTCATCCAGAGCAGCCCGCCGAGCCCGGCGATCATCAGCCGCTCTTCGCTGAAGAAGCCGGCCAGATATTCGGGGTTCACCCACCAGATCATGATGAACACCAGGAACGGCAGCGATCCCACGATATAGGCCGACGCCTTGGATTCGGACGACAGCGCGCGGATCTTGAGCTTCATCTGCGCACGCGAGCGCAGCACCGCGCCGAGGTTGGACAGCGTTTCGGCAAGGTTGCCGCCTGTCTCGCGCTGGATGGCGAGCGTGATGCAGAAGAAGTTGAATTCGGGCGTCTGCAGGCGGTTGGCGCTTTCCTGCAGCGCATCTTCCATCGAGCGGCCGATCTTGATCCGCTCGGTCACCAGCTTGAACTCCTCGCCCACCGGGCCGGGGATTTCCTTGGCGACGACCTGCAGCGTCTCGGTGACGGGCAGGCCCGAGCGCAGGCCGCGCACCAGCAGATCGATGGCATCGGGAAAGTGCTGGGTGAACTTGTTGAGACGGCGCTTGATGAAATGGCCGACGACCATGTGCGGCAGGCCGAAGCCCAATGCCGATCCGATGAACAGGCTCATCATCAACTGACCCGACCGCATATAGATAAGCAGCGCCACGATCAGCCCGAGGCCGATCACGACCTGACCGAACTGGACGACGGTCCAGCTCTTGCCGGTCATCGCCAGCCTGCGAGCCAGCATCTGGACCTTGGTCAGATCCTCGCCGGCCTGGTTGAACCGCGGCTTGCGGTTGGCGATCGCCTTGCGCATCTGCGCCTCGACCTTGGCGCTGGCATTCTCGCTATAGCGTTCGCGCACGGCCAGAATGCGACGCTGCAGTTCCTTGCGGGCGTTGGGTCCGCCAAACGCCATCGCTATCAGCGCGATAACGCTCAGCAGGCCGCCGGCCAACAGCAATGTCTGCACCATGTTCATGCGCATTCCATCCGCATTGTGGGGCCGCAGCGTTCCTGAAGGACGCCGCGGGCCCGGTTACTTCTTGCCGGGCTTGCTCGGTAGCAGCGACTTGAAGTCGCCGAACTTGCCGAGCAGCGATTTCTTCGCTCCGCCGGTATCCTTCTCGGCAGCGACTTCTTCCTCGGCCATGCCCAGGCAGCGGTCGGTCAGCGACTTCATCACCGCGCCCGCCTTGGTCGACTTGCCCGCCTCACAGAAAGGCTGGCCCAGCTTGGCAGCCTGCGCCGCAGTCTTGGGGTCGGCGGGGATCAGGAAGTCGATCTTGCGTTCGATCGTGGTCTCGAAATCGGCGCGGCTGATCTCCAGCGCGGCCGGCTGCACCTTGTTGGCGACCACCAGCACCCGCGCGGCAGGCGCGTTGCTCTTGAGCCAGGCGAGCAGGCGGATCGCATCGCGTGCCGATGCCAGCGTCAACTCGGTGACCAGCACCGCGATGTTGGTTTCGGACACCAGATGCGGATAATCGATCAGCATCTGGCGCGGCAGATCGACCACGGTGTTTTCGAAGGCGTGGCGGAACTCTTCCTGCAGCTGGAAGAACGCGGTGCCATCGGTGATCAGCGGCGAGCTGATCGGCGCTTCGGCCGAGAGGATCGACAGTTTGTCGTTGGCCTTGATCATTGCGCGTTCGATGAACAGCCCGTCGATGCGGCTCGGATTGTCGATGGCGTCGGTCAGGCCGCGGCCCGGTTCCAGATCCATCGTCAGCGCGCCGGTGCCGAAGTGCAGGTCGAGATCGAGCAGCGCGGTGGTGTGCCCGGCATTCTTGCTGAGCTGCCAGGCGAGCGAGGTTGCGACAGTCGATGCCCCCACGCCGCCGCGGGTGCCGATGACCATGATGCCGACATGCGCGCGCTCGGCGGTGGCTTCACCGGCCTTGGGCGCGTTGAGCATGGCCTGCGCCTGCAGGATGGTGTCGCGGATATGGTCGGGGCCCACGGGCTTGAGCAGATAATCGTGCAGGCCGCTGGCGATGAGATCGCGGTACAGGCGCACGTCGTTGACCTGGCCCATGGCGATCACCACGGTGCCGGGCTCGCAGACTTCCGCCAGCGCGTTGATGTCGTTCAGCGGGTCGCCCGATTCGGACAGGTCGACCAGCAGGATGTTGGGGCTCGCGGTGATCGAGAGCGACTGCACCGCGTTGCGCAGGCCGCCCTTGTTGCACTTCTCAGGCGGCCAGCCCATGTTGATGGCCATCGCGCGGACTATGTCCAGCGTAGGCTCGTCGCAGATATAGGCGGCAAACTGGTCGCGGGTCGCGGCCATGCCAGGCTTCCACGGTGCGTTCACTGCGATCCTCCCTGCTGGGTAGAGCCCTGTTTCAATCCCTGCGCGCCGGTCGGCGGAGCCTCGCGATACTGCTTGATCGCAGCGTCGGAGCGCTGCGTGGCGACCGTGCCGCTGCCCGGCTCGCCGCGCACCAGATCTTCCTTGTTGGCGACCATCGATGCCATGTTGGCATTGACCGAACAGCCGTAGTTGCTGCTGGTCGCGTTGCGATAGTTCATCTCGAGCTTGGTCTGCCAGTCGGGGCAGCCGGGGACGCTGGCGGTGCTGCGCGTCACGACGACGCGGATGGTGCCGGGTGCGATCTCGCCGGTGGTGACCGGGGCGACATCATTGACCAGCAGGCCGTGGCGCGAGGCGGCAGCCTCGACCGCCGACTTGACCACGACGTTGCGGCCCGCCGGATCGTCAACCGCGACGCGATCGCCATAGCCCAGGTCCATCGCCTGGAACCATTCGGCGAGGCGCCTTTGTTCCTGCGTGGGCAGAGAGCCGCCCTGCGCGTTGAGATCGAGCGTGTAGTTCGATCGCGACACGATCGGCTGGTGGACGCTTTCCAGCGAACGGTTGCTGGCCATATTGCCACAGCCGGACAAGGTCAGGACGGCCGCTGCTGCGATGGCTGCATGATAAGCGCGCATTGATAGTCTCCTCAAGGGCGGTCGCTGGCCTTAGTCGAACGAAAATCCGGGGGTGGCGGCGGCGAGATCGCCGGGTTTGCCACCGTTGCGGGATGAAGCCTTGCCTGATTTGGCATCGCGCTGGGGCTTGGCTGCCGATGAAGGCAGAGCACGCGGCTGGCTGGGCAGGGCGCCGAATTCCGGTGCGCCGCTGCCGCCTTCGGCAGGCGCCACGCTCGGCTTGGGCCGGTCGCCGCCCGAAATGCCGTCCGACTGCTGGCTGTTGATCAACCGCTGCAGATCATCCGGCGTGCGGAAGGCATCGGTGGGCAGCTTGATGTCGTTGGCGTTGACGGGCTTGACCAGATACGGCGTCACCACGATGACCAGCTCGGTCTCGCCCTTGCGGAAGTTGGTGGACTTGAACAGGTTGCCCAGCACCGGAACGTCGCCCAGGCCCGGAGCCTTGTCGACGAGGTTCTGTGAGTTGTTGCTCAGCAGCCCTGCGATCATGAAGCTTTCGCCCGATCCCAGTTCGACCGTCGTTTCCGCGCGGCGGATGGTCAGTGCAGGCACCTGGAAGCCGTTGAGCGTGACCGAGCCTGCCGAGGACAGTTCGGACACTTCGGGCCGTACCCGCATCGAGATCCGGCCGTTGGCCAGCACCGTGGGCGTATAGGCCAGGCTGACTCCGAAGTTCTTGTACTCGATCGTGGTGGTGCCCAGGCCCTGGTTGATCGGGATGGGGAATTCGCCACCCGCCAGGAAGTCTGCGGTTTCGCCCGAAAGCGCGGTCAGGTTCGGCTGCGACAGCGTGGTGATCAGACCGACCTGTTCGGCCAGATCGAATGCGCTGGCGATATCGACACCGAACAGTCGGCCTGCCGCCTGGATCGCGGTCTTGCCGTCGATGCCGTTGAGAAAGCCGGTGGTGCTGCCCCCGGTGACGAACTGGCCGGTGGCAGGGTTGAACGGCAGCGACAGCGTGCCCGCGGGCAGGCCGAACTGGCCGGACGCGTCGATCCGCGGCAGCGTCGTCACATCCAGCGTGTCGCGGATGCTGGCAAAGTTGCGGCTGGCGCGCGAGACGCCGAACTGGAAGCCGCCGGTGAGGTCGCGGGTCAGCAGGTTGGCGCCGATTTCCTTGACCAGCGAACGGCTGACCTCGGCGATGCGCACCTGCAGGTTGACCTGCATCGGGGTGGCGGTCTGCAAGCGGCTGATGACCTTGACGTTGTCTCCGACGAACGCCTGGACAAGCCGTTCGGCCTCGGCGCTGTCGACGGGAGCACCGACGGTGCCGGTGAGCAGCACCACGCCGTTCAGCGTGCTCACGCGCACCTTGGCGTCGGGCATGGCCAGCGTCAGCATCTGGTCGATCGAGTCGAGGTTCGATCCGACCCGCACCGTGGCGGAATAGACCACCTGGCCTGCCGCGTTGCTGGCATAGAGCGTCGTTTCACCGCCCGCCTTGCCGAACACATACAGCTGGCGGGAAGACTTCACCTGCACATCCGCGACGCCGGTATCGGCGACGAACAGATCGGTCATCGTTCCGGGAAGCTGGATCAGCTGGCCGCGCCCGATCGAGAGCACCAGCGTTTCAGCAGGGCGCTGCATCGCCGACTGGGCGTTGGCGGGGCTGCCGGTCATCGGCGCCAGGCCGGTGAGCGAACCCCCCACCGCGACCACGCCGCACAGCAGTGCACCCTTGAGGATATTGGAAAAACGCATGGTCATTTCCCTCCGACCGGAACAACGGTCACATCATTTCCACGCGCGACCCGCACGACCGGGCCCATGGGCACGGACGGGGCGGGGGCGCTGGCAGCAGGTGCACCGGCGGGTATGGGGCCGGCATATTCGGATTGACGGCGACCGCTCGACATCGGCGGAACGCTGCGACGCTGGAAGCGCGAGACATCGCCGCCGGTGACATAGGTCACGTCGGTATCGACCGGGCGGGTGGCGAGCGCCTTGAGGAACTTGTTTTCGGTCTTGCGATCGGCGCCTTCGGGCACAGAGACATCGCCTGCCGCCATCGAGCGTTCGAGCTCGGCCTCGTTGTCCGCGATCGAGCGCAGCGAAAGGCTGAGCGTGCCGATGGTCTGTGCCACCGCGATCTTCTCGGCCAGCTTTGGCGTGGCTTCGACGGTGACGGTGGAGAAGGCGATCACCTCGGTGTTGCCTTCGGCGTTCTCGGCGTTGACGCGCTGGTCGGTGGCGAGGACGCGCAGGTTGCGGATGATGGTTTCGGACGCTTTCAGCGCCGGGCCGCCTTCGCCCTCGACCGACTGGGTCAGGACAAGGTCGACGCGGTCACCGGGAAACACGAAGCCGGCAACGCCGGTGCGGGCCGATACGGGCACGGTGACGGCGCGCATGCCGGGGCCGAGCGCTGCGGCCAGGAAGCCGCGATCGCCCGGCTTGACCAGCGATCCTTGCGTGACCGGCTGTCCGGCGGTGATCGCGTTGCGCACCACGGTGCCCAGCAGCGTTTCGATTTTGGCGCCGTCTTCCAGGAAATAGGCGTTGCTCACCAGCTTGGCGGGCCAGGGCTGGAAGGCGACGCTGTCGGGTGTGATGATGGTACCGACGGGCAGCGAACGATTCGCCACCAGGACGCGGGGGCCGTTGGGCTCTGCCACCTGCACGGCGGCCGTAACCTCCGGCGCGGCCGAGCCGGTGAAAAGGCTTCGGGCCAGAAATGCGGTGCAAAGCGCGACCAGTAGCGCGCCTGCCAGCAGGATGACTTTCCGTTTATCCATGACGTTGATGGCCCCCAAAGTCCTTCAGAATGCTGATCTTCTCAGGCAAAATGGTTAAAAAAGCGTTCGCCAACCGGCCAAAGCGCCGCAATTGCGATGGCAACGCCATATGGCACTTCGGGCTGACCCAGCTTTCGGTGCATTTTGTGTTCGATCAGGATGATGACGGTGAGCACCGCGCCGATCAGCGACATCGCGATCGCTACCTTTGCCATGACCCCCCAGGGGAACCACAGCGCGATCGCGCCCAGCAGCTTGACATCGCCGCCGCCCATCGCGCCCAGCGCGAACATCAGGGCAAAGAAGATGAACACGCCCGCGCCCAGCGCCAGCTGCATCGCCACATCGGGCCACAGCGAAAGACCGCAGGCCCACCAGAACAGCGGCGCGCCAAGCGCGATGGCGGCATTGAGCCAGTCCTCGATCTCGCGCCGCACGATGTCGGTATAAGCCGCGTGCAACAGCGCGATTGCCAACATGGCCAGCAGACCGTAGACGAAAGGCATGTTTTCCATGGGAACTGGCGTATAGCGGCGATGACTTACCAAAAAGTAACCATTGATCGGCGCGCCATTCCTGACGATGCGGTCGAAAGCCACTGGACCGCCGCAGACGGCTGGAAGCTGCGCCGGATCGACATGATGGCTCAGGGCCCTGCGCGCGGGTCGATCCTGTTCATGCCGGGCCGCGGCGATATCTACGAAAAATATATCGAGACGCTGGCGCACTGGCAGGCGCAGGGGTGGAACGTCACATCTGCCGACTGGCGCGGGCAGGGCGGCAGCGGTCGCATGTCCGATCACCAATATGTCGGGCATATCGAGGATTTCGCCCACTGGATCGATGACATTTCGGGCCTCTGGGCTGAATGGTCGGCCTCGCGCCCCGGCCCGCACGTCGTTGTCGGCCATTCGATGGGTGGGCATCTGATCGCGCGCGCGATCCAGGAAAAGCGGATCGATCCAGTGGCCGCGGTGCTGAGCGCGCCGATGCTGGGGCTGAAGGGGCTGGGCCTGCCGATGTCCTTCGGGCACCTCGTCACCCGGATGATGCGCCGAATGGGACGTCCCGAGCGCCCCGCCTGGAAGGTGAGCGAAAAGCCCGCTTCGCCGCTCGCGATCCGCCAGACGTTGCTGACCCACGACAATGACCGCTATGCTGACGAGCTGTGGTGGTGGGGAGAGCGCCCCGAGCTGGTGATGGGACCGGCGAGCTGGCACTGGGTCGAGCGCGCGTATGAATCGAACATCCGCCTCAACGCGCCCGGCCAGTGGGAAAAGCTGCGCATCCCGATGCTGCTGATCGGCACCAGCGCGGACCAGCTGGTCGACAACAAGGCGACGCTGGCCGCTGCGGCGCGCATTCCCGGCGCCGAGTTGCTCGCCTTCGGGCGCGAGGCCAGGCACGAGGTGCTGCGCGAGGTGGATCCCATCCGCGATCAGGTGCTGCAGACGATTGACGACTTCCTGGAGCGCAAGGTGGCCGGGACCGCGACCGAAAGGGTCGGAGCAGCCGCCTGATGCCGGATTATGATGTCGTCATCATCGGCGCCGGGATCGCCGGGGCCAGCCTTGCTGCGGAAATCGCACCCCACTGCCGGGTGCTGATCGCCGAGGCAGAGGATCGCCCGGGTTATCATTCCACCGGTCGCTCGGCAGCCTTCTGGGCGGAAAGCTATGGCGGGCCGCAGGTGCAGCCGCTGACCACGGCGTCGGGCCCCTGGCTGCATTCGCCTCCGCCGGGCTATGGCGAGCGCAGTTTTCTTGGGCCGCGCGGATCGCTGACGCTGGCGCGCCGCGACGAGCTGGCGCTGCTCGATGCCTTCGAGGCCGAGTTCGCAGGCTCGGGCGTGCGGATGGAGCGCCGCGACAGGGCAGCGCTCGATGCGATGCTGCCCGGGCTGGCCGCCGATATCGTCGCGGGTACCTATGAGCCCGATTGCCAGGACATCGATGTCGGCGGGCTGCATCAGGCCTATCTGGCGGTCGCGCGCCGCGCGGGAGCGGCGATCGCTTTGCGCGCGCCGCTGGTCGGCGCGGTGCACGCGTCGGGCAGCTGGACGCTGACGCTGGGCGAGCAGCAGGTAACGGCGGCAAAGCTGGTCGATGCCGCCGGAGCCTGGGCCGATCCGGTGGCGGAACGCGCAGGCGTTCGACCGCTGGGCGTCCGACCCTATCGCCGTACCGTGATCCAACTGCGCACCGCGCCTGCTGCGTCTGCCGACCTGCCGCTGACACTGGGCGTGCGCGGCGATTATTACTTCAAGCCCGAGGCCGGACGCCTGTGGCTCAGCCCGCATGACGAAACCCCCGAAGAGCCCGGCGACACCGCGCCCGACGAGCTGGACATGGCGCTCGCCATCGACCGTTTCGGCCAGGTGATGGACTGGCGGATCGAGGCGGTGGAGCATCGCTGGGCAGGCCAACGCAGCTTCGCGCCCGACAGGCTGCCGCTGATCGGCTTTGCCGCGGACAATCCCTGCTTCTTCTGGTTTGCAGGCCAGGGCGGCTTCGGCATCCAGACTGCGCCTGCCGCCGCCAAGCTGGCCGCCGCCATCCTGCTGGGTATCACTCCCGATGCGATGCTGCGCGCGGTGGATGCGCAATTGTATAATCCCGCACGGCTGGGGTGAGAATGCTGGCACGTGATTGACTTAGGTTATAATCTCTCACTCGGTTTGAGGGAGTCGAGTCGATGGCGCACAGTTTTGAGATCTACAAGGACAAGGGCGGCGAATTCCGGGTGCGGTTCAAGTACAATTCGGAAGTGATGTTCTCGACCGAAGGCTATGCCAGCAAGGCATCCGCCAAGAACGCGATCGAATCGATCAAGAAGAACGGGCCCGAAGCGCCGATCGAAGACAACAGCTGACGCGTCTGGTCATTCGCCGTGATCGTCATTCCCGCGAACGCGGGAATCCCGCTTTTTTGCAGCGATCGTAGACAAGCGGGACCCCCGCGTGCGCGGGGGTGACGGCAGATTGAGCCTTGGATCAGTCCTGACCTGTCAGCGCCCGATGGCCATTGCCGCAGCGCTCGCCAGCTGGTCGGCGCGCTCATTTTCGGGGTGGCCGGCATGGCCCTTGACCCAGCGCCAGTCGATCTGGTGACGCGATACTGCGGCAATCAGCTCGTGCCAAAGGTCCGCGTTGCGTACGGGCTTTTTCGAGGCGGTCTTCCAGCCGTTGCGCTGCCAGCCATCGACCCATTTGGTGATGCCGTCCTTCACATAGGTGCTGTCGGTATAGAGGACGACCTTGCACGGCTCGATCAGCAGTTCGAGTGCGCGGATCGCGGCGGTCATCTCCATGCGATTGTTGGTGGTGTCCGGCTCGCCGCCCGAAAGCTCCTTTTCGTGCTTGCCATAGCGGATGATCGCCCCCCAGCCGCCGGGGCCGGGATTACCCTTGCACGCGCCGTCGGTAAAGATTTCGACCGTTTTCATGTCCATTCAACCATCGTCTCGATCTGCTCCGGACCCGTTCCATCCCACCCGGCGGCGATCAGGCAAACAGCCTGGCGTTGGCCGGGTCCGAATAGAATGCCAGCCGCCGGGCGAACGCCATGGGGTCCTTGCGGGTGACCAGGGCGTCGGCCGGGGTGTTGATCCAGTCATACGCGCGGCTCAATGTAAAACGCAACGCTGCGCCGCGTGCCAGAATGGGAAGCGCCGCAGTTTCGGCATCGTTGAGCGCAAGTCGGCTGCGATAGCCCTGCAGTAATGCGTCCGACAAGCCGGTGTCGAAATTGCGCCCGTCATTGCTGAAACACCACGCGCTGTGCGTGATCGCCAGATCATAGGCGCGCGCATCGGTACACGAGAAATAAAAGTCGATCAGCCCGCTGACCCGGTCGCCCAGCATCAGCACATTGTCGGGAAACAGATCCGCATGGATCACCGATTGCGGCAGATCGCTGGGCCAGTGCGCTTCCAGATCGCTCAGCGCGGTGCTCACCATCTGCTCGAGTCCGGGGTCGATCTGCTGCCATTGGCCGGCGCAGCGCTCGGCCAGATCGCGCCAGGCGGCCAGCCCCATGCTGTTGGGGCGGGTGCCGGAAAAATCCGCGACCGCCAGATGCAGGTCAGCAAGCGCGATGCCGGCAGCGCTCGCCTGCGCAGGCGTCGGCGCGCTGAGCGAAATGCCTTCGAGGAACTCGATCAGGCAGGCCGGGCGTCCGGCAAGCTCCCTGATCTGCACGCCCTGCCGGTCGGCAATCGCACGCGGCACGCGGCAGCCGCGCATCGCCAGATGATCGAGCAACGCCATGAAGAACGGCAGATCGCCCGGATCGACGCGCTTTTCATACAGCGTCAGGATAAAGCGGTGGCCATCTTGGCCGCCGCGCGTCTCGACCAGAAAGTTGCTGTTCTCGACGCCCTCGGCGATGCCCTTGAAACTGATCAGCTCGCCGGTGTCATAGTCGTCCAGAAACCGCGCCATCATCTCGGCGCTGACATGGGTATAGACAGCCATCAGGCAGCATCGGCCTCAGCTGCAAGCGCGCGGGGCAGCTTGAAGGTGATGCGCTCGTCCACGGTCTTGACGCGCTCCTCTTTGACATCGAAATGCCGCCCGAGCAGGTCGACGACCTCGCGCACCAGGATTTCCGGGGCAGAGGCACCTGCGGTGAGACCCAGGGTGTTCACCCCGTCAAACCAGCGCAGTTCGATTTCCTGCGCGCGCTGGATCAGCATGGCGCGGGTGCCCTCGCGCTCGGCAACCTCGACCAGCCGCAGCGAGTTCGAGCTGTTGGGCGCGCCGATGACCAGCACCAGATCGCAATCATCGGTCATCACCTTGACCGCCGCCTGGCGGTTGGAGGTGGCATAGCAGATATCCTCGCCCTTGGGCCCGACGATCGCGGGGAAGCGCTGGTGCAATGCGGCGACGATTTCTGCGGTGTCATCGACCGACAGCGTGGTCTGGGTGAGGAACGCCAGCTTGGTCTCGTCGGCCACCTGCAAATTGGCGACATCCTCGACCGTCTCGACCAGCGTCATGTTGCCGGGCTCGACCTGGCCGAAGGTGCCGATCACCTCGGGATGACCCTTGTGGCCGACAAAGATGATGTGCCGTCCGGCCTCGACCTGGCGTTCGGCCTGGCGGTGAACCTTGGAGACCAGAGGGCACGTGGCATCGAGATAGTTGAGCCCGCGCTCGGCGGCCTTGTGGGGGACCGCCTTGGGCACGCCATGCGCGGAAAACACCACCGGTACGCCATCGGGCACCTCGTCGAGTTCTTCGACGAACACCGCGCCCTTGGCCTTGAGGCTATCGACCACGAACTTGTTGTGGACGATCTCGTGCCGGACATAGACCGGTGCGCCATATTTGTGCAGCGACAGCTCGACGATCTCGATCGCGCGGTCGACCCCGGCGCAAAATCCGCGGGGAGAGGCGATCTTGATCAGCAGCGGCGGCTTGACCGCGGGAGAAGCATTGGCCGGGGTGGGGGCGGTTTCGGTCATGTTCAGATTGGCTTTCGTAATTCCGCATCCGTCTTAGGGGATGCGGGGCGCGGTGTGAAGCATATCCCGTGCGATCGGCAGGCGAAGAATCTGGTCGTTGCGCTGAAACCCAACGGCAGATAAGGAGCGATGCACTGTGGCCTCGAAGGATTTTTGTTTGAACATGCCCATTCTGCCCAAGAAATCGTCCCCCAAGGCATCCCTGGCTGCCGTTATGGGAACCGGGCTTGCGCTGCTCAGCCTTTCGGCCTGTGCGGAGAAGAACCAGCTGGTGGTGGATTCCGGCGTCGGCGTGGCATCGACGCTGAGCGCCTGCCCCAACACCGCCATCCCCGAGCACACCGGCGATGTCACGATCTTCAACCCCGCCAGCAGCCGCGATGCAAGCGCGATCGACGTGGTGGCAACGATCACCAATGTTCGCCCTGCGTGCGATGAAACCGGCGCGGAAATCTATGCGACCGCCAGCTTCGACGTCCAGGCGCGGCGCAGCGACAACCGCGGCCAGCGCACCGTGACGCTGCCCTATTTCTCCACCGTCATGCGCGGCGGCAACACCGTGGTCGCCAAGCGGCTGGGTTCGGTGACGCTGAACTTTGCCGATGGCTCCTATCGTGCCGAAGCCAAGGCATCGGGCGCGGGCTATATCAACAAGGCGGCAGCGACGCTGCCCGAGGACATCCGCGAGCGCATCACCCGCAAGCGCAAGTCGGGCGATCCCGATGCCGCGATCGATCCGCTGTCGGTTCCCGAAGTGCGCAGCGCGCTCCAGCGGACCAGCTTTGAACTGCTGATCGGCTTCCAGCTGACGCAGGACCAGCTGCAGTACAACGCGACGCGATGAGGCTGCATTGACCCCTCTCCCTTCACGGGAGAGGAACAGCTTCACGCAGTGAAGCAGGCAGAGGGCTGGGAGCACGACCGGTGTCTGGCTTCCCCTCTCCAACTCCGCCTAGGCAGCAGGCTGCCAAGGCTTCGTATCCTCTCCCCTGAAGGGAGAGGAGTGATGCGATCAGGGCCAAAAATCATGACACTCTATACCCGTTTCACCCAACATCTGCACACCGCGCTCGACGCGTTGGAGGCCAGCGGCGTCCTGCCTGCGGGGCTGAACCGCGGCGCGCTGACCGTCGAGCCGCCGCGCGATCCTGCGCATGGCGATCTTGCAACTAACGCCGCGATGGTGCTCGCCAAGCCTGCGGGCACCAATCCGCGCGCGCTCGCTGAAGCGATCAGCGCCGAACTGGGCAAGGTGGACGAGGTCACCGCGGTCGAGATCGCCGGGCCCGGGTTCCTGAACCTGCGGCTCGCGCCCTCGGCCTGGATCGAGGAACTTCACGCCATCGCCGCAGCGGGCGCGGATTATGGCCGCTCGGAGCAGGGCAAGGGCATCACGGTCAACATCGAATATGTCTCTGCCAACCCGACCGGCCCCATGCACATGGGCCATTGCCGCGGCGCGGTCGTGGGCGATGCGCTGGCGACATTGCTCGAATATTCAGGCTACAAGGTCATCCGCGAATATTATGTCAACGATGCCGGTGGCCAGGTCGATACTTTGGCCCGGTCGGTGCACCTGCGCTATCGCGAGGCACTCGGCGAGACGATCGAGATTCCCGAGGGGCTATATCCTGGAGATTATCTGATCCCGCTTGGCCAGAAGCTGGCAGCGGAATTTGGAGACCGTTACGCTGCTGCGCCCGAGGCTGACTGGCTGGTGCTGTTCCGCACCCGCGCGGTTGCCGACATGATGGACATGATCCGTGCCGACCTGGCGCTGCTCGGCATCCATCACGACCTGTTCTCTTCGGAAGCCGCGGTGCTGGCTGCGGGCAAGCCCGAAGCGGCTGAAGCCGAACTGCGCGCGCGCGACCTGGTCTATGACGGGGTGCTTGAAGCGCCCAAGGGCAAGGTGATCGAGGACTGGGAGCCGGTGACGCTGCCGCTGTTCCGGTCGACCCGTTTCGGCGATGATCAGGACCGGCCGATCCGCAAGTCGGACGGCAGCTGGACCTATTTCGGCATCGATCTCGCCTATCACTTCCAGAAGCTGCAAAGCGCCGATGAGCTGATCGATATATGGGGTGCGGACCATGCCGGGACCGTCAAGCGGATCAAGGCTGCGGTCGCGGCGCTGACCAACGGCACCGGCACTTTCGACGTCAAGCTGGTGCAGATGGTCAAGCTTTTGCGCGATGGCGAGCCGGTCAAGATGTCGAAGCGGTCGGGCAGCTTTGTCACGATCGCCGATATGGTCGAAGAGGTCGGCAAGGATGCCGTTCGCTTCACCATGCTGACGCGCAAGGCAGACGCGCAGATGGACTTCGATTTCGCCAAGGTGGTCGAGGCGTCGAAGGACAATCCGGTGTTCTATGTGCAGTATGCGCATGCGCGGATCCACTCGATCATGCGCAAGGCGCAGGCCGAAGGGCTCAGCGCATCGCCGGAACATCTCGAACTGCTGGGCGCAGAAGAGCATGCGCTGATCGCACTGGCGGCGCAGTTCCCGCGCATCGTCGAATCGGCGGCGTCGAACCGCGAGCCGCACCGCATCGCCTTTTATCTCGGCGATCTGGCCGCGGCTTTCCACGCCTTCTTCAACCTGGGCAATGACAGGCCAGACAAGCGTATCGTTATGACGCATGACGCCGCCACCAGTTCTGCAAGGCTTTTCATGGTCAGCAATATCGGGCAAGTCATTGCCAACGGTCTGGCGCTGATGGCGGTGGAGGCGGCTACGCAGATGTAGCCTGCCGGGGATGCCAGGGCAGACCTTACCGAACTGGCGTGTCTGATGGGGCGACAAGAATGAGCAATCGGCTGGATGATGGCATGGACGATACTCTGAGGGATCAGCCTTTGGGGCTGGATGCCGATGACGACCGGTTGCCCTGGCTCGAATCCGCCGATGACGCGCCGTCCGGCGATGGCTCGGCGGGCAAGATCATCGGCTTCGTGCTGCTCGGGCTGGTGGGTCTGTCGATCGTGCTGGCGGCGATCTACTGGATCGGCGGCGATGGCGGCGCACCCGAGGGCGACGGCAGCCTGATCGCCGCGCCGCAGGGCGACTACAAGGTCCGCCCCAAGGACAAGCAGGAGCAGCAGGTCGAAGGCACTGGCGATGCGAGCTTCGCGGTCAGCCAGGGCGAACAGCCGCAGGGCCAGCTGGCCGATGCGGCAGGCGCACCGCCGCCTGCGGGCAGCGCGCTGGTGCAACTGGGCGCCTATACCGACGAGGCCAGCGCGATCGCGGGATGGGCAACGCTCAGCCAGCGGCACGAGGTATTGGGCGGGCTCAACCGCCGGATCGTCCAGGCCACGGTGGATGGCGGCACGGTGTTCCGTCTGAGCGCGGTGCTCGACAGCCCCGGCAGTGCAGCTTCGGTGTGCGACCAGCTCAAGAAAGCTGGGCAAAACTGCCTGGTGGTGCGTTGATTTCACCGCCGCTTTTGGCGACACTGTTTCCATGAAACCCGTAATTTTCGGCCTGGCCGGTCTGACGATCGCGCCCGATGAACGCGCCTTTTTTGCCGAGAGCGTTCCTGCAGGCTATATCCTGTTCGGCCGCAACATCGACAATCGCGAGCAACTGCGCGCGCTGACCGACGATCTGCGCGCGCTTCACGGCGATGACCGGCTGCCGATCCTGATCGATCAGGAGGGCGGACGGGTCAGCCGCATGAAGCCGCCGCACTGGCTGTCCTTCCCGCCCGGCGCCGCGTTCGACCGGCTGTACGACATCGCGCCCGCAAGCGCGATCGAGGCCGCACGGATCAACGCCGAGGCGCTGGCGCTGGATCTGGCCGAGGTCGGCATCACCGTCGATTGCCTGCCTTTGCTCGATGTCGCGATCCCCGGCGGCACGCCTGCGATCGGCGACCGGGCACTTGGCCAGGAGCCGATGCGCGTCGCAGCCTTGGGCCGTGCGGTGCTCGACGGGTTGAAGCGCGGCGGCGTGCTGGGGACGATCAAGCACATGCCCGGCCACGGCCGCGCAATGGTCGACAGCCATATGGAGCTGCCCCGCGTCACCGCCAGCGACGAAGAGCTCGAGCAGGACATCGCTCCGTTCCGCGCGCTCAGGACCGCCGAGATCGGCATGACCGGGCACATATTGTTCGAAGCCTGGGATGCCGAGCGTTGCGCCACGCTGTCGCCGACCATCATCGAGACCGTCATCCGCCAGCGCATCGGTTTCGACGGGCTGCTGCTGAGCGATGATCTCGACATGAAGGCGCTGGCGGGTGAGGTGCCCGACCGCGCTGCGCGTGCGGTTGCGGCGGGGTGCGACATCGCGCTCAACTGCTGGGCGCGGATGGACGAGATGATCGGCATCGCCGATGCGCTTCCCGATATCTCGGACGCCTCGCGCGCCCGGCTGGACCGTGCCCGCGCCGCGATCAATCCGGTGCACGACTGGTCGCACCAGGCGGAGCTGCTCGCCCGGCGCGATGCGCTGCTGGCGCTGGTGTGACGGGGGCGTGAGCGCAGCGGACACCACGATCGCCCCCCCGGACGGCGATTACCTGTTCTTCAGCGAGCCCGTTCCCGCCGCGACCGCCGCGGCCGAGGCGCTGCTGATCGATGTCGATGGCTGGGAAGGCCCGCTCGATCTGCTGCTTGATCTGGCGCGGCGGCAGAAGGTCGATCTCAGGCAAATCTCGATCCTCGATCTCACCAACCAGTATCTGGGCTTCATCGAGAGCGCGACCAGCCTGAAGCTGGAGCTGGCGGCGGACTATCTGGTGATGGCGGCGTGGCTCGCCTATCTCAAATCCGCGCTGCTGCTGCCGGGCGACCCCGAGGTCGAGCCTTCGCCCGAGGAACTCGCGCTGCGGCTGCAATTGCGGCTGCAGCGGCTGGCGGCGATGCGCGAGGCGGCGGCGCGGCTGCTGGGGCGCGACCGGCTGGGGCGCGATGTCTTCGTGCACGGGCAGGGCGAAGGGCTGCGGCTGCTCACCAGAACGCGGCACGACTGCTCGCTGTTCGATCTGCTCACCGCTTATGGCCGGGTGAAGCAGCGCAGCGAGCCGGTTGTGCACATGGTCAAGTCGCGCCGGGTGATGACGCTGGAAGACGCGCTGGCGCGGCTGTCGTACATGCTGGGGACTGCGCTCGAGTGGACCGATCTGCGCAGCTTTCTGCCCGAAGGCGCACCTGCCGACCTCACCCGCTCGGCGACAGCCTCGACCTTTCTGGCGCTGCTCGAGCTGGCGCGGCAAGGGCGGGTCGAGCTCGCGCAGGAAGAGGCGTTCGCGCCGCTGAAGGTGCGCAGGGCGCCGTGAGCGAGGTCGACCCTGTCGTGCGCGCGGTCGAGGCAGCGCTGTTTGCAGCGCAGGAGCCGCAAAGCGCCGAGGATCTGGCTGCGCATATCGGCAGCGACGCCGACATTGCAGGCGCGCTCCAGGCGCTGCAGGCGGACTATGCCGGGCGGGGGATCGAACTCGTCGAGCGCGGCGGGCGCTGGCATTTCCAGACCGCACCCGATCTTGCCTGGCTGCTGCGCCGCGAGACCGAGCAGACCCGCAAGCTGTCGCGCGCGGCGACCGAGACGCTGGCGATCATCGCCTATCACGAGCCGGTCAGCCGCGCCGAGATCGAGGCGATTCGCGGCGTACAGGTCAGCAAAGGCACCATCGATGTGCTGATGGAGGAGGGCTGGATCACGCCGGCGGGCCGCCGCGAAGTCCCCGGAAGGCCGCTGATCTACGCAACCACCCCGGGCTTCCTCACCCATTTCGGGCTCACCAGCCGGCGCGATCTGCCGGGGCTGGAGGATCTGCGCGCAGCGGGCCTGCTCGACCCGGTCGATCTGGCGCTGGAAGGCGCGCTGGCGACGGATGACACCGACCACTCGTCGGATGAATCGGATTCATTGCTGGAAAACCATGAGGATCAGGCCTAGATAGCCCGCAGGCCTTCAGGAGATTTGCCATGGGATCCTTCTCCCTGATGCACTGGGTTATTGTGCTGATCATCATCGTCCTGCTGTTTGGCGGCGGACGGATTTCGTCAATAATGGGCGATGTCGCCAAGGGCATCAAGAGCTTCAAAAAGGGCATGGCCGAAGATGAAGAGCCGGTGCAGCCCAAGCGCCCCGTCGCGCAGATCGAAGCTCCGCCCGCGCGCACGATCGACGGAACTGCCACCACAACACCCAGCGAAGAGCGCAAGCCGGGCTGATCATGGCCTGTTGTCCCGATCGGGTTCAGCACGTGCCGATGGCAGACAGCGTAAAGGCGTGACCATGTCATGTTAGACATCGGATCGACCGAATTGCTGATGATCATCATCGTGGCGATCGTCGTGATCGGCCCGAAGGATCTGCCGCGCGCGCTGTACAAGGTCGGCCAGGTCATCGGCAAGGCCAAGGGCGTCGCGCGCCATTTCCGTACCGGCATCGATGCCATGGTCCGCGAGGTCGAGCTCGAGGAAATGGAGAAGAAGTGGAAGGCGGACAATGAGCGGATCATGCGCGAGCATGCCGCGCCGCAACCCGCTTCGGCCACGCCTGTAGCCGACCCTGCTGGCGTGATGCAGCCGCTCGCGGCTCCACACGTGCCTGAGGTGACAGCTGCATCCGATGCGCCGGTGGCCAGCGCAGATGTCCCTGCGACCGCGCAGGGCTTGCCCGTGACGGAAGGCGAGCGATGAGCGAGCCCGAAGACGAGATCGACGCCTCGCGCGCACCCTTGCTCGATCACCTGATCGAGCTGCGCCAGCGTTTGGTGCGTTGCGTCGTGGCGCTGCTGCTGGCGTTCGGCGTCTGCTTCTATTTTTCAGAGCACATTTTCTCGTTCCTCGTCGTCCCGCTCAAGGAAGCGTTCGGTGACGGCAACGGGCGGCTGGTGTACACCAAGTTGTACGAGGCATTCTTCGTCCAGGTGAAGGTGTCGATCTTCGCCGCCTTCTGCGTGTCCTTCCCGATCATCGCCAACCAGATGTGGGCGTTCGTTGCGCCGGGGCTGTACCGGCAGGAAAAGCGCGCGCTCTTGCCATTCATCCTCGCCACTCCGGTGCTGTTCACGGCCGGCGCGGCGCTGGCCTATTATGTCGTGATGCCGACCGCCTTCCATTTCTTTCTGCAGTTCCAGGGGGAATCGGGCGGGCTTGAGGTCGAGGCGCTGCCCAGCACCGATGCGTACCTTTCGCTGGTGATGCAGTTCATCCTGGCCTTCGGGATCAGCTTCCTGCTGCCGGTGCTGCTGATGCTGCTCAACCGCGCCGGGATAGTTTCGCGCGCGCAGCTGGTGAGCATGCGGCGCTACATGATCGTCGCCGCGTTCATCGTCGCTGCGGTGCTGACCCCGCCCGATGTGGTCTCGCAGCTGATGCTCGCGATACCCTTGGTGCTGCTCTACGAGATTAGCATCCTGGCAATCTGGTTCACCGACCGCAAGGCCGCGAAGGCCGCACCGGCGGAGGCGGAGGAGGCCCTGCCCGAAGCGCAGTCGGAGCCGGCCGAGTAGGCTCCACTTCCGTCATTCCCGCGAACGCGGGAATCCCGCTATTGGGCCAAGGGTGAAAGAAAGCGTCACCCCCGTGTGCTCGGGGGTGAAGATGGACTCCCGGGGACAAGTTCACCCTTTCACAGGCACCGGCGGATCGTTGTCCGCGACCTCGGTGAGCGATCCGCCCATCTTTTCGCATTCGCCCGCTTCGGTGAACTTCCAGGCATTGCCCTGATAATCGACCGACGAGGTGCCCGCACAGCTGGTGCCGGGGCCCGCTGCGCAATCATTCTGCTTGGCAAGCGCGATGCCATAGCATTTCTCCTGCGCGGCCAGCTCGGTCGCGGCCTTGTCGATCGCCTTGGCGCTGGTTTCTTCAGGTGTTGCCGGCTTGTCTGCCGAGCATGCGGAAAGCGAGGCGGCGGCGATCAGCGCCGATGCAAGCGCGGTGAGCGGGAAATTCTGGGACATGAAGACAGGGCTCCTGCTGGCCGGATAGCATTGCCATCGCTCGCATAACCGCCGCGAATCGTCAAACCTTTGCCGATGCATATCAAACCGGCTAGAGCGCGCGGCCATGACGCAAACCGCCCCCAGATTCGCCTTTTCGATTTCCGCCCGCGATGGCAAGGCGCGGACGGGCGAGCTCGCCATGCAGCGCGGCACCATCCGCACGCCCGCCTTCATGCCCGTTGGCACCGCCGCGACGGTCAAGGGGATGAAGCCTGCCGAGGTGCGCGCGCTGGGTGCGGACATCATCCTGGGCAACACCTATCACCTCATGCTGCGTCCGGGCGCCGAGCGCGTGGCGCGGCTGGGCGGGCTGCACCGTTTCATGGACTGGCCGCACCCGATCCTCACCGATTCCGGCGGTTATCAGGTGATGAGCCTGTCCGCGCTCACCAAGACGACTGAAGAGGGAGTCGCCTTCCGCAGCCATCTCGATGGCTCGCGGCACATGCTCAGCCCGGAACGCTCGATGGAGATCCAGCGGTTGCTGGGATCGGACATCGTGATGGCATTCGACGAGCTTGTCCCCACCACCGCGACGCGCGAGGTTCAGGCCGCTGCGATGGAGCGCTCGATGCGCTGGGCGCGCCGCTCGCGCGAAGGGTTCGACAGCTGCACCGAGCACGCCGGGCGCGCCGCGTTGTTCGGTATCCAGCAGGGCTCGCTCGACGAGGGCCTGCGCCGGCAATCGGCCGATGCGCTGCGCGATATCGGGTTCGACGGCTATGCAATCGGCGGACTTGCGGTGGGCGAGGGGCAGGAGGCGATGTTCGGTGTGCTCGATTACGCACCCGGCCAGCTGCCCGATGATCGCCCGCGCTACCTGATGGGGGTGGGTAAGCCCGACGATCTGGTCGGCGCGGTCGAACGCGGTGTCGACATGTTCGATTGCGTGCTGCCCACGAGATCAGGCCGCAACGGTCAGGCGTTCACCTGGGACGGGCCGGTCAATATCCGCAACGCGCGCCATGCGGAGGATCAGGCGCCGCTCGACGAGGCGTGCGGCTGCACCGCGTGCACGCGCTTCAGCCGGGCCTATCTCCACCATCTGGTGAAATCCGGCGAGATGCTGGGTGCGATGCTGATGACCGAGCACAATCTGCGCTTCTATCAGGATCTGATGGCCGGGATGCGGCTCGCGATCAGCGAAGGCCGCATGGCGGCGTTCGGCGAGGCGTTCCGCGCGCGCTATTACGCCAAGGGCACTTAACCGCCGGTCCCGCAGCTTACGACTTGGCCGGAACGAACACCGGGACGGCGATCGCGATGCTTTCGAACGCGGTGTCGCGCTCCAGCGGTGCGCGCAGTTGGCGGGCAAGACCGGTCATCACCCGGTCGATGCCATCGGCGAGCATCTCTTCGAGCAGCGGGTTGGGACCAAGTGCGGGCGAGGCGATGCGCAGCTTGATCCGCGTCGGGTCATCGGGCAGCGGCTTGGCGGAAATCCGCACCGGAGCCTCGGGGCGGGTGAGATGGATCAGTTCGAGGATCTCGGTGAGCAGGAAGGCAATCGGAACGCCGACATCCTGGCTGACATGCATGTTATCGATATCGACCACGATATCGGGACCATCTGCTGCAGCAGCGTTGCCCGCATGTTCGAAGCTGCCCGCCAGCTCGCCGACCAGCGCGCGCAGATTGATCCCCTCGTTGCGCTCGGTTCCCGCAAAATGGTTGCGATGCACAACCGCGAGCGCATCGACCCGGCGCTGGATCTTGCCATAGGCCAGCTTGGCCTGATCCGAATCGGCGGTGCGCGCGTGCAAGTTGATGAGGCTGGCGATGATCTGCAGGTTGTTCTTGACCCGGTGGTGGACCTCGCGGGTCAGCATGATCTGCTGCTTGAGCCCCTCATCGAGTGCTTCGCGATCAACCGAGACCTTGTGCGCAAGCGTCACGAAGCCCTGGTCCAGATCCTGAATCTCGCTGGCGTTGAACGCGGTGCGCGCCATCGGCACCAGCCGTTCGCCGGTTTCATACTGGCGAATCTTGCGTTGCAGCTGGGTCAGCGGCGCGATGAGCATGAAGTTCACCACCAGCCAGCCGATGCCTGCGGCCGCCAGCACGGTGATGAACGGAATGATCTGCGCGAGAAATTCCGGCGGGGTCTGCTTGGGGCGCACGAACCTGAGGTCGAGGTTCAGACCCGCGACGTCGCCTTGCGCGGTCATTACCGCATTGAGCCTCCGCTCCCAGTTGGTGGGGATGCGGGTGAGCGGCAGCACCTGCTGGGGGCTGCGAAGATCGAATTGCGACAGCGGCACATCATCGACCGGGTCGGCCAGCTGCAGCATGCTTTCGGCAGGATAAAAGGCCAGCGCCCGCGCGACCGAGACGCGGCCCCGCGTCGCGAAGATCGCGCCGTTGGCCTGCGGCACCACAAGCGCGCCGGGGGTCGAGGCATCGCCGCCCGCTTGGCGCAGCGCCTGGGGGATCGCGCCGACCTGGCATGCAGGCGGGCTGGTGGTGCTGGAATAGAGCAGGGCTGCAAATCGGGTCTGTTGCGGACCCAGTTGCTCGCGCAGGTTGAGGCAGATCTTGGCGGGGTCTTCGCCGAGCGCGATCTGCGAGGCCGCTGCGCTCAGTATCGCCAGATCGTTCTGGATGGCGGCACCCAGCCGCAACGCGGCATCGTCGACATTTTTCTGGAGCAGCCGGTTACGTTCTTCGGTTGCGGTTTCGGCAAGGCTGCGGTTGGCCACGACCGCGCCAAGCGCCAGCGGCAGCAGCGCCACCGCCATGATCAGGAACAGCCGGGTGCCGATCGACAACCGCGCCAGTGGAGCAAAAATCGGGAAGCTAGCCCTTGGGGTGCTGGCCATTACTTCAGCTGCTTGAGCAGATCCAGAAAATCGTCCGGAATGTCCTCTTCCAGCGTGCGCTGGTACACCGACTTGAGTGCGTCACCGATGACGTGCGATTTGCCGTCCTCGGGAGCGGGGGGCCTGTCTTCGCCATCCGACACGCCATCGGCAGAGCGCGGCTCGACCACATTTGGCCTGCCACCTTTGCCGGGCTGTTCGTCGCCGGACTGATCGTCATTGTCACGATGCACGAGCATCCCATCCCGCCTGTTGAATATCGTCCCGAAATGGGGCTTAGCAAGCCGTCCAACCCCTGCCAAGCCCGCAAAATTCTGCGGGATCACGCATAAACGTCTCAGAGGAGGAAACAAACTGCGGCGAGGATTGTTCCTTGCCTGAGGTTCTGTTTATCGCCTTTCCCTCACCGCTGTCATTCGCGTCGACCCAATTTTGACACCGGGTGCCAAAGGCAATAGATACGAGCGCCATCCGATGAAGGAGTTTCAATACATGTCCCTGGGCCAGACGCTCGCTCCCCACCTTCCCCTCCTGCGGCGCTACAGCCGGGCTCTGGCTGGCGATCAGCACCATGGGGATGCCTATGTGAAGGCAACCCTGCAGGCGATCATCGCCGCGCCGGACCAGTTCCCCAGCGACGTCGATGCGCGGCTGGGCCTGTATCGCGTGTTCCAGGTGATCTGGAGTTCGACCCATGACGATCGGCTCGAATCGGACAGCTTCGATGCCTATCCCGATGCCGACGACGACGCCCGTCGCCTGCTGGCCGAGCAGCGGCTGGGTCGCATTCCGCCATTGTCGCGTCAGGCGCTGCTGCTCACCGCGATGGAAGGCTTCTCCAACGCCGACACCGCCTATCTGATGGGCCTGGATGACCGCACCGTCTCCGGACTGGTCAACGAGGCGCTCAGCGAGATCGACAGCCAGATCAAGGCCAAGGTGCTGATCATCGAAGACGAGCCGATCATCGCGATGGACATCGAGACGATCGTGCGTGATCTGGGCCATGATGTCACCGGCATCGCGGTCACCCGCGACGAGGCGGTCGAGCAGGCGCGGCTGCACAAGCCCGGGCTGGTGCTCGCCGACATCCAGCTGGCCGATGACAGCTCGGGCATCGATGCGGTCGCCGACATCCTGCGCGAGATCGAGGTTCCGGTGATCTTCATCACCGCGTTTCCCGAGCGCCTGCTCACCGGCGAGCGCCCCGAACCTGCGTTCCTCATCACGAAGCCCTTCCACCGCAACACAGTGCGCGCAGCGATCAGCCAGGCACTGTTCTTCTTCGATGCGGAGACGGTGTAATATTCATCCCCCAAAAATAGGGGATTTATTTTCAACTCATCGAAAAGGCGGGCTTCGGCTCGCCTTTTTTATTGCCCTGCGCCGACAAACCGGGACATCTTCTTGTCTGCTGCGATCACCACGCAAAGTGGGAAAAATTAGGGGGTGGATATGTCGACTGCGAACCGCGGAACCTTGATTGGTGTTGCCATGGGAGCGGCTTTGGCCTGGCTCGGTGTGCCGACGATCGCCCAGGCGCAGGCCGCCGCCCCGGATCTTGCGCGAATCATGGGGTCGCGCCCCGAGGTCGAGGATGCCAGCCTGTCGCCCGATGGGACCAAGCTTGCCTATCTCGCGCCGGTCAACGGCCAGGGCTCTGTGCTGATGGTTGTCGACCTGTCCCGCGAGGATCGCCCGCAGCGCGCGGTGTTCAAGGCGGATGGCGAGCCCAACCGGATGACGTCGTGCAACTGGACGGGCAATACCCGGCTGCTGTGCAGCATCATCGCATCGGTGATGGTCGACAACCGCGCGACCTATGCCACCCGTATGGTCGCGGTGGATGCGATCGGCGGAGACGCCAAGGTGATCGATGTCCGCCGGGGCGGGGGCGAGCGGCTGGGGCTGGCCCTTTATGGCGGCGATGTCATCGACTGGAATCCTTCGGACGAGGGACATGTGCTCATGGTCCGCGATTATGTGCCCGAAACCAGCATCGGCACCCGGCTGGCGCAGGAGAAGGAAGGGCTGGGTGTCGATCTGGTCAACACCCGCACGCTGGCCGCAAGGACGGTGGAGCAGCCCGATCTGGGGGCGATCGAGTTCATCTCTGACGGCTATGGCAAGGTCCGGATCAAGGGCTCGCGGTCCGTTCGCGATGGCTATGTGATGGAGGGCAGGCGCTATTTCTATCGCACCCCGGACAGCAAGGCCTGGGTCGCGATGAGCGTGGTGGATGCAAGCCGCGAAGGCTTCGACCCGCATGCGGTCGATGCCACCGCCAACCTGGCCTATGGCCTCAAGCGGCTCGATGGCCGGATGGCCGCCTATAGCATGGCGCTCGATGGTTCGGGCAAGGAGACTTTGGTCTTTGCCCATCCGCAGGTCGATGTCTCGGGCTTCATCCGTGTCGGGCGGCGCAACCGCGTCATCGGCGTGCGCTATGTCACCGATGTCGCGCAGGTGCATTATATCGATCCGGATATCGCCGCGATGACCAAGGCGTTGTCCGGCGCGGTGCCCGATCTGCCGCTGATCCGCGTGGTCGATACCTCAGAGGACGAGCGCAAGATGCTGATCTGGGCGGGCAGCGACACCAACCCCGGCGCCTATTTCCTTTTCGACCGCGATGCGCGGACGCTGGGCAATCTGCTCGCGGTGCGCAGCGCTCTCGATACCATCCCGCTCGCGAAGATGGAGCCGGTGCGCTACCGCGCGCGCGACGGCGTCGAGATCCCCGGATACCTCACTTTGCCGCCGGGCAAGGCCAGCGCTGCGGGGCTCCCCGCCATCGTGATGCCGCATGGCGGCCCCAGTGCGCGCGACGAATGGAGGTTTGACTGGCTGGTGCAGTTCTTCGCGCTGCGTGGCTATGCCGTGCTGCAGCCCAATTTCCGCGGATCGGCGGGCTATGGGAGCGACTGGTTCCAGCGCAACGGGTTCCAGAGCTGGCAGACAGCGGTCGGCGACATCAACGATGCCGGGCACTGGCTTGTCAGCAACGGGGCTGACGCCAGGCGATTGGCGATCTTCGGCTGGTCCTATGGCGGTTATGCCGCACTCCAGTCCAACGTGATGGAGCCCGAGCTGTTCAAGGCAGTGGTGGCGGTTGCCCCGGTGACCGATCTGGAGAAGCTGAAAGCGGACCGGCAGGGCTGGTCGGACTTTGTCCAGGTCAGCCGCTATGTCGGGTCGGGCCCGCACATCAAGGATGGTTCGCCCGCGCGCAATGCCGAAGCGTTCAAGGCGCCGGTGCTGATGTTCCACGGCGACATCGACCGAAATGTCGATGTGGGCCACGCGCGGCTGATGGATTCGCGGTTGCGCAGCGCGGGCAAATCGTCCGAGCTCCACATCTTCGAGGATCGCGACCACTATCTGGAAGACAGCGTCATCCGTTCGAAGATGCTCAGCACCAGCGCAGAGTTCCTGGAAAAGACCCTTGCGCTGCCCTGAGCACGAACGGCCTGACGGCAAACAAAAAAGGCGGGCCGCTGTGGCCCGCCTTTTCGTGTTTCGGTCGGTTGAAACCGATCAGCGCGAATAGAATTCGACGACCAGATTGGGTTCCATCTTCACCGGATACGGCACTTCGTCCAGCGTCGGAACGCGGGTGAAGGTGATCTTGTCGGTGCCGTCGGGTGCGACGTAATCGGGGATGTCACGCTCGGCCAGGCCCTGCGCTTCGATGACCAGAGCCATTTCCTGCGCCTTCTTGCCCAGCGACACGACGTCGCCCGGCTTCACCTTGCGCGATGCGATGTTGCACTTCACGCCGTTGACGCGGATGTGGCCGTGGCTGACGATCTGGCGAGCCGAGAAGATGGTCGGTGCGAACTTGGCGCGATAGACGACCATGTCGAGGCGCTGTTCCAGCAGACCGATGAGGTTCTGGCTGGTATCGCCCTTCATGCGGCTGGCTTCGGTGTAGTTCTTCTTGAACTGCTTTTCGGTGATTTCACCGTAATAGCCCTTGAGCTTCTGCTTGGCGCGCAGCTGCAGACCGAAGTCCGAAACCTTGCCCTTGCGACGCTGGCCGTGTTGGCCGGGACCATATTCGCGCTTGTTGACGGGAGACTTGGGGCGGCCCCAGATGTTCTCGCCCATGCGGCGGTCAATTTTGTACTTCGAACTGTTACGCTTCGACACGTGTGTTTCTCCAATTTGCTGCCTGATAAATCGGGCGGATCCGGCCAGCTATGCGGCCAGGTTTGTCCCGGGTTCGCGCCATGGAGCCGAACATGCTCCATGCGGCCGCTGCTTCACCGGGGGTGCAGGGCCAATTGCGAAGCGCGGCCTATGGCGACATGGGTGCAAAGAGTCAACCCGCCGCTCACCGCCTCGACATGCCGGGTTCGGGCGATTATGCGGGGAGCCATGTCAGACACCATCACATCGCCCGAAGACTGCATGACCATGACCGACGTCCGCGCGGGCGTAGATGCGCTCGACCGGGAGCTGATCGCGCTGCTCGCCACCCGATTCGGCTATATGCGCGCGGCGGCCCGGATCAAGCCCGAACGCGGCATGGTGCGCGACGAAGCGCGCAAGGCGCAGGTCATCGCCCAGGCCAAGGCCGCCGCGTTCGACGCTGGCGTGCCCGTGGGGCTGGTCGCCGATTTCTGGGAGCGGCTGGTGGAAGCCTCGATCGCGTATGAGGGCGAGCATTGGGAGCTGCTGCGGCGGTAGGGGGCCAGAACCAGAAGGGAGGATGACGGGATGATGTCGACTGTTCCCACACTGGAAACCGAACGCCTGATCCTGCGAGCACCGCGGGCATCGGACTTTTGCGTCTATCGCGACTTTTTCGCGGATGCCGAAGCTTCGGCAGCCTATGGCGGCCCGCTGGAGGCGGACCGTGCCTGGAGAGTCTTGGCGACCGATCTCGGCCACTGGCTGCTCAGGGGCTATGGACGATGGTCGGTGGTGGAAAAGGCGAGCGGCACGATGATTGGCGGCTGCGGGCTGTGGTGGCCAGAGGGCTATCCCCGTTCCGAGCTGACGTGGTGGATCATTCCCGAGGCGCGGCGGCACGGTTATGCGCTCGAGGCATCGAAGGTAGCGGTGCGCTTCGGCTATGAGGCATTGGGTTGGCCGTTGGTGGAAACCCATATGAACGACGATAACGTCGCAGCGCGCAAGCTTGCCGAAAAGCTGGGCGGCACCGTTATGGGCCGCGAACGGTTTCCCGATGGGCTGACCCGTAACATCTACGCCCTGCCAAGGCCTTGAGCGAGCCGCTACATCCTTTGGCGGCCAACAACCCCTAGACCGGCTTGCGCTTGTCCTTCGCCAGCGTACTCAGTACGCCCCGGAAAGTGCGCACCTCGTTGCTGTTCCATTGCGGCTTGGTCAGCAGGTTGCGCAGCGTCCGCCGCGTCATCGAGGCGCGGCCTTCGGGGAAGAAATAGTTCTTCGCCTCGAGCATGGCGCACAATTGCTCGAACATGCCGTCGAGCTCTTCCATCGGCGCGGGCGGGTCGAGCTCGACTTCGGTGGGGGATGACACCGCATCGCCGCCGCCGGTCTTGGACCATTCATACGCCACCAGGATCACCGCCTGCGCAAGGTTGAGCGACCCAAACTGCGGGTTGATCGGCACGGTGAGGATGGCCTGCGCGATGGCGACATCCTCGGTCTCCAGCCCCGAGCGCTCGGGTCCGAACAGAATCGCGCTGCGTCCCGGGGCGCTGACGATCTGGCTAGCGGCGACCGCGGGCGTCACCACCGGCTTGGTCACGCCGCGCTTGCGCACGGTGGTCGCATAGACATGGTTGCAGTCGGCGACCGCGTCGGCGACCGTCTCGAACACCTGCGCCTGTTCGAGCACGATGTCCGCTCCAGAGGCCGCCGGGCCCGCGCTGGGATTAGGCCAGCCATCGCGCGGGGCGACCAGCCGCATTTCAGTGAGCCCGAAATTGAGCATCGCGCGCGCGGCTTTGCCGATGTTCTCGCCCAGTTGCGGACGCACCAGAATGACGATGGGCTTGCGCAGGTCGCCTGGCGCCGCGTCCCTTGCAGACTGCAGGTTGCGTGCCGCCTTCGCCTTGCCCAGCAGCATCTTGCGCGCGCGTTCTGACAGCGCGCCATAGTCCTGCCGGATCAGCGCTTCCTTCTTGGCGCGGCTCCAGCCCTTGATCTGCCTGTCGACTGCCTGCGCATTATCGGCGGTGGCAAAATCTTCGCTCCACACCAATTCAACCGGCTGGCGCGCCTTGGTGTAGCCGGGGACGGCACCTGCCTGATGTGCGGCGACATCGGCGTCCAGATTCTCGCCATGGCCGACGAAATACGATCCATCGCCGCAGCGCAGCATATAGGTGAAATAGGGCATCAGGCGCCGCCAACATCTTTCACGGTGCTGGCGAATTCCTCGAAGTCCTTGGCTTCGCTGAAATCGCGATAGACCGAGGCGAAGCGGATATAGGCGACGCTGTCGAGCATGCGCAGCCCATCCATCACCATCCCGCCGATATCGCGCGAATGCACCTCGTTCTCGCCCGATGTCTCGATCTGGCGCTGGATGCCCGAGACGAGCTGGTCGATGCGCTCCTGGTCGATCCCGCGCTTGCGGCAGGCGACCGCGACCGATTTCTCGATCTTGGCGCGGTTGAACGGCTCGCGGCGGTTCTCGCTCTTGATCACCATGATGTCGCGCAGCTGGATGCGCTCAAACGTCGTGAACCGCGCGCCGCAGCTTTCGCACTGCCGCCGACGGCGGATCGCCGCCCCGTCTTCGGTGGGGCGGCTATCCTTGACCTGACTGTTTTCGTGCGCGCAAAAGGGGCATCTCATCGGTCAGCTCAAGCCCTTCAGGGACGCAGGCGCTTGTAGAGCATGAAGCCTGCGCCGACCGCCAGGCCGATGGGCCAGCTGACGACCGGCAGCAGCGCGCCGGCAACAGCACCCACTGCGCCTGCGGTCAGCACCGGCTTGGTTGAAGGGTGCGCCATGCCCTGCTTGGCCATGCCGACGATTTCTTCGCGCGCATCGGCGATCAGATCGCCACCATTATTGGGGTCATCAGGGTTTTGCATGGCTCAAAGCTCCGGATAGATGGGGAAGCGGTCGCACAGGGCTTCGACGCGGATACGCACGGCGGCCTCGACTTCAGGATCGCCATGTTCGCCCTTCTGGCGCAGGCCTTCCAGCACGTCGGCGATCATGTCACCGATCTCGCGGAATTCGGCAACGCCAAAGCCGCGCGTCGTGCCTGCAGGGCTGCCGACGCGGATGCCGCTGGTCTTGGTCGGCGGCAGCGGATCGAACGGGATGCCGTTCTTGTTGCAGGTGATGCCTGCGCGCTCGAGCGCCTCGTCGGCGTCCTTGCCGGTAACGCCCAGCGGACGCAGATCGACGAGTGCCAGATGCGTGTCCGTGCCGCCAGCGACGAGGTCGGCGCCGCGCTCCTTGAGGCGGCTCGCCAGCGCCTTGGCGTTGTCGATCACTGCGCGCGAATAGCTCTTGAACTCAGGCGTCAGCGCTTCCCCGAACGCCACCGCCTTGGCGGCGATGACATGCATCAGCGGGCCACCCTGCAGGCCGGGGAACACCGCCGAGTTGAGCTTCTTGGCGAGTGCCTCGTCATTGGTCAGGATCATGCCGCCGCGCGGTCCGCGCAGTGTCTTGTGCGTGGTGGTGGTGGCAACATGCGCGTGCGGGAAGGGCGAGGGGTGCACGCCTGCTGCGACGAGGCCGGCAAAGTGCGCCATGTCGACCTGGAAGAACGCGCCCACTTCGTCGGCGATCGCGCGGAACTTGGCGAAATCGATGTGCCGCGGATAGGCCGAGCCGCCGGCGAAGATCAGCTTGGGCTTGTGCTCGAGCGCCAGGCGGCGGACTTCGTCATAATCGATGAGGTGCGTGTCGGGGGTCACGCCATACTGGACGGCGTTGAACCACTTGCCCGACATCGCGGCGCGCGCGCCGTGCGTCAGATGGCCGCCGGCGTCCAGCGACATGCCAAGGATGGTATCACCCGGCTTGATCAGCGCCAGCAGCACCGCACCATTGGCCTGCGCGCCCGAATGCGGCTGGACGTTGGCATAGGCGCAATCGAACAATTTGCAGGCGCGCTCGATCGCCAGGCGCTCGACATCGTCCGAAGGCTCGCAGCCCTGATAGTAACGCTTGCCGGGATAGCCTTCGGCGTATTTGTTGGTGAACACCGACCCTTGAGCCTCGAGCACCGCCTTGGAGACGATGTTTTCCGATGCGATCAGCTCGATCTGTTTCTTCTCGCGGCGCACTTCCTTGGCGATGGCAGCGGCCACGGCAGGATCGGTGAGCGCAAGGCCTTCGCTGAAAAAGCCGGAGGATCGGATTTCGTTGATCGCAGTGTTGGTGGACATGACAGGCTCCATCGGGGACTTGAATTGAGGGTATATCAGGCCGGGGTCAGCTTGGCGACGCGGCGTTCGTGACGGCCACCTTCGAACGGGGTGGCAAGAAAGGTGGCGAGACAATCCTTGGCGGTATCGATCCCGATCAGCCGCGCGCCCATCGCGATGACATTGGCATTGTTGTGCTGGCGCGACAGGCTGGCCGAAAGATGATCGGAGACCAGTGCGCAGCGGCAGCCTGGATTGCGATTGACCGCGATCGAGATGCCGATGCCCGATCCGCACAAGGCGACGCCGAATTCGGAGCCGCCCGCGGCAACATGACCCGCAAGCTTGAAGCCGTAATCGGGATAATCGACGCTGTCGGCGGTGTCCGGCCCCAGATCGGTCACGCTGTGCCCCTGCTCGGTGAGCCATGCGGCCAGCTCTGCCTTCAGGCCCACGGCGGCATGATCGGAGGCGAGGGCGATAGTGCGGGGCGTTTGCGTCATCTTCAGGTGCGATCCGGATCAAGGCGTGATGGGGGCGATTCCCGTGATGGCCGCTATCTAGGCGAGCGTGCGGCACGATGCCACCAGTGATTGTGGTTGGGTGGCAGTTTTATGACGGGTGTGGGGGCCGATCGTCTTCCTGCAGTCCTCGCAGCGGAGCCAACAGGGAGGGTGCGTTAGGGGAGAGGGGCGTCAAAACAGCCCGGGCACCTCGCGCTGCGCAGGTGTCGGTGCGGCGGGGATCAGGAGTTCGCGCTCGAACGTGATCTGGCCGCCTTGCGATTGGCCGGTCAGCCCACCGGCAGCGCTGCTCTGCCCGATTGCGGTGCAGCTGCGCCCGGCGAGGAAATCGAGCGCGCCGCGGATCGAGGCTTCCTGCGGATCGCCCAGCGGCCGCGTCAGGTCGTCCGCCGCCTGGCAGCTGACATCGAGCGTGCTGGCAAGGCCGTTGAAGTAATCGCCTGCGCCGCGCACATTGACCGAGGTGAACGCCACGACGCGGACGCGGTCGTCACAGGCGCTGCGGTCCAGCGCGATCTGGCCGACCGGTTTGCCGAAGGTGTTGCTGCCGATCAGCGCCAGGTTGCGGTTGTAATAGGGCGCAAGGCTGTTGATCACCAGTTCGCTGGCGGACGCGCTGGCGCTGGTGCCGATAAACGCGATCTTGACCGGGCTCACCGATTCCGCCCGCGGATTGAAGAAGGTGTTTTCGTTGCGCGAGGATTTGGAGGCGCGGAAGCGCACGCCCGAGAACAATTCGGCGCTGGTGCGGTTGCCGCCCAGCAGATCGCCCAGCAGCTCCGCGGTCGAGATCAGCCCGCCGCCATTGTAGCGGAAGTCGACGATGAACTCTGTGACACCCGCCGCGCGGAAGCTGCGGAACGCGTCGCGCAGCGGCGCGTCCGCTGCCGAGATGAAGGTGCGCAGGTTGAGATAGCCGATCTGGCGTCCGCCGTCCTGGATAATGCGCGCGCCATAGCGGCTGGAGACTGCGGGCAGATCGAAATCGGCCTTGGTGACGCTGACCTCGCGCGCTACCCCGCCGCGCGCCATGCGCAGCATCCGGGTGGTGCCTGCGGTGCTGGGACCCAGCGCGGTGGTGATTCCGCCGGACCCTTCCGCCGCGAGGATGTCGCTGACGCTGCGCAGGTTGCTGCTGGCTGTGCCGATCGCGAGAATCTCGTCGCCGCGATCGATTCCGGCGGTCAGCCCCGGCGCACCTTCGAAGCTTTCGCTGATCAGCACGCGGCGCCCGGGGGTGTCGATCGAAAGGCGGATGCCGATCCCGGCGGTCGCGCCGGTGGTGTTGAAGGCGTTTTCCTCGGCGATCGAGGTGACGAAGGTGAAGAACCGGTCCTTGCCCTGCGCGCGCGCGGTGGCGGTGAGCGCGTCGATATAGCCTTGCACCGTGGTGAAGCTGGCCGGGTTGGCGCTGGTCACCAGCAGCTCGGGGAACAGATACCATTCGTTGAGCACGTCGCGCGCGAAGGCCTGGCGGTTTTCCAGCGAGCAGGTGGGGCTTGGCGCGGGCGTCGGGGTGGGGGCGCCAGCGACCGCAGTCGGGCCGGGTGTGGGCGAACTGCCGCCACCGCCGCCGCACGCGCTCAGCAACAGGGCGCAACTGGCCAGCAGGCCGATGATATGGCGCATCAAAACCCTCTCATCGCGATCCGTCGAGCGCCCGATCCTAAGCGCATCGTCGCGATCAGGCGACAGGTTTTTGGCGCTCCCGGCGGGCCAGCGCGACGTTCTCGGTGCGGATGCGGATGAACAGGATGCCGAAGTTGAGCACGGTCCACAGCGCGGCGATCTGGACATGGCCGAAGATCAGCGGAATGGTCAGGATCTCGAGCGTCACCACCCAGTAATTGGGGTGCCGGACGAGGCGATAGGGGCCGCCGGAAATGCGCGGGAAATCGGGCGAGGAGATGATCCGCGTGGTCCAATAGGGGCCGAGAGTCGCCAGCACCCACAGCCGCGCGATCTGCAGCAGCGCAAACACGATGAGCAGCGGCCACAGCATCGGCGCATCGGGCCGGGTGCTCAGCCACAATGCGAGCAGGAAGCTTGCGTGGATGCCGACCATCAGCGGATAATGCGACCGGCCATGCTCGGTCGCGCCACGCGCGAGCAGCCTTTTGGTGTTGTGCTGGGCATAGACAAGTTCGAGCAGGCGCTGCGCGGTGAGCAGCGCGAGCACGACCCAGGCCGCCGCCCAGCCGGGTTGCCACATATAGGGTGCAAGCTCGCTCATCTGCATCATCGGTGCAGCACTCCCATCGCGCCGGTAAAGCCCGGTCCCAGCGCGGTGAGAAGCAGCGGCCCGGACTCGCCCTTGGCCAGGATGCGCTCGAGCACGAAGTGGACCGTGGGCGAGGACATGTTGCCGTGATCGGCGAGCACCGCGCGGGTCTGAACAAGCCCGCCCGGCAGGTCATCGAAATACGCCTCGAGCGCATCGATCACCTTGCGTCCGCCGGGGTGGCACGCCGGTTCGGTCAGTGCCGCCTTCTCCAGCCCGGCTTGCGCGAGAAAGCCATCGACCACCGGCGCGAATTCGCTGGCGACGAATGCAGGAAGATCGCGCGACAGGATCAGCCCCAGCCCCAGAGTGTCGACATCCCAGCCCATCATCGCGCGGCTGTCGGGCCAGGTGTGCTGGGCGAAATGCCCCAGCGCAGGGCCGTCGCCATCGGCGGTGAGCACGATCGCGCTGGCGCCATCGGCGAACAGGGTCGAGGCAATGATCGCCTTCTTGGTGAGGTCGCCAAAGCGGAAGGCGAGCGAGCACAGTTCGAGCGTCAGCAGAAGCACGCACCGCCTGGGGTCCGCACGCACCAGATCGCCTGCGACCTGCAGCCCCAGAACTCCGCCCGCGCAGCCATAGCCGAACAGCGGCAGGCACATCACATCGGCGCGAAACCCCATGGGGTTCAGCATCTGGCTCGCCATCGAAGGTGTCGCAATGCCGGTGGACGAGACGCAGACGATGGCATCAATCTGGTCGGGGGCCAGCCCGGCCTTTGCCAGCGCGGTGTTTGCTACCTCTTCGAGCAACTGCTGCCCGGCGGCGAGATACAGCGCGTTGCGCGCCCCGAAATCGGGTGGGCCGAGATACTCTTCGGGCGCCTGCACGATCGCGCGGCTGTTGACGCCCGTGCTATCATAAATGGCCGCAATCCGCGACGGCAGCCCTTGCGGCAGCGCGCTGGCGACGAAATCGCGCACCTGGTGCTGGGTGATGGCAAAGGACGGGACGCCCGTGGCGATGGACTGAATGCGGGGAAGCATCGCGCCTAGGTGGCCACGGCCTGCCACCTTGGCAAGCGAATTGATGGGCAGCACCGGAATCATGCTTGGCATCGCCGCTGCAAATTGCTTTAGCCTCGGTCCAACATATTCTTGTGCGGCAGCCCGGCGCCGTGCCTCTTGCGGCCGGTGCAGCCGCAGGCCACATGCCGGGCTCGCAATTCATCAGAAGGCTCTTGCCATGACCAATACCGTCCAGACCCGCATGCTGATCCTCGGCTCAGGCCCCGCCGGCCTCTCCGCCGCGATCTATGGCGCGCGCGCAGGGCTCAAGCCCATCGTCGTACAGGGGCTGCAGCCGGGCGGGCAGCTCACTATCACCACCGATGTCGAGAACTATCCCGGCTTCCGCGACGTCGTGCAGGGGCCGTGGCTGATGCAGGAAATGCAGGCGCAGGCCGAGCATGTCGGAACCACGATGATCTACGACACCGTCGTGTCGGTCGACCTGTCGCGCCGCCCGTTCCGGCTGATCGGCGATGGCGGCACCGTGTACGAGGCGGAAACTTTGGTGATCGCCACCGGCGCGCAGGCCAAGTGGCTGGGCGTCCCGGGCGAGCAGGAGCTGGGCGGCAAGGGCGTTTCTGCGTGTGCAACGTGTGATGGCTTCTTCTATCGCGGCAAGAAAGTCGCCGTGATCGGCGGCGGCAACACCGCGGTCGAGGAGGCGCTCTATCTCACCAACCATTCGGACAATGTGACATTGATCCACCGCCGCGATTCGCTGCGCGCGGAAAAGATCCTGCAGGAGCGCCTGTTCGCCAACCCCAAGATCAGCGTTCTGTGGAACAAGGGCGTCGAACGCTTCGTCGGCGGCGGCCAGCCGCACGGGCTGGTCGGCATTGACCTGAAGGACACCGTGACCGGCGAGACCTCGCACCTCGCGGTCGACGGCGGCTTCGTCGCAATCGGCCACGCGCCTGCGACCGAACTGTTCAAGGGCCATCTCCCGCTCGACCGCGACGGCTATATCGAAGTGACCCCGGGCACGCCGTTCACCAGCGTCCCCGGCGTGTTCGCGTGCGGCGACGTGATGGACAAGGTCTATCGCCAGGCGGTCACCGCGGCCGGCACCGGCTGCATGGCCGCGCTGGATGTCGAGCGGTTCCTGGCCGAAGCGGACTTCGAGGCGATTGCGGCGGAGTAAGCTGCTCTCCCTGCGGCCGTCCGAATCCCGCTTGTGCAATACCGTTGCGTAGGAGCGTCACCCCCCGCTTTCGCGAGGGTGGCGACATTGGCTGGTGGCGGGAACGGGATGGCATCGATCGCTGTGGAAATTTGCGCCTGATCATACCCGTTTAACCAGATGTAGAAGCTTGTGCGCCCATAGAACGGCCTGGCTCCAAATCCCCCAACACGGCCAAGCATGCATGTGATCGGCAAGGCCATCCGGGGAACTAGGGATCAAGGCAAGGCAGGCTCGCATGAAAGAATTCAGCGTTTCCAACGATACGTCCGCGTTCGAAGTCCCTGCGGTTCTCGATGAAAATGGCAGGCTCGCGGATCATTGCGCCCGCCAGGCCGTGACGATCATGGACACGCACGGCCTGGTCATCCTGACCGGCCTGCTTTCGGATGACGAAGCGGATGTCGGCCTCGAGCTGATCAGCCAGACCATCGAGGATCCCGATCGCAGCCAGTGCTCCTTCGCCAGCGAGACGGACAACCGGTATCTGCGCCGCGACTTCTGCTCGCTACCCTCGACCCCGCGTGTCACGAGCTTTGCCGCCACAGTGTGCCAGCGTGTCGAGGGCGTTGTCTCGGAATATTGTGGTCGGTCGCGTCCGGTCCTCGAAATCGCGACATTCACCAGCTATCTGGGCTCATCGCATCAGTATATCCACCGCGACCCGGCCGGCGTGATCAGCCTTTTTGCTGCCGTGGAAGATGTCTCCGAGCAGCAGGGCGGAACCGTGTTCGTGCCCGGCACCCATATGTACGGCGGTGCCGACAACAACCATGATGGCAGGGCCTATGAGTGGATGGAGCTGTTCCGGACGCAATGCAATTACCGGATCCTGTGGCACAATCTGAGAAAACTGTGGGGCATGCGCAAGGCCGATCGGGCCGCTCTGGCCCCCGGTGAATTTCGCGACCGTGTGTTTTCGACCAAATGGGATCAGCACCAGCCAAATCTGTTGCGCTTCGTCTTGGGGAAGAATTCCCAGTTCAGTCTTCGCATGCTCGGTCCGCGCAGATTGTGGAAGCTGTATCGCAACCGGCAGGCGCTCGATGACCTGTTCTCGCTGGTGCAGACCGCACCGCGCAAGGGAACGGTCATTCTCTATCGCAGCGATCTGCTCCATGCCGGGCCCGACAACCGGTCGCCGCACGCGCGGCGGATCTTCGGCATGAGCATCGCGCGGGACATCATAGACCCCAAATACTGGCACGACGGGTATTCGCCGCACCCCAGCCTGACCGATCGGCCCCTGAGTTTTGGCGATCTGCTCGATTCCGCGCCGCTCCCGGCGCCGTCCCAAAGGGTGGAACACCGCCTGAGCGCATAGGCGGATTGACTGCCATGGCTATGCCTGCGGCTGAGCATCACGCACCCGGATGAACGGCGTTTTCTAGGTCAACGCTTCCAGGATCCGCTCGCGCAGCCACGCCTTGTCGCCGGCGGACGCGAAGCTGTGCGAGCCGCTGTCGAGGCGCGCCATCGTGATGCCGGCATTGGCGCGCGCGGCGGCGAAGGGGGCACTGTCCCAGTGCTCGAGGAACCACATCGCGGTGCGGTCATGTTCGGCGACGAGCAGCTTCGCCGGGACCGGCATCTCCGCCAGCGCTTGTCCCAGCTTTGCTGCCAGCCCGGTGACCTCGGTCTTCGCCGCGGCCTGACGCAGCCCGCGCACCAGCTTGCCGATGTCGACCCCGCCGCTTGCCAGCCGCCACAGTTCGCGCGGGTTTTTCAGCTTGGCGAGGTAGCGGCTGCGGATTGCGCCTGCGGTCATCGTGGCGGCCGCTTCGGCCTCGTCCGGCTCGTCGCTCTCACTCTCGAGCGTCCACATGTTGGCGAGCACCAGCGCGTCGATCCCCGCCGCCGGGCCGTAGAGCGCGAGCGCGCTCGCAGCATCGCAATTGCCGAATGCCACCAGCCGGGCGAGCGACGGGACGCGGGTGCGCATCGCCCGCACCGCGGCGGCGATGTCGTCGGCGCTGGATTCAAAACCGGCGTTTTCGCCACTGCTGTCGCCGATCCCGCGCCGGTCGTAGCGCATCACCGGGTAGCCCGCAGCAGCGACGGCTGCTGCCAACGCCGCCATCCCGGCATGCGCGCCCGAGCGGATTTCGTTGCCGCCGCTGACGATCAGCAACCCGGTGGTGCCGTCGGCTTCGTCGAGCGTCGCGGTAAGAGTGTCGCCTGCGCAATCGAAGGTAAAATGCCGCCTCATCCGCGCATCCACGCTGCGATATCCTGCGCCATCGCCGCCGCCATCGCGGGATCATGCGCGGGTTCGGCGCGAAGCCACAGCGGCGCGCCTGTTATGCGGCCATCTGCATCGAGCGGATCATCGGCAAAGCGCACCAGCTGGATCGCGCTGCTCTCCGAAGGCGCGGCGCTGTCGAGTTCGCGGACCATGCAGGGCGACAGGCTGTTGCCTGCCAGTTCGATCCCCGATGTGCGCGCGGTTTCCATCAGCGCCTCGCTGCTGCTGGTGATTCCCGCCTCGCGGTCGGAGGCGATGCGGGTGCGCAGCATCGTGCGCAGCAGCTGCCCGCCCTTGACCGGGGCCATCCGCCAGCGGGGCAGATCGCCCAGAGCACCGTCAATCAAAGCGCCGCCGCGCAACGACGCGACGTGGGTGACGGGGCCAAGCTGCTCGGCACAGGTGATCAGCGCCGCCTGCCACAGACTGATGCTGGCGGTTTCGAGCGCAACCAGGCTTTCGTTGCAGCCGGGCAGGTCGGGTAAAAGGCTGGCAATGCCAAGGTCGCCGAGCAACCGCCCGCATTCCACCATCAGATGGCGCACGCGGTTGGCCTCGTCGAACAACGGCGGCAGGATCAGCAGCCTCGGCGCGTCATCCGGCCCGAAGCGCAGGCACAGTTCGTCGTTGCCGTCGAACCGATAGCTCGCGTTCACGCGGTGATCTTCGCCCGCGCGAAATCGACCAGATTGCCGAAATTCTCGAACAGCTCGCCATCGACCTCGTCATCCTCAATCAGGATGTCGAGCCGGTCTTCCATTTCGGTGAGCAGCCCTGCCACCGCCATCGAATCCAGCTCGGGCAGCGCGCCGAACAGCTCGGTATCGCGGTCGAACCCGCTCACCTGGTCTTCGGACAGGCCCAAAATGTCGCGCAGCACATTGCGTACCACGCGCTCGACGGCGTCGTTCTGACCGTTGGTCTGGATATCGCTCACATGTCCCTCGCTGGCCGTGCAACCCACGGCTCCCCCGGCCGCTGGTGTGCGGCCTTAGTCCTTCCCAAAACGGGCGGCAAGTCCCGCCATGCGATGCTTCGCCAGATAGGGCCACGCCAGAGGCGCCTTGGGCCACAGCATTTCAAGGCGATAGCGCGGGCGGACATCCTCCATCCAGTCGCGCTTGTAAGGGTCGCTGCCGGTGCCGAAATCGACCAGATCGACATGATCGGTGTCGATCACATGGCTAAACAGCGCATGGGTGAGCAGCGTGCCGGGCGAGGCCTTGATGTGCCGTTCGTCGTGCGCCAGCTTATGGATATAGGCGGTGCCGTTCTCGACCGTCCAGAACTGTGCCGCGACCGCCTGCCCGTCGATGCTGGCGATCCCCATGCGCAGCCGCCCTGCCTCCGCTTCGCGCGCCGCCAGCCAGCGCAGGAAATCGGGGTTGCCCTCTTCGGGCTTCCAGCTGCGCGCATAGATCGTCTCGTAGTCGAGCCAGCTGCCCGCGTTGAACACGGTCTCGATGCGCAGATCGACCACGCCCTTGTTGCCCTTGCGCTTGACGGTGGAGCGCAATTGCCCGGGGCGGGTTGCCCAGTATTCGTCGAAGCTGCGGCCATCGAGGTGGAGCACATGGTTCTCGTCGCACGGGGTTTTGCTCACCAGCCATCCGGCGGCGGCAAAGGTCTCGGCGATCAGGCTGGCAGAGCCGTCCTCGTCGGGTACGGGCGACAGGACGATGCGATGCGTTTCGCGCGGCAGGCGGCGCGCGGTCCGCTCGAGCAGAGCGCGGCGGCGCGACGCATCGGGGTTGCCGCCAAACACCGGGCGCCAGATGAAACTGTACCAGTTGGCCATGGCCAGCATGCCGGCGCGCCCGTTGTCGATGAGGTAGAGCTTTACCGCGTCGCCATCCTCGGCGGCATAGGCGATGTGCGGTGCCTGCGCGGCGAGGCAGTGGCGGTGCAATCCGTCGAACCACAAGGCGCGGTCGAACAGCCCGGTGCGCCGGGCCGTGCGCTGGCCGGTGCGATCCGCATCACAGCCTCCAGAAACCCGGTGCGCTATGCCGGGCTTCGGGTTATCATGATATTCATCATTCAAAGTCATGAACCCCATGATATTGCATCTCTCTCTTGAACCAGGCCGTTCGTGATTTCTCTCGATCCCACTCCGCAACCGCTTGATCATCTCGTCCTGCGCGGCGTCGGCCGGGCCGATGCCCTGGTGCTGCGCGAGGAGACACTTAGCTACGACATCCTAAATTTGCGTATCGGTTTGCTTGCCCATTGGTTAACCGCGTTTCGGCTGGCCCATGGCGACCGGATCGCCACCTGGCTGCCCAAGAATGAGACCACCTGCCTGATGCCGCTGGCGGCGGCAAGGGCGGGTGTGGTCCACGTGCCGATCAACCCGGTGCTCAAGCGCGCGCAGGTCGCGCATATCCTGGGCGATAGCGGCGCGCGGATGCTGATCACCAACCGCACCCGCATGAACTCGCTGCTGCCCAGCGACGTGCCCGAGGATTGCCTGGTCATGGAAGACGAGGAGGCGATGGAAAAGTGGAAGGAGGGGGAGATGAGCGCGCACCCCTCGCACCGCGATCCCTCCGATCTCGCCGCGATCCTCTATACTTCGGGCTCGACCGGCAAGCCCAAGGGGGTGATGCTGACCCACGCCAACATGTGGCTGGGGGCGCTGAGCGTCGCGCATTATCTCAAGCTCAAATTCTCCGACCGCACCTTGTGCGTGCTGCCCTTGAGCTTCGACTACGGGCAAAACCAGCTGCTTTCGACCTGGGCTGCGGGCGGCGCTGCGGTGCCGCTCGACTATCTGATGGCGCGCGACGTGATCAAGTCGTGCGCGCGGCACGCCATCACTACGCTGGCGGCAGTTCCGCCGCTCTGGACGCAACTCATCGACTACACCTGGCCCGAAGAGGCCGTCGCCAGCATGCGGCGGCTGACCAACAGCGGCGGAGCGCTCAGCCCGGCGCTTGTCAAGCGGCTGCGCGGCATTTTTCCTTCCACCGACATATACGCGATGTACGGCCTGACCGAGGCATTCCGCTCGACCTATCTCGATCCCGATCTGATCGACGACAACCCGACCTCGATCGGGAAGGCGATCCCGTTCGCAGAGATCCTGGTGGTCAACGATGCCGGGCAGGATGCCGCCGATGGCGAGGAAGGCGAGCTGGTCCACGCAGGGCCGCTGGTCGCTCAAGGCTATTGGCAGGACGAGGCGCGCACCCGCGAGCGGTTCAAGCGCGCGCCTGCATTCTCTCATTATGGCGGGATGGCGGTGTGGTCGGGCGATCGGGTGCGACGCGATGCCGAAGGTTTGCTGTACTTCGTCGGTCGCCGCGATGCGATGATCAAGTCCTCGGGCAACCGCATCAGCCCGGCGGAAATCGAGGATGCAGCGACATCGACCGGATTGGTGGCCGAAGCGGTTGCCCTGGGCGTCCCCGATCCGCAGCTCGGTCAGGCGATCCTGCTGCTGGCACGTCCGGCGCTGGTGCCTCGCCCTGAGGCGCTGGTCGACGACCTGCTCATCGCGCTGAAAAAGGAGCTGCCCGCGTTCATGCTGCCCAAGATCGTCGAACTGCGCGAGACCTTCCCCAAGAACCCCAACGGCAAGATCGACCGGGCGCTGCTCGTCGCCGAGATCGAGGAGCGTTTTTCATGAAGCCTTTGGGCCCGATTCCCGCTGGCTTTGCGAGCGTCGATGGCGAACTGGCGGTGCAGGGCATCGCGGCGAGCGACCTGGTCGAACGCGCCGGCGATACGCCGTGCTTCGTGTATTCGTCGGACATGCTGCGCGCGCGGGTCGCCTCGCTGCGCGCCGTGATGCCCGATCGGCTTTCGATCCATTACGCGATGAAGGCCAACCCGTTTGCGCCGGTGCTGGAGCTTATGGCCTCTCTGGTGGATGGCATCGACATCGCGTCTGCAGGTGAGCTTAAGCTCGCGACTTCAGCGGGCATGGACCCTGCCAACATCAGCTTCGCCGGACCCGGCAAGCGCGACCGCGATCTGGAAGCGGCGATCGCCGCCGGTGTCACGCTCAACCTCGAGTCCGAAGGCGAAGCGGATCGCGCGCTTGCGATCAGTGAACGTATCGGGGTGCAGCCACGGCTGGCGGTGCGGGTGAACCCGGACTTCGATCTGCGCGGATCGGGGATGCGGATGGGCGGCGGCGCCAAGCCGTTCGGGATCGATGCTGAGCGGGTGCCCGCGCTGGTGCGGCATATCTTGGCTGCGGGCGCGCATTGGCGGGGCTTTCACATCTTTGCCGGATCGCAAGCGCTCGATGCCGATGCGATCATCGAGACGCAGGGCAAGACGCTCGATCTGGCAGCCCAGCTTTCCGACGCGGTCGGGCACAGCCCTGAGCATCTCAACCTCGGCGGCGGCATGGGCATTCCCTATTTTCCGGGCGATGTGCCGGTCGATATCGCCAAGGTCGGCGCGGCGCTGGCCGAGCGGTTCGCCGATCTGCCCCCGGTGCTGGCCGACACCCATTTCGCGATGGAGCTTGGCCGCTGGTTGGTGGGTGAGGCGGGCGTGTACCTGACCCGCATCGTCGACAAGAAGAACAGTCACGGCGAGCTGTATCTGGTCACTGATGGCGGATTGCACCACCAACTCGCCGCCAGTGGCAATTTCGGTACCGTGGTGCGGCGCAACTATCCGGTGGCGATCGCCAGCCGCTTCGATGCGCAAGCCTCGGAAGAGGCCAATGTCGTGGGCTGCCTGTGTACCCCGCTCGACCGGCTGGCGGACAAGGCGCTGCTGCCAGAGGCGCAGGTCGGCGATCTGGTCGCGGTGTTCTGTGCCGGAGCCTATGGTGCGACAGCGAGCCCGGCGGATTTCCTGGGCCATGGCAAGGCCCCCGAGCTGCTCGTCTGATTCAGGCTGATTTAATTTAGGCGAGCGCGTGCGCGGCAGAGGCATTGCGCTGGATCGCCGAGGCATCCAGCGGGCCCGCCGGAATCATCCAGCTGCCGCCAACGCACAGCACCGGATCGAGCGCGAGCCAGTTGCCCGCAGTCTCCAGAGTCACGCCGCCGGTGGGGCAGAACTTGCACTGACCGAAGGGTGCGCTCAGCGCCTTCAATGCGGGGATGCCGCCTGCCGCCATCGCCGGGAAGAACTTAAAATGGGTGAGCCCCATGTCGAGTCCGCGCATGATGTCGCCGGCATTGGCGGTGCCGGGAAGGAACGGGATTCCGCTGTCGATCGCCGCCTTGCCGAGCCTGTCGGTGAGGCCCGGCGAAACGATGAACTCAGAACCGGCCTTGAGCGCGGCATCGAGCGTGGCGGGATCGATGACCGTGCCCGCGCCGACGATGGCGCCTTCGACCTGCTTCATCAGGCTGATCGCTTCGAGCGCGGCGGGAGTGCGAAGCGTGACTTCGAGCACCTTGAGACCGCCTGCGACCAAAGCTTGCGCCATCGGTACCGCATCGGCGACGTCGTTGATCACGATCACCGGGATAACCGGCGCAGTCCGCATGATGGTCTCGATAGTGCGGTCTGCGGTCATGCGGGGTTCTCCTGGGTAAAGGCAGCGGCGGCGCCGAACAGGCCGGGCTGGGGATGGTCGATCAGCTTGACCGGGATCGTCTCCATCAGCCGCTGGAAGCGGCCTTTGGCGAGAAAACGCTCCTCGAAGCCCGATTGCGGCAGGCGCGACGCGATCCGTTGACCAAGCCCGCCGGCGATTACCACTGCGCCCGCGCCCTGCGCCAGCGCAAAATCACCCGCCGCAGCGCCAAGGCTGAGGCAGAAGCGGTCGAACGCGGCGGCTCCGAGGCTGTCCTCGCCCGAGAGCGCCAGCTGCCACAGCACCTTGTCTTCCATGCTGACGACGGCGCGGCCCTCGATGCTGGCCAATGTCTCGTAGATCGCGGCCAGGCCGGGGCCCGAGCATACGCGTTCCACCGATACGCGGCGGTGCTGGCGGCGCAGGCGGGTGAGGATGGCGTCTTCGGTGGTGTCGAGCGGGGAATAATCGATATGCCCGCCCTCGGTCTCGATCGCGCGATAGCCATCGGGCCCGCGCACGACATAGGCGACACCCAGCCCGGTGCCGGGGCCGATGACGGTGATGACGCCGGTTTCGGGCAGGTCACCTTCCGGCCCGCACAGGTGCGAGAAACTGGCGGCATCGCAGTGCTGCACGGCATGCGCGACCGCGCCGAAATCATTGACCAGAGTGTAGGAATCGACGTGCAGCTTTTCGCAGATCAGCGCCGGGCGGATGACCCAGGGGTTGTTGGTCATCTTGAGCACGTCGCCGCGGATCGGGGTGGCGAGCGCAATCGCTGCGGCACGCGGCAGCGTTTCCCCGATCGCTTCCCCAAATGCCTCCCACGCGGTCTGCAGGCTGGCGTATTCCGCGCATTTGAGCGTTACAGGCTCGCCCAGATGGGTGACGCGGCCATCCTCGATGGTCGCGAGCGCAAAGCGTGCATGGGTGCCGCCGATATCGGCTGTAACGATCTGCATGGCTTAGCGTCCTGATACCAACCGGGTCGTCATCCCCGCGAACGCGGGGATACCGCTTCTCTGCGCCACGGTTGCTACAAAGCGGGATTCCCGCGTTCGCGGGAATGACGGAAGTGCGCGAACCATCATCACAATCCCGCCATCGCCAGCATCGCGGACGCGCCGGCTTCGGCGTTGTCGCTGGTGGCACGCATCATCGCGAACAGTTCGCGGCCAGTGCCCATCGGCTGGGCGGGCTGGGTGGCGGTGGGGCGCGATTCCCAGTCGGAGTTGTCGACCATCACGCTGATCGTGCCCGCAACCGCATCCAGCCTGACCACATCACCATCCCTGATCCGCGCGAGCGGGCCGCCGTCGCAGGCCTCGGGCCACAGATGGATTGCCGCAGGCACCTTGCCCGAAGCGCCCGACATGCGGCCATCGGTGACCAAGGCCACCTTGTACCCGCGATCCTGGAGCACCCCCAGCGACGGGGTAAGCTTGTGCAGCTCGGGCATGCCGTTGGCGCGCGGGCCCTGGAAACGGACGACCACCACCACGTCATGGTCGAGCTCACCCGCCTTGAATGCCGCGATCACGGCGTCCTGATCGTCGAAGACCCGTGCGGGCGCCTCGATCACCCACCGCGCCGGATCCACCGCACTGGTCTTGACGATGCCACGCCCCAGATTGCCCTCGACCAGCCGCATCCCGCCATCGGCCTGGAACGCGGTTGCGACCGGGCGCAGCATGCTGTCGTCGCGCGACACTTCGGGCGCGGGGGCGAACGCCAGCGTACCGGCATCGTCGAGCACCGGCTCCACTGCATAATCGAGCAGGGTGCCGCCAGCGACGGTCATGATGTCGGTGTGCAGCAGCCCGTTGGCCGCCAGCTCGCGGATGATGAAGCCGATGCCGCCGGCGGCATGGAAATGGTTCACGTCGCCCGATCCGTTGGGATAGACCCGCGAAAGCAAGGGAATGATCGCAGACAGCTCGCTCAGATCATGCCAGTCGATATGGATGCCTGCGGCGCGCGCCATCGCGGGCAGGTGGATCGCGTGGTTGGTCGAGCCGCCGGTGGCGAGCAGGCCGATGCAGGCGTTGATGATCGCCTTTTCGTCGACACAGTGGCCGAACGGGCGGTAATCCTCGCCGTTCCAGCCGATCTCGGCGACACGGTGGGTCGCGGCGCGGGTCAGTTCCTGCCGCAGCTTGGTGCCGGGGTTGATGAAGGCGGATGCGGGGATATGCAGGCCCATCATCTCCATCATCATCTGGTTGGAATTGGCGGTGCCATAGAAGGTGCAGGTGCCCGCGCCATGATAGCTTGCAGCTTCTGCCTCAAGCAGTTCCTCGCGCCCGACCTTGCCCTCGGCATAGAGCTGGCGGACGCGCTGCTTTTCCTTGTTGGCGAGGCCCGAGGGCATCGGGCCTGCAGGCACCAGGATCGTCGGGATATGGCCAAACCGCGCCGCGGCGATGAACAGCCCGGGGACGATCTTGTCGCAGATTCCCAGCAACAGCGCGCCTTCGAACATGCCGTGGCTCATCGCAATCGCGCTGCCCATGGCGATGTTGTCGCGGCTGAACAGCGACAGCTCCATGCCGAGCTGGCCCTGGGTCACGCCGTCGCACATTGCAGGGACCCCGCCAGCGACCTGCGCTGTTGCCCCCACTTCGCGGGCGAATATCTTGATCTGCTCGGGGTAGCGGCCATAGGGCTGATGCGCCGAGAGCATGTCGTTGTACGCGGTGACGATGCCGATGTTCATCGCCTTGCCCGATCGGATCGCGGGCTTGTCCTCGCCCGATGCGGCAAAGCCGTGCGCCAGGTTGCCGCACGACAGGGTCGGCCGGTGCACGCCCTTGTCGCGTTCGCGCGCGATGAAATCGAGATACGCCTGACGCCTGGGCCTCGAGCGTTCGATGATCCGCTGGGTGATCCGTTCAAGCTCGGGGTGGAGGGTGGTCATGGCATTCTCGTTTCAATGGATGTCGGGGCGGGGGGGCTCAGCCAGCCCAGTGGATGTCGACCGGCAGCTCGACCGCAGCGAGCACCTTGCCGATCGGATAGGCCGAAGACTCGCCCTGCTTGATCGCGGTTTCGAGCACCTTCTTCTTGTCCTTGCCGGTGACCGCGACCATCAGCGCGCGCGCAGAGGCGATAGCGGGAAGCGACAGGGTGACGCGTGCCACCGGTGCATCCTTGGGTAGCGGATCTGGCATAACGCCCAAAGCGCGGCGGTCGGCGGGCGCGGTCAGCGCCTCTTCCAGATCGGGTCCGGGGAAGATCGATGCGGTGTGTCCGTCCGCGCCCATTCCCAGCAGGCACAGATCCAGCGGCCAGTGGAAATCGGCGAGCCGGGCATTGGCGGCGTTGCCGCACGCCTTGTAGTCGCTGGCGGCTTCGCTGATGATCGGGATCACGCGCGCGCCCTTGGGCAGGAAGGTCTTGGCGAGCATCGTCACGTTCGACAGAGCATCGCCCATCGGCACGATGCGGTCATCGGTGGGGATGATGGTGACCTTCTTCCAGTTAAGCTTGGCCTCGGCAAGCTTGGCATAGGCGGCCAGCGGCGTGCTGCCGCCGGCGAGCGCGATCACCGCGCTGCCGCGCGCATCGATCGCGCTTTCGATGATGAAGCCGATGTCGCCAGCCAGCGCGCCCGCCATTTCGGCGGCATCGTCATATTCCCACCATTCAATCTCAGTCATTCCAGCTTACTCCGTCGCGTTCGGTCAGCGCGATGGCCGCACTCGGCCCCCAGCTGCCCGAACCATAATTTTTGGGTTCGATGGCGTTGTCCGCCCAGGTCTTGCGGATGGCATCCACCCAGCGCCACTGTGCTTCCACCTCGTCGCGGCGGACGAACAGCGTCGGCTCGCCGTCGATGAGGTCAAGCAGCAAACGCTCATAGGCGATGCGGCGTTGCGACTTGGAGAAGGCATCGGTCAGCGACAGGTCGAGCGGCACCTCGCGCAGGGTAAGCCCGCCCCGGTCAAGTCCCGGCTCCTTGGCCATCACCAGCAGCCGGACATATTCCTCGGGCTGCAGCCGGATCACCAGCCGGTTGGCCGACAGCTTGCCGCCGCGCTGCGCGAAGATGTTGTGCGGTACCGGCTTGAACTGGATGACGATCTCGCTGCGCCGTTCGGACAGCCTTTTGCCGGTGCGCAGATAGAACGGCACGCCCTGCCAGCGCCAGTTGTCGACATGCGCCTTGATCGCCACGAACGTTTCAGTGCCCGAGGGCTTGCCCAGATCGTCGGCATAGGAATGCACCGATTTGCCACCCACCGCGCCTTCGCCATATTGGCCGCGCACCGTCTCGTTGGGCGCCACCGGACGCAGCGAGCGCAGAACCTTGACCTTCTCGTCGCGGATCGAGGTCGCGTCGAACTCGGCAGGGGGCTCCATCGCGATCAGCGCGAGCAATTGCAGCATGTGGTTCTGGACCATGTCGCGCAGCGCGCCGGTGTCGTCGTAAAAGCCGTGACGGCCCTCAAGCCCAACGGTTTCCGAGACGGTGATCTGGATATGCTCGATGCCGTTGGCGTTCCACAGCGGCTCGAACATCATGTTGGCAAAGCGCAGCGCCATCAGGTTCTGCACGGTTTCCTTGCCAAGATAATGGTCGATCCGGAAGGTGCGGCTTTCGGGGAAGGCGTCGGCGACCGCATCGTTGATCGCGCAGGACGAGGCCAGATCGTTACCCAAAGGCTTTTCGAGCCCGATGCGCACCATCTCGCCCGCCAGCCCCGCGGATTTCAGCCCCTGGATCGTCGGCTTGAACAGGAACGGCGCGGTCGAGAGGAAGATCGACATGCCGCCCGAAATGTCGCCGAGGCGCTCTGCAAGTGCGGCGAAGCCTTCGACCGTCGAGGCATCGAGCGGCTGGTAGCTGATCCGCTCGAGAAAGCTGGCGATCAGCGCATCGTCCTTGCGCGGTTCGGGCAGAAATTCGCTCAGCGCTTCGCCAACCATATCGCGAAACGCGGCATCATCCAGCGCGCTGCGCGCGGTGCCCATGATCTTGAGATCGGGTGCAATCAGGCCGTCGGCGTGGAGCACGAACAGCGAGGGCAGCAGCATCCGCTTGGACAGATCGCCCGTCGCGCCGAAGAGCAGCAACGTCCGGGATTGCGCATTGGCCATCAGTTTTCCCTATCCATCAGTCTTGGCGGCTGCCTTGCGGGCCCGTGTTAAGGATGGCCTGCCTGCCTGTCCACCGCTGTTGCGGATGTATAGCTATGCAATCCAATGCAAACGATTGCAAGACTTGTCGTCGGGCGGCTGCCGCTAGGGTTTTGGGTGCAAAATCATCGTGTCAGGCCAGCGCGCGCTCCAGCGCATCGGCCAGTCTCAGCCCGGCGCGCAGAACCTGCTGGCGCACGACGGGAACGAGCGTTTCGATGTCGCCGTCGTCATGCCGGGCGCGCTCGCCGGGCTTGAGCGCCGGGCCGCAGGCCGGGCCGTGCTGCGCGGTGGGGTAGGCTATATCGCGTGCGATGCTCCAGCTTTCGAGCGCCCAGTCCTCGACCGTCCCGGTGAGATAGGGGCTACGTTCGGCGGCGGCATAGCGCCGCACCATCGGTTCGCCTTGCGTGATCGCGCGTTCGGCGATCGGCGTGTCCCACAGCCGGTGCAGGTTCATCCGACCCTGGACGATTCCATAGGCCGCGCTCACCCGGTTGCCGCCAAGGTCACCGCGGTCGCCGCCGTGCATCGGCTGGTGCATGTCACCCATCGTGTGGACCAGCCACGCCAGCGCCTCGAGCCGGACATGCGCGGGCAGGCGTTTGTCGGCGAGCAGCTTTTCATTGCGCGCCACCTGCGCCCCGACGCAGTTGCCGTTGGCGCAATTCGCCTTGATGTCGAACGGCTTGCAGATGTCCATGTTGATATAGTGCCACGGCGCGGTGTAGCCCCAGCGCAGATCGTCGCGCCGGACGCAGTCCGCCCAGACGCTGGCATCGCCGATGTTGCGCAGCGGGCAATCCGGCGTCGCCAGCAGCTTTTCGGCACGGAACAGCGCATTCATTCGCGCCTTTGCCTTGGGCGAGATGTTGGCCTCGGCGATCTGGGCGATCGTGCGGTGGCCATAGTCGCCCCAGGCCAGAGCGGGGGTGGGCAGGGCGAGCAGCAGCGCCAGCCATGCCGCAAAAACGCGCATCGTCATCTCAATTCCTTGCGGATCATCAGTTTGAGGCCGGACCAGATGGTGTCGACCGCACACACCTTCACATCGACCAGCCCGATCGGCAGCGCGATCTCGCGAATGGTGTCCTCTGTAATGTCGGTGGGCACCTTGGAGGCCTTTTTGGGCCAGCTGACCCAGATGAAGCCATCGCGGTCCATCGCGGCCATCAGGACTGGCAGCTCGCGCTCCAGCACCGCGCGCTCGGTGGTGAAAAGATGTGCGGCAGCAAAACCCTCATCAGGGGAGGCGACGGGCACAATACCTTCGACCTCAGCGTCAATCTCGGTCCGTACGGCTTGAGGCATGGCATCGAACCACACCGGCATGCCCGATTTCAGTCCCAGTTTGCGCGCTAAAGGCGTGCCGGAATACCCTGTCGTCATGAACGCCAACCTTTTTGCCATGAGCTGACGCTAACCAAAGCGCATGCGTCCCTCGACTTCGCTCAGGAAAAACGGACCGGGAGTACAAGCTTACCGAAAATCCCTCGCTAACCTCTCCGCGCTCCCGAGCGACATGAAGGGGCGCTCGCGCGAACCTTAGCCTTCCATCCAGTCCTTGAAGAACGCGTGATTGGCATCGCGCAGGTCGGCGATGGCGACGCTGTTGCCCTTGCCAAACGCAATGGCATCGCCGCCGGTCGTGCCGATCACGGCAGCGTTTACGCCTGCTACCTTCGCCGCCGCCAGCACCGCGTCGGCATTGCCTGCGGTGACGACATAGCGCGCCTGGCCTTCGCCGAACCAGAACCCTGCGCCGCCTTCGGCGTTAAGCATCGCGCCGATGTCCGATGCCAGCGCCATTTCGGCCACCGCGACGCCCAGGCCGCCGTCCGAGCAGTCGTGCACCGCACTGACCGTACCGCTGGCAATCAACCCGGCGATGACACCGCCCGCCGTCAGCTCTGCCTGCAGATCGACCTGCGGCGGAGCACCTTCGCGGCGGCCATGGAGCACGTCGAGCCACAGCGATTGGCCGAGTTCATGCGTTTCGCTGCCGCCGATGAGGATGATCGCCTCATCCGCTGCCTTGAACGCCAGCGTGGTCATCGTCGCCAGATCGTCGATCAGGCCGATTGCGCCGATCGCAGGCGTCGGCAGGATGGCGCGGGCGATGCCGTCGGGGCCGGTGGTCTCGTTGTAGAGGCTGACATTGCCGCTGACGATCGGCATGTCGAGCGCCTGGCAGGCCTTGCCCATGCCCTCGATGCAGCCGACGAACTGGCCCATGATCTCGGGCCGCTCGGGGTTGCCGAAGTTCATGCAGTCGGTGGTCGCCAGCGGGCGCGCGCCGGTGCTGACAAGGTTGCGATAGCATTCTGCGATCGCCTGCTTGCCGCCCTCGAACGGATCGGCAAAGCAATAGCGCGGGGTGCAATCGGTGGTGATCGCAAGGCCACGGTTGGTACCGTGGATGCGGACCACGCCGGCATCGCCACCGGGGATCTGCACCGTGTCGGCCATCACCATGTGATCGTACTGCTGCCAGATCCAGCTGCGGCTGGCGAGCGCAGGAGACGCCATCAGCGCGGTCAGGTCTGCGGCCAGATCGTCGCTCTTGGGCACGTTGGTGAGCGCCTTGGGCGGGGCGGTCGTGACATAGGGCCGGTTATAGGCAGGCGCATCGTCGGCGAGCGGGCCGAGCGGAATGTCGCACACCGTTTCGCCCTTGTGCTTGAGCACCATGTGTCCGGTCTCGGTGACATGGCCGATCACCGCGAAATCAAGCTCCCATTTGCGGAAGATCGCCTGCGCAAAATCCTCGCGGCCGGGCTTGAGCACCATCAGCATGCGCTCCTGCGATTCCGACAGCATCATCTCGTACGCGGTCATGTTGGTTTCGCGCTGCGGCACGTTGTCGAGGATCAGCTCTATGCCGACGCCGCCCTTGCTCGCCATTTCTACGCTGGAAGAGGTGAGGCCCGCTGCGCCCATGTCCTGGATCGCGACGATCGCGTCCGATGCCATCAGCTCGAGGCAGGCCTCGATCAGCAGCTTTTCGGTGAACGGATCGCCGACCTGCACGGTGGGGCGCTTTTCCTCGCTGTCCTCGCCGAACTCTGCCGAGGCCATGGTCGCGCCGTGGATGCCGTCGCGGCCGGTCTTGGATCCGACATAGACGATCGAATTGCCCGCGCCCGAGGCTGCCGAGTAGAAGATCTTGTCCTGCTCGGCGATGCCCACGGCCATCGCGTTGACCAGGATGTTGCCATCATAGGCCGGGTCGAAATTGGTTTCGCCGCCCACGGTGGGGACGCCGACGCAGTTGCCGTAGCCGCCGATACCTGCAACCACGCCCTGCACCAGATGCTTCATCTTGGGGTGATCGGGCCGCCCGAAGCGCAACGCGTTCATCAGCGCTACGGGCCGTGCGCCCATGGTGAACACATCGCGCAGGATGCCGCCCACACCGGTCGCAGCACCCTGATAGGGCTCGATATAGCTGGGGTGGTTGTGGCTCTCCATCTTGAAGATCGCCGCGAGTGGCTTGCCGTCCGCGCCGGGGCCGATATCGACCACGCCCGCATTCTCGCCGGGTCCGCAGATCACCTGCGGTCCGGTGGTGGGCAGGGTCTTGAGATGCACCCGCGAGCTCTTGTAGCTGCAGTGCTCGGACCACATCACCGAGAAGATGCCGAGCTCGACCAGATTGGGCTCACGCCCGAGCGCTGCCAATATGCGCTGATATTCGTCCGGCTTGAGGCCATGTTCGGCGACGATCTGCGGGGTGATGGTTGCCACGGGTGCTGTCTGGGTCTCGCTCATGGCCCCGCGCTTTACGCGGCTCAGCGCGATCGGGGAAGGGGGCAAATCAGGGGATTGTGGCGGGGATGTCGAAGTGTTGGGCTGCGACGAATTGAACACGGTCAAAAGTCGCGAGGGAGAGATTTAGTCGTGAGGCGATCGCGAGATGGAGCGCATCCGGACCACGCAAATTCAAATGCCAAAAAGCGCAGAACTCTGCAGCATCGTGAAAGTCACGGTCTGTAAGCGGCAGTGCCATGAGCATGTTCTGCAGCATGTCTCCGAGCATGGCTCTGGCCCTGTCCGCGTCCGTTTCGGCGATTGAATGCGTTCTGAGCTTCAACGACAACGCGCTGGCAAATTCCACCAAGGTCCACTTGCTGATGGCAACTGGACCAGTCTCAGGCCTGTAAAGCCAAGTCAGGACATCCTCGCTTCGGGGTTCGCGACACAGCAGCGCAACCAGCACAAACGTGTCGAGATACTGCATCAATAGCGGTCTGTGTCGCGCATATGCCGGATGAACTCGCCAGCATCCTGTTGCTGCATGGGCATTTCCGCCAGATGCCGTCGAAGAGCCTCGATATCAACGCGCCCCTTGGGTGTATAAACCGGCGGCTCTGCCGGCACCAGCTTCGCGACCAGCTTTCCGTCGCGCAGGATGTCGATCGTTTCGCCAGCCTCTGCCCGGTCGACCAGCTCGCTCAAGCTCTTTTCGGCGTCGGTCAGGTTGAAGCCGTCCATCGGAAACTCCTTGCCTTGCGGTGCTTTCAAATTACCAGAACGCCCTGTGGGCAGCAACCGCCTTGACCGGGCGCGGGCCACAGGTCAAAGCTGTGCCGATGAGTGAAACTGCAGCCATTTCCGCCGATCTGTCTTTCGAAGAAGCCCTCAAGGAGCTGGAGGTTATTGTCCGCCAGCTCGAATCGGGGGATGTCCCGCTCGATGCATCGATCAGCCTTTACGAGCGCGGCGATCAGCTGCGCAGCCATTGCCAGAAGCGGCTCGACGTGGCGCAGGCGCGGATCGAGAAGATCCGCGTCGGGTCCGATGGTCAGGCGGCAGGGACCGTTCCGTTCGATGCGGACTGATGGCACAACGACAATGATTCAGGGTCAAACCGGCGACATGACCGGGGCAGGGGATTGACGACGATGACCACCGCGATAGGCGATGCTGCGCTTGCCGATGCCTTCCGCCAGATATCGAACGATGTCGATGCGTGCTTCGATGCGCTGCTGGTTGTGCCCGATGATCCGCGCGCGGTTCTGTACGAAGCGATGCGTCATGCGGCGATCGGCGGGGGCAAGCGGGTGCGCCCGCTGCTGCTGACTGCAACTGCGGGCATGTTCAATGTTGATCGTTCCCTGTCGGTGCGGGTGGCCTGCGCGGTCGAGGCGATCCATGTCTATTCGCTGATCCATGACGATCTGCCCTGCATGGACGACGACGACATGCGCCGCGGCAAGCCGACGGTGCACAAGGCCTTCAACGATGCGGTGGCGGTGCTGGCGGGCGATTCGCTGCACGCGCTGGCGTTCGAGATCCTCGCCGGCAGCCAGTCGCATCCCGACCCGTTCATCCGTGCAGAACTCATCATGACTTTGGCCGAGGCGAGCGGCCCCAACGGCATGGCGGGCGGCCAGATGATGGATCTCGAGGCGGAAAAGGCCAAGTTCGACCTGCCGACCGTCACCAAGCTGCAGCGGCTTAAGACGGGCGCGCTGATCGCGGCGTCGGTCGAGATGGGCGCGATCCTGGCCAATGTGCCCGCCGAGGGGCGCACGGCCCTGCGCGCCTATGCCCGCGACATCGGCCTTGCCTTCCAGATCGCCGACGACATCATGGACGAGGTCGGCGACGAGGCGCTGGCGGGCAAGGCGCTGCACAAGGATGCCGCCGCGGGCAAGGAGACTTTCCTGTCGCTTTTGGGTCTGGAGCGTGCGCGCGAGCAGGCCTTCTTCCTGGTCGATCAGGCGATCGGCCATCTCGCCAGCCATGGCCGCGAGGCCGATCTTCTGCGCGCGCTGGCGCGCTATATCGTCGAACGCGACAATTGACCGCACAAGCGGCGCGAAAAGGGGAAGCAGCATCATGCGCGTAGGCGTTTATCCGGGGACCTTCGATCCCATCACCCTGGGGCACATGGATATCCTGCGGCGTGGAGCCAAGCTGGTCGACCGGCTGGTGGTGGGGGTTACCACCAACCCGTCGAAGAACCCGATGTTCAGCGTCGAAGAGCGCATGGCGATGGTCCGCCGTGAAACCGCCGATATGGGCGATGCCATCCATGTCGTCTCGTTCAACTCGCTGCTGATGGACTTTGCCGAACGGGAAGGCGCGAGCATGATCGTGCGCGGGCTGCGCGCGGTTGCTGATTTCGAATATGAATACCAGATGGCGGGGATGAACCAGCAGCTCAACCACCGCATCGAGACGGTGTTCCTGATGGCGGACGTATCGCTCCAGCCCATTGCGTCGCGGCTGGTCAAGGAAATCGCCAGCTATGGCGGGCAGATCAACCGCTTCGTCACCGATGCGGTGCGGGTCGATGTCGAAAAGCGCGTACGCGAAATCGGCCTCAAGGGTGACTGACCGCACAGCGCTGCGCGTCGCCCAAGTTCATTCATGACACGCTCAGATGCTTTGGCTATAGCCATGCCCGAAACGGGACGGGGCCAAGCCTGCCGTCCCGCCTGAATGGAACAGGAATGTCCGGTTATATGCCCAATATCTTGAAATCGCTTGCTGCCCTGTCGTTCATCCCGATGCTGCTCGCCCCCATCACTGCCCAGGCGCAGGACTCCACGCCGACCGGCCAGTCCCAGCTTGAGGCTGACAGGGCAGCCGGCCTCGCCGCTCGCGAAGTCGAAAAGGAAGCGGCGAAGGTTCGCAAGCAACAGGAGGAGGAGGCCGAGAAGGCAGCCAAGGAAGCGCAGAAGGAAGAGGACAAGGCGGCCAAGGCTGCCGAAAAGGAAGCGCGCAAGGCCGCGAAGGCCGAAGCCGAGGCGTCTGAAGACAAGGACAAGCAAGCGCGCAAAGCCGCCCGCAATGCCGAAAAGGACGCGCAGGATAAGCGCGACAATAACGCCGCCGAAGCCTCGGTGCTTGCAGCGCCGCTGGTCGCCACGCCCGACAAGGCCGACCCCGACAACATCCTGTTTCTCGACCTGTCGACCGGCGGCCGGGTGACGATCCAGCTGTATCCCGAAATCGCGCCCAACCATGTCGAGCGGATCAAGACGCTGACCCGTCAGGGCTTCTACAACGGCATCGTGTTCCACCGCGTGATCGATGGCTTCATGGCGCAGACCGGCGACCCAACAGGCACCGGCACCGGCGGATCGGATCTTCCCGATGTCGCTGCGGAATTCAACAAGTTCCCGCATCTTCGCGGCAGCGTCTCGATGGCGCGCGCGCAGGACCCGAACAGCGCCAACAGCCAGTTCTTTATCGTCTTCTATCCGCGCTTCTCGCTCGACAACAGCTACACCAATTTCGGCCGGGTGATTGCGGGCATGGAGCATGTCGATTCCATCCCGCGTGGCGAGCCGCCCGCGACACCGGCGCGCATCCTGCAGGCCTCGCTCAAGTCGCAGAACCTGCCAGAGCCCAATTATGCCGCTGCCGGCCAGCCTGCCGATCGCGCGATCTCAGTCGACGACCTGAACGCGCCGATCACCAACTGATCCGACCGGGCCCCATTGCAATCGATCGTTATTCCCGCGAAAGCGGGGTGACGATCAGGCTAGGCACAGGGCACCATGCGCGTTGACGATTTCGATTTCGAACTTCCCCCCGAACGCATAGCGCTGCGCCCCGTGCGCCCGCGCGATGCGGCAAAGATGCTGTGCGTGTACGGCAGCGCGATGCGCGATGCGCAGGTCCGCGACCTGCCCGGATTGCTGAACCCCGGCGATTGCCTGGTGTTCAACGACACCCGTGTCATCCCGGCGCAGCTGGAAGGCGTGAAGCTGGGCGGGCAGGCGCGGATCGGCGCGACGCTGCACAAGCGGATCGACCTGCGGCGCTGGCAGGCCTTTGTCCGCAACTCGCGGCGGCTGCGGCTGGGCGATGTCATCGATTTCGGCGCGGATGTCTTCGCCACGGTCGAGGCGCGCGGCGCAGACGGGTCGATCACGCTGGCGTTTGAGGGGACCGAGCCGGTCGAGCTGCTGCTCGAACGCGCGGGTACGATGCCGCTGCCGCCCTATATCGCTGCCAAGCGCGACATCGACGAGGCCGACCGCGAGGACTATCAGACCCGCTTTGCCAGGGAAGACGGCGCTGTCGCTGCGCCCACGGCCTCGCTGCATTTCACCGACGAGCTGATGGCTGCGCTCGCCGCGGCGGGGATCGAACATGCCATGCTGACGCTGCATGTCGGCGCGGGCACCTTTCTTCCGGTCAAGGCCGACGACACCAACGACCACCAGATGCACGCCGAATGGGGCCGCATCGATTCTGCTACTGCCGATCGTCTGAACGCGGTGCGCGCGCGCGGCAACCGGGTGATCGCGGTGGGCACCACGGTACTGCGGCTGATCGAAAGCGCCGCGCGCGAGGATGGCGTGATCGTCCCGTTCGAGGGCGATACGGCGATCTTCATCACCCCCGGCTACCGTTTCAGAGGAATCGACGGGCTGATGACCAACTTCCACCTGCCGCGCTCGACGCTGTTCATGCTGGTCTCGGCACTGATGGGGCTGGATGTTATGCGTGCGGCCTATGCGCATGCCATCGCGCATGACTATCGCTTCTATTCCTATGGCGATTCCTCGCTGCTGCTGCCCTGATCCCGAATGCAAAAGCGCCCCGCCGGTGAGGGCGGGGCGCTGATGAGACAGGGCGATTCGCGCTGTTTGATCAGTCGTCGATGTTGCGGCGGAAGGTCTCGGGCAAGAACAGCAGCCCGATGACCACCGTCGCTGCGGCGATCACCACCGGGTACCACAGGCCGTAATAGATGTTGCCGGTGGCAGCGACCATCGCGAACGCGGTGGTGGGCAGGAAGCCGCCGAACCAGCCGTTGCCGATGTGATAGGGCAGCGACATCGAGGTGTAGCGGATGCGGCTGGGGAAAAGCTCCACCAGCATCGCGGCGATCGGCCCGTAGACCATGGTCACCAGCATCGCCAACGCCCACAGGATGGCGACGACCGCCACCTTGTCGATCCGGGCATTGTCGGCCTTTTCGGGATAGCCCGCCGCGATCAGTTCCGCCTTCAGATCGTCCTGGAACGTCTTGATCGCGGCCTTCTTCGCTTCGGGGGTCATCCCGGCAGGGGCAGGCGCGGTGAACACCGCACGGCCGATGCTGACCGTGGCCGGCTTGCCCGGGGTTGCCTCGACATTGGCATAGCTGACCCCGGCCTTGGCGAGATAGGTCTTGGCGATATCGCAGCTCGAGGTATCGAAGGTGTTCTTGCCGATCGGATCGAACTGGAACGAGCACTCCTCTTGATGTGCGGCGATGGTGACCGGGGCAGCGGCCTGGGCTTCGGCGAGCGCCGGGTTGGCGGCCTGGGTGAGCGCACCGAACAGCGGGAAGTAGGTCATCGCCGCCAGCGCGCAGCCGCCCAGGATGATCGGCTTGCGGCCGATCTTGTCGGACAGCCAGCCGAAGAACACGAAGAACGGCGTGGCGAGGGCAAGCGCGATGGCGATCAGGATATTGGCTGTCGCGCCATCGACGCGCAGGGTCTTTTCGAGGAAGAACAATGCGTAGAACTGCCCGGCATACCAGACCACCGCCTGGCCCATCACCGCACCCAGCAGCGCAATGATCACCCAGCGCAGATTGCCCCATTTGGCGAAGGCTTCGGTGAGCGGCGCCTTGGAGGTCGTGCCCTCGTCCTTCATCTTCTGGAAGACCGGGCTTTCGTTGAGCTGCATGCGGATCCACATCGAGATGCCGAGCAGCACGATCGAGATCAGGAACGGCAGGCGCCATCCCCAGGCGGCGAACGCCTCTTCACCCAGTGCGAAGCGGAAGCCGATGACCACCAGCAGCGCCGCGAACAGCCCGAAGGTCGCCGTGGTCTGAATCCAGCTGGTGTAGAGCCCGCGCTTGCCCTCAGGCGCATGCTCGGCGACATAGGTGGCAGCGCCGCCATATTCGCCGCCCAGCGCCAGTCCCTGGGCAAGCCTGAGCGCGACCAGAATGATCGGCGCGGCCACGCCGATCGAGGCGTAGCTGGGAAGCAGCCCAACCGCGAAGGTCGACAGCCCCATGATCCCCATGGTCACCAGAAAGGTATTCTTGCGCCCGACCAGATCGCCGATCCGCCCGAAGACCAGCGCGCCGAAGGGGCGGACCGCAAAGCCCGCGGCAAAGGCGGCGAGTGCGAAGATGAACCCGGTGGTCTCGTTGACGCCGGAGAAGAACTGCACCGAGATATAGGTCGCCAGCAGGCCGTACAGGTAGAAATCATACCATTCAAATACCGTGCCCAGGGACGAAGCGGCGATGACCATCTTCTCCCCCTGTGTCGCCTTGTGATGCTTTGGTAGCGCATCCTGTGGAACCGTAGCCATCATCCCCACTCCTTTTTGGTGTCTTCAGAACGTGTATTTCGCTGCCATTTCGAACCGGTCCATCTGGCCCTTCAATCCGCTCGCCACCTCGCGTCCGGCGTGGCGGACCTCAATGCCGATGTCGAGATTTTTGACCGGAGACCAGAACAGATTGGCGGCAACCGAATAGGCCGAAACATTGGCCAGCCCCGGGATCGCGATGCCATCGGGATAGTCGGCGTGCTGATAGCCCGCCGCGAAGGTCGAGCGCAGATTGGTGGTCCAGCCCAGCTTGAGCGAAGCGAACCCTGCGATGTTGTCGACATTGAGCAGCCGGTTGCCCAGCGCGGTGCGGTCGAACACCGCATCGGGCGCATAGCCCAGGCCCAGATAGCGGCCGATGCCGTTGCCATAAGTGGCGCTCAGCCGGATGTCGTGGCGGCCATCGGGGCCGAAGGCGAACTTGCCGCCGGCAGATAGGCCCCAGCCAAGCGAATCGTCGCCAGCGCCGCCGTCATGCACCGAGAGCTGGCGCACCAGCCCGGCCAGATGCAGGTCGAGGTTGGGCTTCTTGTAGACCAGCTTGGCGACCAGATCGGGCACGCGGTCCTGATCATTGTCGCTCAGCACCGGATTGATCGTGGTGACCGTCTCGGTCTGTGGGTTTTCCAGCGCGAGCAGCAGGTCGAGTCCCTGGCCCAGCGGCTGGCGGTACTGCACGATCATCTGGCGAACGAACACGGTGCCTTCGAGCGGGCCGACGAAATCCGTGCTTTCGGGCAGCAGCGCCGGGTTCTGGAAGGTGGTCCATTCCTGCCCGACCAGGAACCGGTCATAGGTCAGGAAGGCGCGGCGCAGCGTGGGCGTATAGGCGTTGGTGGCGCGCTGCGCGCCTGCAGGCGCTGTCGCCAGCGCAAAGTCGAACTCGATATGGCTCTTGAGCTCCTTGCCGCCCAACGGGGTGGAACTGGTAAAGAATAGCCGCGTCTGGCGGGCATTGGCCATGAAATCACGCGTCGCAGCGCCGCCGACCGGGATCTGCTGCGGCAGGTAGAATTCCTTGCCCAAAGATCCGCCCGCGAGCATGCCGTCGTCGAACCGAGTCGCGCTGGCCACCGCCTTGACGAAGCCGCCGAGCTTGAAGGTCGTGCCACCGACACGAAAACCTTCTGCGGGCGCGGCGGGTCTGCTTTCCAGCGTGGCGAGCTTGGTGGCGGTCTCCTCGCTGCGTGCGGCGGCCTGGCTGGCGGCGGTAGCGGTCTGCGCCTGTTCGCTGCGCGCGGCGCCCAGATCGGCGCGCAGTGCGGCCATCTCGGCTTCGAGCCTGAGCAGCCGCTCCTCGAGCGCCTGTTCGCGGGCAGTGGCGGTCTTGGCGTTCTGGGCATGCGCCAGGTTCGGCGCGACCAGCGCGCTTGCTCCCAGCAATATCAGCCATGAACGGCGCCTGGCCTTTGGCATCTCACCTCTCCTGATATCCCGCTCCGGCTTGTTCCCGGTAGTGGACGCAGTGTTCGCTCAATGCCGCTGGGTCGCCAGCCCGACCTTGGTCGTAGGCCTACGACCTTTGTCTAAGGTCCGGTGGCGGCCGCGCAGGGCTATCGTGCTGCCAGCAATGCGCCGCAGACGCATACAGACGAGGAGAGAGACAATCATGGCCGAGAGCATCTATCCCGTACCCGCGGACTGGGCGGACAACGCGCTTGTCACCGCAGCGGTCTATGACGAGCGCTACCGCCTGTCGCTCGACGATCCCGACCGCTTCTGGCGCGAGGAGGCGACGCGGCTCGACTGGATCAAACCGTTCACGACCGTCAAGGACACGAGCTTCAACGAGGCCGATTTCGGAATCCAGTGGTTTGCTGATGGCACGCTCAACCTCGCGGCCAACTGCCTCGACCGGCATCTTGCCGAACGCGGCGATACCGTCGCGATCCTTTGGGAGCCCGACAGCCCCGATGAGGCCAGCCGCTCGATCACCTATCGCGATCTCCACGAGCAGGTCTGCCGTTTCGCCAATCTGCTCAAGGCGCACGGCGTGCGCAAGGGCGAACGGGTGACGCTGTATCTGCCGATGGTGCCCGAAGCTGCCGTGGCGATGCTGGCCTGCGCGCGGATCGGGGCAATCCACTCGGTGGTGTTCGCAGGCTTCTCGCCCGAGGCGCTGGCAGGGCGCATCCAGGATTGCGACAGCCGCATCGTCGTCACGGCGGATGAGGGCCTGCGCGCGGGCAAGCATGTGCCGCTCAAGGCCAATGTCGATGCCGCGCTCGGTCTGCACGAAAGCGGCGTGGACACCGTCATCGTGCTCAAGCGCACCGACGCCGATGTGCCGATGGTCGAGGGTCGCGATATCGACTGGACTGACGGAGTCGCCGCGCAATCCGCGGACTGCCCGGCAGAGGAAATGAACGCCGAAGACCCGCTGTTCATCCTTTATACCTCGGGCTCGACCGGCAAGCCCAAGGGCGTGCTGCACACCACCGGCGGCTATGCAGTCTGGGCGGCGATGACCTTCCAATATGTCTTCGATTACCGCCCCGGCCAGATCTACTGGTGCGCCGCCGATGTCGGCTGGGTCACCGGACACAGCTATGTCGTCTATGCCCCGCTGATGATGGGCGCGACGACGGTGATGTTCGAAGGCGTGCCGACCTGGCCCGATGCTTCGCGCTTCTGGCAGATCGTCGACAAGTTCGGCGTCGAAATCTTCTACGGCGCACCCACCGCGCTGCGCGCGCTGATGCGCGAAGGCGACGACTGGGTGACAAGAACCAGCCGCAAGTCGCTGCGCCTGCTGGGTTCGGTGGGCGAGCCGATCAATCCCGAAGCCTGGGAATGGTACCACCGCGTGGTCGGCGAGGGCCGTTGCCCGATCGTCGACACATGGTGGCAGACCGAAACCGGCGCGTGCATGATGACCCCGCTGCCCGGCGCACACGCGCTCAAGCCCGGGTCCGCCGCGATGCCGATGTTCGGGGTCAAGCCGCTGCTGCTGACCCCGGAAGGCGAAGTGATCGAAGGCGCGGGCGAGGGGTGCCTGGCCATCGCTGACAGCTGGCCCGGGCAGATGCGCACGGTGTGGGGCGATCATGACCGCTTCTTCCAGACCTATTTCACCACCTTCAAGGGCCTGTACTTCACCGGTGACGGCTGCAGGCGCGATGCGGACGGCTATTACTGGATCACCGGGCGGATCGATGATGTCATCAACGTCTCGGGCCACCGCATGGGCACCGCCGAGATCGAAAGCGCATTGGTCGCGCATCCCAAGGTGGCCGAGGCCGCTGTGGTCGGCATGCCGCACGACGTGAAGGGGCAGGGCATCTATGCCTTCGTCACCACCAATGTCGAGGTCGAGCCCGACGAGGCGCTGTGCCGCGAACTGGTGCAATGGGTGCGCCGCGAAATCGGCCCGATCGCCACGCCCGACATCATCCAGTTCACGCCCGCTCTGCCCAAGACCCGCTCGGGCAAGATCATGCGCCGCATCCTGCGCAAGATCGGCGAGAACGACCTCACCAACCTCGGCGATACATCGACGCTTGCCGATCCTTCGGTTGTCGACCATCTTCTCGCCGAAAGACCGCAACCGGCAGACGCGACATAGAGACGATCCTGATCGCGGACGACCACCCGCTGTTCCGCCAGGCGCTGATCCTGGCGGTCGGCAGGGTGGCTCCGCAGGCGCAGATTCTGGAATGCGGCACGCTCGCCGCGGCGGCGCGCGCGGCGAGCACGGCCGAAGGGCTGCGGCTGATCCTGCTCGATCTCAAGATGCCCGGCGCGGTGGGCTATTCCGGCATCGCGCTGCTGCATGCCGAACGCCCTGAGGTGCCGATCCTGGTCGTCTCGAGCGCCGAAGGGGCGGGCGTCGCCGACGAGGCGCGGCAGCTGGGCGCGGTGGGGTTCCTGTCCAAGGACAGCGACCTCGACATGATCGAACAGGCCATCGCGCGGGCGCTCGGGGGACGTGCCACCAAGCCCGTGCCCACTGGCCCGCAGGAAGAGGTGCAGCAGGAGATTGCCTCGCTCACCCCGACCCAGCTCAAGGTGTTGCTCGAGGTGCTGGACGGAAAGCTCAACAAGCAGATAGCGCACGATCTTGCGATGAGCGAGGCGACGGTAAAAGCGCACATGACCGTGATCATGCGCAAGCTGGGCGTACAGAACCGCACCCAGGCGGCTTTGGTCGCGCGCTCGCTGGGGTTGAACCTCAAGCATTAGAGCGCATTCAGGCGGTTCCCGCTGCCTCTGCCAGAAACCCCGTGATGTCCGCCGCCGCCGCGGGCTTGGCGATCACCGATACGCCCAGCGCGCCCGCGCGCCGCACCAGATCGGGCGAGCCTTGCGCAGTCACCAGAGCGGCAGGCAGGCCGGGGTGCTGCAGCCGCAGCGCGGCGATCAGCGCCAGTCCGTTGGTCGCAGTGCCGAGATGGTAATCGACCAAAGCCGCATCGAACGACCCGGCAGCGGCCAGCGCCTGCCCGGGATCGGCAGCACCGGTTGCACGGTGGCCCAGGCTCGCCAGCATCGACAGCGTGCCCTCGACGATCATCGGATCGTTATCGATCACCAGCACGTGCAGCGCCCGCGTCGGGGCCAGCGCGGGGGTGATGCGTGCGGGCGCTGCCGTCTGGACCTGCGGCGCGCTCAGCGGCAGCGACAGACTGAACCTACTCCCCCTGCCGGGCACCGATCGCACCGAAATCTCGCCGCCCAGCAGCCGTGCAATCCGTTCGGCCAAAGCGAGGCCCAGTCCCAGTCCGTCGGCCTCGACCTCACCCAGCCGGGTGAACTCGGTGAAGATGCTCTGGATCTGCTCGGGCGCGATGCCGACGCCGGTGTCGTAGACATCGATCCGCACCCGGTTCCCGCGCCGCCGGCTGCCGATTAGCACGCCGCCGTCTTGCGTATAGCGCAGCGCATTGGAGAGGAAGTTCTGCAGGACAGAGCGCAGCAGCCCGGGATCGGTGTGGACGTCTCCGGGCAGCGCGCCGATCCGCAAGGCCAACCCCTTGCTCTCCGCCATCGGCATGAAGCTTTGCGCCAGATCGGTGAGGAACGGCGCAAGCGCGACCGGCTCGGGGCTCGGCTCCACCCCGCCTGCATCCAGCCGGCTGATGTCGAGCAGCGCGCGGATCAGGCCATCGGCGGCGCTGATCGCGCTGTCCACCCGGCCCGCCAGCATTTGCGTATTGGGCGCGGCATCGCGCGCCAGCGCGGCGGTGAACAGCCGCGCAGCGTGCAGCGGTTGCAGCAGATCATGGCTGGCAGCGGCGAGGAACCGCGTCTTGTCGCGCGTCGCCTCGGCGAGCTGGCGGTTGGCGGCGCTCAGTTCGCCGGTGCGCTCGGCAACGCGCTGCTCGAGCTGCGCCAGTGTGCGCTCCAGCTCGTCGCGCACCTCGGCCTCGTCGCTGATGTCGGTGAAGCTGGTGACATAGCCGCCGCCGGGCATCGGGCCGCCCACGGTCTTGATCACCCGGCCATCCTTGCGCTGCCGCTCGAAGCTGTGCGGCTGCCCGCGCCGCATGTGATTGAGCCGCTTGCGGACATGGTGCTCGATATCCTCCGATCCGAAATCACCCAGCCGCGCGTTGTAGCGGATGAGGTCGGCGATCGGCGTGCCGACCCGGACCAGCCCCGGCGGATAGCCGAAGATGTCGAGATACTGGCTGTTCCACGCGACCAGGTTCATCTCGGAATCGACCACGCTGATCCCGGCATCGACATGCTCGAAGGTCGCCGCCAGCAATTCGCGCGAGAAGCGCAGCGACTGGCCGCGCTCGCCGAGCAGCCGCGTCACATCGGCGAGGCTCATCTGGCTCCCCGCCAGCGCCGATGCGACCAATGCGCGCGCCGAGGATGCCCCGACCACGCGCGCGATCAGGTCGCGCGCGCGCTGCGCGGCGGCGCGGGTGACCGGTACGCCGGGGGCGGCATCGGGAAACTCGGCGCGCGCGCGCTCCTGTCCGACAAAGCTCGCGGTCAGCCGGGCGAGGTCGTCGAGATCGCTGATCTTCTGCTGGCCGCGCAGCGTCCACGGCAGCGGCGGCGTCTGCACCTTGCGCGCGGCGACCACGCTATAGGCCAGCAGGTTGCACCCCAGGCTCCACGCGACGCCGTGCACCAGAGGCGAGGCGTTGCCGATGCCGAACAGCCGCAGCGGATCGAAAAGGCTGCCGCTCAGCGCGTGTGCCACCATATCGGGCAGGATCGGCGGCAGCGCCAGCGTGTAGAGCCACAATGCAAAGCCGACGCTCAGGCTCACCCGCGCCGCCAATGCATCGCGGCCGCTCGCCTGCGTTGCCAAAATCAGGTGCGGGGTGAACTGCGCCATCGCGGCAAAGGCGACTAGGCCGATTGATGCCAGCGTGTTCTGCGCCGGGATCAGCAGCGCCCAGGCGAGCGCAGCGACCACGATCCCCAGGATCGACAGCCGCCGCACCTGCAGCATCCGTCGCCCCAGCGCGCCTTCTGCGGCATCGGTCTGCCGGGTGCGCAGCAATGCGGGGAAGATCAGGTCGTTGGAGACCATGGTGGCGAGCGCGGTCGAGTCGACGATCACCATCGATGCCGCCGCGCTGATCCCGCCGATCAAGGCGAGCACCAGCACCGCGCTGTTGTCGCCCAAGGCTGGAACCTGGAGCACATACAGGTCCGATCCCTCGCCCGGCTGCATCAGGCTGGCGCCTGCGAGCGCGATCGGCAGCGCCATCAGCGCCATCACCGCCAAGTACGCGGCGAGGCCGAAGCGTGCGCGGTCGAGCGATCCGGGCTCCTGCGCCTCGACAAGCCCCATATAGAACTGCCGCGGCAGCGCGATGATCGCCATGATCGAGATCAGGAAGATGACTCCGAAGTCGACCGACAGCCGCTCGGGGCGGAAATTGGCTGCGAGCAGCTCCATGCCGCCGCTGACCGCCACCGGATCGGCATTGATCAGCAGCATCACCGCAACGCCCGCGACCGCAGTGAGCGCGACGATCTTGATCACCGATTCCAGCCCGATCGCATAGACCAGCCCTTCGCTGCGCCCGGCGAGTTCATAGCGTCGCGCGCCGAACAGGATCGCGAACAGCGCCAGCAGCGCCGCCGCGCCGATCATCGTCGCGTCGGAGATTGACTGGCCCGAGGCAAAGGCGAGCGCGCCGCCGATCGAGCGGAACTGCAGCGCGACATAGGGGATGGTGCCAACCAGCGCGATCAGCGTGACCAGCCGCGCCACGCCGCCATCATGGCCAAAGCGCGCGGCGATGAAATCGGAGACCGTGGTTGCCTGCTCTTCGGCCACGGCGTGGGCTAGCCGCCGCAAGAAGCGCGGCGCAAACAGCAACAGGCAGATCGGCGCGAGATAGATCGGCAGATACTGCCAGCCATCGCGCACGATGCTGCCCACCGCGCCATAGAAGGTCCAGCTCGAGCAATAGACGCCGAGCGCGAGCGTATACGCGCCATGCCGCAGCCAGGGCCTGCGCACCGCGAGCCCCGCACGCCCCTCGACCACCGCTGCCACCGCAAAAAGCAGCGCGATCATCGTAAGCCCGAACAATGCCGCCGACGGCAGGCTCATGCTGGTGTGTCCATCCCCCAAAGGCGCGAGCGCCAAGGTAGGAGGTTAGGGGAGGGGGCGGGAGGGGTGCAACTTATTCCTGTGGGAAGCAGAGGAAACTCTGCCGGCTTGACAGAAGGGAGGCGCAATAAGACACTGTATGTTAAATGGACGGCCCACCTGACCATCCGAACAAAAAATCTGACCTAATTCTTTATGCTATTACAATAAGGGTGAGTCGGTTGGCAATTTTCATCACTACCATTTCCACCTTCGCTTTTTCGCTTTATATGATCGTAAGAAATTGATTTTGCCGGATCCAAGTATCCATGGCACAGTGGGCACTTCAAGGCTTGTTTGAGGGCTTCCCTTAAAAACGCAGAGCTTTTTGCATCTTCGGAAAAGTCGGTGCCAGGCTTGCTTTGAATAGAATAAAGCCGACTTTCCAATCCAAGGTTTTGAGCAATTTCATCTGCAGAAATGCGAACGTCATTTCGGACCGATTCTATAATGTACTCTAGAACTTTTTTACCGCCGTTGGCTCGTCGTGCACTCGCAAGAGCGGAGATAAGAAGTGTAATTATTGTCTTGTGTTCAATTAAGGTCTGCTCAATATCTCTTCGCTTTGTGGACGCAAAAATCTTAAACCATTCCCTGTCATTATTTTTAATTTTTTCAGATACTAGTGCAAACATTCCCATCATCAATGGTGGGTAGTGTCTACCCTTGGATGTATAGAAATACACAAATGGATGAATGCCCAAGCTCTTGGATTGATTTCCAACAAGATTTGATGTTACAGATTCAAGTTTGTTTAAAAGCTTGACTGTATCCGATCCATCTATGTCATCTTCGTATTTTTCAATTGATTTATTGTCACTATCCACTATCTCACACAAATTGATCAGCATATCTAGGGCGTCGGTAACGGATGAACTCCCGCCAATTGGAAGATCAATTGATTTTATTGGTGTATTTATTTCAGGAGCAAACAATGAAAGATGGATAGAAGTGGCTTTGGCTGAAATATGGCCTTGAACATTTTCGTCGAATTTCGACCAGTACTGATGTCCTGTGCCTGCTCTCACAACTGATCTGGCAGCAATTGCGGGGGCCTTACGTCTGTTTCTTAAAATTCTGCCCTCAACTGGATCAAGAACAGAACCCTGAGTATTAATTTTGAAAAAAGATGATTCAGCCTTGTCTGCGTCGCCATATATCCACTGAACCTGTAGCCCACGTCTTACAAAATTGCCAATTCGTCCGGCGATCTTGGGGTCTACGTTATCATTCCCCTCGGAAATTTGCTTAGCAAAATGTGAAAAAGGCCCAATTTTTGTCTCGATTTCAGCACGGGTCTTCCGAGCCAGTACTCGCTGCGCGTTTGGAATCATCCCTCCAAAATACTGGTATGAGTGGGGACCATCACCATAGTCATCAAGCACCCATGCTAATAAAGCGCTAAGCCTATGGCCCCCATCAATGACAAAAATATGAGATTTAGGGCCCCATAAAATGACAGCCGGAATTAGTTCGCCGTCTAAAAAACTTTCAATCAATGTCGTTATCTGGCTCGATGTCCATTGCGTTGTCTCACGTTGAAAGTCGGGTTTTCTAAGCAGTTTTGGTAGCCATGCCCCGTGACCTGCTAAATCTTTTAAAGCGATTTCAGCAAAGTTATTCGATTGTGACGACTCAGCATCTTGCTTAGAAGCAAAATCTGAGCGAGTAATCATTGCATCAAGATTGACAGTGCGGGCCATGTTTACTTACTCCGCAGCGATCCCTGCCTGCTTGAACATGTCCTCGCCGTCGTCGATGACCGCGGCTTCGTTCGCCGCGCCCTTCTTCTGGCGCTTGTCGAAGGCGCTCCACACGTCGTTCCAGTTGCCGCGGGTCGCGCCCTTGGAATATTCGGTTGAGCGGGTTTCGAAGAAGTTGGCGTGTTCGACACCGTTGAGCAGAGGCGCGAGCCAGGGGAGCGGGTGGTCCTCGATCATGTACACCGGGGCAAAGCCAAGCTGGCCCAGACGCCAGTCGGCGATGTAGCGGATGTAGCGCTTGATTTCCTTGGCGGTCATGCCGTGGACGGGGCCGTCCTGAAACGCCAGATCGATGAACGCATCTTCCAGCCGCACGGTCTTCTGGCAGCAGTCGATGATGTCCTCCTTCACCGCCTTGGTCAGGCAGTTGCGCTCGGCGCAGAAGGCGTGGAACAGCTTGGTGATGCCCTCGCAGTGCAGGCTTTCATCGCGCACCGACCAGCTGACGATCTGCCCCATGCCCTTCATCTTGTTGAAGCGCGGGAAGTTCATCAGCATCGCGAACGATGCAAACAGCTGCAGACCCTCGGTGAAGCCGCCGAACATCGCGAGCGTGCGCGCGATATCCTCGTCATTGTCGACGCCGAACTCGGCGAGGTAATCGTGCTTGGCCTTCATTTCCTCATATTCGAGGAACATGCCGTACTCGCTTTCGGGCATGCCGATGGTGTCGAGCAGATGGCTGTACGCGGCGATGTGCACGGTTTCCATGTTCGAAAACGCGGTCAGCATCATCTTGACCTCGGTCGGCTTGAACACGCGGCCGTATTTGTCGTGATAGCAGTTCTGCACCTCGACATCGGCCTGGGTGAAGAAGCGGAAGATCTGCGTGAGCAAAGTGCGCTCGTGCTCGGTCAGCTTCTGCGCCCAGTCGCGGCAATCCTCACCCAGAGGCACTTCCTCGGGCATCCAGTGAATCTGCTGCTGGCGCTTCCAGAAATCATAGGCCCAGGGATATTCGAAGGGCTTGTACTGGGTGCGAGCTTCGAGAAGGGACATGCGGTTACTCCTTGAACCCCTCTCCCGTCGGGAGAGGGAGGGGCCCAGGCATAGCCTGGGAGGGTGAGGGTGATGCGGCTGAGTTCAGGTTGTCACCCTTGCCCTTCCGCGACTTCGTCATTCTTTCCCCGCCTCAAGGCAGAGGGATATTTCGTTCACGACACCTTCCGGATCGGGAAGAACGTCGCTGTTCCAGAGCCGGATGACCCGATAGCCCTGCGCTTCGATAAAGCGCGTCCGGGCGGCATCATATTCGGTCTGTAGATCGTGCTGGCCGCCATCCACTTCAATCACCAGCTTTGCGCGGAAGCTGAGGAAATCGGCGTAGTACGGCCCGATCGGTACCTGTCTGCGAAACCGCGCAGCCGGGAAATTCTCGCGCAGGGCCAACCAAAGCGCGCGCTCTGCATCGGTGGCATCGCGGCGCAGCTGGCGGGCGCGGGAGACGGTGCCGGAAGGTTGGCGGTGATAGGTGCGCATGATTGCTCCCTTGTCGCCCTCACCCTTCCGCCGCTGCGCGGCTCCCTCCCTCTCCCAGTGGGAGAGGGATTGTCTCACTGACACGCCAGGCATTCGTCGTAGTCCGTCGTCTCGCCCAGTTCGAACTTAGGCGCTTCAATGGTGTTGTCGGCCTCGACGCCGCCGGCAAAGCCTGCGCGCTGGACGCTCTTCGAGCGCAGGTAATAGAGCGACTTGATGCCCAGTTCCCAAGCGCGGAAGTGCAGCATCAAGAGGTCCCATTTGTCGACGTCGGCGGGGATGAACAGGTTCAGCGACTGCGCCTGATCGATATAGGGCGTGCGGTCGGCGGCCAGTTCGAGCAGCCAGCGCTGGTCGATCTCAAAGCTGGTCTTGAAGGCGTCCTTTTCTTCCGCGCTCAGGAAGTCGAGATGCTGGACCGAGCCGCCCTTTTCCAGGATCGTGTTCCACACATTGGTCGAATCCTTCGACTTTTCCTTGAGCAGCTTTTCCAGATACGGGTTCTTGACCACGAAGCTGCCCGAGAGCGTCTTGTGGGTATAGATGTTTGCCGGGATCGGCTCGATGCACGCCGAGGTGCCGCCGCAGATGATCGAGATCGACGCGGTCGGCGCGATCGCCATCTTGCAGCTGAACCGCTCCATCACGCCCTGGTCGGCAGCATCGGGGCAGGGGCCGCGTTCGTGCGCCAGCATCATCGAAGCTTCCGAAGCCTTGGCCGCGATGTGCTTGAAGATCTTCATGTTCCACGATTTGGCGAGCGCGGATTCAAAGCCCAGGCCGCGCGCCTGGAGGAACGAGTGGAAGCCCATCACGCCCATGCCGACCGAACGCTCGCGCATCGCGCTGTAGCGGGCGCGCGCCATTTCGGGCGGAGCGCGATCGATATAGTCCTGCAGCACATTGTCGAGGAAGCGCATCACGTCCTCGATGAAGAGCTTGTCGTCGTGCCACTGGTCCCAGGTCTCGATGTTGAGCGACGACAGGCAGCACACCGCGGTGCGGTCGTTGCCCAGATGATCGCGGCCGGTGGGCAAGGTGATCTCGCTGCACAGGTTCGAGGTCGACACCTTGAGGCCGAGCTCGCGATGGTGCGCGGGCATCATCCGGTTCACGGTATCGTTGAACACGATGTACGGCTCGCCGGTGGCCAGGCGTGTCTCGACCAGCTTCTGGAACAGAGCGCGGGCGTTCACCGTGTTGCGCACGCTGCCATCCTTGGGGCTGACAAGATCGAAGTCCGCGCCATCGCGCACCGCTTCCATGAACTTGTCGGTCAAGAGCACGCCGTGGTGGAGGTTCAATGCCTTGCGGTTGAAGTCGCCGGATGCCTTGCGGATTTCGAGGAACTCCTCGATCTCGGGGTGCGAGACGTCGAGATAGCACGCTGCCGAACCGCGCCGCAGCGAGCCCTGGCTGATCGCCAGCGTCAGCGAATCCATCACGCGGACGAACGGAATGATGCCTGAGGTCTTGCCGTTGAGGCCGACCGGTTCGCCGATGCCGCGGACATTGCCCCAATAGGTGCCGATGCCGCCGCCGCGCGAGGCGAGCCAGACATTCTCGTTCCAGGTGTTGACGATGCCTTCGAGGCTGTCGTCGACGCTGTTGAGATAACAGCTGATCGGCAGGCCGCGACCCGTGCCGCCGTTCGACAGCACCGGGGTTGCGGGCATGAACCACAGCTTGGAGATATAATCGTACAGCCGCTGCGCGTGTTCCTGATCGTCGGCATAAGCATCGGCCACGCGCGCGAACAGGTCCTGATAGTTTTCGCCGGGAAGCAGATAGCGGTCTTCCAGCGTTTCCTTGCCGAAATCGGTGAGCAGCGCATCGCGGCTGGTATCGGTGACAATGGTAAACCGGCGGGCTTCGACGGTCTTGCTGTCGCGCACGTCGGCGGGCAGCGCTGCGGCAGCCTGAGTCGCGGCCATCGCGATCAACGCCATTTCGGCAGCGCTGGATTCGCCTGCCGCCAGCGCGCCGGTCGGCGCTGCTGCAGCGGTTGCGGTTCCTGCCTTTTCGGCTGCTTCCAGTACATCTGATTCACCCATATCGCCTGCGTTGCCTTTGCCCGTATCTCTGAAATCCATGACGCCCCCATAATCTGTTGTGCGGCACTTTGTTCCGCTAATGTTCGACTCGGGGCGCAAGCGTCCCGTATAGCATCTTGTCGGGATCAGCGGGGGAAAACTTATCCCCAACAGAAGGCCGAAACAGGGTCAAAAACCCTTGACGCGAAGGCGCTTGTCTGCCCCCGCGATGCTTCTGTGTCCACTGCTATTGGTATGCCCCAGCTGCGTACCCCACTACCTATAGTGCCTCATCCTGAATCCCGCGCAAGAGGGTAAATGGTTAATTTGCATAACGGTTCGTCGTATCTGGGATTCGTTTCGTCGATGGCGGGACGGGCTACGGACAGTGCGACGCGCGCTCCAAAGCCGCGCCAAAAAAGTGCAAGGGGGCAATTGAGGCTTCCCCACAATTTCCTCTCCACAGGCTTGTGCACGCCAAATTTTGCGGGATGGAAAACCGAAGCGGGAGAATCGCCTGGCGATCGCCATCGCACATTCCCTTGGGGCCCACCTTGCGATAGCATCGTCTGCACAATAGAGACGGTCGCACTTCATCCGACAGCGCCACAGCCGCGCCGCCAGTATCCGGGGGAATGCCAATGACCGTTACCATCCGCGCAGCCGATCTGATCGAGAGCGTTGCCGACGCGCTGCAGTTCATCAGCTATTACCACCCGATGGATTACATCCGCGCGCTGGGCGAGGCATATGAGGCCGAGCAGTCGCCCGCGGCCAAGGATGCGATCGCGCAGATCCTCACCAACAGCCGGATGTGCGCCGAGGGGCATCGCCCGATCTGCCAGGACACCGGCATCGTGAATGTGTTCGTCAAATGGGGCATGGACTGCCGCATGGACGAGACATCGAAGTCGCTGCAGGAGATCGTCGACGAGGGCGTGCGCCGCGCCTATCTGCACCCCGAAAACAAGCTGCGCGCGTCGGTACTGGCCGACCCCGCCTTCACCCGCCGCAACACCAAGGACAATACTCCCTGTGTTTTGCACGTCGAAATGGTGCCGGGGCATCATGTCCATGTCGATGTCGCGGCCAAGGGCGGCGGCAGCGAGAACAAGTCGAAGTTCAAGATGATGAACCCCAGCGACAACATCGTCGACTGGGTGCTCGAGATGATCCCGCAGATGGGCGCCGGCTGGTGCCCGCCGGGCATGCTGGGCATCGGCATCGGCGGCACCGCGGAGCACGCGGTGCTGCTCGCCAAGAAGGCGCTGATGGACCCGATCGACATGGGCCCGTTGAAGGCACGCGGGCCCAAGACCGACGTGGAGGCGATGCGCATCGAGATCTTCGACAAGGTCAACGCGCTGGGCATCGGCGCGCAGGGGCTGGGCGGGCTTTCGACCATCCTCGACGTCAAGATCATGGATGCGCCGTGCCATGCCGCTGGCAAGCCGGTGGCGATGATCCCCAACTGCGCCGCGACTCGTCACGCGCACTTCTCGCTGGACGGATCGGGGCCTGCCTATCTCGAAGCGCCCAAGCTTGCCGAATGGCCCGACGTCAACTGGACGCCGGACAAGGCTGCGATCCGCGTCGATCTCGATAACCTGACGCCAGACGTGGTGCAGAGCTGGAAGCAGGGCGACCGGTTGCTGCTCAACGGCAAGATGCTCACCGGGCGCGATGCCGCGCACAAGCGCATCCAGGACATGCTCAGCAAGGGCGAGCAGCTGCCGGTCGAGTTCCGTGGCCGCGTGATCTATTATGTCGGCCCGGTCGATCCGGTGGGCGAGGAAATCGTCGGCCCCGCAGGGCCCACCACCGCCACGCGGATGGACAAGTTCACCCGGATGATGCTCGAACAGGGCCTGCTCGCGATGGTCGGCAAGGCCGAACGCGGACCCGCAGCGGTCGAGGCGATCCGTGACCACAAGAGCGCCTATCTGATGGCGGTCGGCGGCGCGGCGTATCTGGTCGCGCGCGCAATCAAGGGCTCGGAGGTCGTGGGCTTCCACGATCTGGGGATGGAGGCGATCTACGAGTTCGAGGTCAGCGACTTCCCGGTGACCGTCGCGGTGGATAGCGAAGGCAACAATGTCCACCAGCTCGCGCCGCTCGTGTGGAAAGAGCGGATCACGAAGGAAGGGCTGTTGCAGGGGGCGTGAGAGCGAAGGGGGTGGAGATCGCGCAATCGCGAGTGACGCCCCACCTCCGCTCAGCCTGAGCCTGTCGAAGGCCCCGCACTGCCTTCCGAGACTGAAAACCCGTCACCCTGAACTTGTTTCAGGGCCCATTTCTCCCCACGCGGCTTCGGTCCTTGGGGCGCGATGGGTCCTGAAACAAGTTCAGGATGACGGTGGAGTGTGGGGCAAGCTTTGGCGCGTACCTCCGACACACTCAGGCTGAACGGGCTTATTGGATGCCCGCCGCAGCCCTCGCTTCAGTACCCACCCACCGGCACGCAATTCACGCCAGGCGTCACTGGCACGATCGGCGTCATCGGCACCGGGCCGCCGGTGCCCGGGTTGACGAACGGAAGTTCGCCATCCGGATATTGCGTCCGTCCGCGCAGCGCGTCGATTTCTGCCTGGCGCCGCTTCAAATAGAAATCGCGCGCGTCGACATAGGGGTCGTTGCTGTAGGTGCGCAGCGCATTCAGTTGTTCGTCGATCTGGATCCGGCCCTGCAACGCGCTCAGCGTGGCGGCGGGCAGGGTGAAATAAGGGTCGTTGAATGGCGCGCCCGCCACCGAGGGCAGCAACATCCCGTCGATCGCGCCGCCCACCAGATCGCGCACCGTGGTCGGGCCGATCAGCGGAAGGAACAGATAGGCGCCCGGCTTGACGCCGTAATAGCCAAGCGTGTTGGCAAAGCCGTTGCGGCGGTAGGGCAGCTTGAAGGGATCGCGCTTGGCGACATCGAACAGCCCGCCGATGCCCAGCGTGGTATTCAGCGCGAACCGTCCGACGGTTTCTGCCGCCTTGCCGGGCTTGAGCTGGAGCATGAAGTTGAGCGCCACGATCGGCTCGGTGAGATTGCGCAGGAAATTGCGCAGCCCGTGCCGGATCGGCTTGGGGATCGCTTCCTTGTACGTCATCGCGACCGGCCCGACGAGCGCCTCGTCGACCTCCTGCACGACCTCATAGGATTGCGCGTTGAGCTGCACCATCGGGTCTCCCGGCTCCGAATCGGGGCGTGCGGTGACAACGATTGCGCCCTGTTCGGCCGGCACGGGCGTCTGTTCCCCGGGTGCGGGCGGGGCAGAGGGTAAGACGGCGCCCTGCGGGCAGGGCGGGAGCGTGGTCGGCGCAGGAGCAGGCACCTGGGGCTGCGGCGCAGCGGTGCTGGCCTGTTCCACGGCGACGATTTGCGGCAGGTCCGCGCTATCGGGAGCCAGCGGGGTGCCGATGAGCACGAACGCCAGCGATAGGCCTGCAAGGCTCATTTCAGGAATCCGCTGGATGCGCGGTGAGGGTACGTCATCATGTTCGCGCTGTCTTTCTTTGCACGTGCCGCCCCTGTTTTTCGGGAGCTATGGGCGGATCGAAGACAAGTCAATCACCGTCGCGTCAAATCTGCTGCGCCATGCAGCCTGTCCCCGCGGTGCCGTGCTCCAAAAAGCTGTTCCCACCTGTCCACTGTATGTTCTAAAGCACGTCCCATGCTGCTGTCGCTTGCCATTCGTGACCTGGTGCTGATCGAGGCGCTCGACCTCGATTTCCATCGCGGTCTGGGCGTGCTCACCGGGGAGACCGGCGCGGGCAAATCCATCCTGCTCGATGCGCTGGGCCTCGCGATGGGCGCGCGCGCCGATAGCGGGCTGGTGCGGCAGGGGGCTGAGCGTGCGCTGGTGATCGCCGGGTTCGATGTCGCAGGCCATGCTGCCGTCGCGGCGTTGCTGGGCGAGAACGACATCGCGCAGGAGCCGGGCGAGCCGTTGCTGATCCGGCGGCAGGTGCGCGCCGATGGCGGCAGCCGCGCCTTCGTCAACGACCAGCCGGTTTCGGCCGGGCTGCTGCGGGACCTTGGCGTGCTACTGGTCGAGATTCACGGCCAGCATGACGATCGCGGCCTCATCAACCCCAAGGGGCATCGCGATCTGCTCGACAGCTTCGGGCGATGCGATGTCGCAGGCGTCGCCGCAGCCTGGCGCGGCTGGCAGGCCGCAGAGCGCGCGTACGCCGATGCCAATGCCGCGATCGACACGGCTTTGCGCGACCGCGATCTGCTCGAGCACAACCTCGCCGAACTCACCGCCTTCATGCCGCAGCCGGGCGAAGAGGCGGAGCTCGCCGGCGATCGCGCCGCGATGCAGAAGGGCGAGCGGCTTTCGGGCGACATCGCCGATCTGTTTGCGACCTTCGAAGGGTCGAAGGGCGCGCTGGCGCAGTTGCGCGGCGCTGCGCGCAAGCTCGACCGGATCGCCGAGGAGCATCCCTTGCTCAACGAGGCGCTGGAGGCGCTCGACCGCTCGGTGATCGAGGCCGACGATGCCGAGGCGAAGCTGCGCGCGGCGTCCGAGGCGCTGACCTATGATTCGGTGCGGCTCGACGAGATGGAACGCCGCCTGTTCGATCTGCGCGCGCTCGCCCGCAAGCACAATGTCGCAGGCGACGCTCTGCCCGATCTGCTCGCCCGGATGCAGGCGGACTGGGCTGCGCTCGAATCGGGCGGGGCGAATCTCACCGCGCTCGACAAGGCCCGCCATGCTGCCAAGGCCGCGTATGTGTCCGCAGCCGGGGCGCTGAGCTCCGAGCGCGCCAAGGCGGGCAAGGCGCTCGATGCGGCGGTGCAGGGCGAGCTGATCCCGCTCAAGCTTGATGCCGCGCGCTTCCGGACCCTGGTCGATCCCTTGGACGAAGCGCGCTGGGGGCCATCAGGCATGGATCATGTCGAATTCCTGATCTCGACCAACCCCGGTAGCGATTTTGCGCCGCTGATGAAGATCGCTTCCGGAGGCGAACTATCGCGCTTCATCCTCGCCTTGAAGGTCGCGCTGGCCGAACAGGGCGGGGCCGAAACGATGATCTTCGACGAAATCGACCGCGGCGTCGGCGGCGCGGTGGCCTCTGCCATCGGCGAACGGCTGGCGCGGCTGGCGCTCACCACGCAATTGCTGGTCGTCACCCACTCGCCCCAGGTCGCCGCCCGCGGCGCGCACCACCTGCTGATCGCCAAGACCTCCGACGGCACCGTCGCGCGCACCGGCGTGCGCCTGCTCGACGACGCCGACCGCAAGGAGGAGATCGCGCGGATGCTCTCGGGCGCGGAAATCACGCCAGAGGCGCGCGCGCAGGCGGATCGGTTGCTGGAGAGGGTGTGATGAAGGACGTATCGGCGCTCTCCGAAGCCGAAGCCGCGATCGAGCTGCAGCGGCTCGCCAAGAAGATCGCGCACCACAACCGGCTGTATCATGCCGAGGATTCGCCGGAGATTTCCGATGCGGACTATGACGCTCTGGTGAGGCGGAACAATGAGCTGGAAGCGGCCTTTCCGCATCTGATCCGCGCCGACAGCCCCAGCCGGATGGTGGGTGCGGCGGTCGAGGCTTCTCCGCTGACCAAGGTTCGGCACGAGCAGCGGATGATGAGCCTCGACAACGGCTTTTCGTATGAGGACATCGCCGAGTTCGTAGGCCGGGTGCGGCGCTATCTGGCGTTGCCTGAGGACGAGACGCTGGCGCTGACCGCCGAGGACAAGATCGACGGGCTATCGCTCTCGCTGCGCTATGAGAACGGCGTGCTGGTGCGCGCCGCGACACGCGGCGATGGCGAGGTGGGGGAGGACGTCACCGCCAATGTGCGGATGATTGCGGATATTCCGGAGCGCCTTGCCGGAAAAGCGCCCGAAATCTTCGAAATTCGCGGCGAGGTCTACATGTCCAAGGCGGACTTCACCGCGCTCAACGCGGCGCAGGCCGAGCGGGACGAGAAACTGTTCGCCAATCCGCGCAATGCCGCCGCCGGATCGCTGCGGCAGAAGGACGCCAGGGTAACCGCCGCGCGTCCGCTGCGATTCCTCGCGCATGGCTGGGGCGTCGCGAGCGAGGTTCCGGGCGATACGCAGCACGAAGTGATGCAGGCGATTGCCGCGATGGGCGTGCCCGTCTCGCCGCTGTTGCAACGCGTCGAATCGCTCGAAGACCTGCTCGCGCATTACCGCAGCATCGAGGCGCAGCGCGCGGACCTGCCCTATGATATCGACGGCGTCGTCTACAAGGTCGACCGGCTCGACTGGCAGGCGCGGCTGGGATTTGTTGCAAAGGCGCCGCGCTGGGCGCTGGCGCACAAGTTCCCGGCCGAGCGCGCCGAAACCACACTGCAGGCGATCGATATCCAGGTCGGGCGCACCGGCAAGCTGACCCCGGTCGGCAGGCTCACCCCGGTGACCGTCGGCGGCGTCGTTGTCTCCAACGTCACCTTGCACAACCGCGACGAGATCGCGCGGCTGGGCGTGCGCCCTGGCGACCGGGTGGTCGTCCAGCGCGCGGGCGACGTGATCCCCCAGGTGGTCGAGAACCTGACCCGCGAAGAACCGCGCAATCCCTATGCCTTCCCCGAACGCTGCCCTGTGTGCCAAAGCGAAGCCGTCGCCGAGGAGGGCGAGGTCGATGTCCGCTGCACCGGCGGGCTGATCTGCCCCGCGCAGCAGCGCGAACGCCTCAAGCACTTTGTCAGCCGCGCCGCGCTCGACATCGATGGGCTGGGTGAACGCACGATCGCCGAGTTCCTGGACGCGGGCTTCATTGCCAAGCCGGGCGACATCTTTCGGCTTAAGCAGCACCGCTCCGCCATCCTCGCGCGCGAGGGCTGGCAGGAAAAGTCGGTCGACAACCTGCTCGCCAGCATCGAGGCGCGGCGGGGGGCAGACCCGGGGCGCTTCCTGTTCGCTCTGGGCATTCGCCATGTCGGATCGGTGACCGCGAAGGATCTGGTCAAGGCGTTCGGCAGCGTCGAGGCGGTGGGCACGATCGGCCACCGGCTGGCGGCGGGCGATGCCGAAGCGGTGGCCGAAGTCACCGGAATCGACGGCATCGGTCCCGCGGTCGCCGAGGCATTGGGCGATTTCTTCCACGAACCGCATAACGCAGCGGTGTTCGACGACCTGATCGCCGAAGTCCGCCCCGCCGCCTTCGTCTCCACCGCGCGCGAAACTGAGTGGAGCGGCAAGACCATCGTGTTCACCGGCAAGCTGGAGACGATGAGCCGCGACGAGGCCAAGGCGCAGGCCGAACGGCTGGGGGCGAAATCGGCCGGTTCGGTCTCGGCCAAGACCGATCTGGTGGTGGCCGGGCCCGGCGCGGGATCAAAGCTCAAAAAGGCCGCCGAGCTTGGCGTGCGGGTGGTCGACGAGGCCGAATGGGCGGAAATCATGCGCAACGCCTGATCCGCGTGTCGAATCCGCGCGCGCCCGTTCGTCATGGGATCGGAACATCCCGGTGGCGGGGCGTTCGATCCAAGGAGACATGACGATGCAATACATGCTGATGATCCACGAAGACGAAAGCGTTTATGCCGGGCCGGATGGCGAGGCGATCCTCGCCGACACGCTGGCCAAGCATATGGCGCTGGCCGAGGCTCTGGTGGCTGCGGGCGTGCCGTTTTCGGGCGAGCGGCTGAAGGCTGCCTCCACCGCGACCACCATCCGCTGGGACCATGGCAGCCACCAGATCCACGATGGCGCCTTTGCTGAAAGCCACGAGGAACTGGGCGGCTTCTACATCATCACCGTCGACAATCTCGATCAGGCGCTGGAATGGGCCAAGCGCATTCCCGTACCCGGCAAGGGATCGGTCGAGGTGCGACCGATCTGGCCGATGGGCGCAGAGGGCTGATGGACGCGCGGGGCGGGGCAGGTGCGGCGATCATCGCGGCCCGCCCCGTTGTGGTCGCCGCGCTGGCGGCGCGGTTTCGCGATCTGGACCTGGCCGAAGACGGCTTTGCCGATGCCAGCGAACTCGCGCTGCGCCAGTTCAGCGATGATCCGCTACCTGCGAACATGGCCGCATGGCTGCACGTTGCGGCGCGGCGGCGGATCATCGATCGGCTGCGGCGCGACGCGCGGCTCGCCAAGCTGGTCGCCAGCCAATCGGCTTCGGAAGCGTTCGTGGCGGCAGAGCCGGAACTGCTGCCGGGCGAACCGATCCCCGACGAGCGACTGCGGCTGATCTTCATCTGCTGCCACCCGGCCATCGCGCCCGATGCGCGGGCGGCGCTGACGCTGCGCGTGGTCTGCGGCGTGCCGACCGAACGCATTGCGGCGGCCTTCCTGATGGCGGTGCCCGCGATGTACCAGCGACTGACACGCGCCAAGGCCAAGATCCGCGAGGCACAGGTGCCCTTCGAAACGCCGGAGCCGCATTTGTGGGGAGAGCGGATGGCTGCGGTGCTGGCGACGCTGGAGATCGGCTATGCGCTGGCCTATCAGGATGCCGGCAGCAGCGAGCCGACCGCGGATCTGGGGCCCGAGGTGCTGCGGCTGGCGCGGATGCTGGCCGAACTGGTGCCGGGCGATCCCGAGGTGCTGGGGCTTGCCGCGCTGGTGCAACTCGCCGAATCGCGCCGTGGCGCGCGCGTGGATGAAACCGGCTGCATGGTGCCGCTGAGCGAACAGGATGCAGCACGCTGGGATGCCCCGCTGATCGCATCTGCAGCCAGGCTGATGGACCGGGCGGCGGCGCTGGGGCGCAGCGGCCCCTATCAGATCATGGCCGCGATCCATCTGACGCACGCCCGTCGCCGCGACGAAGGCTCCACCGACTGGCAGGCGATCGTGCGGCTGTATGATGTGCTGCTGGTGATGCGGCCCGGGGCGGTGGTGGCGATCAACCGCGCGCTTGCGCTCGGCAGGCTTGCAGGGGCCGAATCCGCGCTGGCTGCGCTCGACGCACTCGATGCGGCGGCGCTTGCAACCTATCGGCCCTGGCACGCCGCGCGCGCGCATCTTCAGGCGGCGACCGGCGATTTTGGCGCAGCACAGGCGAGCTACCGCGCGGCGCTCGCGCTCAATCCTCCGTGGGCCGAGCGGCTGTACCTCGAGGCGCGGCTTGCGGGAACCAGCGCATGACGTGGTGCTCTGCCGGGGTCCACGCGCCAACTCTGACGCCGATCGCACGCAGGTGATTCCCGGTCCACACGTTGCAGCTGTTGACCAGCGAATAGCGGCCTCGCGCCTGATAGAACACATCGTCGCCGCCATAGCCTGGGATAGGCTCGAGCGGTCCTGTTTCGGGCAGCGCGATATCCTGCATCAGCCGTGCGGCGAGCGTCCGGTAGGCCGCGTGGCTGATCACCAGCCGCCTGGCGTAGCGCCCTTCGAGCGGGCGGGTCATGTGGTAGATGTGGACGAGCGTCGCATCGCTGCCGATCGCGGCGCGCGCCATGGTGGCAGGGTCCAGATCCTGCCAGCGCGGGGTGGCGAGATAGAAATCGCGTTCGCCCCAGCCGATCGCGACATGATCGGTGGCGCCGGTGGCGTGGTAGCGCATGTCGCCAAGATCGGTCGGCGGGAACAGCGCGTGCCAGTCGATGCCTTCTGCCTGGGCAGGCAGGATGAACCCGGTGTGGAAGCCGTTGGTCTCGACATAGATGGTGATGCCGTCATCGGGTTCGCGCCAGTCGCGGTTGGTGCCGATCAGCCCCCCGGCTTCGCCCGCAAGAAAGGCAAGCCCCGCGACGAGCAGCAGCCAGCCGAGGATGGAGCGAAGACGCCGTATCACCAACCCGATTTCCGGCCTGGGCTGACTTTAACCCCGTCATTCCCGCGAACGCGGAAATCCCGCTTTTCGAGCGCCAGCCGTGGCAGAAGCGGGACCCCCGCGTGCGCGGGGGTGACGGGGAAATCTCTCGGGTGCGAGATTACGCCTTGCCCGTCCATCGTCCGCCCCGCTTGCGCAAGCGCAGCACGGTCCAGTCGCCCAGGTCCAGCCGCTCGGCAAGGCGAAAGCCGACCATCCGATAGGCGCGCGACACCGCGTCCGCCTGCGTGCCCAGCAGGCCGGAGAGCACCGCCTGTCCCTGCGGTGCGGTGACCGCAGCGATATCGCCCGCCAGTTCGATCAGCGGCCCGGCCAGGATGTTGGCGATGACAAGGTCATAGGGCGCGCGGCGCTGCAGATCGGCATCGTCCAGCCCCTCGGCGATGAACATCGCAAGCGCGCCGGGGCGCTGGCCCAGCGCAACGCCGTTGGCCTCGGCATTATCGACGACCGCCGGGCCGCAGACCGGATCGATGTCGCTCGCGGTGGCAAAGCTGCGCGGCCACAGGTGCATCGCGGCAAAGGCGAGCAGGCCCGTGCCCGTGCCGATATCGATATGGCTGCGCACAACATGGCCGCGGCGCTTCATCGCATCGAGCATCATCAGACAGCCGCGCGTGGTGTTGTGGTGTCCGGTGCCAAACGCCAGGCTCGCCGGAATGCAGAAATTGGTGATGCCGGCTTCGGTCGACGCGGGCATCTCGGGGGTGTGGACGCAGAAGCGGCCGGCGCGGATCGGCTCCAGCCCGGACTGGCTCATGGTCACCCAGTCGTCCTCGGGCAGCCGCTCGGGCTTCAGCCTCAGACCATCGGCGCTGGGCACCAGATCGCGCAGGCGGCGGATCCACCGGGCATCGGGCTTCTGCGTGAAATAGCCATGGATCGCCCAGCTTCCAGGCATCTGGGGGTCGGCATAGGCATCGACCTCGCTCGCCACCAGGCTGGGACTGCCGAACGCGGCCTCGTCGATATCCTCGGCTTCGGTAACCGCCTGCGCCTCGGCCAGCGTGCAGGGAATGGTGACTTTCCAGTTGTCCAATGAGGGGGTCCTTCGTCGCTGTCGGATGCGCGGTTATGCCTGAGCAGCGTGCTCTAGTGTGACAAACGTCCGATTGCCAGCGCAAGGCGCATTGCGGGGCATCCTACCGCACAAAGCTTGCGCCGTTGACGTCGAGCACTGCGCCGGTCATCGACGGCGGGGCGTCGAGGGCGCAGAAAGCGGCCATGGTGGCGACCTCGTCGGGCATGGCGACTCGGCCCAGCGGAATGTCGGCGAGCAATTTGTCGCCGCCGCGACTGGAAAGGTAATCCTCCGCCATGCCGGTCATCGTGAACCCCGGGCAGATCGCAAAGGCATAGATGCCTTGCGACGCGTAGGCGCGCGCGATCGACTTGGTCATCGCCACCATGCCGCCCTTGGAGGCCGCATAATGCCAGTGCGCGGGGCTGTCGCCGCGATAGGCGGCGCGGCTGGCGATGTTGACGATGCGCCCTTCCTGCCCGCCTGCCTGGAAATGCAGCACCGCAAGCCGGCACAGTTGCGCGCTGGCGGTGAGGTTGATCGTCATCGTCTCGTCCCACGCGGCAAGCCATTCGGCATCACCTGAATCGATTGGGTTGGCAGCGAAGATGCCGGCGTTGTTGATCAGGACGTCGATCCGCCCGTCGAGCAGGTCAAGCGCTTCGGCCCACAGACTGCCGGGACCGCGAAAATCACCGAAATCGGCATCGACCAGATCCCAGGCCGGGGCATCGGGGCTGTCGTCGGGAAACGGGCGGCTGGCATGGCCCACCACCCGGTGTCCGGCTTCATGCAGGGTGTCGGCGATAGCGCGGCCGATGCCGCGGCTGGAGCCGGTGACGAGGATGTTCTGTTCGACATGGATCATGCGCGCCAGCATAGCCCGCGCGTGCGATGCGGTCCATCGGTGCGGGCGGCAAAATCGATCGGTCGGTCAGGCGATCTTGGCGAGCCCGATTTCGTCGGCAAAGCTGTTGGAGCGCTGCTTGAGTTGGGTCAGTTGCGACTGCAGATGGCTGAAGCCCGCGCCCACCTTGTCCATCTCGCTGGCAAGCCCCTCGGTATCCATGCGGATGGTGCCGATGGTGTTCGACATCGAATCGGCGGCGAGCGCGGTCTCGTCGACAGCGGCGGTGATGATTGTCACGGTCTGGGCCTGGATTTCCATCGCCTGGCGAATCCGGTCGGCCGAAGTCTGCACCTCGCTGACCGTGGCGCGGACCGAATCGTTGGAGGCGACGGTGTCCCGCGTCGCCTGCTGGATGGCGGTGATCTTGTGCGCAATATCGTCGGTGGCGCGCGCGGTCTGGTTGGCGAGGCTCTTGACCTCTTGCGCGACCACGGCAAAGCCACGCCCGGCATCGCCTGCGCGCGCAGCCTCGATCGTGGCGTTGAGCGCGAGCAGGTTGGTCTGGCCTGCGATATCGCGGATCAGGCTGAGGATCGATTCGATCGACTCGGCGTGGGTCGACAGCGTCTGCGTGCTGGCGACCGCATGTCCCGCTTCGCGCGAGGCGCGTTCGGCAACGTCGGCGGCAACCTCCACTTCGCAGCGGGCATCCTCGATCGCGCGGATCAGGCCTGCGGCGGTCTGCGCCGCCTCGCGCATGGCGATGGCAGATTGTTCGGCGGCAGCGGCGACCTCGGACGAGCGGCCCAGCATCTGGCGCGCGGCCTCTGAGGCGGCAACCACCTGGCCCTGCAGCCCGGTTCCCAGATGCGATGCCTGCTGCAACTCGCCATCGACCGTCTGCTTGAAACTGGAGGTCTGCTGCATGCGCGTGTGCTGCGCCTCGAGGCTGCTGACCGCATTGACCGCGAACGACATGATCTCGGCCTCGATCATCATCATCTTGGCCATGGCCCCTGCGAGGCTGAAATACAGCAGCGGCTGATCGCTCAGCTTGGTGTGCATGCGCTTGAGGGCAAAATCATAGGTCTGCGTCTGTGCGGCGAGGACCTGCCACAGCGGAATGCCCATGGCGCGGGCGTTGAGCGTGTTGGCAAACGCCTGCTCGACCCAGCCCTGTTCATCGAACCGCACGAATTTCTCAACCGTGTATTCTCGCACCGAACGGATGGTGGATTCGCGCACCTTGTCCAGATCGCGAACCCGCGACGCGATGTTGCTGGCGGCGACATAAAAGTCCCAGAACGCGTTGGCGATCAGGTCTTCGTCGCCTTCCATATGCTCCCGCGCCTGGCGGGCAAGCCCGGGCAGCTTGCCATCGGGATCGAACGCGGTCAGGCGGTCGCTGATCGACAGGTCGTGCATGACCAATGCGTACAGCGACCGGGCATCGGTCGGGCTGCCGGAATCGCGGTTGAACTCTGCCATGCCGTCCTCACATAAGCGGTGATATGCCAGTGACTTTAGGCCGACATGGTTAATGCGGAGTTAGGATGCTGCGCGAAGCGGCGCGGATGGAGCCCGTTGCGTGCGCCTGCCGAAACTGCGCCGCCGCAATCAGCAATTGCATCATGTGGGCAATCGGTTAAACAGGCGCGGGACGCATTTCAGTCGTTATTATGATCGATTTTACGGGGGATACCATGGGCAAACCATCGGGCAGGCCGCTCTCGCCGCACCTGTCAATCTGGCGCTGGGGACCGGCCATGCTGGTTTCCATCCTGCATCGCGCAACCGGCGATGGCATGGCAGTGATCGGCGGCGTTCTGCTGGTCGGCTGGCTTATGGCGCTTGCCAGCGGACCAGAAGGCTATGCCTGGTATGTCGGCTGGGCCACCAGCCCGATCGGCTATCTGCTGATGATCGGCCTGAGCTGGGCCTTCTTCCAGCACATGTGCTCGGGTCTGCGGCATTTCGTGCTGGATATCGGCGCGGGGTACGAGGTCGACGGCAACAACCGCTGGTCGGCTCTGCTGCCCGTGCTGGCGATCGCGCTGACCGCGATCTTGTGGACGATCATCTTTTTCGTCTGAGTCTTTTTGAATTTTTACGCTGCGCAGGACCATTGATGTCCGCGCGAGGAGGCGACCATGGGTAGTGGCACCAGAATTGGCAAAGTACGCGGACTGGGATCCGCCAAAACCGGGACCCACCACTGGGTCATGGCGCGCGTCACCGCGGTCAGCAACCTGATCCTGATGATCTGGTTCATTGCGTCGCTGGTCAGCCTGCCCGCGCTTGATCACGCCACGGTCACCGCCTGGCTGTCCTCGCCGCTGGCCGCCACCGCGATGATCCTGCTGCTGATCACCGTGTTCTATCACCTGCGCCTTGGCCTGCAGGTGATCGTCGAGGATTATGTGCATGATCACGGCACCAAGTTCGGCGTGATCCTGCTGCTCAACTTCTATGCCATCGCCGGGGCTGCCCTCGGCATCTTTTCTGTCGCACGCATTGCCTTTGCCGGAGCCGCAAGCTGATGTCTGAAGCCTACAAGATCATCGACCATGTATACGACACGGTTGTCGTCGGGGCAGGCGGATCGGGCCTGCGCGCCACCATGGGCAGCGCCGAAGCGGGCCTGAAGACCGCGTGCATCACCAAGGTGTTCCCCACCCGCAGCCACACCGTGGCGGCCCAGGGCGGCATCGCGGCGAGCCTGGGCAACAACTCGCCCGATCACTGGTCGTGGCACATGTACGATACCGTCAAGGGATCGGACTGGCTGGGGGACCAGGACGCGATCGAATATATGGTGCGTGAAGCGCCTGCCGCTGTTTACGAACTGGAGCACGCAGGCGTTCCGTTCAGCCGCAACGACAATGGCACCATCTATCAGCGCCCGTTCGGCGGCCACATGCAGAACATGGGCGAAGGCCCGCCGGTGCAGCGCACCTGCGCCGCGGCCGACCGTACCGGCCATGCCATGCTGCATGCGCTGTACCAGCAGTCGTTGAAGTACGATTCCGACTTCTTCATCGAATATTTCGCCATCGACCTGATCATGGAAGACGGCGCGTGCCGTGGCGTGATCGCCTTGTGCATGGAAGACGGATCGATCCACCGCTTCCGCAGCCACGCCGTGGTGCTGGCAACCGGCGGTTCGGGCCGCTGCTATTTCTCGGCCACTTCGGCACACACCTGCACCGGTGATGGCGGGGCGATGGTGCTGCGTGCGGGCCTGCCGCTGCAGGACATGGAATTCGTCCAGTTCCACCCGACCGGCATCTATGGCGCGGGCGTGCTGATTACCGAAGGCGCGCGCGGCGAGGGCGGTTACCTCACCAACTCCGAAGGCGAGCGCTTCATGGAGCGCTATGCTCCGTCCGCCAAGGATCTGGCCAGCCGTGACGTCGTCAGCCGCTCGATGGCCGCCGAAATCCGCGAAGGCCGCGGCGTCGGCAAGGAAAACGACCATATCTACCTGCATCTCGATCACATCGACGAGAAGGTGCTGGCCGAGCGCCTGCCGGGCATCACCGAGACCGGCAAGATCTTCGCCAATGTCGACCTGACCCGCCAGCCTCTGCCGGTGGTGCCGACCGTCCACTACAACATGGGCGGAATTCCCTGCAATTATCATGGCCAAGTTGTCACCATCAAGGATGGCGACCCCGATACCGTGGTCCCCGGCCTGTATGCCGTGGGCGAAGCCGCCTGCGTATCGGTGCATGGCGCCAACCGCCTGGGTTCGAACTCGCTGATCGATCTGGTCGTGTTCGGCCGTGCGACTGGTCACCACCTGCGCGATACCATCAAGCCGGGCAGCTCGCACAAGGCGCTGCCGCAGGATTCGGCGGATATGTCGCTCGCGCGTCTCGACCACTTCCGCAACGCCAAGGGCGGTTCGCCGACCGCGCAGATCCGCATGGACATGCAGAAGACGATGCAGAAGCATGCGGCGGTGTTCCGCGACACGCAATTGCTGTCCGAAGGCACCGCGCTGATGCAGACGGTCAACCAGCGGATGCAGGACGTCCACGTTTCCGATCGCTCGCTGATCTGGAACACCGACCTGATCGAGACGCTGGAACTCGACAACCTGCTCAGCCAGGCGGTCTGCACCATCGAAAGCGCGCACAGCCGCAAGGAAAGCCGCGGCGCGCACATGCACGAAGATTACCCCGAGCGCGACGATACCAACTTCATGAAGCACACCGTCAGCTGGTTCGAAGGCTGGGGCGGCAAGGGCGGCAAGGTCACCCTCGATTTCCGCCCGGTGCACGAATACACGTTGAGCGACGAGATTGAGTACATCAAGCCCAAGAAGCGGGTGTATTGATCGGATAGCTTTGCCGTCTGGCAAGGATGATACCAATGGGGTGGGATCGTGCTGTTAAAGCGTGATCCTGCCCCGATTTGTTTTCAGGTCAGGGTTTTTCCGTTCGGATGCGCGGCAGTCTCTTGCGCCCCTCCCTGGAAGGGAGGGGTTGGGGGTGGGTCCCGCCGAGGCACTCGGCGGTCCGCGCTAGCACTTCCTCTGCGACGGCTTCGGGGCTCTCCATCACCTCATGGTTCCAGAACCTCATCACCGTCCATCCGCGTGCCTCAAGATAGGTTGTTCGGACGACATCGTTCGGATTGTCGAGATGCTGCTCGCCATCAATTTCAACGATCAGCCTGGCACGGCGGTTAGCGAGGTCCGCGATATAGGGTCCGATGACGAGCTGCCGTGTGAACCTTGGGCGATAGGCTGATAGCTGCCTCCAAAGCTTGTGCTCGGGCAGTGTCGCATTGTTGCGCAGTTCGCGAGCGTTGCGAGTCATAGCTGGCGGGACGCGTTGGGCCATGAAGCCGGATGTTACGGATGTTTCATCTGGACGCCTACCCACCCCCAGCCCCTCCCTTGAAGGGAGGGGAGCGTCCGTAGCGCGACCCTCTTAGCCTTACCGCCGCACCCAACAAAAAACCGGCCGGAAGCATGACGCTTCCAGCCGGTCTTTGTCGCATCACGAGCAAGCCCGCGACACTAGCAGCAAACTGCTAAGCTCAGTTGTCGCCGGTGATGAAGTCGGGCAGTCCCGCATCGGGGGCCGAGCCGCCTTCTGCACGGCCGCGGCCACGGCCACCGCCGGAACGCTCGCCGCCGCGATCACCGCCGCCCGAACGTTCGCCACCACGGCCACCTTCGCGGCCACGTCCGCCATCGCCGTCGCGACGGGGGCGACGATCGCCGCGATCACCACGGTCGCCACGTTCACCGCGCTCGCGCGGTTCGCGGGCAGGGCGGGTGTCTTCCAGCTCTTCACCGGTTTCCTGATCGACGACGCGCATCGACAGGCGAACCTTGCCGCGCGGATCGATCTCGAGAACCTTGACCTTCACTTCTTGGCCTTCGGTCAGGACGTCGGTCACCTTTTCGACCCGCTCGTTGCGGATTTCAGACACGTGGACCAGGCCGTCCTTGCCGCCCATGAAGTTCACGAACGCGCCGAAATCGACCATGTTCACGACCTTGCCGTTGTAGACCTTGCCGACTTCGGCTTCTTCCACAATGCCCAGGATCCACTTGCGCGCGGCTTCGATCTGGTTGACGTCGGACGAGCTGATCTTGATCAGGCCTTCATCATCGATGTCGACCTTGGCGCCGGTTTCAGCGACGATCTCGCGGATCACCTTGCCGCCGGTGCCGATGACTTCACGGATCTTCGACTTGTCGATCTGCAGCGTCTCGATACGCGGAGCATGCGCCGAAAGCTCGGTGCGGGTGCTGTCGAGCGCCTTGGCCATTTCGCCCAGGATGTGCGCACGGCCTTCCTTGGCCTGCGCCAGCGCCTGCGCCATGATCTCGCGGGTGATGCCGGCGATCTTGATGTCCATCTGCATCGTGGTGATGCCTTCGGACGTGCCAGCCACTTTGAAGTCCATGTCGCCGAGGTGATCTTCATCACCCAGGATGTCCGACAGGACAGCGAAATCGCTGCCTTCGAGGATCAGGCCCATCGCGATGCCCGACACCGGACGCTTGAGCGGAACGCCCGCGTCCATCATCGAAAGCGAACCGCCGCACACCGTTGCCATCGACGAAGAGCCGTTGGATTCGGTAATGTCGGACAGAACGCGGATCGTGTAGGGGAACTCGTCCTTGCTGGGCAGCACGGGGTGCAGCGCACGCCATGCCAGCTTGCCATGGCCCACTTCACGACGGCCGGGCGCGCCGAAGCGGCCGACTTCACCGACCGAATAGGGCGGGAAGTTGTAGTGCAGCATGAAGTTTTCATACGAGAGCCCGGTCAGGCCGTCGATCATCTGCTCGCTGTCCTTGGTGCCCAAGGTGGTGGTGCAGATCGACTGCGTTTCACCACGTGTGAACAGCGCCGAACCGTGGGTGCGGGGCAGGAAGCCGACCATCGCTTCGATCGGACGGATCTGCGTGGTGGTACGGCCATCGATGCGGCTGCCGTCCTTGAGGATGGCACCGCGGACGATTTCCGCTTCCAGCTTCTTCATGAGCTTGTTGGCGGCCATCTGGTCCTGCGGGGTGGCGTCGGCAAAGGCTGCCTTGGCCTTTGCGCGAGCTTCATTCAGCGCGTTCGAGCGGGCCGACTTGTCGGTCAGCTTGTACGCTGCGGCAATGTCCGAACCGATCAGGTCGCGCAGCTTCTGCTTGGCAGCCGACAGATCGGCCTGTGCAGCCATTTCCCAAGGATCCTTGGCAGCCTGCTCGGCCAGCTTGATGATCGCGCCGACAACCTGGCGGCAGGCATCATGCGCGAACTCGACAGCGCCGAGCATGATTTCCTCGGAAAGCTCCTTGGCTTCCGATTCGACCATCATCACGGCATCCTGGGTCGCGGCGACGACGAGATCGAGCTCGCCTTCCTTGACCTGATCCATCGACGGGTTGAGCTGGTATTCGCCGTCCTGGTAGCCGACGCGGCACGCGCCGATCGGGCCCATGAAGGGGACGCCCGAAAGCGTCAGCGCAGCCGATGCTGCGATCATCGCCACCATATCGGGCTCGGATTCGCCGTCGAACGACAGAACCTGCGCGATCACGTTGATTTCGTTGTAGAAACCTTCGGGGAACAGCGGACGGACGGGACGGTCGATCAGGCGGCTGGTCAGCGTTTCCTTTTCGGTCGCGCCGCGCTCACGCTTGAAGAAGCCACCGGGGATGCGGCCTGCTGCGGAGAATTTTTCCTGATAGTGAACGGTCAGCGGGAAGAAATCCTGGCCTTCCTTCACGGACTTTGCGGCGGTCACGGCGCACAGCACCACGGTTTCGCCATAGGTGGCCAGCACAGCGCCGTCCGCCTGACGGGCAATGCGGCCCGTTTCGAGCTTGAGGGTCTTTCCGCCCAACTCGATTTCTACAGTCTTTACGTCAAACATGGATTTTCCTTATCGAACCCGATGCGCCCTATTGCGGACCGGGGCCTCTTCTGGTGCCAGGCTGACCGGCCTGGCGCGGTTCGGGGCTGTTCTGCTGCCCCGGCTGGCCTTTGTCCGCCTCATTGCGGAAAAGGTCCGTTGAGTGCCGCGCCCGGTATTTTCAGGGGCGCGGATAAACGAACGGCCCCGCTGGGGGGCCGTCCGAGAATTCTTACTTGCGAAGACCCAGCTTGGCGATCAGGTCGCTGTAGCGGGTGGCGTCCTTCTTCTTCAGATAGTCGAGCAGCGAGCGCCGCTTGTTCACCATCATCAGCAGGCCGCGACGCGAGTGGTTGTCCTTGTGGTGTGCCTTGAAGTGGTCGGTCAGGTTGTTGATGCGCTCGGTCAGGATGGCTACCTGGACCTCGGGTGAACCGGTATCACCGGCTTCGCGGGCATGTTCCTTGATAACTTCTTCTTTGCGTACTGCACTGATCGTCATGTTTCTTCGTCCTTCGAACATCTATCCAAGGTTGAAGCCGCGCACCACCCGGACCTCATGGTCCGAAAGCGAAACGAGAGCGAGTGGAGTGCCATCACTCCCCCGCGCCCAATATCGCCCATCGTGTGCGGCTATCCCGGTCACGACCTGCCCCATATGGAGCCGCCTTGCCTGATCGGGGGTGAGGTCAAGAGCCGGGATGTCGTCCAGCCCTGCCTCGAATGGCAAGATTATGTCTTCTGGGGCCGCGCCATGGCGGATTTGCTCCAGATTGTCCAGTGAAATCGCCCCCGCCAGGGTGAAGGGGCCCGCCTGCGTGCGGCGCAGCATCGTGACGTGCCCGACCGTTCCCAGCGCCTGCGCGATGTCGCGGGCGAGGCTGCGGATATAGGTTCCCTTCGAGACAGAAGCGGTGAGGGTGATACTTTCCAGCAACGGTCCCGCTGCGCCCTGATCGTCACCCTGAACTTGTTTCAGGGCCCATTTATCGTCTTGCGGCTTCGGCTTTTGGGGCACGATGGGTCCTGAAACAAGTTCAGGATGACGGATCGTCAGCGTATGCACCGTCACTGCCCGGCTCGCCAGTTCCACCTCTTCGCCCGCTCGCGCCAGATCGTACGCGCGCTTGCCATCGACCTTGAGCGCTGAATACGCCGGTGGCACCTGGTCGATCGGCCCGGTAAAGCGCGGCAGCACCGCTTCGATCGCTTCCAGCGTCGGCCGCACATCGCTGTCCGCCACGGCAACACCCTCGACATCGAGCGTATCGGTCTGCACGCCGAAGGCTATCGTGAAATCATAGGTCTTGTCGCCGTTGAGCATCTGGCCGGTGAGCTTGGTCGCCTCGCCCAATGCAATCGGCAGCACGCCGGTCGCCAGCGGGTCGAGCGTGCCGCCATGGCCGACCTTGACCTTGCCATGCCCCCCGGCACGAAACGCGCGCTTCACCGCGGTCACCGCGTCGGTCGAGCCCATGCCATAAGGTTTGTCGAGAATGATCCATCCGTGCATCGCCAGCGCCGTTAGCACCGTTATCCGGCGCTACCAAACACTCCGGCAAACTCTCAGGCAAATCCTCAGGCAAACTCTCAGCCGCGGCCGCCGGACCATTCCGTCTTCAACAGGCCGAACATGCAGGTGTCGCGCACATAGCCGGTCCAGGTGATGCGGTTTCGGCGCAGGGTACCCTCGTGCATCGCGCCCAGCTTGCGCACCGCCGCCTGGCTGCGCAGGTTACGGCTATCGACTCGAAATTCGATCCGGGTGAAGCCGCAGGCAAAGGCGTGGTCGATCATCAGCCGTTTGATCGCAGAATTGACCCCGGCGCTGCCGCGCGCGGCGGGCTCGATATAGGTGCCGCCGATCTCGACGACATGGTTGCTTTCGTCGGGCGCGATATAGCAGGACATGCCGACCAGAACGCCGCGATGCAGCACCGCAAAACGCACCCAGTTGGTTGTGGCGTGGAAGTCTTCCATCGCGCGGTCAAAATGCTCGCCCAGCATCGAGACCGGATAAATCTCCCAGATATCGGGATCGCGCGCACACGCCGCGCGCAGCAATTCGATGTGGTGTGCGGCCAGCGGCTCCAGGCGGACATCACCATCGACCAGAACAGTCTCCAGCGCGCTCATGCCATTTTCGCCATGAAGTGCTTGCGGCACAGCGCGATATAGCGGTCATTACCACCGATCTCGGTCTGCGCGCCGGTCTTCACCGCCTGGCCGGTCTCATCGACCCGCAGGTTCATCGTTGCCTTCGCCCCGCATTCGCACACGGCCTTGAGCTCGACCAGATGATCGGCGATGGCGAGCAGCTGCGCGCTGCCGGGAAAAAGTTCGGCCTGGAAATCGGTGCGCAGGCCGTAGCAGAGCACGGGAATCTTGAGCTCGTCGCAGATCCGCGCGCATTGGAACACCTGCGCCTTGGTGAGGAACTGCGCCTCGTCGACCAGCACGCAATCCAGCGGCGCAGAGGCGAGGTCGAGCGCGACCGCAGCGAAGATGTCGGTGTCGGCTTCGAACAGATGCGCAGGCGCGTGGAGTCCGATGCGCGAGGTGATCTGCCCGGTGCCGAAGCGATCGTCATGCGCCGCGGTCCACAGCATCGCCCGCATCCCCCGCTCGGCATAATTGAACGCCGCCTGCAACAGCGTGGAGGATTTGCCTGCATTCATCGAGGCGTAGTAGAAATAGAGCTTGGCCATCAGGGAGCTTTTCGAAGTGGCGTTACGGGCAGGGGGCTGTCCTCGCCCGCCTGTCGGACCAGCCTTCGATCAAAGGTGGTAAAGCCACTGGCATCGATGGGAGCCGACGCCAGATGCATCATGTCTGCCCAATCCGCACCAGCCCGGTATCGCTCGATAGCCCAGGCAACTGCAGCTGGGCTTTCGGTGTGCGCGTTATCCAAACTGACAAGTTCCTCGAGAAGGGTCGCCACCATTGCACGTGGCAGCCGGACCGCCTTCTCCAGCACCCAGCCAAGTTCGGTAAACGCTGTCCAGCTACGCACGAACGGTTTTGACACAGCGTCATCAGCGAGCAGGCACTGCACAGGATCATCATTCAAGACCCAACGCGCCAAGACATTGGTATCCAAAACCTGCATCAGCTAACCGCGTTAATTGTCGAGCGAGGGATCGTCGACATCCGGCGACCAGCTCAGTTTTTCAAGGGGTATTGGCGGTCCTTTGTGCTGGTAAATGGCCCTTAAGCTGCGAGTGACGTCTTCGACCGAACGCCGGGGAGCTTTGGATGGTCGGCGCAGAACAATATCCTCGCCTCGTGTCAGCACGTCGAAAATCTCGCCTTCGGCCAACTTCAGACGGTCTCTCACATCCTTGGGGATGAGAACCTGGCCTTGAGCCGAGAGGCGGGTTACATCGTTCATGCAAGCAGCCTATGTCTTACCCGGTAAGACGTCAATCTTGGGCATCGTCCTTGCCCAGATCCTGCGCCACCTTGGGCGCGTTGAGCAGCTTGTCGATATGGCTGCCGGTGTCGAAGCTGTCATCGGCGAGGAACTTGAGTTTCGCCGCATATTTGGTGCGGATGCGCGAGGCGACTTCCTTCTGAAAGAAGGCAGTGTTGGTGCGAAGTGCCTTGAGCACCACCTCTTCGTCCTTGCCCAGCAACGGCTTCACGAACACTGTGGCGTGCCGCAGGTCAGGAGACATGCGGACTTCGGTGATCGAGATGGTAGTCGCGGTCAGCACCTTGTCGTGCACCTCGCCGCGCGCGAGCAGCTCCGACAGAACGTGCCGCACTTGTTCGCCCACCCGCAGCACGCGGACGGAGCGCCCTTCGGGGCCGGTATCGTTATGCTTGGCCATAATGTCCTCTCACGACGCCCCGCCGCCTCTCAAAAAGGCGGCGGGGGTCACGAATTACAAGGTCCGGTCGCGCATTTCGACGTCGAACGTTTCAAGGATATCGCCCGGCTTGATGTCGTTCGTATCCTGCAGCACGACGCCGCATTCCAGGCCCGTGCGGACCTCGGCGACATCGTCCTTGAAACGGCGCAGCGAGGAGATGACCGTCTTGGAGACGATGACATCGTCGCGGGTGATGCGCGCGTGCAGGCCCTTGCGGATGAAGCCGTCGGTGACGAGCAGACCCGCCGCCTTGTCCTTCTTGCCTGCCGGGAAGATCTCCTTGATCTCTGCGCGGCCGACCACGGTTTCGATGCGCTCGGGGCCAAGAACCCCTGCCATCTCGCCGCGGATATCGTCGAGCAGGTCGTAGATGATGTCGAAATACTTGAACCGCACGCCATCACGCGTCGCCAGCGCCCGTGCCTGGGCATTGGCGCGGACATTGAAGCCGATGATCGGCGCGTTCGAGGCCTTGGCCAGGGTCACGTCGGACTCGGTGATGGCACCCACGCCAGCGTGCAGCACGCGGGCCTTGATGTCATCGGTCGAGATCTTGTTGAGCGCGGTAACGATCGCTTCGACCGAACCCTGCACATCGCCCTTGACCAGCACCGGATATTCCTTGGCGCGGTTGGCGGCGAGCGACGAGAACATCGTGTCGATGTTGGTCGGTGCCATCGTGGTGCGCTTTTCGAGCGCCTTCTGGCGGCGATAATCGGCGACTTCACGCGCCCGCTGTTCGTTCTCGACCACGGTCAGCTTGTCGCCCGCAGACGGCACGCCGGTGAGTCCGAGAACCTCGACGGGTTCGGAAGGCCCTGCAGAAGGAACCTGCTTGCCCTTGTCGTTGATCAGCGCACGGACCTTGCCCGACTGCTCGCCCACGACGAAGATATCGCCGCGCTTGAGCGTGCCGCGCTGCACCAGAACGGTGGCAACGGGGCCGCGGCCCTTGTCCAGCTTGGCCTCGATCACGACAGCCTCGGCGGCGCGATCGGGGTTGGCCTTGAGCTCGAGCAATTCGGCCTGCAGCAGGATCTTGTCGACCAGGCCTTCAAGGTTGATCTTCTTGAGCGCGGAGACTTCCACGTCCTGCACTTCACCCGACATCGCTTCCACGATGACCTCGTGCTCGAGCAGGCGCTCGCGGATCTTCTGCGGATTGGCGCCTTCCTTGTCGACCTTGTTGATCGCCACGATCATCGGCACGCCGGCGGCCTTGGTGTGGTTGATGGCCTCGATCGTCTGCGGCATCAGGCCATCGTCGGCCGCCACCACCAGGATGACGATGTCGGTGACGTTGGCACCGCGCGCACGCATCTCGGTAAAGGCCGAGTGGCCCGGGGTGTCGAGGAAGGTGATCTTGTCGCCCGAGGGCACCTGCACCTGATAGGCGCCGATGTGCTGGGTGATGCCGCCCGCTTCGCCAGCGACCACATCGGTGCCGCGCAGGGCATCGAGCAGGCTGGTCTTGCCGTGGTCGACATGGCCCATGATGGTGACCACAGGCGCACGCGGCGACATGGTTTCATCGGCATCGACATCGGCGTCGTGGTCGATTTCGACATCGGAATCGGACACGCGGGTGATCTTGTGGCCGAATTCCTCGACCAGAAGTTCGGCAGTATCCTGATCGATCGCCTCGTTGATGGTGACCATCATGCCGAGCTTGAACAGCGACTTGACCAGATCGGAACCCTTTTCGGCCATGCGGTTGGCCAGTTCCTGGATGGTGATCACTTCGGGCACGACGACGTCGCGGACCTGCTTGGGCTGAGCATCGCGGCTCTGACCCGACATGTGCAGGCGGCGTTCCTTGTCGCGGGCGCGCTTGAGTGCGGCGAGGCTGCGCGCACGCGCACCGCCGTCACCTTCGTTCAGCGCCTTGCTCACGGTCAGCTTGCCCGACTGGCGGCGGTTGTCGACAACCTTGGCGCCGGTAGCCTTTTTGGGCTTGATCTCGGGCCGCGGCGGCGATGCCACCGGGGTAAAGCGACGCGGCGGCGGGGCCGCTGCGGGCTTGGCGTCTTCGGTCGCGGGGGCTGCGGCAGCAGCGGGTTCTGTCTTGGCTTCGACCGGCGCGGCCTGCGGGGCTTCGCTGGTAGGGGCGGGGGCAGGGGCGGCCTCTGCGGGCGTGGGCGCGGGCGCAGCAGGCTCGCTTTCGGCCTTCTTGGCTTCCTCGGTGCGGCGACGCGCTTCCTCGGCAGCGCGCTGCTTTTCCTCGGTCTCGCGGCGGCGTGCTTCTTCCAGCGAGGCCAGGCGTGCTTCTTCTGCTTCGCGCAGCAGCTTTTCCTGGATCTCGCGGCGGCTCAGCATCGACGACTGGGTCGGGCGCGGCGGCGGGGGCGGGGCTGCCACCGGCGCCGGGGTGGGCGCAGGGGCGGGGGCAGGCGCTGCCACTGGCGCAGCAACGGGTGCTTCGCCGGGCTTGCCGACCAGCTTGCGGCGCTTGACTTCGACCACGACCTTGTTGGTGCGGCCATGGCTGAACGTCTGCTTGACTTCGCCAGCTTCGACAGAACGCTTCAGCCCCAGAGGCTTGCGACCCAGTGTCGGCTTGTTTTCGGTATCTTCACTCATCGAACAGACTCAATCCTCAATAAATACGTCACGTCGGGCGATGGGTTCAGCATCGCCGGTTCGCGTGGGGCGATCCACGCACGCCAATGCGCGCTAGATCGTCATTCCGGGGGCAGGTTCAGCCCCCTCCCCTTTGAAATGCAGCAATCGGCCAAGAAACTGGTCAATGCGCGCGGCGGCGCGATGATCGGTCAGCGCAACATGAACCGCGTTGTCGCGCCCCAATGCCACAGACAGGCGGGTGCGGTCTACAGGCAATACAATGCCCCGATCGCCGCTGCCCTCGGTCTCGCTGCCCACGCGCCAGGCCTGGTCGAGCTTGCCATTGCCATCGGCGGCGGCATCGCTGGCGTGCAGCAACATGGTGACTTTTCCGCGCCGTGCGGTCTCGGCAATCCGGTCGGAACCGGTGAGCAGGGTGCCCGATCGCGCCTCGAGCCCCAGCCGGTCGAGCAGGGCGCGGGTCAGCGCTTCCTCGATGGCTTGCGGCAAGTCTTCCGGAATGGTGATCGGGCCGGTCTTGAACGCACGGGCGAGCGCGCCCTTGAGCTTGCCCTTGGCGATCGCCTCTTCAAGGCCTGCGCGGTCCACCCCGATCCACGCGCCGCGTCCGGGCGCTTTGGCACGAACATCGGGTGCCACGACGCCGTCGGGGCTGATGGCAAGCCGGATCAGATGCGCGCGCTCGTCCCGCTCGCCGCTGAGGATACAGCGGCGAATAGGACCTTCTGCGTTGTCGGCAGAGGGGGTAGGCGCGTCGGCTGCTAGATCAGCAACCGTGTCATTGGGAAGTTTCCGCATTCGCGTCCTCCCCAACTGTGTCTTCGTCTTCGAACCAGTGCGCGCGGGCGGCCATGATGATCTCGTTGCCCTGCTCTTCGTTCAGGCCATAAGTTGCCAGCACGCCGCCCTTGTCTTCGGGGCGCTTGTTCGACGGAGCCGAATTGTCACGGCGACGCTGCTCGACGCGCTTCTTGGCGATCAGCTCGTCGGTGGCGAGGTCGGCCAGGTCGTCGAGCGTCTTGATGCCCGCCTTGCCCAGGGTCACCAGCATTGCTTCGGTGAGGTGCGGCAGCTCGGCCAGCGCATCCTCGACGCCCAGGACGCGGCGTTCGGCGCGCGAGGCTTCCTCGCGACGCTCGAGCGCTTCCTGCGCACGGTTCTGAAGCTCGGCGGCGAGCTCGTCGTCAAAGCCTTCGATGCTCGAAAGCTCGTCGGGCGAAACATACGCCACTTCTTCCAGCTCGCTGAAGCCTTCGGCGACCAGCAGCTGCGAGAGCGTTTCGTCGACGTCGAGCTCGTTCTGGAACAGCTCGGACCGCTCGGTGAATTCCTTCTGGCGCTTCTCGCTCGATTCGGCCTCGGTCATGATGTCGATGGCAGAGCCTGTCAGCTGGCTGGCGAGGCGCACGTTCTGGCCGCGACGACCGATGGCGAGCGACAGCTGGTCGTCGGGAACGACGACTTCGATGCGGCTTTCTTCCTCGTCGATCACCACGCGGCTGACGGTAGCGGGCTGGAGCGCGTTGACCACGAACGTCGCGGTGTCTTCCGACCAGGGGATGATGTCGATCTTCTCGCCCTGCATTTCCTGCACGACCGCCTGAACGCGGCTGCCCTTCATGCCGACGCAGGCGCCGACGGGATCGATCGAGCTGTCATAGCTGATCACGCCGATCTTGGCGCGGCTGCCGGGATCGCGCGCAGCGGCCTTGATCTGGATGATGCCGTCGTAGATTTCGGGAACTTCGAGCTCGAACAGCTTGCGCATGAAATCGGGGTGCGCACGGCTGAGGAAGATCTGCGGCCCGCGGTTTTCGCGACGGACGTTGAGGATGATCGCGCGGATGCGGTCGCCGACGCGGGCGACTTCGCGCGGGATCTGCTGTTCGCGGCGGATCACGCCTTCGGCGCGGCCGAGGTTGACGATGACATGGCCGAACTCGACCGACTTGACGACGCCGGTGATGATCTCGCCGACGCGGTCCTTGAACTCTTCATGCTGGCGTTCGCGCTCGGCATCGCGGACCTTCTGGAAGATCACCTGCTTGGCGGCCTGCGCATCGATGCGGCCCAGGTCCACGGCGGGAAGCGGATCGACGATGAAGTCGCCGACCACGGCCCCTGCCTGCAGCTTCTGCGCGGCCTTGACGTCGACTTGCTTGAAATAATCCTCGACGGTCTCGACCACCTCGACGACGCGCCACAGGCGTAGGTCGCCGGTGTTGCCGTCGAGCTTTGCACGGATGTCGTTCTCGGCGCCGTAACGGGCCCGGGCAGCGCGCTGGATCGCCTCTTCCATCGCTTCCAGCACGATGGATTTGTCGATCATCTTTTCGGTTGCCACCGAATTGGCGATGGCGAGAAGTTCAGCCTTGTTGGCGGAAATGGCGCTGGCCATGATCAGTCTTCCTGTTCTTCGAGGTCTGCGGTGTCGTCGATTTCTTCGATGTCATCCGCGCCGCTGGTGTCGAGCGGGCGGGTGGCAGCGATCAGCCTGTTGGTCAGCATCAGCTTTGCGCTGATCACGTTCGAATGCGGCACGGTGACCGCGCCGGTCTTCTTGTCCTGCACGGTGATCTGATCGCCTTCCAGGCTCAGCAGATCGCCGGTCAATTGCTTGCGACCCTGTGCAGGTTCATGCAGCACCAGCCGGGCTTCATGCCCCAGCCAGTTGCCGAAATCCTTGAGCCGGGTCAGCGGGCGATCGATGCCCGGCGAGCTGACCTCGAGCCGGTAGGACCCGGGGACCGGGTCCTTGCCCGCTTCTTCCAGCGCATCGAACACATCGGAGATCCGCCGCGACAGCGAGGCGCAATCGTCGATGTTGAGCTGGCCGGTGTCGGGGCGTTCGGCCATGATCTGCAGCGTCCGCTCGTCGCCCGCACCGAAAAGGTGCACGCGCACGAGATCAAATCCCAGCGCATTGGCTTCGGGCTCGATCAGGGCAGAGACGGCAGAAAGGTCGGTCAAGAACGGGCTCTCACAGGCTTGAATGTGGATATGGCGGCAAAAGCGGTATGGTGCCGGCCCCCAGTGGCGCCAGCCCGTCAAGCTTCAACAACCATGTCGGGATGGATCGCCATATAGGCGCGTGCCCGTGCAATGGCAAGAATTATGTCGGGCCGCAGCGCGCCCATGGTGCGCAGGTCCTGGGCCCTGGCGGGGCGTTAACCTGCACCCCTGGCACCGTCCCGCAGGGGGACGCAGCCGATCGCATGCTGGCGATTCGGCGCGGAGCGGGCTAGCATGCTGTCCAACGGCCGTGATGATGCGGCAAGGCGGGATCGACGGAGCAGATATCATGGCGGCAACCTTCAGGCCCAAGGCGCGGCAATTGGCAGGCGTCGGCATGCTGGCAGCGGCAGCGCTGCTGGTCACCGCGGTGGTCACCAGCGCTCCGGGCGATGCCGCGATCAAGTCTGCCGCTGTCGCGCCGCTTCCGGGTGCGGATGCAGGCGAACGCCCCGAGACTCGCGCACTCACCAAGGCAGAGGCTACGGCGACCACGCCCGAGCAGATCGGCTATGCGATCAAGAGCGTGATGACCATCGACGGTCCGCTGGGCCATGGCAATTATTACTGGGACGAGAGCCGCGCGCCCGCCACCGGCCCGATGCTGATCACCGTCGACCTGGAGGCGCAGACGCTTTCGGTATTCCGCGATGGGCACGAGATCGGGGTTGCGGTGATCCTGTACGGCACGCCCGAAAAGCCCACCCCGCTCGGCGCCTTCCCGATCACCCAGAAGGACGCCGACCATGTGTCCAACATCTATGATGCGCCGATGCCCTATATGCTGCGGCTGACCAACGATGGTGTTGCGGTGCACGGCAGCGATGTCGAATGGGGCTATGGCACGCGCGGCTGCATCGGCGTTCCCACCGCCTTCGCCAAGAAGCTGTTCAATCAGGTGAAACTGGGCGACATCGTCATCATCACCAATGGCGAGCGGATCAACGTCGGCGACGCGGTCACCGGCGTCTGAGCCGGTTCTTGCAGGTCCTGTGCGGGCACTTTTGTGCGCAACATCGGCGGCAGGCGAATGCGCTTGACCTGACACGCTGTATTATGGCAGTGAGGCAGTGATGGCAGACAACAGCAAACCCGTTTATCTCAAGCTGCGCGATATCATCGCAGCGTCGATCCTCGACGGCATCTATGCCGAAGGCGACATGCTCCCTTCGGTCCGCGCCTTTGCCGCCGAGCAACAGGCCAATCCGCTGACCGTCGCCAAGGCGTACCAGATGTTCCAGGATCAGGGTCTGGTCGAAGTGCAGCGCGGGGTGGGCATGTATGTCGCTCCCGGCGCCACCGAAAAGCTGCGCGACATGGAACGCGAGGATTTCCTCAAGCACATCTGGCCGCCGGTGCTGCGCCAGATGCAGCGCATCGGGCTTTCCCCCAATATCCTGCTGGCCGACGAAAAGGCCTGAGCGTTACCCCTGGGCTTCAGGCGCCGATGGCGCCTTCGGGCAGCTCTTCCACCGGCGGCAAGCGTCCCGCCAGCGCGGCATCGAACTGCGCCTTGTCCAGCCTGCCCTCCCATTTCGACACCACCACGGTCGCCACCGCATTGCCGATGAAATTGGTGAGGCTGCGGCATTCGGACATGAAGCGGTCGATCCCCAGGATCAGCGCCAGCCCCGCGACCGGCACCGAAGGCACGATCGACAGCGTCGCCGCCAGCGTGATGAAGCCTGCGCCGGTCACGCCCGCGGCGCCTTTGGAAGAGATCATCGCCACTCCCAGCAACAGCAGTTGCTCGCCGATCGACAGATCGACATTGCACGCCTGCGCGATGAACAAAGCCGCCAGCGTCATGTAGATGTTGGTGCCATCCAGATTGAAGCTGTAGCCGGTGGGCACGACCAGGCCGACGACGGTCTTGGGGCAGCCCGCGCGTTCCATCTTCTCGATCAGCGAGGGCAATGCGCTCTCCGACGATGACGTGCCCAGCACCAGCAGCAGCTCCGCCTTGAGATAGGCGATCAGCTTGAGGATCGAAAAGCCGCACGCGCGCGCGACCAGCCCCAGTACCACCAGCACGAACAGCAGCGAGGTAAGATAGAAGGTCGCAACCAGCGCGGCGAGATTGGCGAGCGTGCCGATGCCATATTCGCCGATGGTGAATGCCATCGCGCCGAAGGCGCCGACGGGGGCGGCCTTCATCACGATGCCGACCAGCTTGAAGAACGCGATCGAGGCATCCTCGAGCAGATCGAGCAACCGCGCGCCCCTGTCGCCGATCATCGCCAGCGAAATGCCGAACAGGATCGAGACGAACAGCACCTGCAGCAGATTGCCATCGCTGAGCGAGGACAGGAAGGTATCGGGAACGATCGCGGTGAGGAACCCGGTGATCGAGCTGTCTTCGGCCTTGGCGGCAAATTCGCTGACCTTGGCCGTGTCGAGCGTCGCCGGATCGATGTTCAGCCCGTCGCCCGGGCGTACGACATTGGCGACGATCATCCCGATGATCAGCGCCAGCGTGGAGAAGAACAGGAAATAGGCAAAGGCCTTGCCCGCGACTCGCCCCACACTCGCCAGATCGCGCATCCCGGCGATCCCGGTGACGATGGTGAGGAAGATAACCGGCGCGATCACCATCTTGACCAGCTTGATGAACACATCGCCCAGCGGCTTCATCGCGGCGCCCGTTTCCGGTGCGAAATGCCCGAGCGTCACGCCTGCGACGATCGCGACCAGCACCTGCAGATACAGCTGCGCATACCAGCGTTTGTGCGGGGGGCTTGCCAGTGCGCCGGGAGATGAAGCGTCGATGATCATCGCATGGGCCTATCACCGACGCGGGGCGGGGCCAACCGCGCTGAGCGCTGTAACCTTTCGGGCCTGGCCAGCGCACCTGCGGCAACACAGCCATCTGCGGCATCGGCAGATGCAAGCTTCGGGGAAATCACACGTCATGACCAGATATCTGCAAGCCGTTCCTCTGGCCATGATCGTGCTCGTCGTCACCCAGCTTTCCTATGTCGTGCTGTCGAACAGCGGCTTCGAGATGCATCGCATGGTGATCTGGACCACCGAGGCGGTCGCGTTTCTGGGGATCACGGTGCTGGCACTGGTGGCGCTGGCGCAGAAGTCAAGGCTTGCGCCTGCCTGGGCGGCGATCGCTGTCAGCGGCGTGCTCAATGTCGTGCAGGTGGGTATGGGCCTTGCGATGTTCGGCCCGCTCAAAGACGCCGGAGAGGCGATGGCACCGGCCTATGAAGCTGTCGTCGCCGGTGCGTTCTTCCTCTATTTCGCGGGCAAATGGCTCTTCGGCCTCGCTGCGATCCTCGTCGGCGCCGCGATGCTGCGTGGAACCGGGCTGGCGAAGGCCGCAGGCGTGCTGGCGATCTTGTCGGGACTTGCCGCGATGGCGGTCAACCTGCTCGGCATGGCAACCGGAATGGCCTGGATCTTCCCGGCAGGTGCCGCCGGCACCGCCGCGACGCTGCTGCTGGCGATCGCCTTGGCGATGACGCTGCGGGAACGGCCCGAGGGCCAGCCCTGAGGCCTGGCCGGGGCGGTGCCTCAACCAAACGGGGCGTCGATCGCGACCTGCGGCTGGGTGAACCAGCGTGGGCCGTCATCGGCCATGTAGAAATGGTCCTCCAGCCGGATGCCGAAGCGGTCGGGGATGACGATCATCGGTTCGTTGGAAAAGCACATGCCGGTCGCAAGGGGAGTCTTGTCGCCGCGCACCAGATAGGCGGGTTCGTGTATCGAAAGGCCGATGCCGTGCCCAGTGCGGTGGGGCAGGCCGGGGAGGTTGTAGTCCGGTCCTAGGCCGCCTGCCTCGAGCACGTCGCGCGCGGCCTGATCTACGCTCTCGCAAGCATGGCCGGGCTGCGCGGCGGCGAAGGCCGCGCCCTGGGCGGCGTGTTCCAGATCCCAGATGCGGCGCTGCTCGTCATCGGGCGTGCCAAAGACATAGCTGCGGGTGATGTCCGAATGATAGCCCTGCACGGTGGTGCCGGTGTCGATCAGCACCATGTCGCCCTCACGCAGCTGCGGATCGCCGGGCACGCCGTGCGGAAACGCGGTGCCGTGGCCGAACTGGACCATGCAGAAGGTGCTCGGTGCGCCGCCGATCTTCCGGTGTCCCTCGTCGATGAAGCGGACCACCTCGCTGGCGCGGATGCCCTCGCGCAGGATCAGCGCGGCGCGGCGGTGGATTTCCAACGTCATCGTCTTGGCCTGCTGCATCAGCGCGATCTCGGCGGGTGATTTGTGCATCCGGCAGCCATCGATCGCCGGTGCGCCGCTGACCAGCGTGAGGGCTGGCGCGTCACGCGCGATGCGGTCGACGAACAGAAACGGCAGCGCCGGATCGATCGCGAGCGTATCGGCACCCCAGCCACGGCACATATCCGCAACCAGCGCGGTGGGCGACTGGTCCTCCTGCCACAGGCGGTAATCGGTGCTGATCTGCATTTCGGCCTGCAGCGAGCCGAGCTCGAAATGCGGCGCGATCATCACCGGGTCGCCGGTCACGGGGATCAGCATCGCGACCAGCCGCTCGGTGCCGCCCCAGGGGACGCCCGCGAAATAGCGCAGCGATGTGCCCGCAGCGATGAGCAGCGCGTCGGCGCCGCTGTCGCGGGTGAGGCGCCGCGCCTTTTCGATCCGTGCGAGCCGTTCGTCCTGGGTGATCGGGGCCGCGGGGGTGGCCCAGGGGGTGATCGTCGCAAGCTGCTCGACCGCGTTTGATCCGCCAATGCCTTTCATGTCGTGTCTCCAAATCGCGCCGGGTCAAACGGCGCAAGGTCGATTCCCGGGGGCCGACCGGTGGCGAGCGCGGCGATTGCCTCGCCGGTCGCGGCCGCCAATGTCATCCCCAGATGCTGATGTCCAAAGGCATATAGCAGGTTGGGCGCGCGGGTGCTGCGGCCGATTGCGGGAAGATAATCGGGCAGCGTGGGCCGCGCGCCGATCCATTCGTGGTCCGGTCCGTCAAATGGCAGGCCGAGCGCGGCAACATGGTCGCGCAGCCTGCGCCATTTGCCCGAATCGGGCGCAGCGGTGCGCGCGGAAAACTCGATGAAGCTTGCCGCGCGCAGCCCGCCTGCAAAGCGGGTGACGATCATCGATCGGTCCTCGAACGCGACCGGGGGCATGTCTGCGGGCCAGCGGCTGTCGGGCGACTGGATGTGATAGCCGCGCTCGGCGATCAGCGGGATACGCAGCCCCATCGGGCGCAGCAGCTCGGCAGAAGCCGCGCCTGCGCTCACCACGATATGGTCGGCGGTCAGCCATTCGCCGCCGATGATCGCATGGGCCGTCCCGCCATCGATCTCGATGCTGTCAGCCTTCGCATGGCGGATCGTGCCTCCGCCAGCGACCAGCGCCTGGCGCAGCGCATTGGCGAGCGCGCCCAGATCGGTCATCTGGCCCGATCCGACAAACCGCACCGCGCCTGCGATCGTGCCATTGGGCGCCAGCGCGCGGATCGCGGATAGCTCTTCGGGCGTCGCATCGCGCACGCTGGCGGTGCCGATATCGGTGGAAAGCCAGTGCGCACGGCCCTTTGCGGCGCTGGCCTCGCTTTCCCAGGCGACGAAATGTCCGTCCTGCCGCAGCAGATGCGCGGTGCCGCTTAGCGCGCACATCCGCTGCCATGCGGGCATCGCTTGCGCCAGCAATGCGGACAGCGCGGCGGTTCCGGCGGAAAAGCGGGCAGGAGTGCTGGCGCGCAGCAGCTTCAGCGCAAACGGACCCCAGCTGCCGATCTGGCGCAGTGGCAGCCCCAGGGCACCGCGCGGATACAGCCGCGCCAGTGCGCCCGCGATCATTGCGGGGGACGCCAGCGGCTGGACCTGCTCCACCGCAATATGCCCGGCATTGCCCCAGGAGGCACCTTGCGGTTTTTCCTGTGGCTCCAGCACTGTCGCAGATAGCCCACAGCGTTGCAGCTGCAACGCTGTGCAAAGGCCGACAAGCCCTCCGCCGATCACCAGACCGGTCTCACCCGAAGAAGAACATCTGTTTTTCATATTGTCAGGCAAATCATATACGGTATACGAAATGGACTGCAACCGGAGTTTCTGCGTGACGATCACACCATCCAAGACATTGTGGCAGGGTGTCTACCCCGCCGCCACCACCCAGTTTACCGAAAGCCTGGCGATCGATCACGATGCCACCCAGCGGGTGCAGACCGCGCTGGTGGATGATGGCGTCGATGGGCTGATCGTGCTCGGCACCTGCGGCGAGAACAACTCGCTGGAGGCAGACGAGAAGCTCGCGGTTCTCAAGGGCGCGGTCGAGGCAGTGGGCAACCGGGTGCCGCTGGTTGCTGGCGTCTCAGAGTTCACCACCGATCGCGCGGTCAGATATGCGCAAGCCGCAGAGGCAATTGGTATCGATGCGTTGATGCTGCTGCCTGCAATGGTCTATGTTCCCAACCTCGACGAATTGTACACGCACTTCCGGACCGTGGCAGAGGCGACCAGCCTGCCGATCATGCTCTACAACAACCCGCCCGCCTACCGCGTCAACGTCGATTTCGACACGCTCGCGCGACTTGAGGAGGTGCCCAACATCGTCGCGATCAAGGAAAGCGCGCCCGATCCGCGCCGCTTCACCGATCTGTATAACCAGTTCGGGGATCGCTATACGCTGATGGCAGGGCTCGACGATGTCGCTCTCGAAGGTCTGATGCTCGGCGCGTCGGGCTGGGTTTCGGGGCTCACCAGCGCGTTCCCGCGCGAATCGGTTGCGCTGGTGGCGGCGCAACGGCGCGGTGATTATGCCGAGGCCCTGCGTATCTACCGCTGGTTCATGCCGCTGCTCCATCTCGATGCCGAGCATGACCTCGTCCAGTCGATCAAGCTGGCCGAGCAGATCATGGGGCGCGGATCGGAACGGGTACGGATGCCGCGCATGCCGCTTTCGGGCCAGCGCCGCGCCGATGTCATCGCCTGGGTCGAACAGTGCGCCGCGACGCGGCCGCTTGCCGGCGCCTGATGCGGCACACCTTCTTCTGCATCGACGGCCACACCGCGGGCAATCCGGTGCGGCTGGTCGTCGGCGGCGCGCCGCTTGTGCGCGGGTCGTCGATGGCCGAGCGGCGGATGGACTTCGTCGAACGGTTCGACTGGATCCGCACCGGCCTGTGCTTCGAGCCGCGCGGGCATGACATGATGTCGGGCGGGTTTCTCTATCCGCCGACCCGCACCGAAAACGACATCGGCATCCTGTTCATGGAGACATCGGGCTGCCTGCCGATGTGCGGCCATGGCACCATCGGCATCATCACCTTCGCACTCGAACACGGGCTGATCCAGCCGCGCGTGCCCGGCCATATCAAGGTCGAAGTGCCCGCGGGTGATATCGAGATCGATTATGTGCGCGCGGGCGACAAGGTGACCTCGGTCCGCATCCGCAATGTCGCCTCGTTCGTCGCGGCGCAGGGGGTGCAGATCGATGTGCCGGGGCTGGGCCCGCTTAGCATCGACATCGCCTATGGCGGCAATTTCTACGCGATCATCGAGCCGCAGCCCGGCTATCCGGGGCTCGATGCGCTGGGTGCGGCGCGGCTGGTCGAGCTGTCGCGCACCATCCGAGCGATGCTCCGCGAGACGATCGAGCCGGTGCATCCGCTCGACGACCGCATCCGCGGCGTCAGCCATATGCTGTGGGCCGACGTTCCCAAAGGCGATGGCGCCGACGGGCGCAACGCGGTGTTCTATGGCGAGCGCGCCATCGACCGCTCGCCCTGCGGCACCGGAACCTCCGCGCGGCTGGCGCATCTGGCGCACACCGGGCGGTTGCAGACGGGCGAGGCCTTCGTCCACGAAAGCTACATCGGCAGCCGCTTTGTGGGGCGGGTCGAGGCGCGGGTCGATCTGGCCGGGCATCCAGCGATCATCCCGTCGATCGAGGGATCGGCTTTTTCCACCGGCTTCAACACGATCTGGATCGACGACGAAGACCCCTTCTGGAAGGGCTTCTCTGTGATATGAGGGGCCGATGAGCATCGTTGTCCGCAATCTTTCAGAGCAGCTGGTCGATCTGGTCCGCGACCGCATCCTTACCGGTGCCGTCGCCCCCGGACGTCCGATCCGGCAGGATGCGCTGGCGGCGGAGCTGGGGGTCAGCAAGATCCCGCTGCGCGAGGCGCTCGCCCGGCTCGAAGAGGAAGGCTTGCTGGCATCGCAGGCCAATCGCGGTTTCACCGTCCGCGCGCTCAACACCGCCGAGGCCGAAGAGGTCTTTGCGCTGCGCCTGAAGCTCGAGCCCGATCTGGCCGCACTGGCGTCGCGCGCGGCTTCCAGTGTCGACCAGCGCGCCGCTGCCGATATTCTGGACAGGCTCGATGTGCTCACCGATTCGCGGGGCGAGGGGGTGGGGGCGTTCAACCGCGCCTTTCACCTGGCGCTGCTGCGACCCGCGCGGCGGCCGGTGACTTTCACCATTCTCGAACGGCTGCACGTGCTGTCCGAGCGCTATGTCCGCAAGCATCTAGAGCCGCTGGGCCGCGACGAGCGCGCCAACGAGGAGCACCGCGAATTGCTGGCGGCGTGGATCGCGCGCGACGAACCGAGGGTGACGGCGCTGGCGGTATCGCATATCGGCAAGACACTCGACGATCTTCGCGTGCAATTGAACGCAAATGACACAGAAACACCCGGCGCTGCGGCTGGGTGAAACGACAAGGGACGCACATCATGGGGTTTTTCGGGCCGATAAAGCCGATCGTACAGGCGTCCGATGCGCCAGAGGGCAGTCGGCTGAAGCCGACATTGTCCTGGCCGCACCTGATCGCATTGGGCGTCGGCGCAATCGTCGGCACCGGCATCTACACGCTCACCGGCGTCGGTGCCGAGCGGGCCGGGCCCGCTGTGATCCTGGCGTTCGCGATTGCGGGCGCAGTGTGCGCCTGCGCGGCTCTGGCCTATGCCGAGTTGGCAACGATGATCCCCACGGCGGGCTCGGCCTACACCTACACCTATTCGGTGGTCGGCGAGACCCTGGCCTGGGTGGTCGGATGGAGCCTGATCCTCGAATATTCGCTGGCCTGCTCCACCGTCGCGGTCGGTTGGTCGGGCTATCTGGTCGGCTGGCTGCAATCGGCGGGGGTTTCGCTTCCCGAGATGCTGCTGGCAGGACCCCATGCCGGCGGGATCATCAACCTGCCTGCGGTGGTCGTATCGCTGGCGATCGCGGGCATGCTGATGGCGGGCACGCGTGAGAGCGCGACGCTCAACATCATCCTCGTCATCATCAAGCTCGTGGCGCTGACCGCGTTCATCGCGCTGGCCGCACCCGCGTTCGATGCCGACAACCTTACCCCGTTCATGCCCTATGGCTTCGGCAGCTCGGTACAGGACGGATCGACCCGCGGGGTGATGGCGGCGGCTGCGATCGTGTTCTTCGCATTCTATGGATTCGACGCGGTGGCGACATCGGCCGAGGAGGCGCGCAATCCGGGGCGCGATCTTACCATCGGGATCATTGGATCGATGGCGGTTTGCACGCTGATCTACATGGCCGTCGCGCTGTCGGCGATCGGCGCGATGTCCTATGTGACGCTGGGCAATTCGCCCGAGCCGCTGGCTTTGGTGCTGCGCACCCTCGGCCACCCCACCGCATCCTATCTGGTCGCGCTGGCTGCGCTCATCGCGCTGCCCTCGGTGATCTTGGTGATGATGTACGGCCAGAGCCGCATCTTCTTCGTCATGGCGCGCGATGGCCTGTTGCCCCCGGTGCTGTCGCGGGTGTCGGCAAAGACCGGTGCTCCGGTGCTTGTCACCGGCATCACCGGAGTGTTCGTCGCTGCAGTGGCGGGCTTCTTCCGGCTCGACGAGATTGCCGAGCTCGCCAATGCGGGCACGCTGCTGGCGTTCATCGCGGTGGGCGGATGCCTGATGGTGCTGCGCAAGCGCGCGCCCGAACTCAAGCGCGTGTTCAAGTGCCCGCAGCCCTATCTGGTCGGCACGCTGGCGATCCTGGGCTGTCTCTATCTCATGATCAGCCTGCCTTCGCAGACTTTGGTGCGCTTTGCGCTGTGGAATGTGGCGGGGCTCGCCTTCTATTTCCTCTACAGCCGCTCGCGCAGCCAGGCCCGGCAGGATGCTCCGGTGACGGGTATCTGACATCATCAAAAGCGCAACGTCACTTGGCAGGGGAGAGGGTATCATGCGGATAGGGCGCATAGGGTTGACGATTGTATCGGCGCTGGCGCTTGCGGGGAGCATATCGGCTCCGCTGCAGGGTCAGGCGCTCGGCCAGGCGCAGCCGCGCGAGGTCGCCGACCCCATTCCGCCGCGCACGCTGGGCGAGGGCCCCTGGCCGCGCACCGTGCTGCGCAACGCGATCTATGTTGATGGCACGGGCGCGCCCGCGCAGGGCCCGGTGGACATCGTCATCGAGAACGACCGGATCGTGCGGATCGTCTCGATCGGTTCGCCCGGTGCGATCGAGGAGGCCCGGCGTCCCCCGCGCGGCGACAAGGAGTACGACCTCACCGGGCACTACGTGCTCCCGGGCTTTGTTGACGCGCATGTCCATCTGCATACCTTGAGCGACGGACAGGGCGTGCCGTCCGATTATGTGCTCAAGCTCTGGCTCGCGCACGGCATCACCACCGCGCGCAATGTCGGCTCGTCGGAGATGTCAATCGAGCAGCAGGTCGCGATCAAGGGCCGGCTTGCGCGCAACGAGATTACCGGGCCTCGGCTCGATGTCTATCCGATGTTCCATCAGATCGGCCTGCCGATCCGCACCGCAGAGGAAGGGCGTCTGGCGATCCGCGATGCCAAAAGGCGCGGCGCAGACGGCATCAAGTTCATCGGCGGCAGCGAGGCGGCGCTGATCGCGGGTATCGAGGAAGCGAAGAAGCTCGGCCTGCATTCGACGATGCACCACGCGCAAGGCGTCGTCGCTTATGCCAATGTGCTGCGCACCAGCGGCGCCGGGCTCGAATCGATGGAGCACTGGTACGGCCTGCCCGAAGCCATGTTCACCAACCAGAAATTGCAGGACTGGCCGACCGACTTTATCAACACCGACGAGCAGATGCGCTTCGGCGAGGCGGGCAGGCTGTGGCAGCAGACCGCAAAGCCCGGGTCGGACAAATGGAACGAAGTGATGGAGACGCTGCTCGAGCGCGGCTTCACGCTCGACCCCACCTTCACCGCCTATCTCGCCAGCCGCGACCTGATGCGGATGAACCGCGCTTTCTGGCACAACGAATACACCATGCCCGCACTTTGGGACTGGTATCGCCCCAGCCGGATCAATCACGGCTCGTACTGGTTCGACTGGACCACCGAGCGCGAGATGGACTGGAAGGAAAACTACCGGCTGTGGATGAGCTTCGTCAACGAATACAAGAATCGCGGCGGCCGAGTCACCGTGGGTTCAGACGCGGGCTATATCTATAACACCTATGGCTTCGGCTATATCCAGGAGATGGAACTGCTGCGCGAGGCCGGGTTCAGCCCGCTCGAGGTGATCAATTCGGCGACGCAGCAAGGCGCACGGCTGCTTGGGCACGATGCCGATATCGGCACGATCGAGCCGGGCAAGAAGGCGGATCTGGTAATCGTGAAGGGCAATCCCATCGCCAATCTCAAACTGCTGTTCGCCACCGGTACGCTCAAGCTCGACGATGCCACCGGCAAGGCGCAGCGGGTCGGCGGCATCGCCTGGACCGTAAAAGATGGCATCTTCTACGAGGGCAAGGCGTTGAGAGCAGATATCCGCGCCATCGTGGCGCGATCGAAGGCAGATCGCGGGTTACCCCCGGGATATATGACAATCGAACAGGAAGATTTGACGCAATGATCCACGCCGCGCCTCTCACGGGCGAATATTTCATCGCGGGCGAGCGGCGCGGCAGCGGTGAAGTGTTCCACGCCTATGACCCCGCTTGTGGTGCCAGCATCGACGATATCGGCTTCTTCTGCTCGAGCGAGCAGGACGTTGCCGATGCCTGCGCTGCTGCCGAGGCTGCCGCGATCCCTTATGCCGATCTTCCGCGCGAGACCCGCGCCGCGTTCCTGGATGCCATCGCCGCCAATATCGAGGCGTTGGGCGATGCGCTGATCGAACGGGCATCGCGCGAATCCGGGCTACCGGTGGCGCGGATCACCGGCGAACGTGGGCGCACCTGCGGCCAGCTGCGGCTGTTCGCCAGCGAAGTGCGCGACGGCCAGTGGCTCAAGCTGCGCATCGATCATGCCGATCCCGCGCGCACCCCGCCCAAGCCGGAGCTGCGGCTGCGCATGGTGCCGCTGGGCCCGGTCGCGGTGTTCGGCGCATCCAACTTCCCGCTCGCGTTTTCAACCGCAGGCGGCGACACAGCTTCGGCCCTCGCCGCTGGCTGTCCGGTGGTGGTCAAGGGGCACCCTGCACACCCCGGAACCTCCGAGCTGATTGCCGGCGCGATTGTCCGGGCTGCGACTGACACCGGTGTTCCCGCAGGCGTGTTCAGCCTGCTCAGCGGAACCGGCAATGCGCTTGGTGCGGCGCTGGTCGCCGATCCGCGCATCCAGGCGGTCGGCTTTACCGGATCGCGGGGCGGCGGCGAGGCGCTGATGAAGATCGCTGCGGCGCGGACCCAGCCGATCCCGGTCTATGCCGAAATGTCGGCAATCAATCCGGTGATTCTGCTGCCTGAAGCTCTGGCGGCGCGGGGCAAGGCGCTGGCGGCGGGCTATATCGGCTCGCTGACATTGGGGTCGGGGCAGTTCTGCACGAATCCCGGGTTGGTGCTGGCGCTCGAAGGGCCCGCGCTGGACGCGTTTCTGGAGGAAGCCGGGCAGCTCGTCGAAGCGCAGGCGCCGCAGACCATGCTCACCGCAGGCATCCATGCCGCCTATGAAAAGGGCAGCGCAGCACTCGCCGCCACGCCCGAGGTCAGGACCATCGCGCGCGGCGTGCACCCCACCGGCCCGCACGAGGGCCGCACTGCATTGTTCAGCGTGACCGGCGCCGACTGGCTTGCCAATGCCGAGCTGCAGCACGAGGTGTTCGGGGCCGCGTCGATCGTCGTGCGCTGCGCCGACCGCGCCGAGCTTCTTGCGGTGCTGTCCGCACTCGAAGGCCAGTTGACCGCGACGTTGCACATGGACGAGGCCGACATCGACGATGCGCGCGCGCTGCTGCCCGTGCTCGAGCGCCGGGTCGGCCGCATCCTCGCCAATGGCTGGCCGACCGGCGTCGAGGTCAGCCATGCTGTCAACCACGGCGGGCCCTATCCCGCTACCTCGGATGGCCGCACCAGTTCGGTGGGCACGCTCGCCATCGACCGGTTCCTGCGCCCGGTCGCCTATCAGGACCTGCCTGGTGCGCTGCTGCCGCCCGAGCTGCGCGAAGGCGGCCAGCCAGGCGTGTTGTCGCGGATCGACGGAAAGTGGACGATTTGATGCGTCTGCCCGACGATATTGCCGATTATGTCCTGCGCAGCTGCCCCGCACGTACCGAAGAGGCGGTGATGAGCCGCTTCGGCATCAGCTACAACACCTTGCGCAAGATCGAGCGTGGCGAACCCATCCGCGCCTCGGTCGCGCAGCGCCTGCTCGAGCGGATCGCGGACGAGCGCGTCGCCTGATCGCGCTTTATGGCCGGATCGGGCCAAAACCGGTTGCAATTTACAACGATGTAAGCATGGTATAGCCTTTGGATGACGCAAGAGAGCCGCGGCCAAGCGGACTGCGACCGGAGAGCCTGACCCATGAAGCACGAAAAGCCGTCCGACCTCAAAGCCGCCACCCATCTTGATGTGCTGATCATCGGCGCGGGGATTTCGGGGCTCGGCATGGCGGTCCATCTCAAGGAAAAGTGCCCCGGACGCAGCTTTGCGATTCTGGACCAGCGCAGCGACATCGGCGGCACCTGGAACCTGTTCCAGTACCCCGGCATCCGCTCGGACAGCGACATGCACACCCTGGGGTTCGAGTTCGAGCCCTGGCGTGAGCAGAAGGCGATCGCCGACGGCCCCTCGATCCTGAGCTATCTGCGCCGGATCAAGGACGAACGCGGGCTCAATGACCACATCAGGCTGGGCCACAAGGTGCTCTCTGCCAGCTGGTCGAGCAGCGATGCGCGCTGGACGATCGCTGCCGAGGTCGAAGGGCAGGGCGTTTGCCACCTCACCGCCAACTATCTGTTCATGGGCACCGGCTATTACGATTATGACGAGGGCTACGACCCCGCGTTCGAGGGTCGCGAAAGCTTTGGCGGCGAGATCATCCACCCGCAATTCTGGCCCCGGGGCTTCGATTATGCAGGCAAGAACATCGTCGTGATCGGATCGGGCGCAACCGCAGTGACGATTGTGCCGTCGATGACCGACAAGGCCAAGCACGTCACGATGCTGCAGCGCACGCCGACCTGGTACTGGAGCCGCCCCGCCAAGGACTGGCTGGCCAACAGCTTGCGTGCCATCATGCCCGATGAATGGGCCTATCGCTTCATCCGCTTCAAGAACGTGCGGATGCAGCAGATCTCGTTCAAGCGTGCGCGCGAAAATCCCAAGAAGGTCGGCGACTATCTGCTCAAGCGGATCCGCAAGATCATGGGTGGCAAGATGAACGAACCCGATTTCCAGCCACCTTACGGCCCCTGGGAGCAAAGGCTGTGCCTCGTCCCCGATGGCGACATGTTCAAGGCGATCCGCGACGGCAAGGCCGATATCGTCACCGATCATATCGACAGGTTCACGCCCACCGGCATTGATCTCAAATCGGGCAAGCATCTCGACGCCGATGTGATCATCACCGCCACCGGGCTCAAGCTAGCGATGGCAGGCAAGGTCGCGTTCTCGGTCGATGGCCAGCCGGTCGATTTCACCCAGCATTATTACTACAAGGGCTGCATGTTCAGCGACGTGCCGAACATGGCGATCGTCTTCGGCTATCTGAATGCGTCGTGGACGCTCAAGGTCGATATCGTCGCCGACTTCGTCTGCCGCACGCTCAACCACATGGCTGCGACCGGTACCGATGTAGCGGTGCCGGTGCTGGGCAGCGACGGCCCGGTCAACGAGGAGGAAATCTTCGATTTCTCGTCGGGCTATGTCCAGCGCGCGCTGCATATCCTGCCCAAGCAGGGCGACCGCATGCCGTGGCGGCTCAACCAGGATTATCTGTTCGACCGCAAGGTGCTGCGCGAAGAGGCGGTGGACGATGGCGTGCTCGCCTTCCGCAAGGCCGATGCGCACGCGCCGCAGCAGACCGCCATCGCGGCGGAGTGATCGTCACTCCGCAGGGGCGGCAAAGGCTGCGCGGTATTCGGGCCTGATCCTTTCCAGCGCCGCGCCGGACAGCGGCAGGCTGATCTCGTAAACGCCCTCGACATAGGGGCCTGCGACATAAGGCGCGGCTATGAACATCATGCGGTCGAAACCGCTGTCGCTGCTGGCATAAGGCACCAGCACCAGCTCGGCAAAGGGCGGGCAGGTGTTGAACATGTCGTCGGGCTCGCCGATCTGCTCGCCGCGCTTTTCGCGACGCTCCACATTGAGCGCGGTGCAATAGCCCTCGCGCAACGGCTCGAGCGCCATGGCCATGTCCGTGAACAGCGCGGCCAGCTGGATGCGTTTGTCCGCCGCCTTGTCCCAGATCAGCGCTTCATAACCCGTGTTGCCGTGCGCGCCGCCCGAATAGCTGCTGATCTCCGCCACCATGGCAAGCATCTCGGGGCTCTCCCCGGTAACCTTCCAGCCGACGCCCAGCATGTGCGGGTTGAACGGATAGTCGTTGTCCGCCGCTTCCTTCTGCGCCTCTGCGGTCTGCGCTTCCAGCTCGCCCAGCGCCTTGGCGCGCTCGGCATCGAGCATCGCGGCCAGCCTGGGCAGGGCAGCGGCCTGGGCGGGGTATTCATAGGTGAAGGCAAATGCCTTGGTTTCGCGTTCGAAGCTCACCGCGGTCGCTGCTTTCGTGCTGGCGACGGGCGCTTTGGTCTTCTGGGCGACCGGGGTTCCCTGCTCGCACGCGGCGATGCCGGGCAGCGCCAGCGCCGCCAGCACGGCCAGAGTGATCTGCGCCGGTTTTCGACCGTTCATATTTCTGTCTCGCTCGGCTGGCTGAAAAATGCTCTATGCTGCGACAATGATGGATTTGTCTCACCTCGTCCAGCCGGACATTGGCCAGCCGGCGCGCCTGCTTCACCTCGTCGACAAGGCCGGCCTGGCGGCCTGGCTGGCGTCGGCGCCGCCGCGCGTGCGCAACCACCTCGCCGCGATGCGCTTCACCGCGCGTCCGCATGAGCTGGTCGTGGTTTCGGGCGATACGGCCGATGAGTGGTCGGTGGTGCTGGGGGTGGCCGATGTCGCCAATCTGCGGCCCTGGTGCCTTGCCAAGGCGCCGGAAGTTCTCGCCGCGGGCACCTTCAGGCTGGGAGGTGATGTCAGGCCAGGCGATGCGGTGATCGGCTGGGCGCTCGCCCAGCACCGTCTGACCACCTACAAGAAGCCAGAGGAGAATCCGCAAGGCTCGCGCGTGCTGCTGACCGGCGATCCTGCGCGGCTTCCCGATCGCATCGCAGAGGCAGAGGCGACCGCCTGGGTGCGCGACATGGTCAACACCCCCGCCGAAGACATGGGCCCGGGCGATCTCGAATCCGCAGCAGAGGCGCTCGCCAGGCGCTATGGCGCGACGCTTGAAGTGACCCGCGGCGACGCGCTTGCCACCGGCTATCCGATGATCCACGCGGTCGGGCGCGCGGCGGCGCGCAGCCATGCGCCGCGGCTGATCGAGCTGCACTGGGGACGCGAGGATCATCCCCGCGTCGCCATCATCGGCAAGGGCGTGTGCTTTGATAGCGGCGGGCTCGACATCAAATCGGCGGCGGGCATGCTGCTGATGAAAAAGGATATGGGCGGCGCCGCGCACGCTTTGGCGCTGGCGCAACTGATCATGCGCGCAGGCCTGCCGGTGCGGTTGCACATGCTGGTCGGCGCGGTGGAGAACGCCATCTCGGGGAACGCCTTCCGCCCCGGCGACGTGCTCAGGAGCCGCAAGGGGATCACCGTCGAGATCGGTAACACCGATGCCGAAGGCCGGCTGGTGCTCGGCGATTGCCTGGCCAAGGCGAGCGAGACTCCGCCCGATGTGATGATCAACTTCGCCACGCTCACCGGCGCGGCGCGGGTTGCGGTGGGTCCCGATCTGCCCGCATTGTTCGCCAACAGCGATCCGCTGGCCGATGGTCTGGTCGCCAGCGGCAGGGCGGTGGGCGATCCGTGCTGGCGGCTGCCACTGTGGCCGGGGTACGAAGACATGTATGTCAGCGATATCGCGGACATCGGCAACAGCGGTGGGGCGTTCGCCGGTGCCATCACCGCGGCGCTGTTTCTGCAGCGCTTTGTCGGCGAGGGCGTGCCCTGGGCGCATTTCGACACCTATGCGTGGCGGCCCACGCCCCGGCCCGGCCAGCCCAAGGGCGGCGAGGCGCTGGGCCTGCGCGCATCATGGCACTATCTGCGCGGCCGCTATGGCGCGGCTGGCTGATCTTGGCCGCTGTGTGGCAGGCATTTTCCGGCGTCGGGCGCTGTGTTAACCGGCGGCTTGGACAAATCGCTTCAACTCGTCTATCTGCGCCGCCAGCCCGAAGCCATGGACGGGCGCAGAATCATGGCGTGGCGGTAATTTGCGCGGGGGACCGGGTTTCTTGACACATTCATCGGGCTCATTGGCGCCGCATTCCAAGGCGGCTTCGCTGGCTGGCGGACCGGCGAGCGAGGCTGCGGACACGCGCGCCGACCCGGTGCAGCAGTTCGTGCTCACGGGCCCCGTGACCGACTATGATCCGCGCGTGACACCCATTCGCGGAGATCTTGCGGATATCGCGCTGGCCGGTCGCTTCTTCGCGCCGCATTATGTTGCCCCGCAGATCCACCGCGTCGCCGCGAGTGGCGCAATGCTGCGCAAGGCCGGAGCGGGCGATGCCCAGGCGGTGAGCCAGCTGCTGCCCGGAGAGGCGTTCGCGCTGCTCGACAGCACCGGCGACTGGGGCTGGGGCTATGGCCTGCACGATGGCTATTGCGGCTATGTGCGGCTGGACCAGATCACGCTTGGCAGTGCCGATCCCAGCCATGTCGTCCACAGCCGCAGCGCATTGGTGTTCGCCGAACCTTCGATCAAGACGCCGATGGTTGCAGCCTTGCCGATGGGCGCACGGATCGCGGTTGATGCGACCAGTGAGTGCGGCAGGTTCCTGTCCGTTGCGTGCGGCTGGATGTCGGTGCGCCATGCCGTGCCGCTGGCCGAGCAGGGCTGCGATCCGGTCGACCGCGCGCTGCAGCTGGTCGGCGCGCCCTATCTGTGGGGCGGACGCGGCGGGGATGCGCTCGACTGTTCGGGGCTGGTGCAGCTGGTGCTGGGGCTTGCCGGAATTGCCGCGCCGCGCGACAGCGACCAGCAGATGGCAGCGCTTGGCCGTGCGCTGGCGGATGACGAACCGCTGCAGCGCGGTGACCTCGTGTTCTTCCCCGGCCATGTCGGAATCATGATGGATGCAGACACGCTGGTGCACGCCAATGCGCACTGGATGCAGGTGGTGGCCGAGCCGCTTGCCGATGTCATCGCCCGTTTCCCCGAAACCACGCTCCAGCCGGTGCTGGCACGCAAACGGATCGCCTGATGCCCAGTCTCTTTATCGATGGCGCTGCCGGGACCACCGGCCTGGAAATTGCCGAGCGGATGGCAGGACGCGACGAGTTCCGGTTGATCACGCTCAGCGACGCCGACCGCAAGAGCGTCTCGGCGCGCGCCGCCGCGATCCAGGATGCCGACTTTGTGATCCTGTGCCTGCCCGATGCCGCCTCGCGCGAGGCGGTGGCGCTGGGCGAGGGTGCGCCGACGCGGTTCATCGATGCCTCCAGCGCGCACCGCGTCGCCGATGGCTGGACCTATGGCTTTGCCGAGCTGCGTTTAGGCCAGCGCGCTGCGATCCGCGATGCGCGCGCGGTCAGCAATCCCGGCTGCTACCCCACCGGGTTTCTGGCTCTGGTCGCGCCGCTGGTGGCCGAGACGCTGCTGCCAGCCGATCACGGCTTCATCGTCAATGCGGTGAGCGGCTATTCGGGTGGCGGCAAGGAGCTGATCGCGCGGATGCAGGTCGATGCGCCCGATATCGGTTTCCGCGCTTATGGGCTCAATCTGGAGCACAAGCATCTGCCCGAGATGCAGGTGCATGCCGGGCTGAGCCGGTCGCCTTTGTTCGCGCCTGCGGTGGTGCGTGCGTTTCGCGGAATGCTGGTTGATGTGCCGCTGTTCCTCGATCCCGAGCTCGGCTTTGCCGATGCGACGGCGCTGCACGAGGCGCTGGCCGATCATTATGCCGGCGAAGCTCTAGTCAGCGTCGCAGCCATGGGCACCGCGCCCGGCGAACTGCTGTTGTCGGAGGGCGATGCGCCGACTGACCGGCTGGCGCTCTATGTCCTGCCCAGCGCGGATGGGTCGCAGGTGCGGCTGATCGCGATGCTCGACAATCTGGGCAAGGGGGCAAGCGGCGCTGCGGTGCAGAACCTCAACATCATGGCGGGCCTCGACGAACTGGCGGGCCTGCGCGCCTGATCGCGCTTATCGGCTGGGTGGGTCAGCGCGCGCGCTTGGCGACGTACAGCGCCTGATCCGCGTGCAGGAACATGTCCTCGGCATCATAGGAAATCGCGTTGTGCGCCAACGCGACACCGTGGCTGGCGCCGGCTTCCAGCAGATGGCCGTTCCACGCCACCGGCATGCGCAGCAGCGCGATCGCTGCGGCAATGCGGCTCGGCAGCCGTTGCAAGTTGCGGTCGCTGGGCATCAGCACGGCAAATTCATCGCCCCCGATCCGCGCGACCATCAGCGCATCGGGAAAGCATTGCTGGATGCGCTGGCCGAACTGCGCCAGGCAGGCATCGCCCGCAGCATGGCCATAGCGATCGTTGATCTGCTTGAACCCGTCGACATCGAGCAGCACCAGCGCGCCCAGCGGACGCAGGCTCAGCGTCGATCGCGACGCATCCAGAAAGCGCTGCTGGAACACCGCGCGGTTGGCCAGCCCGGTCAGGCTGTCGCGTTCGGCAGTCTGCTGCAGGGCCTCGAATTCGGTACGCTGGCGGGTGATGTCGAGCTTGGTCCCCACCAGCCGGGCGGCGCGGCCGCGCTCGGTTTCCACCTGCGCGATGATCTGCACCCAGCGTTCGGCGCCATCGGGGCGGGTGATCCGCGCATCCAGCGTAAAGCCTGTCCGGCGCTCGATGGCGCGGCTGCGCAGCCGGTCCAGCGTCTCGCGCGATGCCTCGTCGTACAGCGCGACGATCTCGGTTCGATGCGGTCGTGCGCTGCGGTCGATCCCGAACAGGTCGTAGATGTTGCGGGTCCAGCACAGGGTTTCGGATTGCAGGTCGCATTCGAACACCCCGACGCCGGCGCGCGCGACGGCCCGGGAGATGCACTGGCTGTCCGGCTCGACAAGGGCGGGCGCCGGGCCGACACAGATGTCCGTCCCGCCGATACCGAAATTGTGCCCAGCTACGCCCATGCCCTTGCCGCAAGCTCCCCGAAATGCCTGGGAGGACACTAGAAGATGCTAGTTAACGGCTTGTTACGATGAGGTTTTTTCTTTTGTCCAATTTTGTGTCAAAAGAACGCCTGGATCCCCGTCTGCGCGCGGCCGAGGATCAGCGCATGGACATCGTGCGCGCCTTCATAGGTGTTCACCGTCTCCAGATTCACCATGTGACGCATCACCTGATATTCCTCGCTGATGCCGTTGCCGCCGTGCATGTCACGCGCCTGACGGGCGATATCGAGCGCCTTGCCGCAGTTGTTGCGCTTGACGATCGAGATCATCTCGGGCGCGAAACGGCCTTCGTCCATCAGCCGTCCGACCCGCAAGGATGCCTGGAGCCCCAGCGCGATCTCGGTCTGCATGTCGGCCAGCTTCTTCTGGAAAAGCTGCGTCGCTGCGAGCGGCTTGCCGAACTGGACGCGGTCGAGCCCGTATTGGCGCGCAGCGTGCCAGCAGAATTCCGCCGCCCCCATCGCGCCCCAGGAGATGCCGTAGCGCGCGCGGTTGAGGCAGCCGAACGGACCCTTGAGCCCTTCGACATTGGGCAGCAGGTTCTCTTCGGGCACCTCGACCTCGTCCATTTGGATCATGCCCGTGGTCGATGCGCGCAAGCTCAGCTTGCCCTTGATCTTGGGTGCGTTCAGCCCCTTCATGCCCTTTTCCAGGATAAACCCGCGGATCTGGCCATTGTGCGCGTCGGACTTTGCCCAGATGACGAACACATCGGCAAACGGGCTGTTCGAGATCCAGGTCTTCGCGCCCGAGATGACATAGCCGCCATCGACCTTTTTCGCGCGAGTCTTCATGCCCGCAGGATCGGATCCCGCATCGGGTTCGGTGAGTCCGAAGCAGCCGATCAGCGTGCCCGCGCATAGGCCGGGGAGATACTTGCGGCGCTGTTCGTCGTTGCCATAGGCATTGATCGGGTGGATCACGAGCGAGCTTTGCACCGACATCATCGAGCGATAGCCGCTGTCGACCCGCTCGACTTCGCGCGCGATCAGGCCATAGGCGACATAGCTTGCTTCCGCCCCGCCGAATTCCTCGGGCAGCGTCGCGCCGAGCAGCCCGGCTTCGCCCATCATCGGGAAAAGTTCGGGCGCGTCGATTTCCTCGCGGAAAGCGTCGATCACCCGCGGTTGCAAGACATCTTGCGCAAATCCGCGCGCGCTTGCCTGGATCAGCCGTTCCTCTTCGGTCAGCTGCTCGTCGATCAGGAACGGATCGTCCCAGGTGAAGGGAATGGTTTCGGCCTTGCGGATGGTGTCGTGCTTCATGGGGTCAGGGTCTAGCGCAGCTTCTCCCCGGTTTAAACCTCAATTTCTCTTCGAAAGTTGACGCGCGCGTAAACCGCCGACGCCGCGTGCCTGTCCGTTTCTGGAACAATCGATGATTAACCATCAATTGCGATGGGCAATGGTTAAAAATCCGTTAACACCCTCATTATGCAGCGTTTGACATTCCTTCCCGTGCCCGCTCGTCCCCACAGCTTCCGGGGCAGCCTGTCCCCGCGAATCCTCGCCGCAACCCCGGTGGATGAGCCCGAGGTGCTGGCGAAACGCAAAAAGGCACAGCGCAACGAGGAAGTCCGGCTGTTTCTGCTGAGCTTCTCGGCGTTCTTCGTGGCGATCACCTCGTTTATCTGGTGAGCGTGTCGAGGTAGCGCGCGGCATCCTTGCGGATTGCCGCCTTGTCTTTCTCGTCGCGCTTCGCCCAGTTGCGATAGGGCATGGCAAGCCGCTGGTTCCTGCCCAGCAGCGCCTCGTTGCGATCGAGGAAGTCCCAGTAGAGCAGGTTGAACGGGCAGGCCTTGGGCCCGGTCTTGGCTTTCACGTCGTAGCGGCACTTGCCGCAATAATCGGACATGCCGTTGATATAGTTGCCGCTCGAGGCATAGGGCTTGCTCGCCAGCAGCCCGCCATCTGCAAACTGGCTCATCCCCAGGGTGTTGGGCAGTTCAACCCATTCATAGGCATCGGCATAGACCTCCAGATACCAGGTATGCACCGCGTGCGGATCGATCCCGGCGACCAGCGCGAAGTTGCCGGTGATCATCAGCCGCTGGATGTGGTGCGCATAGGCATGGTCCAGCGTCTGGCCGATCGCCTGCGCCATGCAATGCATGTCGGTCTTGCCGTCGTAATAGAAGCCGGGCAGCGGACGGTGCGCTTCAAGCACATTGCGCTGCGCATAATCGGGCCCCTCGCGCCAATAGATGCCGCGGACATATTCGCGCCAGCCGATGATCTGGCGGATGAACCCCTCGGCGGCATTCAGCGGGACTTTGCCGTCGCGATAGGCAGCCTCGACCGCCTGGCACAGGGCCAGCGGATCGAGCAGCCCGCAGTTGAGATAAGGCGAGAGGATCGAGTGCCACAGGAACGGCTGATCGGTGAGCATCGCGTCCTGGTAGTCGCCGAACCGGGCGAGCGCCTGGCCGATAAAATGTGCCTGCTGTGCGAGCGCATCCTCGCGGGTGGTGGCGAACACGAAATGGTCGAGGCTGCCGGGGTGATCGGCAAAGCGTCTGGCGACCATGTCGAGAACGTCGCGGGTGATGGCATCGGGCTTGAAGCGCAGCGGTTGCGGGATCAGCAGCGGCTCGTTCGGCGGGGGCTTGCGGTTCTCGCTGTCGTAGTTCCACTCGCCGCCCTCGGGCTTGCCATGCTCGTCGAGCAGCAGCCCGGTCTTGCGCCGCATGTCGCGATAGAAGAACTCCATGCGCAGCTGCTTGCGTGCCGAGGCCCAGGTGTCGAACTCGGCATGCGTGCACACGAACCGGCTGTCTTCGCGCAGATCGATCGGCACGTCGAACCGGTCGGCCCATTCCTGCATCGCAGCGAGCACCCGCCATTCGCCGGGCTCGGTCGCGACGATCCGGTCCGGGGCATGACGCTCGATCGCGCGCGCGACCTCTCCGGTGAAGGTGCCGCTGTTGTCCGAATCCTCGAGCCGCACATAATCGACCGTCCAGCCGCGCGCGCGCAGATCCTCGGCATGGTGGCGCATCGCCGAGAGGATGAAAGCGATCTTGGCCTTGTGGTGGCGGACATATTTGGTCTCGGCATCCACCTCCATCATCAGCAGGATGGTGTGATCGGGGTCGGCGCCGTCCAGTGCGGACAGATCATGACTGAGCTGGTCGCCCAGGATCGGGATAAGGGTTTTCATGCGGCAGATGGTGTCCTGGGCGGTGCTCAGCTTAATGATGGGGAGTGATCCTGTGCGATCAATGGCGGCATTTGGCTTTGATGTCGGCCATCGCAATACCTATCTAGCTACCGGCGTCGGTGCCTTTGCCAGCGTCTTTGAAAGACTGGCCATGCCCGATTCCGCCCGCCCCGGCTCCGTGACGCCCGACAGCGACACCCAGAGCGCGCTGCAGCTTGCGCTGCGCGGCATGCGCAACCATTGCCCACGCTGCGACCACAAGCCGCTGTTCCGGCGCTATCTGAAGCCGGTTGAGCGCTGCGCCGGTTGCGGGCAGGACTGGACGCTGCACCAGGCGGATGATTTTCCCGCCTATATCGCGATCTTCATCAGCGGGCATCTGCTCGCCCCGGTGCTGATCGCTGCGGGAAGCCGCGAGCTGCTGCCGATGGGGGTGCTGGCTGTCATCGCGATCCTGGGCGCGCTGTTGCTCACGATCGCGCTGCTGCAGCCCGCCAAGGGTGCGGTGATCGCGCTGCAATATCACTGGCGGATGCACGGGTTCGAAAGCGTCGATGCCCCGCGCCAAAGTCAGCGTGACTGACGGCTCAGATCTTGCGCCAGATCTGCGACTTGCACAGCAGGCCGCCCAGAATGCAGCCGCTGATCTTGATCCGGTTGGCGTCGAGCTGCTTGATCGTCGAATAATAGGTGTCGCCAAGATCGGGCACGAACACATTGCCCTTCCAGTGGCCGGGTTTGGTCTCGCGATAGTTGCGCAGCAGGCTGGTGCCGACCAGCTGCGGCGTGCCGCCTGCGGCAGCATCCTTCTTGGCCAGATCGCTCGCCCAGCTCACCTTGCCGCACAGTTCGGTGCCGCACGGCTGGGTGACGACGCGGACGTCGCCTGTGGGGTTCTCCCAGGTGCCGTGGATGGACTCGGCTCTGGCCGCGCTCGCAGCGAATCCGGTCTGCCCCAGCGCGGCCAGAGCCAATAACCAAACCCGCGATGTCCCCAGATACATCTTCATCGACCCTTTGCGACCATATTCAATTCTTACCCGTGCGCCGGGCATTTGTTCCGCGCGAAGCTGCGACTTGTGCATGATCGCTGCGCCAAGTCGAGCAGCATTCGTGCGCGCGCGATGTATTTTGTCGCAAACTGGCGGCGGGTGCCGGCCCTGAAATTCCTTCATCCCTTGCTTACCAATATGGGTTAAGGAGGCTGCAACATGCCAAGCTCTGCTGCACCTCTGCATGATCCGTGTCCCCCCAGCGCCGTCAGCCATGGCGCTGGGCTGATCGGGCTTGTCGGGCTGATCGGCTGGGTGCTGCTGGCGCGGCACTATGCGTGGAACGGCCCCAATGCGGCGCTGGTCTGCTGCATCGCCACCGGGTTGCCGATGGTGCTGTGGTCGCTGCTGGTCGACAAGGTGCACCTGCGCCCCAGCACGGGGCTGGACTGGGCGCACCCCAGGGCGGTCAAGGATGTCATCGATGCCAGCATGATCAAGCTCACCGGATTGTGGATGACCTGGGCGGGGATCGCCGCGATCTATGCGGTGGCGCGCTGGTACTGGATGGGCAACTACCAGTTCTCGATGAACGTGTTCATCTATGCCTCGCCTTTCCTGTTCTTCCTCTCGATCCCCTATGTCATCTGGATAGACCGCTATCTGAAGGACCCGCACGACGGCGCGTGGCATTTCGGCGCGATGATTTCGGGCCAGCCGGGCTGGGACCGCGAGGCGATCTTCCACCACCTGCGCGCGTGGGCGGTGAAGGGCTTCTTCCTCGCCTTCATGCTGTCGATCGTGCCGGGCGGCTATGCCGATATCGTCAATGCCAATGTCGCCGAGATCGTGACCAACCCGGTGTGGATCGCCAACTGGCTGATCATCGCGATGTTCCTGGTCGATGTGCAGTTCGCCACCGTGGGCTATGCGCTGACATTGAAGCCGCTGGATTCGCACATCCGCACCGCCAACCCCTATATGGCGGGCTGGGCAGCTGCGCTGATCTGCTATCCGCCGTTCATCATGATGGGGGACAACGGCCCGCTCAACTATCACGTCAACACCGCCGACTGGGCCTATTGGTTCGAGGGCAACACGCCGCTGCTGATCGTCTGGGGCGCCTGGCTGGTGCTGCTGACCGGGATCTATGCCTGGGCGACGGTGGCCTTCGGGATCCGTTTTTCCAACCTTACCCATCGCGGCATCCTGACGCACGGGCCCTATCGCTGGACCAAGCACCCGGCGTATCTTTCCAAGAATGCCTATTGGTGGTTTGCCACCATGCCGTTTCTGGTCACCAGCGGCACCTGGCAGGATGGCGTGCGCAACGCCGCTTTGCTCGCCGCTGTGTCGGGGGTCTATTACTGGCGTGCGCGGACCGAGGAGCGGCACCTGATGGCAGACCCCGATTATGCGGCCTATGCCGCCTGGATGGACCGCCACGGCCCGGTCCCGCGGCTGATCGCGATGATCACCGGACGTCGCGTCAAGCCGGAGGCCATGCCCGCGCCTGCCGAATGATGTGACCGGCGCCTTGGAACCGCACCAGCTCGCGCCTATATCCCGCGCTTGCTAACCATCTGCGGAGCCTGGATTTTGATGATTGCCCCCAAGTCGCTCGTGCTTGCCGTGCTGGTCGCGACAACCGCCGCGCATCCCGCCGCCGCACAGAGCGCGCCCGCAGCAGGCGACCCCGCGCGCGGCGCGAAGGTGTATGAGAGCAACTGCACCGGTTGCCATGCGCCCGATGCCAATGGTGTGGGCCCTGCGCATCGCGGTATCTTCGGGCGCAAGGCGGGCAGTGCGCCCGGCTTTGCCTATTCGCCGGGCCTCAAGAAGGCGAAATTCGCCTGGGACGCCGCGCGCCTCGACAAATGGCTCACCAGTCCGCAGGCGTTCATCCCAGGCGCAAAGATGGGGTTCCGCCTGGCCGATGCCCAGCGCCGCGCCGATGTGATCGCGTATCTGAAAAAGGAAAGCGGCAAATAGGCTCGCCCAGGCGCACGCTTCCAGGAATTTCTCCCGTGCCCCCTTTCGCCTCACCGGATTAAGAGGCATATTATAGCCATGGACCGATTTTCAGACAGCATGGACAGGTTCTTCACCCACTCTGCCACCACCCAGGGAATCACGGTGCGGGTGGCGGTCAGCTTTCTGCCGGACCGGTCGCGCGCGGACAGTGCCCGTTGGTTCTGGTCGTATCACATCCGTATCGAGAATCATTCCGACAGCGCCGTTCAGCTGCTCACCCGCCACTGGGTGATTACCGATGGCCGCGGCGGCGTGCACCAGGTCGATGGCGAAGGCGTGGTCGGCGAACAGCCGGTGATCCTTCCGGGCAAGTCGCACGATTATGTCTCGGGTTGCCCGCTCACCACCCCAACCGGGCGGATGGAAGGCGTCTATCGGATGATGCGCGACGATGATGAACTGATCGCGGTCGAAATTCCGCGTTTTCCGCTGGTCGCCCCGGCAGTTGCCGATTAATCAGCGCTCCTTATGAAGCGTACCCATCTTCCGCTCAACGGCCTGCGTGTGCTCGATGCCGCCGCCCGCCATCTGAGCTTCACCCGCGCGGCAGACGAGCTCGCGGTGACGCCGGCTGCGGTCGGCCAGCAGATTCGCGCGCTGGAGGACATGCTGGGCGTCGTGCTGTTCCGCCGCACGCCCAAGGGGCTGGAACTGACCGACGAGGCTGGCGCCGGGCTCGATGCGCTGCGCGGGGGTTTCCTGCAGTTCGAGGAAGCCGTGCGCGCGATGCAGCAAGGCCAGTCGAGCTTCCGCCTGACGATCGCGGTGCCGCGTGACTTTGCCGCCAAATGGCTGCACCACCGGCTGATTGGCTATGCTGCCGCCAACCCCGAAATCCGCTACACTTTGGTCTCGGGCGACAGCGACATCGACTTCACCGAGGCGAACCTCGATTGCGCGATCCGGCTTGCCGATGGCCCGGCGGAGCTCGAGGGGGCGCAGATCGGCCCGGCGCAGTTCGTCACCGTGGCTGCGCCCGGATATGATGGCAATCGCGGGATCGAATGGCCCGGCTGCACGCGCGGACAAGACAGCAATGATTCCGAAGACAGGGCGGTGATGCAGGTCGCCGATGCGGGACTGGGGCTGGATGCGGCAATTGCCGGCTTTGGCAGCGTGACCGTGCCCTATCTGCTCGCCGAACGCGATCTGACCGAAGGCAGGCTGGTGGCGATCGGCGAGGCTCGCCCGGCGCGGCGTGCCTATTGGGTGGTCGCGCCCACACCGCAATGGCGGCAGAAAAAGGTCCGCGCGCTGGTCGACGCGCTGACAGCGGCATGACCACGGTGGCGATGCCGGTGCTGACCAGCGAGCGGCTGGTGCTGCGTCAGGTGCGGAGCGACGATGCTGCAGCGCTGTTTTCCGTGCTTTCCGACGAAGCGCTGATGACCTGGTGGTCGTCGGGCCCGCACCGGTCGGTCGAGGAAACCCGCACCTATCTGGAACCGGCAGCTGTGGGCAACTGGCGCAGCTGGGCGATCACGCGGGCCGGCGAAGACATCGCGCTGGGCTGGGTCGCCGCGCATGACCGGCGCGAGAACGTCAGCGAGATCGGCTATATCCTGGCGCGCCCGGCCTGGGGGCAGGGGATTGCACGCGAAGCGGTGGCCATGGTGCTCGACCAGCTGCTGGTGACCGAAGGCCAGCGCCGCGTGTTTGCCGATACCGATCCTGAAAACATTCACTCGATCGGCCTGCTGACGTCGATGGGCTTTGTCCGCGAAGGCTATCTGCGCGCCGAATGGGAAACGCATATCGGCGTGCGTGACAGCCTGATCTTCGGTCTGCTCAGGGACGAGTGGCTGGCGCATCGCCAGCAGCCAGCCGATCGAGCAGCCGGGTCATCAGCTGGATAAAGCCGGGCTGGTCGATATCGGCGGCGGGGTTGTTGGCAAAGGCCGTGATCACATAGCTGTCGCCTTGCTTCGTGCGGGCGAGAAAGCTCATGCCCATAATCCCGGGCTCCGACCCGCCCTTGTAACCCAGATACGCCCAGCGTCCGGCGTTGACCGGAGGAATCCCGGAATTGACCTTAAGGATCGCGCGCGTCACCTGGTCGCCATCGCGCTCCAGCATCGCCAGCAGCCGCGCGACATCGGCGGGGCTGGCAAACCATTCGATCGTGTCGATCTGGTTGGGGCCGCCGGTATAGACTGCAAGATCGAGGTTCTTGAGCCGCAACGTGTCGCCCGCATCGGCGACAAGGCGTGTCTGTTCGGCATCGTCCGCGGCGAGGAAGCGGTCGCGCAGCGCCGCGTTCGCGGGCATCTTCAGCCCCGTCACCGCCTGGGTCGAGAGCAGCGGGATCATGTCCGACGGCCGGGAGTGTCCGCTCGCGCGGACGATCGCAGCAAGTTTTTCCTGGCCTATGGCGGCGATCAGCGTGTCGGTGGCGCTGTTGTCGCTGACCGAAACCATCAGCGTCGCCAGCGTCTGCAGCGTCATCGGCGCGGCGTCGGGCCAATCCTGCGCGATTCCCGAGGGATGCGATTTCTGCGACAGGGGCAGCACATCGCTCCATCGGCGCTCGCCCGCGCGCACCGCCCGGTCGATCTCGGCAAGCACGTACAGCTTGAACACCGAGGCGATGGCAAAGCGCTCATCCGGGCGGTGGCTGGCGATGGTCTGCGCACCGCTGGGGGTCAGCTGTTGCACGACAAAGCCGCTGCGACCGGGCAACGCGGCGATATCTGCGGTGATCTGCTCCATCGTGTCGCCCTGGGTGCGCGATCCTGTGATGAACAGCCCCGAGAGCCTTCCGTCGAGCACGCCGATGGTGAACGTGACCACCGCCTTGTCGAAGCGAATATCGATACTGGCCGATCGCACGTCCATCCGCCGCACCGCCTCGAGGGTCTGCGGCTCGCCGAACTGCGTCTTGAGCGAGGCGATTACCGAGACCAATTGCTCGGGAGGGACCGCGGTAAGAAACGCGGGGTCGAAGATGTCCGGCGCCGCAGCCTTGTCCTGCATCAGCGCAAGAACATTGGCAGCGGGCTGGTCGAAAAGCGTTTGCGATGCGGGCGAGGGCGGCGGGGGCGTCTGGGCGGCGACCATGAAGGGGCTCATCCACGCAACGATGACGAGCGCGCGGACTCCCCACCGCCGGGGAACGACAGACGGATGGTGCGATCGGCTATGCGTCGATCGCTTCACGGTCGACCTGCGCCGCGTGGTTCTGGATGAAGTTGAAGCGGTGCTCGGGGTTCTTGCCCATCAGTTCGCCAACCAGCTCCTTGACCGCGGAATACTGCTCGTAATTGGGCGGCAGCGTGACCCGCAGCAACGATCGGCTCTGGCGGCTCATCGTCGTCTCGCGGAGCTGCCCGGGGTTCATCTCGCCCAGGCCCTTGAAGCGGCTGACCTCGACCTTCTTGCCCTTGAGGATCGTCCGTTCGAGCTCGGCGCGGTGCGCATCGTCGCGCGCGTACCAGCTCTTGGCGCCAACCACGAGCCGGTAGAGCGGCGGCTGGGCGAGGTACAGATGCCCTGCCTCGACGATATCGGGCATCTCCTGGAAGAAGAAGGTCATCAGCAAGGTCGCGATATGCGCGCCGTCGACATCGGCGTCGGTCATGATGATGATCCGGTCGTAGCGCAGCTGGCCCGGGTCGCAATGCTTGCCGGTCCCGCAGCCCAGCGCAAGCGCCAGATCGGCGATTTCCTGGTTGGCGCCGATCTTGGCGCTGTTGGCCGAAGCGACGTTGAGGATTTTGCCGCGGATCGGCAGAATCGCCTGGGTCTTGCGGTCGCGCGCCTGCTTGGCAGAGCCACCTGCGCTGTCGCCCTCGACGATGAAGATCTCGGTTTCCGCGCCCTCGACCCCGGTGCCGTCGTTGCTGCAATCGGTGAGCTTGCCGGGAAGGCGCAGCTTGCGCGCGCTGGTCGCGGTCTTGCGCTTGACCTCGCGCTCGGCCTTGCGCTTCAATCTTTCGTCCATCCGCTCGAGCACCAGCCCGAGCAGCGCCTTGCCGCGCTCCATATTGTCGGTGAGGAAGTGGTCGACATGGTCGCGCACTGCGTTCTCGACCAGACGCGCCGCCTCGGGCGAGGTCAGCCGGTCCTTGGTCTGGCTCTGGAACTGCGGATCGCGGATGAACACCGAGAGCATCAGTTCGCTGCCGGTCATCACGTCCTCGGCGGTAAGCTGCGTCGCCTTCTTGTTGCCGATCAGCTCGCCAAAGCCGCGCAGCCCTTTCAGGATCGCGGCTCGCAGCCCTGACTCGTGCGTTCCGCCATCGGGGGTCGGGATGGTGTTGCAATAGTAGCTGTAGCTGCCGTCGCTCCACAATGGCCAGGCGACCGCCCATTCGACCCGGCCCTTGCCATCGGGGAAATCCTGCCGCCCGGCGAAGAAATCCGAGGTCGCGCATTCGCGCCCGCCCAGTTGCTCGCGCAGGTGATCGGCGAGGCCACCGGGGAACTGGAACACCGCCTCCTGCGGCACCTTGTCATCGGACAGCTCGGCATCGCATTTCCAGCGGATCTCGACGCCGGCGTACAGATACGCCTTCGAGCGCGCGAGCGCGAACAGCCGCGCGGGCTTGAACTTTGCGCCTGCGCCGAAGATCTCCTCATCGGGCACGAAGCTGATCGTCGTGCCGCGCCGGTTGGGGGCGGCGCCCACCTTCTCGAGCGGGCCCAGCGGCGCGCCGCGCGAGTAACGCTGCGCGTACAATTCCTTGTTGCGCGCGACCTCGACCAGCAGTTCGGTCGACAGCGCGTTGACCACCGACACGCCGACGCCGTGCAGGCCGCCGCTGGTGGCATAGGCCTTGTCCGAGAACTTGCCACCCGAATGCAGCGTGGTGAGGATCACCTCGAGCGCCGATTTGCCGGGAAATTTGGGGTGTGGATCGACAGGGATGCCGCGGCCGTTGTCGCTGATCGTCAGATGGTTGCCCGGGCGCAGCGTGACCTCGATCCGGCTGGCATGGCCTGCCACCGCCTCGTCCATGGAGTTATCGAGGACCTCGGCGGCCAGATGATGCAGCGCGCGCTCGTCGGTGCCGCCGATATACATGCCCGGCCTGCGCCGCACCGGCTCAAGCCCCTCGAGCACCTCGATCGCAGAGGCATCATAGGTTTCGGCAGGGGCGTGCGATTTTGCGAACAGATCGTCTGACATGCCGCCTGCTATAGGGCGCAATGCAGCGGTCCGGCAAGCACGCTGCCGGACTTATCCGCTGCTATCGAAGGTTGATCAGCGGACGCGTGGTCCGCCGAACGGCATGGGCGGGGGCGGGCGACGCGTGCCGCGGGGCAGCTGCGCCTGATAGGCACGTCCGCAATGTTCCACGCAGTACGGGAAGCCCGGATTGACCGCCTGGCCGCAGAAGTGGAAATCCGGCTCGCCCGGGTGACCCATCGGCCAGCGGCAGATGCGGTCGGTCAGATCGAGCAATGTGGTCTTGTCGGCAATCTCTGCGCTCGGACGGGCAGGGACCAGACGGCGCGGCGGGGCAGGCGGAATCGGCGCCTGCTGGTCGCCGGGGCCCTGACGCAAGAACCCGCCGGGACCGACCGAGACGATGCGCGGCTGCGGCTTGGGTGCTGCAACGGCGTCGGCTCCGGCATCCAGATCGCCTTCGTCCGCGTCATCGGCCACATCGGCGGCTTCGACAGGGCGCGGAGCAGGTGCAGGTGCAGGGGCTGGTGCCGGCGCGGCGCGCACGGGCTGGGCAGGAGCGTCGACCTTGAACGGCGGCGCATCGCTCGCAGCCTCAGCCTCGACCTTTTTGGCGGGCTTGGGTGCCTCCGTCTTCTTGGCGGGCTTGGGCTTGGCCTCGCCCGGCTTCACCGGCGAGGGACGCGACTTCAGGCCAAGGCGGTGCGCCTTGCCGATCACCGCGTTACGGCTGACCCCGCCCAGCTCTTCAGCGATCTGGCTGGCGGTGAGGCCTTTTTCCCACATGGTTTTGAGCTGATCGATGCGCTCGTCGGTCCATGACATGAACAGCAATTCCTTCTTGACCAATTGGGGCTTGCCCGGTCTGGTGTCCGCCGATAGGCGCAACCACCATGAACGATCAAGCACCAAATCCCTCCGCCGCCGCTGCTGCGGCGGGCAATCGGCCCGAATTGGGAACGGGTCCGGCCTTTGCAGAGCCAGGCACCGTCCGGATTGGCACGATCAACTGGGGAGGGTTGAAAGCCCTCTATATGAAAGAGGTGCGCCGGTTCTTCAAGGTCCAGTTGCAAACCATCTGGGCTCCGGCGATCACCACCATGCTGTATCTGGTGATATTCACGGTCGCTCTGGGGCGCAGCGGACGCACCGTGCTGGACGTGCCCTTCGCCGATTTCCTCGCCCCCGGGCTGATCGTGATGGCGATGATGCAGAACAGCTTTGCCAATTCCAGCTTCTCGCTGCTGGTCGGCAAGATCCAGGGCACGATCATCGATTATCTGATGCCGCCGCTGTCCGAGCTTGAAGTGCTGGTGTCGCTGGTCATCGCCGCGGTCACCCGCGCGTTTCTGGTCGGCGCAGCGGTGTGGCTGGCGATGCTGCTGTGGCCGGGGATCGACGTGACTCCGCAGCATCCGCTGGCGATATTGTGGTTCGGGCTGATGGGCGCGATGATGCTGGCGTTCATGGGCGTGCTGACATCGATATGGGCCGAGAAGTTCGATCACGCCGCTGCCATCACCAACTTCGTGGTCGCCCCGCTCGCGTTGCTTTCGGGGACCTTCTATTCGGTCGATGCGATGGCGCCAGCGTTCCGCACGCTCAGCCACGCCAACCCGTTCTTCTACGTGATCTCGGGCTTCCGCTATGGCTTCATCGGCTCGGCCGATTCGCCGCTGCTGCTGGGCGCGGGGTTGTTGCTGGCGATCAACGTCGCGCTGGGCTTTGCCTGCTACGCATTGCTGCGCTCGGGATGGAAGCTGCGCTCCTGATCCGGGCTTAAACCCGGATACGGCCGAAAATCAGTGCATCGTGCGCAGGCGGTAGCGACCCTCGCTGAACGGACCGAACAATTGCGGCACCGCGGGATGATCGACCGGCTCGCCGCTGTCGTCGGTCACGAGGTTCTGCTGGCTGACATAGGCGATATAGCTGTTCTCCGCATTCTCGGCGAACAGGTGATAGAAGGGCTGGTCCTTGGCAGGGCGCAGCTCTTCGGGAATCGATTCGTACCAGTCGTCGCTGTTGGCGAACACGGGGTCGATATCGAACACCACCCCGCGGAAATCGAAGATGCGATGCCGCACCACATCGCCAATCGCATAGCGCGCGCGGGATATGCGCGGCATGATCACGCCGCCGGGAGACTGGGTGACCCCCGACGCATCGTCATTGCCGGATCGGAAGGAATTATTGCTCATATCCTCAATCTAGGGTGTTGCGCCGCAGCATACAAGCTTTCCGCATCTGCACAGCAGGTTTCCCCTTGGCAAGCCGCAATGCCTGCGCTAATGGCCCGCCTTCCCGCAGATCGACCACATCGCTTTCTGCACTGCGGGAACCCGTTCGGGCGTCAAGGCATGTTCCCTGACCCAGCCAGGCCGGAGAGGTGGCAGAGTGGTCGAATGTACCGCACTCGAAATGCGGCGTGGGCGCGAGCTCACCGTGGGTTCGAATCCCACCCTCTCCGCCAGGGCGACTACCTGAAACCTCGGTGAAGCCGACATTTATGTGGTTGACCCTTCTGTCATGCATCTCCCTGAGCATCCAATGCTCATGATTGTCATGCTCTTTGAGATACCCAACCTGGTCAGATAGCGTTGCCATCCTGTGATCCTGTCAGGGCGTCGATTTGTTTTCGCGTGATCCGGTATCCGGCCCGGCCTCATCCTTCCCCCATATGCCCAGCCGCTGTGTTCAACAGCCATTGTCGATCAGGTCGGCCATTACCACGGCTATTGATGCACCAGGCAGGCGTGCGGTGATATGCTTGGTCGCGGCATCATGGGCGCTGTGCTGCGGATGCCATCGAGACTGCCCGGGATGAGCACGACACGGCGGCGCTTCGGCGGATTTTCGAGCACTTTGGCTCAGGCCCGGAGGTGTTACCTGGCCATTCTTCTGCCGAACAATGGGTTCGCGACAGGCTGCACATGAGTGATTGGCATTCTGTGCTATCCGTCTACTAACGTTGCACAATGCTCCGCATCACCGAACTCACCCTGCCGCTCCATCATCCGGACGAAGCGCTGCCCGCCGCCATCTGCAAGCGGCTGCGGATCGGCCCACGCGATCTGATTCGCCACGTCGTTGCGCGCCGCGGGCATGATGCGCGCGACAAGGCCAACATCCAGCTGGTCTATTCCGTCGATGTGAACGTGAAGGACGAGACCGCGGTGCTCGCGCGCTTTCGCAAGGATCGCAACGTCCAGCGCACCCCGGACCCTCGTTATCATCTGGTCGCCAAGGCACCTGCAAGCGGCACTTCGAAGCGGCCCGTGGTCATCGGCGCAGGGCCATGCGGCCTTTTCGCCGGGCTGATACTGGCCCAGATGGGATTTCGACCCATCATCCTCGACCGGGGCAAGGTCGTTCGTGAGCGGACCAAGGACACCTGGGGCCTTTGGCGACGCGGGGTCCTCAATCCGGAATCGAACGCCCAATTCGGGGAGGGGGGTGCGGGCACATTCTCCGATGGCAAGCTTTACAGCCGGATCAAGGATCCGTGCAATCGCGACCGCAACGTTCTGACCGAATTCGTCAAGGCCGGGGCACCGGCCGAGATCCTGACCGAGGCGCATCCGCATATCGGGACGTTCCGGCTGGTGACGATGGTCGAGAGCATGCGCAGGACCATCGAGGAGCTCGGCGGCGAATATCGCTTCTCAAGCCGCGTCGATGGAATAGACATTGCCATCGACTCCAGGGGCGATCGCCGGGTTCGCGGCGTCCACCTGAGCACCGGTGCGTATCTGGAGGCCGATCATGTCGTGCTGGCGATCGGCCACAGTGCGCGCGATACGTTTGCGATGCTGCATGCCGCCGGGGTCCATGTCGAGGCCAAACCGTTTTCAATCGGGGTCAGGATAGAGCACCCGCAATCGTGGATCGACAGATCGCGCTTCGGCGTCGATGCAGGCAACCCCATTCTCGGTGCAGCCGAATATCACATTTCGCACCACTGCAGTAATGACCGGACGGTCTACAGCTTCTGCATGTGCCCCGGCGGCACCGTGGTCGCTGCGACGTCCGAAGAAGGCCGCGTAGCCACCAACGGCATGAGCCAGTATTCACGCAACGAGCGCAACGCGAACTCCGGCTTGGTGGTCGCGATCGATCCAGCGCGCGACTTCCCGGGCGATCCGCTCGCAGGGATAGAGCTGCAACGCCACTGGGAGTCGCTGGCCTATGTCGCGGGTGGATCGAGCTACAAGGCCCCGGCCCAAAGGCTGGAGGACTTTCTGGCGGGTCGCCCCTCTCAAGCGCTTGGGTCGGTCATTCCATCCTACAAACCCGGCGTGCACATGACGGATCTTGCGCAATGCCTGCCCGACTATGCCGTCGTCGCGATGCGCGAGGCGCTTCCCGTATTCGGTCGGCAGATTCCGGGTTATGATCACCCCGACGTTCTGATGACTGGCGTCGAGACCCGCACGTCATCCCCGATCCGCTTTACCCGGGGTGACAATTTTCAAAGCCTGAACACCTTGGGGCTTTTTCCAGCAGGCGAAGGTGCGGGCTATGCCGGGGGCATCCTTTCGGCCGCTGTCGATGGGATCAAGATTGCCGAGGCGGTGGCAATGAGCCTGCGAGACGCCTGAAAGCATCTAGGTCGCGTCGGCGCGCAGTGTCCTGAAAGTGTGGCCTTGGACGCCTCTAACCGGGATTATTTTCTCAGTGCGTGCAGCTTGCGCCCGGTGACCGCAGTCTGGACAATGAACAGGACCATCATCCCTGCGCCCATGGCAGTGATGAACAGATCAAATGGGGAAAGGCCCGTGCCCATCACCGTTGTCGGCCGTGTGGTGAACATCGCCAGGCTCATAGCGATCAGGATGAGCCGCAATTCGGTGGGTCCGGCAGCCAGATAGGACAACCGAAATTCGCCTGTGACACGGGCCGCCAGAAATGTGTGGATCGATAACAGCAGATAGCTGCCCAGCGCGAACATCGCGACATCCATGCGAATGAAAGCAGTCAGGCCCAGACCCACGACGATGATCAGGTTGGACAAGGCATCCATGCTGTGATCGATGAAGTAGCCGTAATTTGGCCGCTCGATCTTGCGGTAGCGTGCCAGGCTGCCATCCAGCGAATCGCCAAACCAGTTGATGAAGAATCCGGCAATCGCCAGCCAAAGCCATTCGATCCGGTACAGGCTGAGACCATAGCCTGCAAAGATGGTCAATGCGCCGCAAAATCCCATCAGCGTCAGACCATCGGGAGACACCCATGCAGGCAGGCGCGCGCACAGCCAGTTGAGCAGCCTGCGTTCAGCAGCCGCGAGCAGATTGCCTTGTATCCGGCTTACGGCGCTCATGGCCGCTGCCGTGCAGAAGCTGGCGGATTAGATGAGTAAAGGGTTACGGTCATTCAAAAGTCCTTGGTAAGTTCGTGCCTCCCGCCGCGCACCAAGAGGGGGCTATAGGACAATTGGCGAAAAGATCGAGGCTGACGTAAAAAATCTGTCACAATGCTGGCTTGCAGTTGCCGGCTGCGAGGGCCTGATCGTGGCGCCAAAGCGGTCGGACATTGTCCGACAGACCCGGACGGGTGATCACCCACGAAAACCTCCTCGAGCATGTCTGGGGACCGGCGCATCGGCAGGATCTGGATTATCTGCGTGTCGCCGTGCGCGCACTCCGCAAGAAGGTGGAGGCCGATCCTGCCAGCTGCAGGCTGATCATCAACAAGCCTGGCGTCGGCTATCGCATCGCAATCGAAGCAAGAGCGCGCGCGCTTCGTTCTTCCCCGATCCTGTCCACCTGATCCCGCTGCTGCTGGCAGCTCCTGTCAAGAAAGTGGGTAATCTGCGGACCTAGCGAGGATTGATCACCGGATCGCTACGCAGCCTGCTGGCGGCAAAATCGATGAAGGCGCGAACTTTCGCCGAGGCGCGTCTGCCCTCGAGGTGGACCAGATGCACGGGCAGAGGGGCGCGTTCGAAGCTTTCCAGCACCAGCCTTATGCGGCCTGCGGCAATCGACGGGCCGACCTGGTAGGATAGCAGCCGGCTGATTCCCCAACCGCTCTCGACTGCCTGGACCACCGCGGCGTTGGAATTGCACACCAGCGCCGGGTTGATGCGCACCGCAAGGCTGTCATCCTTGCCGAAGCGCCATTCCTGAATGCCGAGCGAGCTTGTCGCGACGATCAGACGGTGAGCGGCAAGGTCACCGGGATGCTGGGGGACGGCCTGGCGCTTGAGATAGTCGGGCGACGCACAGATCACCGACCGCACCGAACCGACACGGATGGCGGCCATGCTCGAATCGCCAAGATGGCTGATGCGCAGCGCGACATCCATGCCCTCTTCCAGCAGGTTGGTCACCCTGTCCAGCAGCAGAAGCCGTCCGGTCACATCGGGATGCTGGTCAAGGAAGTCGAGCAGGATCGGCGCGATGTACAATCGGCCGAACATCACCGGGGCAGTGATGGTGAGCAACCCCCGCGGAGAGGCATGCAGCCCCTGCGCTGCAGCCTCGGCATCGTCCAGTTCCTGTAGAAGCCGCTCGACATCGACCAGATAGCGATGCCCCGCCTCGGTCAGCGAGACACTGCGGGTGGTGCGGCTGAACAGCCTTGTCCCGATGCGGTCTTCCAACGCCGCGATCGCCCGGGTCACCGCAGGTGGGCTCATTCCCAGCTGCCGCGCGGCCGCCGCGAAGCCGCCACTGCGCGCGACGGCGGCGAACACCTGCATGGCATGCAATCGATCCATTGCCGGTGCTTACCATTGTTTCCCCAGATGGAATAGTTTCTTTCATTCGCCGGTCATTCTTCCAAGCGCGCGATAAGCGTATCTCTTGGGCATCCGGTTCGACCGGCCCCCAACCGAAGGAATGCCAGATGAAACTCTATACCCACCCGCTCTCCGGCCATGCGCACCGCGCCAGCCTGTTCCTTTCGCTGATCGGTGCAGACGTCGAAGAGATCGTGGTCGATCTCGCTGCAGGCGAGCACAAGAAGCCCGAATTTCTCCAGCTCAACCGCTTCGGGCAGCTGCCGGTGCTGATTGATGGCGACACCGTGATCGCGGATTCCAATGCGATCCTCGTGTATGCCGCGCGCAAGTTCGGCCGCACCGACTGGCTGCCCGATACCGCTGAGGGCGCGGCCGCTGTTCAGCGCTGGCTGTCGGTCGCCGCCGGACAGATCGCCTTCGGCCCGGCCGCAGCCCGCCTGATCACCGTGTTCGGGGCGAAGTTCAACGCTGAGGAAGTCATTGCGCGCGCCCATGCAGTGCTGGGCCAGATCGATGCCGAACTCAAGGGGCGCAACTGGATCATCGGCGCGGCTCAGCCGACGATCGCCGATATCGCGCTGTACAGCTACATTGCCAACGCGCCCGAGGGCAATGTCGATCTCGCTGGCTATCCGCAGGTCCTCGCCTGGTTGCGCCGGATCGAGGCGCTCGACGGGTTTGCGCCCTTCCAGCGCACCGTCGCAGGGCTGCGCATCGCCGCCTGATTGTCCCGCCGGGCTGGCAGCGCCCCCCGAACACGCTGCCAGCCCGCCTTTCCCGCATCGCCAGAGGAGTTCGACATGACACCCACCGATCCAAAAGCACCCTGGCACGCAGGCGAGGTGGCGATGCAGCAGACGGTCGGCGCCGCCGATCGGATGGCCACAATCGGGGGCAAAATCGTGCGTGACTTCATGCCCGATCAGCACCGCGACTTCTATGAGCAGCTGCCGGTGATCGTGGTGGGCGCGGTCGATCCGCAGGGAGACGCCTGGGCGACACTGGCGGTGGGCAATCCCGGTTTCGTGTCCTCGCCCGATCCCCGCACGCTGGACTTTGCGCTGCAGCGCGACCCGCTCGACCCGGCAGATGCCGGGCTCGGCGATGGCGATGCGGTGGGGCTGCTCGGGATCGAGCTCCATACCCGCCGCCGCAACCGGATGAACGGCACGCTGCGCCGCACCGGCGCGGATGGGCACCGTGTCGAGGTCGTTCAAAGCTACGGCAACTGCCCCCAATACATTCAGCTGCGCGACTTTTCCTTCGTACGCGATCCTGCGCTCCCCTCGCAGGCCCAGCGCGAGGAAGCGGTTGTCCTCGACGGCCTGGCCCGTGAAATCGTCGCTGCCGCAGACACCTTCTTCGTCGCCTCTTATGTCGATACCGATGCGGGCCGTCAGGTCGATGTGTCGCACCGCGGCGGCAAGAGCGGCTTCGTGCGGATCGATCCGGGCGGCACGCTCACCATTCCCGATTTTGCCGGCAACCTGTTCTTCAACACATTGGGCAACATCCTGGTCAATTCGCGCGCCGGCCTGATTTTTACCGATTTTGCGACAGGAGATGTCGTGCAGATGACCGGCACGGCTGAGGTCATTCTCGACTCTCCGGAAATTTCGGCCTTCCAAGGCGCGGAGCGGCTGTGGACCTTCAACCCGCGCCGGATCATCCTGCGGCGCGGCGCGCTGGCGCTGCGCTGGGCGACGCGCACGAACGGCTGGTCGCCCAATGCATTGATGACGGGAGACTGGGACACCGCGACCCGGCGCATCGAGGCCGAAGCTCTCGCCAGAAGCTGGCGGCCCTTTGTGGTCACCGATGTCGTCGACGAAAGCAGCACGATCCGCTCGTTCCATCTGATGCCGAACGACGGCAAGGGGCTGATCGCCCACAAGGCGGGCCAGCATCTGCCGATCCGGGTCACGCTGCCGGGCGATACCGACCCGATCTTGCGGACGTACACAATTTCCTGCGCGCCGTCCGACGCCGGCTATCGCATCAGTGTGAAGCGCGATGGCCGTGTCTCGCGGTTCTTGCACGATCATGTGCGGCAAGGCAGTGTTATCGAGGCCAAGGCCCCCGCAGGTGGCTTCACCATCGATGCTGCAGCCACCCGCCCGGCAGTGCTGGTCGCTGCAGGTGTCGGGATCACGCCGATGCTGGCGATGCTGCGGCAGGTCGTCTTCGAGGGGCTGCGTACCCGCAGCACTCGCCAGACCTGGCTGATCCACACCGCGCGCAACCGGGCGGAACGCGCTTTCGATGCCGAGATCGATACGCTGGTCGCCGCAGCGCAGGGCGCAGTCAGGGTTGTGCGCATCGTCAGCCAGCCGGGCCCCCATGAGCGGACCGGCCGCGACCATGATGGTGTGGGCCGGCTGACGGCGGACACTTTCCGCCAGATCCTGCCCTTTGGCGATTACGACTTCTATCTGTGCGGCCCGGGCGGATTTATGCAGGACCTGTACGACGGCCTGCGCGACCTGAGCGTCATCGACGCGCGCATCCATGCCGAGGCGTTTGGTCCGTCCGCTCTGGTCCGCAAGCCGGACCAGAGCGCAGCCGTTCCGCAGCTTCCACAACCCTCCGCCGCCAGCGTCACGGTGGTGTTCACCGCATCGGCCAAGGAAGCGCGCTGGCAGCCCGCCAGCGGTTCGTTGCTCGAGCTGGCAGAATCGCGCGGACTGAAGCCCGAGCACAGCTGCCGCGCCGGATCGTGCGGATCGTGTGCGGTGCGGCTGCTCAAGGGCAAGGTCGCCTATCCCGTTCCACCCACCGCGCCGGTCGGTCCCGGCGAAATCCTGGTCTGCTCGGCGGTTCCCGCCGATGGCAGCGAAGCCTTGGAGATCGAACTATGACCTGCGACCCGCATGCCAACCTGCACCTCGGCCTCTCGGCAGAGGCCATGGTGCTGATCGACCCGCAACTGGGAGATCGACCGACACCTGGCGCAAACAAAAAGGGTCTGTTGCCGCTGCTGATGGCCGCCATTGCCCTGCTGATGCTGCTCCCCGGCGGGCCCTCCGTCCAGAAAAGCGGCTTTCGTCAGCTGGCGAGGGCAATGGAATGCGCAAGCCCTTGCAACGAACCGCCCATGATCGCTGCTCGCGCTCCCATGGTGTCCCATTGAGTTTCAGCCAAAAAGGAACTGCCCGATGTCCCGTCCGCCTCTGCCGCCGTTCACAGAAGATTCCGCGCGCGAGAAGGTCCGCCTGGCCGAGGATGGCTGGAACAGCCGCAACGCTGCCAAGGTGACTCTGGCCTACACTCGCGACAGCCAATGGCGCAACCGCGCCGAGTTCCCGACAGGCCATGCCGAGATCGAGGCATTCCTGACCCGCAAATGGAACCGCGAGCTCGACTATCGCCTGATCAAGCAGTTGTGGACATTCGGCGGCAACCGCATCGCGGTTCGCTATGCCTATGAATATCATGATGACAGCGGCCAGTGGTTCCGCGCCTATGGCAACGAGAACTGGGAGTTTGACGCAGACGGCCTGATGGCCAGGCGCTTTGCCAGCATCAACGAACATCCGATCACGCAAGCCGAGCGCAAATTTCACTGGCCGCTAGGCCGCAGGCCCGATGATCATCCGGGCCTCGACGATCTGGGGTTGTGAGAAAAAAAGGCCAAATCACCGGTTGCGGCTGGACAACGGTCGCTGGGGCTCTGGCTTGCAGGAGCCGCATTCTGGTTTGCCCGGGGCGAATTGCCTTTCTGCCGGGAACTGGACAACCCGGCGCGATTACATGACTTCGATCGGTTAGCTGTAGGATGAGACTCCGAAACACGTGGGGCGATGCATCGAATAGTGTTTTGCTAACCGTTTTTCGCTAAGTATCGGGCGATGTGCGGCATTGTTGGACTGTTATCTGCAGACGCTCCGGATCGGCTGGCAAGCCGTATAGCCGCCATGAACGCGGCGATCGTCCACCGTGGGCCCGACGATGCTGGCGTGCATCTTGCACCCGGGCTTGCCCTGGCGATGCGGCGGCTGGCGATCATCGATCTCAGCACCGGTCACCAGCCGATGATGACTTCGGATGGCGTCACCATTGTCTTCAACGGCGAGATCTACAATTTCCAGTCGTTGCGCGCCGAGCTTGAATCGAGAGGCTATGTCTTCCGGACCCGATCGGACACTGAGGTCATCCTCAATCTCTATCATGCCGAAGGGGTGGCGGCCTTTGCCCGCCTGCACGGCATGTTCGCGATTGCGATCCATGATCCGCGCAGCAACGAGCTGATCCTCGCGCGCGATCAGGTCGGCATCAAGCCGCTCTATATTGCGGAACATGACGGCGAATTCCTCTTTGCCAGCGAGATCAAGGCGATCCTCGCTGCGCTGCCGGGCCGGCCTGCGATCGATCCGCAGGCGGTTTGGGACTATCTGTCCCTCCGCTTCATGGCGCCTGATCGCACGATCTGGGCCGGCATCGGCAAGCTTGGCCCAGGCCAGATGCTCAGGCGCAACCTTGGCGATGGCCGCCAGACCATCGAAACTTACTGGCGTGCTGATCTGACACCCGGGGCGCTCGTGCCGGGGCGGGATTATGCCCGCGAATTTGCCGACCAGTTCATCGCAGCGGTCGACAGCCACATTATTGCGGCCGATGTGCCGGTTGGCGCGTTTCTCTCGGGCGGGCTCGATTCCGGGGCGATCGTGGCGGCGGCGAGCGAGCTTGGCCATCGCGATTTCCACACCTTCTCGATCAGCGGCGATGGCGCGGGCGGCGATGACGAATTGCCGCTGGCGCGCGCCGTTGCCGAGCGGTTCGGCACGACGCATCATGAAATCCGCATGGCGCGGGCCGACTATTTCGATGCGCTCGACGATGTGGTCCGCGCGTTTGACGAGCCCTATGGCGATGCGACCGGCGCTGCGCTCTATCTGCTCTCCCGCAAGGCGAGCGAGCATGTAAAGGTCGCGATGTCGGGCGAAGGCGCGGATGAGCTGCTGCTTGGCTATACCCGCGCAACCGACCTTGCCACCCTGGCCAAAGTGGAGCGGCGCTATGGCCATGTGCCCCGGTCCTTGCTGGGTCTGGCCGCGCGTTTCGTCTCGCCCGATCGCGCATCGATCTTGCGCGCGATGGCGAAAGGGGGGCCTGGCGCCTATCGCCGGGGCATGGCCGCGCACATTGGCTGGACGATCAGTGATGCCGAAAAGGCGGCGTTCTGGCGAGGTCCGCCGATGGTACCCAGCTTCGATCTGGTGCAGGGCTGGTACAGCCTTGCCGATACGGTCAACCCGCTGGCGCAAAGCCAGCAGGCCGATTTCGGCACCTGGCTGGTCGAGGATCTGCTGATGAAGGCGGACAAGATGGCCATGGCGGCATCGCTGGAAACGCGGGTTCCCTTCCTGCACCTGCCGCTGGTCGAATGGTGCCAGATGACGCCGATGGAGGCGAGGATCGGCGCGCATGGACAATTCCGCACCAAGGCGGTGCTGCGTGATTTTGTCGCCACGCGCTTGCCCGACGCGGTGCTGAATGCGCCCAAGCGGGGGTTCCCGCTGCCGATATTCCCATGGTTCGCCGAGCGGCTGCGCGATGCAGGTGGCTACGTTCCGGTCAGCCGGGAATTCCACAACTGGATATCGCTCGATGGCCTTCAGCCGATCGTCGCGCGCGCCTGCGCCAACGAACGCCGTGCGCTGGAACAACTGTGGGGCATCGCGATGTTCGATCGCTGGTGCGCAGCCTATGCCGATTGAGCCAGGCGCTGTTCGAGCACCTCGACGATCAGCGGATGCATGGTGAAATACTGCTGCCCATCCTCGCGCCGCTGGGGGGTCGCCGCAGGCGGCTCACCGCTGGCCACCATTCGTGCCACCAGATCCGCGAGCGCTGCGGTCTGGGCCTGATCCACTGCGTTGCGCAGCGTGGCGACATCGCGCAGGCCTTGCCGGGCGACAGGGACGGTTGAGATGATCCGTCCGGTATCGATGCCGGGATCGATCCAGTGCAGCGTGGCGCCCAGCGGGCCGTTTTCCCACGCTGCCCATTCGGCGACATTCATCCCGCGATAGCGTGGCAGCACCCCCATATGCGCATTGAGCACGCCAAGCCGGGGCAGAGCGAGCAGCGGCGCGCGCAATATGCCGGCGCCTGAATGGATCATCAGGTCGATTGCTTCTGCCCGAAGCCGATCGAGCGATGCCGAAGATGCAAGGTCGGGCAGGTCGACAAGCGGGATGGCGTGCTGCGCGGCATAGCTGGCCGCATCCAGCCTTTGGCCGGAATGGCCCGGCTCTGTTGTCCCGTCCTCGCGTTGAGTGCCGAACTTCGAGAGCAGCTTGTCCGTCAGGCCCCGCGGTCCGCGCTCCAGGATCAGCTGGCGCAGCCGTGCTCCGGCGGGCGCGAGAGGTGGTTGCTCGAAGACGATCAAATCGGGTTGCACGCCGCGCGCCGCCAGCGCGGAGCCGATCACTGCACATTTGAAGGAATGCCGATGCGTGAGCAGCGCGATCTTCATGGCGGCGTGCCGGCCGCCTGCAGCAGCGCGCGCTTTTCGATCAGGGCGTCGATGAAGTATTTCGCGGCCCAATTGGGCAGCGCCTTGGGAATGTAGCTGCCCCATACCGGGTCCGATCCGCCGATCCCTCCGGCCAGTCCCGGGTTCACATTGTCGCGTAGCTGCGCGTGCTTGACCAGGTCGAGCGCCTTGAAGCCCGCATTTGCAAAGCGCCAGTCGCCTTCATGCCGCGTCAGGGCAAACCAGATCAGCGCCATCTGGGCATTGCCGGTCAGGCATTGCGGGTGTTCCACCTCGCGCCAGCGCCAGTCGAGCACCCCGGGGAGCCAGCGGGACAGTTCGAGCCGCCGCATGATCCCTTCGGAAGCCTGGCGCGCCGCGGCAATCCCGTCCTCGCGTTTCAGGATCAGGCTGCTCGTCAGGACACCGGCCACCGTATAGGCGATGGTGTGGGTATAGGCGGTTCGGCCGCTGTGCTGATCGTCGGTAAATCCGGCCAGGTCGAACCAGCCGGTTGCCCTGTCCTGTTGCGCAAGGACCCAGTCGAGATGCCGTTCCGCGCTGGCCAGTGCAGCGCTGTCGCCAAAGGCTTCGCCATATTCAGCCAGCCAGCAGCTCAGATGAGCCGCATAGGTTGCAGCGACATCCAGATAGAAATGGCGGCGAAAGGCACCGTCTTCGTCCTGCACCGACATCAGCCACGCCGCGCAGCGGGCAGCAGCGGTCTGAGCGCGGGTGTCGCCCGTGCTGCGCGCCCAATGGGTCAACCCATGCAGGATCTGGGCGCTGTTGAACGGCGATGGGCTAGTGCGGTTTTCCAGCACCTCTCCCCCGGGAAAGGCACCATCGGGCAGTTGCTGGCCCAGCAGAAAGTCGATCGCCCGCGCCGCGCGGTCGTGCCATTCCGGCTCGTCCCATAGGTCAGCAAGCTTCAGCAGGGTGGGAATGATATAGCCGGTGGTTTCCGGGTAGCTGGATGACCACCCGCGCGCGAGCTTGTAACGCCCTGAAAAGCCGCCATCGTTCTGGCTGTCCTGTGCGGCGGCGAGCCAGCGGGCGGCAGCGCGCATCGCCGCGTCATCGTGTGCGCCAGCCTCGTCGATCGAGCCACGACCGCTGACCTGGTGGAGCAGATAGGCGCCGTGTCCGGAAACCCAGGGCCGACAATCAAGCGCATCGCGGGCAACAGTTTTCAAGGCGGAAAGCATGCCCCTACCCATGGAGTACGGGCCCTGAGGCCGGGCTAGCGGAGGATTTCGGCAATGGCTGCATCCACGTGTTGAAACTGGGTTTCGCGAAGATAGGCATGGGTCGGACCTTCGGGCAGATCGGGCAGTCGGCCGCCATGGGCGTCCTTTTGCGCCAGCCATTCGACCAGTTGGCGGGCGATATCGTCCGGATGGGTCATCACCACGCCAAAGGGTCCTGCGCGCACGATATCCGCTGCTTCGCCGGTATCCGACCCGATTGTCAGGATCGGGCGCCGGGCGCCAATGTACTCGAAGACCTTGCCCGGAATGATCGAGTCCTCGGCCGGGTCGTTCCAGCGGCAGAGTAGCAAGACATCGGCCTCGCGCTCAAGCTTCAGGATATCGCGGCGCGGGACAGGCTGACGCAGCTCGATGCAGTCCGCGACGCCGAAATGCGCGGCGCCCGATACCACCGCCGATTCCTCGTCGTGGAAGAAAACGGCCCGGATGCGCGCGCGCACCGAGGCATCGAGCTTGGCAAGGGCCGCCAGCAGCACGGTCGGCTCGCGCTGACCGGCATAGATGATTCCGGCATGGACGATGGTCAGCCGGTCAGGATCATGCGCGGACACCGTGTCGAGGGTATCGAAATCATCCGCGCCAAAGCCGTTATAGCTCAGCGTCACCGGCCGACGGAGCGCGCGGCAGACGCGACTGGCTGCACCGCGAGTGAGCGCGACATGGCCCGCCGCCTGGGCCAGGGTGCCCCAGGCGTGGCGCCGCTGGATCGGATCGAACAGCGGGTGGCCATCGTTATAGGGGTTGCCCGCCCAGAGGTCGCGCAGTTCGGCAAGCCAGGGCCGGTTCAATCGCCGCGCGATCTGGCAGGCCACGACATGGCCGGAATGCGGTGGTGCGGTGGAGTAGATGAGGTCGGGCTGCCATTCTTCCGCCATCGCGACGGCCTGCGCCACCGCCGGCTTGATCCAGCTGTGATACCGGTCGGGAAAATGGGCGATCTGGCGATACAGCGTCTGGAGGCTTGCCAGATAGGGATTGGAGCGGCTCTCGCGTTTGACCAGCAGCTTCTTGACGCTGCCCACCGTCTGTACGAGGGGCGGGGCGGCCTGGCCGAAGGGGATGTACCTGACCGCCTCTGGTGCAAGGCAGTGATCCAGTTGGCCGGCGATCGCCGGGTTCTCCAGCGCAATCACGCGCACATCATGGCCCTGATCGCGCCACCAGCGCACCAGCATCGGCGCCCGCACTGCACCCAGCGGGGAGTATGGCGGGAAAAACCCTGCAACAAGCAAGATGCGATGAGGCATCGATCCGCGTCCTGTCAGGAACCGACAGGTGATTTAGAGGATTGGAGCTCCATGACGGGCACGCGGATGTGGCTTGCTGTGCTCAATGTTTCAAACTTTGCCATTCTTTAGGTTTTGAATTTGAAATGCCGCCGGTCACGATGAAGCCTTCGAAGAACAAATACTCGCTTGGCTGCAATACACATCGGTCTATCCAAATTATTTGGACGACATCGAAGAGGCGGCTGAACAAAAAACGTGGGTGATGCCCCATGGATTCCGGCTACGACCCGATCCGATGCAAGCATCACCCAATATCCTATCCCAGCGCAAATCCGCGACCGAGATGTTCGCATGACGAGGTGGGAACTCGACCTGCAGGATCCGGATGAGCCGTGTAATATCTGCCACTTTACCGATAAAAAAATAGAAAGTTGCAGATGAGATCAATAGCAAAAATCTATCGGTAAATCCCTGTTTCAAAACGGGATCACAATGCTGAAATCTCGGTATCTTCAAACATTCATGACTATTTGAATATGAGGGTCCGGATTCGGTTAGTTGGGATGAGCTGTCAAACTATGTCAGCATGCCGGTCAGCGTTGCTGCGCAGAATTTTCGCACGTCATCTCGTTGAACGAGAGGGCATGCGCGGGAGCATCCCCGAGCGCGGACAAAAGCGCACACCCAGCCAATGTGCTCACCTGCCGCGCTGGTAGCCCCACTTGGAGGTTTGTCGTCTAGGATGTCATAAGTTCGCGCACGGAAACGTTGAGGCTCTGGCGGCAGGCGATGAAACCCACCAGGCATACGCTTGCCACCATCGCAACCACCATGCCAGCCACCCAGGCCAGGTCCGGGCTGTAGGTGAGGTTGAACTGGCTGCGATAGATCAGCAACCCTGCGCTCCAGGTCCCCGCGATGGCGCCCATCGCAGCAATCAGGGCCGTGACGCTCCAATCGTAGAAACTCAGCTTCAGGCAGTCGGCCTTGCTGACCCCCATGCTCATCAGCAGGCCGTTCTTCTGGCGGTCGTCTGCGCTGAAACCGCTGACCGATGCTGCGAGCACGAACAGCGCCAGCAGGAGCACCATGGCCGCATAGCCGCTGGTCAGACTGGTGACGATCCCGAGCGTCCGGTCGAACCGTTCGGTCAGCTCGCGAAGCGGGACCAGCGCAAGACTGGGATATTGCTGCCACAGTCCGGCCAGCGCATCCCAAGCCTGTTCCGGCAGCTCCATGCTGCCCATATAGAGCGTCGGGGCCTCGATCTGCGCCCTGGCGGCCAGCGGAACCTGGAACCAGAAGGTGATCGATCCATGCCCCGGCTGGTAGGCATGGCTAGCCACCAGCGTAAACGCATAGAGCTTGCCGTTGATCTGGTAGGTGAGCGTGTCGCCATAGCCCAGCCCCATGTCTGTCATCACTTCAGGTTCCGCAGAAATCTGCCGCCAGTTCGACGTGTCCGCCGACCACCACCTGCCGCCGGCGAGACGGTTGTTCTGCGGCATGGCTCCCGCCCAGCTCAGCCGGATCGGATCCTTCAGCGTGGCGAGCGTGTCGCTGGGCTTGTCGCCAAGCTCGGCAAGGCTTGCGCCGTTCACGGCGACAAGCTGGGCCGACACGAAAGGGCGCAGTGCGCGAACGCTGCTGCCGGTCTGCGTCGTCCATTGGCGAATTCCCGCAATCTGGTCCGCACCGGCTTCGGAAATCATCAGATTGCCATCATGGCTGCGACCATATTGCTCCATCGTCGTGCCCAGGTCGCGCATCAGCATCAGCGTGAACAGCAGCAGCAGTCCCGATAGGCCCAAGCCCAGCACTTGGGCGGATTTGGCGAACAGGCGCTGGCGCGTGATGAAAAAGGCAAAGGGGAGCAGGCCTGCGCGGCGGCGCCCCCACAGATCACCCAGCCGGATGACGGCCCAGGTCAGCGCCACCATCAGGACAAGCGCCGCTGCGATCGCGGCAAGCGTCATACCGGTCAGCAGCCAGTTGTCCGAATAGACGGCGGCCAGCAGCGTGACCGATGCTATGCTCCAGAACAGCCGGTGCCACACAAAGCTGTTTTCGGCGGGGTTGCGGATCAGCGAAAGCAGCGAGGCGCGGCGCAGCTGGAGGAAGCTGGGTACCTGCAGCGCCAGCAGCAGCACGAAGACAAGACCGATCGTCTTCAGGGCGGGCAGCCAGTGCCACGCCGCGTCAAGGCCTGGAAACTGCTCCTGCAGCTGTCCGACGATCAGCACGTACGCCAGCGTCGCCAGCAGGGTGCCCAGCAGCACGGCGAGGATGAATCCCGCCAGCCATTGCCCCAGCGCCATCGCAATACCGGTGCGCGTGGTGACCCCGAAGCTTGCATAAAGCGCCAGCCGATAGCGCATGCTGGCGAGCCAGCGGCGGGTGGTCATGTCAAGCGCCACGGCGCCCATGAACACCAGGATGACGGCGGCAAGGCCAAGGAAATTCTCGGTGCGTTGCCAGAAGCTTGCGAGCGGATGTCGACCGCCGATTTTCCTGATCACGGTTGCACCGGGCAGCGCCGTGCGCACCCATTCTTCGATCGCCCGTTGCTGCTCTTCATCCGCGGTGACGAGATAGCGGGTGCGGCCTTTGCTGCTGGCGAGCGATGCTGCGTCGAGGCTCTGGCTGTGCACCATCGCCCGCTGCGTGGTGCCATGGCCTTCCATGATGCGGTCGGGTTCGTGAAACAGGATGGCGCCGAGCCGCAGCCGGGTGCCGCCGATGACGAGAGTGTCGCCAGGCTGCATCCCCAATTTCGTCGCCAGCCTGGATTCGAGCCAGATTTCCCCGACCCCCGGGCCCCGGCTGACCGCACGCTGGCGCGCGACCGGTGTGTCGCCGATCTGAAGCTTGCCCTGCAACGGATAGGCATCATCCACCCGTTTCAGCTGGACGCGGGCCCATTTGTCCTGATGCGTCAAGGTTATGTCGCTGATCTTGGTCACCGAAAGCCTGGGCGCCAGGCGTCCGAGGGCGCGCTCATTATCGCGTGTCAGCGCCGAATGGCTTTCAACCACCAGGTCCGAACCCAGCATCTCATCGAGATTGTCGGCCAGATAGCTCTGGATCGACGCGCTCGTGAGCGACAGTGTCATGAGGAAGAAGAGCAATGCGGTTTGCGTGGCCAGGGCTATCCGCCCGTGCTGCTGTTGCAGGTCTCGCCAGCCATTTTCCAGCGCGAGCCAAAGCGCGTTCATGCGGCTTCCTCCAGCCGTCCGGCCGCCAGAATCAGGCTCGCGCCGGCACGCTGTGCCAATTGCCTGCTGTGGGTCACGATCACCAGACCGCACCCTGTCGCCTGCGCGCAATCGAACATCAGCTCGGCCACGGCCTGGGATGTGTGGATATCCAGATTGCCGGTCGGCTCGTCCGCGAAGACAAATCTTGGAGCTGAAATAAAGGCGCGTGCCACGGCAATGCGCTGCTGCTCGCCGCCGCTCAATTGGTGGGGGCGGTGCCGGGCCCGATCTTTCAGCCCCACTTTTTCGAGCCAGAGCGCCGCGATATCGGACGCGTCGCGATTTCCCTTCAGCCTGAGCGGCAACGCCAGATTGCCGATCGCGTCGAGCTCGGGCATCAGATGAAACTGCTGGAAGATGAAGCCGGAATTGGCCCGCATCGTTTGCGCGTCGACATCCGCGCCAAGGATGATGAAGCGCACGGTGCCTCCCGCGGGCTCCTCCAACCCCGCGGCAATCGCCAGCAGGCTGGACTTGCCCGCGCCCGAGGGCCCCACGATGGCCAGGGTTTGGTCCGCATGGATCGTGCAGGAAAGCCCCTTGAACAGCTCGATCCGTTCGCTTGCCGTATCAAAATGATGGCTGATGGCGTTCAGCTCTATGGTGTCGGGCGTGTCGGGCATATTGCTTTCCTGCAGTTGATCCGGCCTTCACCCCGGGGCGCGTCGGGCCAGGGTGCAACGGGGTGGGTGACGGCTCGGCCGCCACCGCGTCATGGCATCGTGGCAAGCGTGTTGCGCGCCTCTGCGATGGCAGAGACGAGTTCGGGCCTGCTGAAATGGGGCAGCGCCAGTTCCATGACGTCGACCGCATTGGTCAGCACGCCGCGGTCCGATCCCGCCGATTGCGCGCGGAAGAACCCCCACATCGCGATCAGCGGAACATCATAGAGCGTCGGGTCCGCGTTGAACGCCGCGCGCGCTTGCACCGCGTCGCCATTCAGCATCTGCCCAAGCAGCAATATGCTCCGTTCGTCGGCCCATGGCTGGCGCGGCGCAGGCGTCCGACCCATGGCCCTGATCACTGCTTCTGCCGCCGCTGCAGTGGAATAGGGGTTCTGCCCCGTCACCAGCCGGCCATCCGTGACGACATGGCTCAGCATCATCGGGGCATCGCTGAATTTTGCGCCCGAGCCGCGCAATCCGTTTTCCAGTAGCACGGGGAAGGCCGGCGCCCAGCCCTTGCCGAACAGCGCTTCCTCCTCGTTCGAAAATCCGGTGACCGACCGCCCTTCGAGCAGCGACGTCCCTCCTTGCAGCGAGACGTTCATCAGCACTGCAGGGCCATGGCAGACGGCGCCAACGACGCCGCCCGCCTGATAGGTCCTTGCAAGCAGCGCCTTGAGCTGAACGTCGACTGGAAGGTCAAACATTGCGCCCTTGCCGCCGATGATGAAGACCGCCGCATAGTCCTGTTTGTCCAGGCTTGCGACCGACCGGGTGGCGGTCAGCTTGGCTGCGGCCATGGGGTCGGTCAGGAAACGCCGGTTGTAGGGTTTGTCGCGATTGAACTTGTCTGCGACGACTGCCCCGCCTGCGGGACTTGCGATATCGACCTGCAGGCCATTGTCCACGAACACGGCATAGGCCTGGGTGAGTTCGTCCATTTCGAAGCCGGGGCGCACCTTGCCCTCTTCCTGTCCATGGCCGCTGATCACCAGTAGGACACGGTTGTTCTGGCTGGTGGTGGCATTCGCAGGCGCAAAAACCAGCCAAGCGAGCGTGCACGTCAGCATCGTTGTTATCCGCAGCAGCATCTTCTACCCTTTCGATAGTCTGTTGATGCTGGCGCCTTTCGCACACCGGGTGTCATGCGGATGTGAAACGCCTTTTGACGTTCTTTTGACACGGGGGGCGCCAAGGGGCGGAGGCAACAGCCGGGAAACTGCTCTTGAGCAACAGCTTCGACATTCTGCTGGTGGAGGACAGCCCCGATCTGGCCAGCAACATCATCGACTATCTCGAGGCGCTCGGGCACCGGCTGCATTATGCCGCAGACGGGGAGGCGGGATTGCGCGAGGCGCTGGTCCGCCCGGTCGATATCGTGCTGCTCGATCTCGCCCTGCCGAACCGGGGGGGCTTGAGCGTCTGCAGCGAGATCCGCCGCCGCGCAGACCGGCGCATACCGATATTGATGCTGACCGCGCGCGATACGCTGGACGACAAGCTGGCGGGATTTGCGCATGGTGCCGATGATTATCTGGTCAAACCCTTTTCGCTGGCAGAGCTTGCCGCGCGGGTTGCCGCGCTGGCGCTGCGGCCGCAACTGGGGCAGCCGCATTGCTTTTCGGTGGGGCCGCTGACCATCGACCGGCAGGCGCGCACGGCGACGAGGGACGGGCAGCTGCTGCGTCTGACGCCGCTGCTGTGGGAACTGCTGTTGCTGCTGGCCGAAGCATGGCCCAATCCCGTGAGCCGGGACGAGGCGACATTGCGGCTGTGGGGCGATGATCCGCCCTCGTCCGATTCGCTGCGTGCGCATCTGCACCTGCTGCGCCAGGTGGTGGACAAGCCATTCGACCGTCCGATCATCGAGACCGTGCACAGTGTCGGGTTTCGCCTGAAGGTCGCGCCATGAGCGCGAGGCGACACAGCCTGCGCGGGCGGATCGTTCTCACGATCATCGGCAGCGTCATTGCGACAAGCGCGATCTTCGGCCTCGCCGCCTTCGGTATCGCCTATACCACCGAAGACCGCCTGTTTCGCGACGTGCTCGCCGAAGAGGTCGCACACCAGACGGCCGCCTGGCGCAGGTCGGGCACACTTGCGACACCCGCCAACCCCGACGTCACCATCTATCGCCAAGACCAGCCGCTGCCACCGGATATCCGGAAGGACTTTGCCGCCAATCCCCGGCAGAGCGAGTTTTATGGTCGCAAGGGACGCCATTACCACGTCCAGCGCTTCGATCCGGCCGATGGCAGGTCGGGTGCGGGGCGGACGCCAGCGGTGGCGGTGATCGAAGTCAGCCAGGATCTGCTGGTTCGCCCCTATCGGGATTCGATCATCGTGCTGCTGGCCGGGCTCAGCCTCGTCATCGCGGCGGTCATGGCCGCGTTCGGATGGTGGCTGGTCAACCGGGCGATGAAGCCGCTCAGCGCGCTGGCGCACGATGTCGCACGCGCAGAGTCGGCGATACCGATCCTTCATGCAGGGGACTATCCGGCCAATGAGATCGGGACGCTGGCAGAAGCGCTGGAGCAGGCGTTTGCGCGCATCGGCGGATTTGTCGAACGGGAGCGAGCCTTTACCCGCGATGCCAGCCACGAACTGCGCACGCCGCTGGCGGTCATCTCCGGCGCCGCCGAGGTCATCGCGCTCAACCGCGATCTTCCATCGGATCTTGCCGAACCCTTGCGCCGGATTGAAACGGCGACCACCGACATGGTCTTGGCGCTCGACCAGCTGCTGGCGCTGGCGCGCGAAAACGAGGGCGTTCGCAAGGAACGCGTGGCGCTGCGGGCGATGATCGACAAGGCCGTGTCCTGGGCCAGGCTGCGCTACCCCGGCAGCCTGATCGAGGTTGCGACCGGCATCGATAGCGCCGCCGCCGTCCTTGCGCACCCGATCTCGTTGCAGCTTGTGCTCAACAACCTGATCGGCAATTGCTTCCAGCATGTCGGGACCGGACAGCTGGTGATCGGATACGAAAACGGTTCACTGTCGATTTCGGATGACGGCCCCGGGTTCGAACCGGGCACCGATCCGTTTGCTCGCTTCGAGAAGGGCGATCGCAGCAGCGGCAGCGGCCTGGGGCTCGATATAACCCGGCGCCTGTGCGATGCGGCGGGGATCGGGCTGGTCGTCGGCGAGGCCGGGGATAGCCGCAAGGGCGCACATTTCCGTCTCGAACTCGGGGCCCCCTTGGGGCATGGCCCACGATGATGGCCTCCAACGACCAAAGATCGCCGAGGTTCTAGGCGCTGCCCAGCGGGATCCAGGCCATTGCGAGCCCGGCCAATACGAGAACGGCGAGGGTGCGCGGGATGCTCCAGTGCAGCCGGAACAGGATCAAGCCGGCCGCCAGCGACAGCAGGCCGGCGCGGGCGTCGAAGCTGGCAAGCTCGGGAAGCTGGACGTACAGCGGGCCGATCGCGGTGGGCGTGACGCGTGCGAACAGCACGTGCAGTGCGAACCAGATCGAGAGGTTGGCGATCACCCCGACCACCGCTGCGGTCAGTGCCGCAAGGCCACCCTTGAACCGCGTGGCATGCTGCAGCCGGTCGATCCAGGGCGCGAAAGTGAAGATCCACAGGAAGCACGGCGCAAAGGTCACCCAGGTGGTGAGCGCCGCGCCCAGGATGCCCGCGGTGATCGGCGAGAACGGCTCGGGCGAGCGGAAGGCTGCGAGGAACCCGACATGCTGGGTGACGAGGATCAGCGGACCCGGCGTCGTTTCGGCCAGGCCCAGGCCATCGGCCATCTCGCCGGGTTGCAGCCAGCCGAACGTCTGCACCGCCTCCTGCGCCATATAGGCCAGCACCGCATAGGCGCCGCCGAAGGTCACGATCGCGAGCTGCGAAAAGAACAGGCCTATATCCCACAGCACATGGCTCTGCCCCAGCGTTGCCAGCACCACCGCGAGCGGCAGCGCCCAGATCGCGCCCCACGCTAGTGCCGTGCGGCCCATCGCGCGCCATGTGGGTGCTGCCGCGGGGGCGTCGCCAGAGACGGGCTTGAGCGCCAGCCAGCCGGGACGCCACGCCGCCACGATCATTCCGAGCGCGCCTGCGCCCAACACCACCGCCGGAAAGGGCAGGTCGAACAGGAACAGCGCCAGAAAGGCACTGATCGCAAGGCCCTGCTTGACCGGGGTGTCGAGGGCTCGCCCGGCGATGCGGATCAGCGCCTGGACCACGATCGCGAGCACCGCTGCCTTGACGCCGAGAAATGCTGCGGAAAACCAGTCAAGATTGGCCGCCAGTGCATAGAGCGTCGAAAGCGCGAGCATCAGCAGCGCGCCGGGCAGGACGAACAGCAGACCGGCGGCCAGCCCGCCCTTGAGCCCGTGCAGCCGCCAGCCGATCCACGTCGCCAGTTGCTGCGCTTCCGGGCCGGGCAGCAAATGGCAGAAGTTCAGCGCGTGCAGATACTCCTGCTCGCGCACCCAGCCGAGCCTGTCGACCACTTCACTGTGCATCAGCGCGATCTGCGCGGCGGGCCCGCCGAAGCTCAGGCATCCGATGCGCGCGAAGACGCGCAGCAGGTCGGCAAAGTCGGCGGTTCTGTTTGGTTGTGTCGGCACCGGGCCAGGCTCCCTCAATTGCCGACCCCTCGCACGAGAGGCAAGCCAGAGGCAACGCTTGGGCGCGGACCGCCTGACCGGGAGGTTGCACCTGTCCCGGTGCGTCCTTGCTTCCACAGCTGCGGCCGCGCGTCAATATCCGGCGGTTGCCGTCAGGCCGGGGAGCGTCAGGCGGGGCTGGCGGCCTTGAGGCGATAGAAGATGCCGCTTTCGTCCTGGCCGGTCAGCTCGAGCACCCCCGTCACCACGAACATCCTGGTCTCGTTGGTCGGGAACGGGATGTCAGCATAGACCTCGATGAACTGGTTGGGGATGGCGTGGAAATGGAAGGGGCAGCCCGGGGGATAGGCGAGCAGGACGAAGTGCTTCTGGCGGCTGCCGGTCTCGAGCGGCTTCATCCAGCCGGCCACCTTGATGCGCTTGCCGGCCAGCGCCTTCACCGCCGGGGTGAACAGCGGCTTGGAATAAATATAGCCGTCCTTGCCGGTGCGGGTCTGTTCCTTGGTGGCTTCCAGCACCGCCCAGGAGACGCCGCCCTTGGGGGTTGCTGCGGGCTTCCAGACATCCTCGACCGGGGCCTTCTTGCCCTGCTGCATTGCAGCGTGCGAGGCGGTCTGCGGGACGGCGATTAGGGCGAGCGCCGCAATGGCGGGGATGAGCTTGCGCATGGGAGGTGTCCTCAACTGTATTTTGCCAGGGTTTCGGCCAGATCGACCCGGAAGATGCGGATGGCGGGGATCGCTGCCGCGACCAGCCCGATGGTCAGCGCCGCGCCGAGGATCACCGCCTCGCCGGGAAGGAAGCGTAGCGCCGAAATGCCAAGTTCGCTGATCGTCGGGAAGGCGCTGGAAGCTGCCGCCATCGCCGCGTGCGCGAGCGCGATTCCTCCGACTGCGCCGATCGCCGCGATCAGCAGCCCTTCCACCAGGATCGTGCCGAACACCGCCCCCGGCGTCGCTCCCATCACCCGCAGCAGCGCCAGATCGCCCTCGCGCGCGCGGGTCGCGCTCCACAAAGCGACGAACAGGCTGAGCCCGGCCGACAGCGCGAGCAGCCAGCCGAACAAGCGCGCGCCCTCGATCACCGAGCCGAACAGCCCGAGCAGCCGCGCTGCCTCTGCCGCGGGCGCGGCGGCCTGCAATGCGGTCTGGCGGTTGATCTGGGTGGGCAGGCGCATCGCGGCGGCCGCGTTGCGATAGCGCACCAGGATCGCGGTGATCTCCGGCTGCGGGGCTTCTGCCTGCAGCGCTTCGTCATGATGCTCGGAGTCGTGATCGTGATCGTCATGATCGGCGTGGTCATGCCCGGCTTCGCCCTCATGATCATCATCGTGTTCGTCATGCGCGATCCCGTGCACGTCCCACACCGATTCAACCGAGGTGATGATCAGCCGGTCGAGTGCGGTGCCAGTGGGGGCCAAGATTCCGACGGTTTCGAACGGCGCATGGTCATGGCCCTGTTCGCCATCGGGGTCGGTCTCAAGGCCATGGCTGCCAACGAATTTCTGCCCCAGCCCGGCGCCGGTGCGCCGCGCGACATCCGCGCCGAGCACGACCTCTGACGGCCTCGCGAAAGCGCGGCCTTGCGCGATCCTCGCGCCGTAGAGATCGAGCAGGCCTGAATCACTCCCGACAATCCGGAAACCCTCGAAATTGTCGCCCAGCGCCAGCGGAATAGCCTTGCCCACGCCGGGGTCGGCGCGCAGCCGCGCCAGCTCGCCCAGCGGGATGTTTCCGGTCGGCTGGTCGATATGATAGACGCTCGACAGCACCAGCTGCAGCGGCGACCCCTTTGCGCCGACCACCAGATCGATGCCGCGCGCATCGCGCTCGAACCGCTCGCCGGCCTGTGTGGCGAACTGCAGCAGCAGCACCAGCGTTGCAACCGCAATGCCCAGCAGCAGCGCGTTGAGCCCGACCGTCAGCGGGCGGTCGCGCATATACGCCCATGCCAGCCGGATCATGCTGCAGCCTGCGCGGCCATCGGGCCGATCTCGCGCACCGAGGCGACATGATCGCGCAGCCGGTCGTCGTGCGTCACGATCAGCAGGCTTGAACCCGCCTCGCGCGCGCACTCGCGCAGCAGCGTGACCACCTTTTCCATGTTGGCATGATCGAGCGACGATGTCGGCTCGTCGGCGATGATCAGGTCCGGCTGGCCGATGAGCGCGCGGGCGATCGCAGCGCGCTGTGCCTCGCCCTGGCTGAGCTGGCGGGGAAGGGCATGGGCGCGGTGGCCAAGTCCCAGCCGCTCGATCAGCATCGCCACGCGGTCGCGCCCGCCGGTGCCCCCCACAAGTCTTTGAGCGAGCAGGAGATTGCCGGTGAGGTCGAGCGCCGAGACCAGCCGCAGCGTCTGGAAGACCAGCCCGATTCGGCGCCTGCGCAGATCGTCGCGCCGGGCGGGGCCGAGCCCGGTCATGCTCTCGCCCGCGATGGCGATGGTGCCGCTGTCGGGCGTGAGCAGCCCGCACACCAGATTGACCAGCGTCGACTTGCCGCTGCCCGATGCGCCAATCAGCAGGCTGTGTTCGCCGGGCTCCATGGCAAAGCTGAAATCATCTAGGATCGGGCGTCCGGCATAATGGAACGCGACGTGCTGAAGCAAAAGGCTCATGGCTGGGACGGGGCGATCAATCCTTGGTCGCCGTGAAGCGCCGGGACTGGCTTGCGGCCGCCTCAACCGAAACCGGAACGAAGCCGGGTGGGGTCTGGGGGGCGCGCTCGGCACGCTGCGATGCGGCTGCCGGGTCGGTGGCGTTGTTCGCCTGATCGGTCCGCGCCGGCGCGCTCTGGCGCGCATCCCGAGCGCTGGCGGCCTGCCGGGTGGAAGGTGGCTGGCTCTGCTGGTGATCCTGTGGCACGCCCCAGGATGCATTGAGCCCGAAGGGATTCACCCGGGTGAAGCCGAAGCCTTCCAGATCACATGAGGATGCCGCAGGGGCGGTGCCGGCAAATGCCGTCACGGCGAGCAACAGGACAAGGGATTTGCGCATCGGGGACACCTCCGTCAGATCAGAGTGCGACGATACAACATAACCAAGATGAAACGCAAAAGCTTTCAGGCCGCGGTCGGGTGATTTCGGGCGGATTATCGGTGCATCAGGCGCAACGCTGGCCAGGACCGTGGCGTGCCAGCCAGTTTGCCACATGCGCGCCGGCGAGCATCAGGCTTCCCAGCGTGCTCATCGTGGTTTCGACCGGCTCTGGTACCGGCAGCACCAGCGCCAGCACCAGCGCACCAAGCCCGGAAAGTCCGGCGATGAACACCCCGATCCGCTGGTGCCGCGCTGCGGTCAGCAGCAGCCACGCGCTGACCGGCCCTGCGATCAGCACGATCCACAGATGCATGTCGAAGGGCAGTGCCAGAGCATGGCTGAGCCAAGGCGAGCCTGCCAGCAGCAGCGGCAGCGCAAGGCAGTGGATCAAGCACAGGATCGACGCGGAAATCGCCACGCCCTCGGCAAAGTCAGCCGATTTCGGCGCACGCACGGCGCCTGCAAGGCTGCTGGGAATCATCTCCACTTCTCCACTTGTCGAACTGCGCACGAGCCTATAATGATATAACGTTACATAGCAACACCAGAAAGGTTCCCCATGCCCACGCCGATATCCGCCCTGGACCGCAAGCTGCCCGTCACCGTGCTTTCTGGCTTCCTCGGCGCGGGCAAGACCACGCTGCTCAACCACATCCTGGCCAATGTCGAGGGCCTGCGCGTCGCGGTGATCGTCAACGACATGTCGGAGGTGAACATCGACGCCGCTCTGGTGCGCGGCGGCGAGGCGGCGCTCAGCCGGGCGAGCGAGGAGCTGGTCGAGATGACCAATGGCTGCATCTGCTGCACGCTGCGCGACGATCTGCTCAAGGAGGTGCGCAGCCTCGCCGAGGCGGGCAGGTTCGATTATCTGGTGATCGAAAGCACCGGCATCTCCGAGCCGCTGCCGGTCGCGGCAACCTTCAGCTTCCGCGACGAGTCAGGCGAGAGCCTCGGCGATGTCGCCACGCTCGACACCATGGTGACCGTGGTCGATGCGGTGAACCTGCTCAACGATTATGCCAGCCACGAATTCCTGGCTGATCGCGGCGAATCCCTCGGCGAGGACGATACGCGCAGCCTGGTCGCGCTGCTGGTTGAGCAGATCGAGTTTGCCGATGTCATCATCGTCAACAAGGCCGAGGACGTTCCCGCAGAGCATCTGGCGACCGTCACCAAATTGTGCGCCTCGCTCAACGCCGATGCGCGGATCATCCCCGCCAGCCGCTCGAAGGTCGATCTTGCGCAGATACTCGGCACCGGGCTGTTCGACGACGACCGTGCCGCAGAGCATCCCTTATGGGCCAAGGAGCTGTACGGCTATGCAACCCATCGGCCCGAGACCGAGGAATACGGCATCGAGAGCTTCGTCTATCGTGCGCGCCGTCCGTTCGCGCCCGATCGCTTTTATGCCTTTCTGACCGGAGACGGGCTGGAAGGTGTTGTCCGCGCCAAGGGTTTCTTCTGGCTGGCGACGCGCACCGAATGGGTCGGCGAACTCGCGGTGGCGGGATCGCAGACGATGACGTCGCGGCTGGGCCGCTGGTGGGCATCGGTGCCCAAGAACCAGTGGCCGCACGACAACCAGTTCGAGGATTTCGTCGCGCACAACTGGGATGCGGTCTGGGGCGACCGGCGGCAGGAACTGGTGTTCATCGGCATCAATATGGACGAGGCGCGGCTTCGCGCCGGACTCGATGCCTGTCTGGTCGACGCCGAGGGCTATACCCCCGATGCCTGGCAGCGCCTCGCCGATCCGTTTCCGGCCTGGGGCGAACAGGCCCGTGTCCTGGAGAGCGCCTGAGCCATGACCAGTGCATCTGCAACTCTGAACCATCCGCCTGCCATCACAAGCTGGCAGGACATCTTCGATCCGGACACCCGGATCGTCATCGACCCCGAGGCCGTGCTGCTGCGGTGGGACGAGATCGCGCCGCTGCTCGATCTTGCCCCCTTCGGCCATCGCGCCGCTGGTCCGCCCGACACGGTGGCACAGGCGCTGCCGCCGATGCCTCCAGCGCTCACTGCTGCGATCACCGATCTCGCCACCCGCTTTGCCGCGCTGATGCGGTGCGAGACGGTGCGGGTGCGGCTGGAGGGGGTGACCGGCAATGCCTGTCGCAAGGTGCACGCCGACTATACCGATCTCAGGCTGATCTGCACGCTGGCGGGGCCGGGCACCGACTATACGCTGGGCGATGTTCCCGACGCTCCGCTGCAGCGCATTGCGACAGGCGCGGTCGCGCTGTTCAAGGGGCAGGCATTTGGCCCCGGCCATCGCGCCTGCCTGCATCGCTCGCCGCCGATCGAGGGCAGCGGGGACAAGCGGCTGGTGCTGGTGATCGATACGCCCGACCGGCATCCAAATGGCTAACGGCGCGCGCATGCGATGGGCGGCCTGGCTGGCGGCGAGCGTCGCGATGCCCGCGTCCGCGCTGGCGCACGACACCGACCCTCCCGTCATCGATGACCAGCAGCCCGCTGACGATCGCCCCTCCGCCGAACAGGCTAATGCACTGGGCGAACAGGGCCGCGCGAGCGAGAATGCAGTGCGCGCCGCATCGGACGGGTTCGGGGTCAGTGTCGGGCGAGAGACCATCGGGATCTACAGCGCGGCCGAGGTGCGCGGTTTTTCTCCCACACGGGCGGGCAACATCCGCATCGAGGGGCTGTATTTCGATCAGGTCTGGGGGCTGACCAGCCGCATCCGCCGCTCGACCACGATCCGGGTGGGGCTCAGCGCCTTCGGGTTCGATTTTCCAGCGCCGACCGGCATCGTCGATTACAGCTTTCGCAAGCCCGGCGACAGCGCATCGCTCGCCGCGCTGGTCGATATCAACAGCTTTGGTGCCGCAGGCGCTGAGGTCGATGTCAGCCTGCCGCTGATCCAGGACAAGCTCGCGCTGGGGGTCGGCGCGGGCGTCTATCGCAACGCCTTCTACAACGCCACCGACAGCGTCCAGCATATCGAGGCAGTCTCGGTCAGGATCACGCCGAGCGACCGGATCGAGATCATCCCCTTCTGGGCGCGGTCGGACCTGTATGGCGACGAGGCGGGGCCGATCTACATCCCCGCCGGCGACTTCCGCCCGCCGCGCGTGCCGCGCCGCCGCTATTTCGGGCCGGACTGGGCGCGCTACCGCGGGGTCGCGATCAACTACGGTGCCTTCGGACGCGCCGATCTGGGTGATGACTGGGAGCTGCGCGGCGGTCTGTTCCGGTCGCTGTTCGATGACGCGCGCGCCTTCACCAACCTGATCTTCGATCTGACGCCGCAGGGCGAGGGCGCGCAGCTGATCCTTGCCGATCCGCCGACCAAGCTTGCATCGACCAGCGGCGAGGTCAGGCTGAGCAAGGTCTTTGCCGAGGCCGAGCGCACGCATCGCATCACCGTCAGCCTGCGCGGGCGCGACCGGGGGCAGGTGTTCGATGGCGCCGCGCGGATCGATCTGGGGCCGGTCCGCATCGGCGAGGTGCTCAATCCGCCCCGGCCCGGTTTCGCCTTCGGGCCGCAGGCGAATGACAGCGTGCGGCAATGGTTTGCGGGCGCCGCCTATCAGGGCCAGTGGCAATCGGAGGGCGAACTGACGCTGGGCCTAAGCTACAGCGACTATCGCAAACGCGTCGACCAGCCGGTGTTCGGCACGGTGAGCACGCGCTCAACCCCGCTGCTATACAATCTCGGCGTCGCGATCACCGCGATCGACAATCTGGCGATCTATGCCAGCCACACGCGCGGGCTTGAGGAAAGCGGGGTCGCGCCTGCCTTCGCGCTCAACCGCAACGAGGCGCTGCCCGCGATCATCACCCGCCAGTCCGAGGCAGGGCTGCGCTACCAGATCAGCCCCGATGTCCGGCTGGTTGCCGGCGTGTTCGATCTGCGCAAGCCCTATTTCGATCTGGATGTCGACAATGTCTTCCGCGCGCTGGGCGATGTGCGCAACCGCGGCATAGAGCTGTCGCTCTCAGGCAAGGTCACCGGCAACCTCAGCATCGCGCTGGGCGGCGTGCTGCTGGATCCCAGGGTGACCGGCGATGGCGTGCGGCTGGGGCGGCTGGGCCGACGCCCGGTGGGAACGCCGCGCGAGCGGATCGACATCAATCTGGACTGGCGCCTGCCGTTCCTCCCCGGGGTTTCGGTCGACACCGGCATCAGCCATTCCGGCAGGCTGCCTGCGACGATCGACAATGCCGTGTTCATCGAGGCGCGCACGCTGGTGTCGCTGGGCGGACGCTATGCGTTTGATCTGGACGGAACGCCTGCGACCTTCCGCGTCTCGATGAGCAATGTCTTCGATGTCCGCGGGTTCGATCTGCGCGGCCCGGGGGCTTACGACATCTTCGACGGAAGGCTGGTCAGCGCCTATCTGACGGTCGATCTGTGACCCTGGCGTCCTGCCATTCCACCGCGCTTGCCCAGCCGATTTGCCCGGTCTATCTGGGCGACCATCCATCGCTTTTGCGATCACCCGGAGGTTCCTTAATGCGTCATACCCTGTTGCTTGCCACCACCGCGCTACTGCTTTCCGCGCCTGCCTTTGCCGAAGAGGGCATGTGGCTTCCTGGCCAGACCCCTGCGCTGGGAGACAAGCTCAAACAGGCGGGGCTCGAGCTATCGCCCGCCGATCTTGGCGACCTCAAGACCGCGCCGCTCAACGCCATCGTCTCGCTGGGCGGGTGCTCGGCCTCGTTCGTCAGCCCGGAAGGTCTGGTCGCGACCAATCATCACTGCGTCTATGGGTCGATCCAGTACAATTCCAAGCCCGGCCAGGATTATCTGACCGATGGATTCCTGGCCCAGACCAACGCCGACGAGGTTCAGGCCGCGCCGGGATCGCGCATCTATGTGATCGAGGACCTGCGCGACGTCACCGCGGCGATGACCAAGGGTGTCACCAGCAAGCTGTCTGGCCTCGACCGCTACAACCGGCTGGAAAGCAACCGCAAGAGCCTGATCTCCGAATGCGAAAAGCAGGCCAACCGCCGCTGCGACGTTCGCCCCTATTTCGGCGGGCAGACCTATTTCCTGCAGCAGCAGCTCGAGATCAAGGATGTCCGGCTGGTCTATGCACCCGCTGGCGGCATCGGCAATTTCGGCGGTGAGACCGACAACTGGCAGTGGCCGCGCCACACCGGCGATTTCGGCTTCTACCGCGCCTATGTCGCACCCGATGGTTCGTCGGCGCCGTATTCCAAGGACAACGTGCCCTACAAGCCCAAGTCGTGGTTGAAGATTGCCGACAAGCCGTTGGAGGAAGGCGACTTCGTGATGGTCGCGGGCTTCCCCGGCGTCACCCAGCGCCACTGGACCGCCGCCGAGGTTCGCCACAATTTCGAGCAGGTCTATGCCATCGACCAGCAGCTGCGTGCCGATTATTCGGATGCGATTATCCAGGCGGTGGCGGGCAACAAGGATGCCGAGATCAAATACGCATCGATCCTCAAGGGATCGGACAACTACAAGAAGAAGCTGCTGGGTGAGATCGCCGGGGCCGATGCCATCGACCTGCTGGGCCGCAAGGACCGCGCGGATGCGGATTTCCGCGCCTGGGTGGCGGCGGACCCTGCGCGCACCCGCCAGTACGGCAAGGCGCTCGCCGATCTCGACGCGCTGGTCGCCGAATCGAACCAGGCCCGCGTAGACAGCCTGCGGCTCTCGACATTGGGCCGCGCACAGCTGCTGTCGGCAGCAGGAACGCTGTATCGCTGGGCGAAGGAGCGCGAAAAGCCCGATGCGCAGCGTGAGCCCGGCTTCCAGGATCGCGATCGGCTTTCGATCCGCGAACGCCTGACCCAGATCGAGCGCCGCTTCGATGCAGGCGTCGACCGAGTGCTGTTCGAGCAGGCTTTGGGCGAATATGCCAAGGTGGCGGCGGACAAGCGCAATGCGCCGCTCGAAACCAAGATCGCCGCGATCGGCATGGATCGGATGTACGCCGACACCCAGCTGGGCGACACCGCGCAGCGCATCGGCTGGATGGACAAACCCGCATCCGCGTTCGAGGCCTCGACCGATCCGTTCATCCAGCTCGCGGTGGCTGCCTATCCGGGCGCCAAGGCGGATGAGGACAAGGCCAAGGAGCGGGCAGGACGGCTGCAGGCAGCCCGCTCGCAGGTGATGGCGGGGCAGCTCGCCTTCGCCAAATCACAGGGCCGCACTTTGTACCCCGACGCCAACGGATCGCTGCGCTTCACTTATGGCAAGGTCACCGGAAAGCAGCGCGACGGCCTGATCTGGACGCCGTTCACCACCGCGGAAGGACTGGTCGCCAAGCAGACCGGGCGCGGCGAGTTCGATGCCCCCAAGGCTGCGATCGACAAGCTCAAGGCGCGCGACTTCGGTTCCTACACCGACGCCAAATTGGGCACGCTGCCGGTCAACTATCTGTCGACCGTGGACATCACCAACGGCAATTCGGGCTCGGCGACGCTCAATGCGCGCGGCGAGTTCGTCGGACTGGCGTTCGATGGCACGCTCGATGGCGTGGTGTCCGACTGGTCGTACGATGCCGCAATCAACCGTACCATCCACGTCGACAGCCGCTTCATGCTGTGGACCATGGAAAAGGTCGATGGCGCGCAGCGGTTGCTGAGTGAAATGGGCGTGGCAAAGTAAGCGCTCCAGGCGGGCGGGGCTTAGTCGCTCCGCCCGCTTGCGTTCCCGCGTCAGAAATCGACGGTGAGGAACATCGTCAGCTGGCGCGGCGAATTGACCTGATAGCTGCCGCTGCCGACCAGAGCGAGATCATAGGCGTTGGTGAGGTTCTGCAATTGCACCCGCAGCAGCGCGGGGTTGTCGGCCAGATCGAACCGCCAGCGCACCCCTGCATCCAGGATGGCGCGCGCAGGCAAGGTCACGAGATTGCGCGTATCTGCGGCGCGGGTGCCGCGATGGGTGACGTTGAACGTCAGCTGCACGCCTTCCGCGCCGGGGAGCGCATATTGCGTCGCCAGCGTCAGCAGCTGCGATGGCTGGCCCAGCGGACGCCGCCCGACGCGGCCCAGCCTGACCCCATCGCCGGTGACGCGCGGTTGCATCAGCACTGCGCCCGCGACCACGGTCAGCCCCTTGGCGAGCGGCCCGGCGGCGGAAAGCTCGATCCCGCGATGGCGGACATCGCCCAGCTCGCGAAACACATTGGCCTCATCTGCGGCGAAATAGGGTTTGCGCACATCGAACAGCCCGGCGATCAGGCTCATCCCCCAGGGCGCCTTCCAGCGCAGCCCGCCATCGATCTGCGATGTCAGGATAGCAGGCAGCGCTTCGGTGCGATTGGCGGCGCTGTCGGGGGCGATGCCGCTTTCCTCGAGCCCCTTGGTGTAGCTGCCATAGACCGCCAGCCTGTCGCTGAGCTCGAGCGAGGCGGTGATATTGGGCAGCCATGCCTGATCGTCGGTGCGCGCGAGCGGGGCGCCGGGGCGATCGACCCTCTTGGCATACCAGGTGTGCTGCAATCCGAGGCTGAGACCTCCGACGCCCGCCCAGCGGCCGTCATAGGCGACGCCCGCGATCCCCTGGCGCACGGTCTCGCCGGTTTGCGGCACGAAGGTGAAATCGGGCGCGGGGATATCGAGCACCTCGTCCACCGGCGCGCGTTCGAAATCGATCCGCCCGCCGCCGCCATAGCGGCTGACCCGCTCGCGCCCGCGCACCGCGAGATGCACGGTGTGGCGGCGCGAACCATCGGCAAAGGTTCGGCTGAGGCGCAGTTCGCCGCTGGTCCCCGCGAGCGACAAGGGCGGGTCGCTTGTCACGCGGCGGATCGCTGTGCCGTCGGGGCGCATCGCGATGAAGTTCTGCGCGAAATTGGTGCTGCTGTCCGATGTCGAGCGGAACAGCCCGGCGGCGAGCTGCCATGACTCGCTCAGCCGCGCCTTGGTGAGCGCGCCGTAATGCTGCACGGTGTTGCGCTGGTCCGCCCATTCGGGGCCGGGGAAGCGGCGGCGCTCGACGCGCGGCGGCAGGAACGCGCCTTCGGGCGTGTAGAGCGGCGCGGCCTCGCGGTTGTACAGGTCGATCCGGCTCCAGAACGGGATGACCTCGATCCCCGGCGCGGGCTTCCAGCGTGCGGCGAGCGCATAGGAGCCGAAGAACGACTGGTTGCCCGGCGCGAGCTCGTCGACGAAGCCGGCCACGCCTGCCACCAGGCTGAGCTTGTCCTTGATCACAGGAATCTGCGCGTCGAGCTCGAGCCGCCCGCCGCCCCAGCTGTTGAGGCCGAACATGGTGCTTAGCACGAAGTCGTTGCCAGCTGGGCGGATCCTGTAATCGACGATCCCGGTGGGGGCGGGGAACAGATAGTTCTGCGCGGTCAGCCCGACGCGAACGACGTTGCTCTGCACCAGCCGGTCGGTGAACGAGGCCGGTCGGTCGAAATACAGCCCCTCCAGCCGGATGTTGTTGGCGGTGACCGGTGAAAAGCCGCGCACGTCGTTGCCGCTGTAGAGTCCGACGCGTTCGTTGCCGATGCTGGTGCCGAAGGCATCCTCGGCGCCGCCCGCGGCATTGTCGGTGACACGCTGAGCAAGAGCGGGGTCAGTCAGCCCCAGTGCCGCTGCCGTCAGCAGGATCGAAGCGCGGAACATCCGCAAGGATCTGGACGTCGAAGGGGCGTTCGCTGAAGAGATAGTCATAATAATACTCGCGCAGTCGCGTATGATAGGCGCGGATGCGCTGTTGAAATGCAAGCTGGGCGGTGACATCCGTCCCCGCTAGCGCAGTCATGGCCTGCGCGATACCCGCTGGTGGCAGCACCCAGCCCGCAGCCCGGGCATAGGCTGCGCGGCCCGCGATGCCGTCGCGATAGGCCTGCGATTGCTTGGCAACATGCACATCGCCCATGTGCTGAAAGGCGAAATACCATTTGTAGTGGAAGGTGGGCGGCAACGCGCTTCCGGCTGCATGCTGCGGATAGAGCGCCAGGAACGCGTCCATCGTCTGCTCGCGTGGGCGATCCCACGCGCCGTGGACGAATTCGCGATTCTCGCGCGCCAGCGCCGCACCATCGGGCACCGGTACGGCGGCGTTGATCACCAGATTGGCGGCAGCGGGAACGACCAGTGTCAGCGCGAACCAGATCGACGCGAGGGTCGCTGCGTTGACCACCGAGCTTGCGCCGCGCCGCGCCACCAGCAGAATGACCACCGACCAGAACAGGCACGCCAGCGTGATCAGCCCGCCGAAGGCCAGCGCGCGGGGCAGGGCGGTTCCTGCCAGCACGGCACCCACTGCAAACGGGATCAACAGCGCGGCGAGCACGCCTGCGATCCGTACCGCAATCCGCACAGACCAAAGCCGTCGTCGCGCCCTGGGGAGAGCGGACAGCATGAACAGCCGCCCCGCCTCGCGCTCGCCCGACCAGAGGTCATGCAGCAGCGCGATCAGCACCAAGGGCGCGATGTAGATGGTGATGAACACCAGATCGAACCGCCCGGCCAGCGACAGCTCGGGATTGGCACTCTCGTTTTCATACAGCTGCGCTTCGAGCGAGAGTGAGCGCACCCGCAGGATGGCAGGCGCGATGTCGCGGTTGCCCAGCGCGGCGAAGGCGAGGTCCGATGGCGGATCCCAGACGGGCTGGAACCCGTAATAGGCGCCATAGCCGGCATCCTTCACGAAGCTGGCCACCGCTTGTTCTTCGGCGGGCTGGCCTGCAAGCATGCGTTCGATCATCGCCTGATCGCGTGCGACATTGGCAAGCCCGATGGCGACGCCTGCGGCGGCGAACACCGCCAGCAGCACCAAAGCGGCAAGCGCAGCGCGGTTGCGGCCCAGCAGCCAGATTTCACGGATCACGCTGCTCATGCGCCGAGCCTTCCCATCCGCCGCGCAGCCAGCGCCAGCCCGCCCAGCGCCAGCACGATCCACAGCGCCAGCAGCGCCAGCGAGGGCAGCATCGCTGCCATGCGAGCCGATGCCGAGGGCGCGGCGAAATCAAACCGGGGCATGGTCTTCCAGAAGTCTGCGGAAATGCGCGTGCGCCGGTCGGCCAGCGGGTCCTTGCTGCGCGCGTTGTCATCGGCGCCGGACACCGCGGTGGCCTGAAGGCCGTTGAGCCTCTGCACCAGATCGAAGCGATAGGCTTCCGCCGCATTCATGAACGCCGTGTGGGTCGTCAGATCAGTGGCGGCGCCGACCATCGACGCGTTGCGCACCGACAGCGCGGGGCTCAATACGCCTGCCCAGGCCAGCCAGCCGGACTGGCGCGCGCGGATGGCATCGGCGCGCGCGGCATAGTCCTTGAACAGCTGCGAGGTGATCCGCTCGCCCTCCTGAGCCAGGCGCCCGCGATAGTTGAACGGCAGGTCCTCGGTGCGGGTGACGCCATATTGCTTGAGCAGGTTCGCCTTGAACGCGGCGAAATGCGGATCGTTGGGGTTGTGGCTGTCGCCGATGCGGCGCAGGTCCGCGGCAATCGCAAGTTCGGTGTCGACCCGGCTGGGCAGCGGATCGGCAACGCCTGCCCAACCTGCCGCGGCGCGCGGCACCAGCACCACGATCAGCGCCCAGGCGGCGATCAGCGCGATCAACGCGCCCTGCGATGTTCGCGCAATCGCCGACAGCGCCACGATGCCCAGCACCCAGGCGGCGAGATACCCGGCATAAGCGAGCGCGATCACCAGCGCGACGGCGGCTTCATGCGGCTGGCGCAGCGCCGCCCAGCCCAAGGCCACCAGCGCGGGTGTCAGCGCGAGCAATGCGACCAGACCCAGCGCAAGCGCCTTGCCGCCGACGATGCTGCCTGCGCTTGCGCCATGCGCCGCCAGTGCGCGCGGGCTGCCGCGCTCGCGCTCGCGCGCGACGGTCGCAAAACCCAGGAAGATCAGCAGCAGCGGCGCCAGTGTCTGCAGCACGAACGCCGGGGTCAGCTGGCCGAAGCGCAGCAGATCGGATGATTCACGCGCCGCGCCGAAGGTCGCGCTGTTCTGCCGGTGCCCTTCGAGAAACACCACCGTACCGGTGAAGGAATCGACGCCCGGATCGAACGCGGCGAGCGGCCCGACGGGGCGCAGCGCATAGGTACCATAATGCACCATGCGGTGCGGGTGGCGGTCGGGCTGCGCCTCGAACTGCTCATCGGTCTCGGTCTGCGCCTGCGCGCGCGCCCTGGCGGCCTCGGTCATCTGCACCGCAGAGGTGACCGCCGCGATCGCCGACAGCAGCAGCAAGGTCACGACCCCGACCAGCGCCAGCCGCGACCGCAGCATCAGGCGCAGCTCGGCTGCGGCAATGATCAGGCTGCGGTTCATTTCACGCCCACAAAGCCGTCGTGCAGTGTGTTGAGATCAAAGCGCGGACCGGTCTCTTGCGCGCGCCATTCATTGGCTATCCGTCCGCCCGCGATCAGGCCGATGCGGTCGGCGGTATCGGCTGCGCCCAACAGGTCGTGCGTGACCATCAGGATCGAGACCCCGCGCGCCGACAGCGCTTCGAGCAGCGCGTGGAAATCCGCTGCGGCTGCCGGGTCCAGCCCCGATGTCGGTTCATCGAGCAGCAGCAGCGGTGTGTTGCGCAGCAAAGCGAGCGCGATTGCGGTCTTCTGCCGCATCCCTTTCGAGAAGCGCCCGGCGCGCTGGTCCCAGGCGGTGGCGGCCAGGCTGACGCTCTGAAACGCCTGCTCGATATCCGCGCGTGGCCTGGCGCAATCGGCAACTTTCAGGAAATACTCGACATTCTCGCGCGCGGTCAGGTGATCGTACAGCGCGACATTCTCGGGCAGATAGGCAACCGATGCGCGCACCGCATCCGGGCTGGAGCGCGGGTCCTGCCCGCAAACGGTGAGCGTTCCCGACGAGAACGGCAGAAAGCCCAGGATCGCAAACAGCGTGGTCGATTTGCCCGCGCCATTGCCACCTAGCAGCGCATAGATTTCCCCCGGTGCCAGCGACAGGCAAAGACCGTCGACGATGCGCCGGTCCCCGCGTTCGACAACCAGATCGGCGATGGCCAGGGTGCAATCGGTCACCTTAATCCCTTCTCAAAAAGACACGCGCACCGCAACCGATGCCGCGCGCGGGCTTCCCGGCTGGACCCACAATTGGGCAAAGCTGTTGGTGTAGTAAGTGGTATTGAACAGGTTGGTGACATTGGCAATCACCTCGAGATTTTCCTGCAGCTTCCAGCTCGCAAACACCCGCGTCAGCACATAATCGGGCAGCTCGAAGGTGGTGGCGGTCTCGCCCAGCCTTTTGCCGACATATTGCACGCCGCCGCCAACGTTCAGCCGGGTGGTGCCGATGTCGAACCCGCGCGACAGCTGGATGTTGGCGCTGTGGCGGGGAATGTTGATCAGCCGGTCGCCCGAGCGGATCGCCAGGCCGAAGTTGAGATCGGTGACGTTGGCGCGCGCCTCGGCATCGACATAGGCATAGGACAGCCACAGATCGATATCGCCGGGAAGCTTGCCCGCAATGTCCACCTCAAGCCCGCGGCTGCGCGCCTTGCCGATGGGCAGCGAGAACCCCGGATTGCCCGGGTCTGCCGCCAGCACGTTGGACTTGGACAGGGTGAACAGCGACACCGTGCCTTCCAGCGCGCCGTCCAGCAGCCCGAATTTCGCGCCGACTTCGGCCGATTTCGATGTCTCCGGGTCGAACAATGTGCCCGCCGCTGTCGCGCCCAGATTGGCGCGAAAGCCCTCGCCATAAGCGGCGTAGAGCGACACCGCATCCGATGGGGTAAACACGATGCCGGCCTGCGGACTGAACCGGTTGTAGCTGCGGCTGGCGGCGACACTGTTGGCGCGGTTCAATGTCTCCACCGTGATGTCGTCGAAGCGTCCGCCAATGCGCAGTTGCAGGCTGTCGCTGAGCGTGATCTGGTCCTGAACATAGGCACCAACCGCGCGCTGCTGATCGAGCCGGTTGGTTTGCGGCCCGGGGTTGGGCAGCGGGAACCGTCCGTAAACAGGGTTGAAGATATCGATGTCGTTGCTGGCCTGCGCCGTGGTGGTCGCACCGATGACGGCAGGGCGGAAACGCAGGAACAGCTGCGAATTGTCGAACTCGTCATAATCCACCCCGATCAGCACCCGGTGGGACAGGCTGCCGGTGTCGAATTTGCCGGCCACTTCGCCGCGCAGTACGAAATGTTCGGCTTCATACAGGCGCGACCGGCGCTGGCGTGACAAGGATCGACCATCGCGGGCCAGTCGCTGGCGGCTGGCAACCAGCTCGGCCTCGGTGGAAAAGCCCTCCAGCCGGGTGTCTCGATACTGGCCGCCCAGCATGACACTCCAGTCATCCGAGAATTCGTGGCGGAGCTGGACCTGATGGCCGGTCGCATCGGCGTCGACCGGCCCATCGCCCGGCTCGCCCAGAAAACGCGAGCGCGGAACTAGCCCCAGCACGCCGCCGATCGCCGTGACGCCGCGATCGAAATCGGCCTCCTGCCGCGACAGCTCGAGGTCATAGGTCAGGGTGGTGCGTTCGCCGAGCCTGAACAGCACCGAGGGCAGAAAGCCCAGGCGCTCGCTGCGCACGGTGTCGCGGAAACTGCCGGCATTTTCGTAATACCCGATCAGCCGGATCGCGGCGACATCGCCGATCGCGATGTTGACGTCGCTGTCCGCTCGGCGGCGGTCGAAGCTGCCCGCCAGCGCGGTGATCTGGCCGCGGGTCTCAAAATCGGCGACTTTGGTGACGATGTTGACTGTGCCACCCGGCTCGCCGCGACCGAACAGCGCTGCGTTGGGCCCCTTGAGCACCTCGACCCGCTCGATCCCCGCAGCATCGCGGGTGCCGCCAAAGCCGCGCCCGCCATTGAAGCCGTTGACCAGATAGCCCGAGGGCAGGTTCTCGTCGCCCGCAAAGCCGCGCACCGCGTAAGAATCCCACAACCCGCCGAAATTGTTCTGGCGCGCCACCGATGCCGACAGGTCGAGCACATCCGCCAGCCGCAAAATCGCGTTCTGGTCGATGATCTCGGCGTCGATCTGGGTGATCGCCTGCGGCGTTTCGCGCAAGGCGAAGTCGCCGCGATAGGCCTGGCGCTGGCCGGTGACAACGATTGATCCGGCATCGTCCTCGGCCAAAGCCGGGGTCGTGATGGCTGCGGTGCCTGCCGCGATGGCAGACATGAAAGATATGACGCGATTGGCCATGATGTGCGATCCTGCTTGCAGAAGCGGCCCCCACCGATCGCCTCCGAGGCTCGCGTGATACAAAATATCATAACACGTGCAAGCAAAATTCGCCCGATGCACGTCTATGGCAGACGCAATGCGATGCCCCGCGAGGCTTTCAGGGGGTGTTTGCCTTGCGGGTGCGGAACAGCTCGCGGTCTTCCGGGCCGAAGCCGCGCCGCCAGATGATCCAGCCATAGACGCCGAGAATGGCGGGGATGCCGATCGCAAGCTCGGCCCATTCGGGCAGCTTGGTAAAGCCCCAGCCGACCAGCGATGCGACCGCCGCCGCCCATACCAGAGCCCAGCGCCAGCCATTGACCGGCGCGCCCAAAAGCTTGGAGAGCAGCCGCGCCTTGACGATTGAGGCAAAGCCCAGTGCCAGCGCGAGCGCTAGCGCGACGCTTGCCGCCTGAAACAGGGGGGGCAGGCCCATTGCCTGCGCGGTCAGGATCAGCGCGACGCTGAGCACCGCCTGCAGCGCCAGCATGGCCAGCGAGATCATCAGGTTGCGGTGCCGGGCGATGTAGATCAATGCGGCCTCGCTCACCGCTGCGGTGGCGGCGACGACCTCTGCCGCCAGCAGAAACGCCAGCGCCCCGGTGCCACCGACGAAATTGGGCCCGACCAGCCCCATCACGCCTTCTCCCGGAATGCCCAGCGCCAGCGCGACGCCGGTCTGCGCGGCGATGATCCAGAACCCCACCTGGCTGACCTGCCGCGCGATCTCGGTCAACTTGCCTTCCTGCAGGTTGCGCGTGATCACCGGGCCCAGGATCGGGTCGAAGCTGGTCTTGAGCTTCTGCGGCAGGCTGGCGACCTGTTGTGCGATATAATAGATGCCCACCACTGCGGGCGAAGCGAACAGCCCGAGCACGGCAAGGTCAAGCCGCCGGCTGCCCCACTCGATGGCGTCCGCGGCGGCCAGCGGTGAATTGCGCCGCGCCATCCGGGCCAGCTTCATCGGTTGGGGGCGCCAGCCCCAGGGCAGGCCATAGCTGCGCAGCATCGGCCAGATCGAGGCGACGAACGCCGCGGCCATCGATGCGATATATGACAGGATCAGGCCGTCCTGCGGCGTCCAGTAGAAGAAGATCCACGCGGTGATGCTGATCGTCCACGGCTCGATCACCGAGCGCGCGCGCACCGCAGAGGCAATGTCGAAGCGATAGGCCAGCGCCGCCAAAGCGATGTCGGATCCCGCCACGGCAAAGATGATCAGCGGCAGCAGCCGGTCGATCTCGCCTGCGGTGCTGTTGGGGAACATCAGTTCGGGAAACAGCATCAGCAGGATCACTGCAGCAGCCGAGGCGATGAAGCTGACCAGCAGCCCGTCTGCTACCACCTGCGCATGCGGCCGCGATGTGCGCGCCAGTTGCGCTGCGAGCCCGCGCTTGAGGCCGAGGGTGGCCAGCTGGGCTGCGAATTCGACCACCAGAATGGCATAGGCAAACCGGCCCAGCGATTCTGCGCCGTACAGCCGCCCGGCGATGAACAGGAACGGCAGGCGGGCGGCGAGCCGCAGCAGAAAGCCGAGGAAATTGGTGCGCCCGCCCTTGGCCAGCGCGGCGATGTCGCCATCGGCCTTGGCTGCGCGTTCGCCCTGTTCGGCACCGGACACAGCCTGTCCCGTCCCGGACACGGAATCCGGAAGCGATGGCTCGTGAGGCGGCGGTACTGATGTCAAAGTGGCGTTTCCAACCCCAAACCTGGTCATGCTCTAAAGCAGCTTTGATCCGCTTTGGCTAGCTTTGCGCTGACTGCGCCCAGCGGTGGGGTGCGCGCAAACGATGGACAGAAAAAATGCCATCCCGTGCAACCATCTGCAACGATGGTCGTAAATCCCGTCATGCGTCGTGCATGAAACAGGGTAGTGGAGCAAATTATGCGTAAACAGATTCTTACCGGCATCGCCAGCATCGGTCTCATCAGCCTGGCAGCTTGCCAGAGCGAACAGGCCGACCAGGTCGAAGATCAGGCAGAAGCCGAAGCTGATGTGATCGAAGACATGGCCGACCAGGCCCCGACCGAAGCGCAGGAAGACGCTCTCGATGCGCAGGCCGATGCCGTTGAAGATGCTGGCGAAGAACGCGCCAACCAGATCGACGACAATGGCGAAATCGCCCCGAGCGAAGTTCCGGGTGCAACCCCCAACCAGTAAACCTTCCCCTTCGAAGGTCGACGAACGGCGGCAAACCGAAAGGTTTGTCGCCGTTTTTCATGCGCCAAGGGTCAGATCAGCCCTCTGGCCGCCCAGGGGTCGTGGCTGGTTGCAGGTGTGTCTTCGTCGTCAGCCAGCACCAGCAGCGCGGCGAACGCCTTGTTCTGCGACAGCCATACCGTGCCGGTGAGGTCGCGCAGCAGATGCGATCGCTCGAGAGCGTCCATAACCGGGCCCTTGACCTCCGACAGGTGCAACTTGACCCCGGCGTCGGCGAGACGATGATTGATTGCCTCGATGCTTTCCAGTGCCGATGCATCGATCGCATTGACCGCAGAGCACATCAGGATGAGGTGCCGCAGTTTCGGGTGTTCGGCCACCTGTTCGAGCACGAATTCCTCGAGCCAGCGCGCGTTGAGATAGGTCAGGCTTTCGTCGATGCGGATCGTGAGGATGCGCGGATCGGTGAGCACCTGGTGCCGCCTGACGTTGCGGAAGTGCTCGGTCTCCGGCACCCGCCCGACGATGGCGGCATGCGGGCGCGATGCCCGCCACAGGAACAGCGCCAGCGAGAGGCCCACGCCCGCAATCACGCCGGGCTCGACGCCCGCCAGCAACGTCACCAGCACCGTGGCGGCCATCGCGGCGAAATCGGGCTTGGAATAATGCCAGATATGCTGCGGCGTCTTGAAGTCGACGAGGCTGAGCACCGCAACGATGATCGTCGCGGCCAATGTCGCGATCGGCAGTGAGGCGAGGAACGGGGTCAGGAACAGCGCGGCGATGGCAATGCCGATCGCGGTGAACGCGCCTGCTGCAGGGGTCTCGGCACCTGCATCGAAGTTCACCACAGAGCGCGCGAACCCGCCGGTGACCGGATAGCCACCGGTGAATGCGGCGGCGACATTGGCCGCGCCCAGCCCTATCAGTTCCTGGTCGGGATTGATCCGCTGGCGCTTCTTGGCCGCCAGTGTCTGCGCGACCGAGACGCTTTCGACAAAGCCGATGACACTGAGCAGCAGCGCGGGAATTGCAAGGCGCTGCCAAAGTTCGGTATCGAACAGCGGCACGGTGAACGGCGGCAGGCTCTGCGGGATCTGGCCGACGACCTTGACGCCCTGCGCTTCGAGATCGAGCAGCACCACCGCGAGCGTCGACACCGCAACCGCAGCGATCGGTCCCGCCTTGGCGGTCAGGTCCGCGGTGCGGGATTTCAGCCCCAGCTTGACAAGCAGCGGCTTCAACCCCTTGCGCACCCAGAACAGGAACGCCGTGGAGACAACCCCGATGATCACCGTGGGCAGGTTGGTGTTCGCAAGGTTGGCGATCAAAGTGCTGACCAGCTCGGGCATCGCCTCGCCGCTGGCCTTGACGCCGAGGATCGATTTCAGCTGGCTGGTCGCGATGATCAGTCCCGAGGCTGTGATGAAGCCGGAGACCACCGGGTGCGACAGCAGATTGGCCAGGAACCCCAGCCGCAGCACGCCCATGACGATCAGCATCGCGCCCGACAGGAAGGCGAGCACGAGGGCCGCCGTGATGAACTCAGCGCTTCCTGGCGGCGCGATGCTGCTCGCAGCGGTCAGCGTCATCAGCGAGATCACCGCCACGGGTCCCACCGCTAGCGCGCGGCTGGTGCCGAACAGCGCATAGGCAACGATCGGCAGAATCGAGGCATACAGGCCGATCTCGGGCGGAAGGCCTGCGAGCATCGCGTAAGCGAGGCTCTGCGGGATCAGCATGATGGTGACGATCGCGGCGGCAACCAGATCGTTGGTCAGGATCGTCCGGTTATAGCCCCGGCCCCAGTCGAGTACCGGCAGGTAGCGGGCAAAGGAGGAGGCCGGGCGCATCGATCAGCTGCCGATCATGTGCGGTTTGACCATCCATTCACGCCCTTTGAGCATCCCGTGCCAATAGACCGGCGGCAGGATGGTGTCCTTGAGCAGCCATGCCAGCCGCGAGGGCCTTGTGCCATCGATCAGCCACGTGGGGAAGCTTGGCAGCAACTTGCCGCCATAGCCGAACTCGGCGAGCACGATCTTGCCCGATTCCACGGTCAGCGGGCAGCTGCCATAGCCGTCATATTCGGCGACCGGAGGCTTGCCCTGCAAGGCGGCGAGCACATTGACCGCGACCACCGGCGCCTGCTTGCGCGCGGCGGCCATGGTCTTAGCGTTGGAGGCCGAGCACGCATCGCCCAGCGCGAAGACATTGGGATAATGAGTGTGGCGCAGCGTCGCCTCGTCGACATCGATGAACCCCGATGCGGCAGCCAGCGGGCTCGACCGCACGAAGTCGGGCGCGGTCTGCGGCGGCACGACATGGATCATGTCGAAATGCTCTTCCACCCGGGTCACCGTGTCGCCCCGCTTCTGTTCGAAGGTCGCAAACCTGCCGGGGCCATCGACCGCGACCAGCTTCGATTCAAAATTCAGATGCGCGTCGTAGCGCTGCACATACTCCATCAGCGCAGGAACATAGGCGGGAACACCGAACAGCACCACGCCTGCGGTGTGGAACTGTACGTCGATGCTGGGCAGCACGCCCGATTTCTCCCAGCGGGTGCACGAGAGGTACATCGCCTTTTGCGGCGCGCCCGCGCACTTGATCGGCATCGGCGGCTGGGTGAACAGCGCACGGCCGCCGCGCAGTGCGTCGACCAGCTGGCGAGTATAGGGCGCAAGATCATAGCCGTAGTTCGAGGTCACGCCATGATGGCCGAGCGCATCGCGCAGCCCGGGGATCGCATCCCAGTCGAGCTTGATGCCGGGGCACGCGACCAGCACGCGATAGTGCACATCGCTACCGTCTGCCAGGATCACGCGGTTGTCCTGCGGCGCAAAGCCGCTCGCCGACGCGCGGATCCATTTGACGCCATCTGGCATCACCGAGGCCTGCGAGCGGCGTGTCACCTGCGCATCGAAGATGCCGCCGCCGACCATCGTCCAGCCGGGCTGGTAATAGTGCACCTCGGAGGGCTCGATGATCGCGATGTCGAGCCGGGAGTTGCGTTTGAGCAGGCTGGCGGCAGTCGCGATGCCCGCGCTGCCGCCGCCGACGATCACGATGTCGAAGGTTCTGGTTGCCCCAGGCACCAAGGGTGCGGGCGAGGTGGTCTGGGTGGTGATCGGCATGCTGCTCTCCCGTCCCGCACGCTGGCGGAGTGTCGTTATCGTATCGCGAACCTGTGCACCGCCATGCCCGCCAGCATTGCGGCGATGAACATCGCGGCGGGCGCAGGGGCAATGGCAAGGTCGGCGATGGCAGGGCCGGGGCACAGCCCGCCGATCCCCCAGCCCGCGCCGAAGATCAGCCCGCCGATCGCCAGCCTGGGGTCGATTCTGTTGGTGCCAGGCAGATCGAACCGGCTGGCCGCGACCGGTGCGGCCATCCGCCGCTGGACCACCCAGGCGATCGCCATCGGGATCATCGCGCCGCCCATCACAAAGGCGAGCGTCGGGTCCCAGGCGCCGAACAGATCAAGGAACGCCTGCACCCGCTGCGGATCGGCCATGCCCGAGACGGCCAGCCCCGCACCGAAGATCAGCCCTGCGGCCAGCGCGATTGCGGTCTGTTTCACAGCCATCCTCCCACGCGCAGCAGGGCGACGGTGGCAAAGCCGCTGGCCATGAACATCGCGGTCGCAAAGATTGATCGCGGCGACAGGCGCGACATGCCGCACACCCCGTGCCCGCTGGTGCAGCCCGACCCCAGCCGGGTGCCGAAGCCGACCAGCAGTCCGCCAATCAGCAGCGGCCACGGGCTGGCGGGGAATGTCGTCGCCACGCCGCCCAGCATCGTGCTGACCAGCAGTGCCCCAAGGGGCAGGCCGATGATGAACGCGATGGCGACGCTGCGCGGTGCGCCGCCAGTCGAGATCCCCGTGGCGCGCGCGGCAAGCCCGCTGACGCCCGCGATCCGGCCCAGCGCCAGCAGCATGATCGCGGCGGACAGGCCGATCATCAGCCCGCCCGCCAGCCCCTGCAGCGGCATCGCATCGGGAAAGCCCGGAAGCATCATGCCCGTTCCGGTCACAGCGCGTTGAGCGGGATCTTGAGGTAGCGCACGCCGTTGTCCTCGGGCTCGGGCAGATGCCCTGCGCGCATGTTGACCTGCACCGAAGGCAAAATGAGCCGCGGCATGTCGAGTGTAGCATCGCGCGCTTCGCGCATCGCGACGAACCCATCCTCGGTAATGCCTTCATGCGCGTGGACATTGTGCGCGCGCTGCTCGGATACGGTCGTCTCCCATACGAAATGGTCGCGACCTTCGGGCAGGTAGTCGTGGCACATGAACAGCCGGGTATCGCCGGGAAGCTCGAGAATCCGGCGCAGCGAGCGAAACAGCGTGCGCGCATCGCCGCCGGGAAAATCACAGCGTGCGGTGCCGTAATCGGGCATGAACATGGTATCGCCGACGAACGCCGCATCGCCGATGACGTAGGCGATGTCCGCGGGTGTATGGCCGGGAACATGCAGCACGGTCACGTCCAGATTGCCGATCTTGAAGTGATCGCCATCGTGGAACAGCGCATCGAAATCGCTGCCGTCGCGCTCGAATTCGGTGCCGGCGTTGAACAGCTTGCCAAAGACGTTCTGCACCAGCGTGATCGATGCGCCGATGGCGATCTTTCCGCCCAGTTTCTGCTGCAGATAGGGCGCGGCAGACAGATGGTCGGCATGCGCGTGCGTCTCGAGCATCCAGTCGATCGCAAGCTCCTTCTCCCCGACATAGGCGAGGATCGCATCGGCCGAAGAGAAGGAGGTGCGACCCGAGGCGGGGTCATAGTCCAGCACGCTGTCTATCACTGCCCCGCGCAGGGACTCGGGATCGTGGACGACATAGGACACGGTGTTGGTGTCCTTGTCGAAAAAGGCCTTGATCACCGGCACGCCGGCCTGGGCGGCGGCAATCTGTGCGGTGGCGGTGGCGAGGGCGGAGTCGGACATGGGGAATCCTCTTCAAATTCATATTTACATGAAATATGTAAGTGAGTAATGTCGCATCGTCAAGCCAATTGATCCGGCCCCTGCAAATGTGAGATGGCGAACGCATGACCCTGTCCCAGATTCCCGCTCGCGCGGTCCGCATCGGCGATCTCGCGCCGGATTTCACTGCCCGAACGACCCAGGGTGAAAGGGCGCTGCGCGATTATCGCGGCCAGTGGCTGCTGTTCTTTTCGCACCCGGCGGATTTCACGCCGGTCTGCACCACGGAATTCATCGGCATCGAGCGCGCCGCGGACCAGTTCAGGGACATGAACTGCGCGCTGCTGGGGCTGTCGGTCGACAGCCTCTATGCGCACCACGCCTGGCTTCGCGCGATCCAGCAAAGCTTCGGTGTCGCGATCAGCTTTCCCGTGGTCGAAGATCCTTCGATGGCGATCGGCCGGGCTTATGGCATGATCGATGATACCGCCCAGAGCAGCGCGGCGATGCGGTGCAGCTATGTGATCGATCCCGAAGGGGTGGTCCGCGCGATCACGGTGTACCCGCACAATGTCGGCCGATCGGTGGCAGAGATGCTGCGGCTGGTGGCCGCCCTGCAGCGCGCCGACGATGGCATCGTGATGACTCCCGAAGGCTGGCGTCCGGGCGATGACCTGCTGCATGCGCCCGACCCTGAAGCGATGCCCGATAGCAGCGCCGCCGACTGGTTCTGCCGCACGGTGCCGGCATCATGACCGCGATCTACCAGAGCCGCGCGCGGGCCGAGGCGATGACCGAGAAGTTGCGCGCCTATGCCCAGCCGCAGCGGCTGATGATCCTGTCGTGCCTGCTCGAAGGCGAGAAGACCGTGGGCCAGATAGATGCGGCTACCGGCATCGGCCAGCCCGCGCTCAGCCAGCAGCTTGCCGAATTGCGCCGCACCGAACTGGTCCGCACCCGCCGCGAGGCCAAGCAGGTCCATTATTCGCTCGCGGACGAAACGGTCGGGCTGTGCGTGCGGACAATGGAGGCGATGATGGGCGGGCATGACGATCCGTCGGCGGCGCTGCACCGGGCGTTGAATGCACCGGTCCTATCGGAGTCTGCTGCCGCAGACGCCGGAGCGCGCGTCCCGCACGGCGCGGCAGGCTTTGCGCGGATCGGCTGACCACCTCCGGGCAGAGGCAGGGTCATAGAGAAGGCCGATAGTTTTTCTATCTTGGCAACTGAATTGGTAGAGAATAACCCTGTGGCTGCGGGCCATGCTTCATGCAGCCGGTCCGCACCAGACGTTACAGGAGTTTTGCCTCATGCCTCCTTCCAGTCCCACAGGCGCCGCCGAGCCGGTTCGATCCCCGATCCCGCTTTCGGCCATTGCCGACACCATTTCCAGGCTGCGGTTCGGCGCGGTCACCCTGACCGTCCATGACGGCAGGCTCGTCCAGATGGATGTCACCGAACGCCAGCGTTTCTCCTGAACCTGCGGCCCTCATGCCATGAAAGGGACCGCATGTGCCGGACCTTGGAATACTGAATCCCGCCGATATCTGGCCTTTCATCCTGGCGGGTTTTGCCGCGCAGATGGTGGATGGTGCATTGGGAATGGCGTTCGGCGTCATCTCCAGCACGCTGCTGGTCTCGGTGCTGGGAGTGCCGCCTGCGCAAGCCTCGGCAGGCGTGCATCTGGCCGAGGTGTTCACCACCGGCGCGTCGGGGCTCAGCCACGCCTGGCACCGCAACATCGATTGGTCGCTGTTTGCCAGGCTGGTGGTGCCCGGTGTCGTCGGCGGGGTGCTGGGGGCTTATGTGCTGTCGAATATCGATGCGGGCCTCGCCCGGCCGCTGGTGATGGCGTATCTCGCGATCATCGGCGCGATGCTGCTCTATCGCGCCTGGCGCTTTCCTCCGCACAAGTTCGACGACCCCAGGGTCGTCGCGCCGCTGGGGCTGGCGGGCGGATTCCTCGATGCGGCAGGTGGCGGCGGCTGGGGGCCGGTGGTCACGTCCAACCTGCTGATCCAGGGCAGCGAACCGCGCAAGACCATCGGCACGGTGAGCGCGTCCGAGTTCTTCCTCACCGTCTCGATCTCGCTGACCTTCATCCTGACCCTGGGCTTCGAGGCGTTCACCAAGGCAACCATCGGCCTGCTGATCGGCGGCGTGCTCGCCGCCCCGTTCGGCGCGATCCTCGCCAAGAACGTGCGCCCGCGCATCCTGCTGTTCATGGTCGGCGCCGTACTGACGCTGACCAGCGCGTTCAGCATCTGGAAGGCGCTGGTGTAAAGGGCAGGGGGGGGCCTTGTGCCGACGCGGCAAGCAGATCGAAGCGTCAGCCCCGCCGGAACGCGGCAAGTTTCATCGGTTCGCCGCTGATGACCGCCTCGCCCGTGGTGATCAACTCGGCTCCACCCGGAGCCGGCGGAACGGTATCACCGATCATCGGCAGCAGAACGAGCGAGTCGATGGCCGGTGGCTCGTCCCCCAGTGTCGCCAGCGTGTAATTGTCGATCACCTCGAATGCGGTCAGCGCACCCCACCATTGCTCGTCGTTGCGCATGGCAAGCTCGAGCTGGCCGAGCGAGTGGCGCGAATGATATTTGAGATCTGTTGCCATGGTTCCATCTCCTGTCGTCAAGGTATGCCCAGCTGCGATTTCACGTTGGCGACCTTCGCGGCCCGATCTGCCGTCTTGCAGTAGTCGCTGTTGAGTTTTGCCCCGATCTGATCGCGCAATTCGATTTCGGACAGGCCGTCAGGCAGGTTGAATTGGGCGGCGAGCAGGTCGCGATTGTCGGTCGCGATCGCTGGATCGCTATTTCGCGTCGCGACGAGGATGGCGCGCAACTCCCGGGTCGATGCCTGCACGTCCTCGACGACGTCGCATCCGGAGGTCGCCTTGTCGAGGCGCAGTTCGGCGTCGTTCTTGGCGGTCACGGCCTGCCTGGTAATCTTGGAAATCGCCAGCGCGAACGAACCAGCGCGCTGCAAGGCTGCGATGTCTCCGATCGCCAGAGGCAACGGATAGCTTTCCACGTCGCGCTGCATCGCCTGAACGAGCACCAGCCGCCGCTTTGCGCGCTCCTCTTCCATCGCCGCGAACATCGCAGGCAGCGACTGGTTGAAGAACAGGTTCTTGTCGAAGCTGCTGCGGGCGCCAGTGAACGCAGCAATGGCAGCGGCAAGCGGTCCGACCTCGTCCGCCTCTGCCACAGACGCAACTCCGGTCAGTCCCAGAAGCGCCAGGTCGAAGCCTATCGCACTGGTGCGACTTTCGGAATCTGCGCTGGTCTGGAAGTCGGCATATTGGGCATCGATGGCATTCATGTAGAGCGTGATGACCAGATCGCGATATTGACGCTGGGTGAGTCCACCGCGATCGCGAGCGTCGGCGCTGTGATAGGCTGCGATCGCATCTGGCCAGCTATAGGGTTTGAGACTGGCGAGAATGTCCTGCGTGGAGACAACCGGCTGTTGCGCCGAACGCAGGCTGGTGCACCCCGTCACCAGCATCGCGCCCAAGGCGCACGCCAATAAAGCTGTCTTGCCCCGTGTCATCGCATCTGCCCCCGCTGTCTGGATACGTCCAGTTGCAGCAGAGGATAGACGATAGGGCCACGCAGCAAAATTAAACTACATTAACCTTGCAGATTTGTGATGCGTCAGCCGAGCAGGGATACCTGAATTACTGTATCGATAGAGCAAAGTGCCACCAAGGCTCAGAACGAAACCTTCGGCGCGTTGCCCAGTGTCGCCCGCTCGTCATTGCCCAGCTCCCAGAAGTTCTGCGGCTTGAAGCCCAGAGCGCCGACGAACAGCACCGCGGGGAAGGATTCGATCCCCGCATTATAATCCGCACTGGCGGCGTTATAGGCGCGGCGCGCGGCGGCGAGCTTGTCCTCGACATCGGCGAGCTCGTGCTGAAGCGACTGGAAATTGGTGTTGGCCTTGAGGTCGGGATACGCCTCGGCCAGCGCGAACAGGTTCTTGAGCGCGCCGCCCAGCGCCATCTCCGCGCCCTGTGCCTCGCCCGGGCCGCGCGCTGCCAGCGCATTGCCCCGTGCAGCGATCACCGCCTCGAGCGCGCTCTTTTCATGCGCGGCATAGCCTTGCACGGTATTCACCAGATTGGGGATCAGGTCGTGCCGCTGGCGCAGCCCCGCATCGATATCAGCCCAGCCCTGGCGGCAATTGGCGCGCAGCGCGACCAGCCGGTTGTAGATCAGCACAACCGCCAGCAACAGCACGACGACGACACCAGCTATGATCCATTCCATAGACAATCCCCCATTGCGAGCCCTAGAGCTATCATGCGCGCGCGCCGGGGGGAATGCCGATGATCACAGTGCCCGATGTCGATACGTTGATGGCAGGTGACCTGGGAACGTGGCTCACCGGGCAGGATCAGGCACGCAAGGATGCCAAGAGCCGGGCAGCGAAATGGTGGATCGCAGGGGCCGTCATCGGCCTGCCGTTCCTGCTGGGACTGGCGATCGAAGGCTTTCTGGGTCAGCTGTTCGCGCTCGTCGGCATGGGGATCATGGCGATCTGCGCTGGCAAGGGGGCGATGATCCGCCAGGCGGTGGTCACCAGCCTCAAGACACAGATGAACACCACGCTGGCCCGCACGCTGGGCATTTCCTATTCCGCCGCAGCTTCGTTTGGAGAGGAATTCGAGCTCGCCTGCAGGTTCGATTTGCTGCCATCCTATACCCGCAAGACCTGCCAGGATCTGTGGCAAGGCGATCTGGGGGGTACGCGTTTCAACCTGTACGAGGCCACGCTGATCGAACGGCGCGGGTCGGGCAAGAATGCGCGCGATGTCACCGTGTTCAGCGGCGTCATCCTGAAGATGCATTTCGCGCGCGACTTTCACGGCGTCACCCTGATCGAGCGGCAGCGGATGAGGCTCGCCCTGTTCGGCGACAGTCAGACCAAGGACGGCATCAGGCTGGAGCGGGTAAAGATGGTCGATCCGCGCTTCGAAAAGGCGTTCGATGTCTATGGCAGCGATGCGGTGGAAGCGCGGTATCTGGTGCACCCGGCCTATTGCGAACGCCTGATCGCGCTGGAGGACAAGTTCGAGGGCAAGAAGCTCAAGGCGCTGTTTCACAAGGGCGATGTCATCGTGACGATGGAAAGCGACGATCTGTTCGAAAGCGGCTCGCTCGATCCGCGCCGCGATCACGAACTGCTGGCGCGCACGATCGAGCAGTTCCGCGCCATGGCGGACATGATCACGAGCCTGAACGAGCGGCCGAGAGGCTGATCAGATCGCCATGATTGCAGCGGCGATCCAGCGGTCTTCGGATCGCAGGATGCCCCAGGCGCGCGCGGCGGCGCGGCTGTCCATCGCCTCCACGCCGATGCCGCGTTCTTCCATCGCGCGGATGAAGGCGCGGGGAGGGTGGGCGAGCGCCGGGCCGGTCCCCAGCAGCATGAATTCGGGCGGTGGGTCCATCGCCAGCACCTGCTCCAACGCCGCGATACCGAGCGCGTCGATCGCTGGTGTATCCCAAGGCATCGCCGAGACGGGGGTCAGCACCAGGCTGGATTCGACCCGGCGCGGGCCCAGATTGTCGCCGTCGAGCTTGAAGCCGTGCGCGGTGAAGCCCGTGATCACCGGGCCGGACGCGCGCGGGTCCTGGTTGAATTCAGCCATATTGAGCGCTGCCGATCAGGGCTGGGCGCCCCCGACGCCCTCTTTCAGCTTGGCTGCGGCCTTGTCGGCATCAGTCATCTGAGGGATGAAGCTGTGCGCGCCCACGCCCAGCCACACCAGGATCGGGTTGGCCATGTACACCGACGAATAGGCGCCGACGAACAGCCCCAGGGTCATCGCGGCAGTAAAGCCGAAGATCACGCCCGGGCCGATCAGCAGCAGTACGAGCAAAGCGACCAGCATGGTCAGCGATGTCATCACGGTGCGCGCCAGGGTCTCGTTGGTCGACAGGTCGAGCAGCGCGATCATGTCCATCTTGCGGTACTTGCGCAGGTTCTCGCGCACGCGGTCGAACACCACGATCGTATCGTTGAGCGAATAGCCGATGATGGTCAGCAGCGCGGCGACGATGTTGAGGTTGAACTCGAGCTGGGTCAGCGCGAAGAAGCCGAAGGTCAGCACCACGTCGTGGAACAGCGCGAACAGCGCGGCGAGCCCGAACTGCCATTCGAACCGGAACCAGATGTAGACCGCAATCGCGAGCATCGCGAACACCAGCGAATATACGCCGGTCGTCAGGAGCTCTTCGGACACCTTGCCCGATACCGAATCCACCCCGTCGATGCGAGCGCCCTGCGCGGCATATTCCTTGGTGATCATCTGCGTCACGCGGCTGGTGACGGCATTGACCTCGTCGACATTGTCGCCGGCGAGCCGCATGCGGACCGAAACCTGGTTGGGCTGGCCGAAGCGCTGGATCGTCGATTCGCCGAGGTTGAGCGCCTCGATGTCTTCGCGCAGATCGGACACGGGGGCTTCGGCCACCTTGTCGAAGGTCACCTGGATCATCTGGCCGCCGACGAAATCGACGCCCAGATTGAGGCCGCGCACACCGACCAGCACGAGCGATGCGATGATCGACAGCAGGCTGATCGTCATCGCCAGCTTGCGCCAGCGCAGGAAGCGGATGTTGGTATCGTCGGGAACGAGCTTGAGGAGCTTCATGGGGTCAAGCCTTCCTTAAATGACCAGCTCGCGCGGACGCGCGCGCTTGAGCCAGATGGCGACGAACATGCGGGTGACGTACACCGCAGTCCACACCGATGTGAGGATGCCGATCATCAGCACCACGGCAAAGCCGCGCACAGGGCCGGAGCCGAACAGGAACAACAGCACGGCGGCAATCACGTTGGTGATATTGGCATCGAAAATCGCGCGCGAGGCTTCGGTATAGCCGACCTCGATAGCCTGGACGATACGCCGGCCCGCCTTTCGCTCTTCCCGGATGCGTTCGTTGATGAGCACGTTGGCGTCGACCGCCGCGCCGATAGTGAGCACGAAGCCCGCGATCCCCGGCAGCGTGAGTGTCGCGTTCATCAGCGCCATGATTCCCAGGATCAGGAAAATGTTCAGGATCAGCGCGATGTTGGCATAGAGGCCGAAGCGGCCATAAGTGACCGCCATCAGCACCAGCACCGCGATCGTCGCGATGCCGCCTGCGAGCAGGCCGAGCTGCACCGATTCGGTGCCGAGATCAGGCCCTACCGAGCGTTCCTCGACCACCTTCAGTTCGACCGGCAGTGCGCCCGAGCGCAGCGCGATCGCCAGCTGGTTGGCACTTTCGGTGGTGAAGCTGCCGGAGATCTGGGCGGAGCCGCCCAGGATCGGTTCGTTGATGTTGGGAGCGGACAGCACTTCGCCATCGAGGATGATCGCGAAAGGCTTGTTGACGTTTTCCTGCGTCAGCCGAGCAAAGCGCGATCCACCCTCGCGGTCGAAGGTGATCGACACGACGGGTTCGTTGGTCTGCTGGTCGAAGCTCGCCTGCGCGTTGGTCAGCTTGTCGCCACGGATACCGCCCAGACGGCGCACCGCGATCGGCGTGCCGCCGGCCGGGTTGCTGGGGTAGGGGACGACCTCGCTGCCCACCGGGGCGCGGCCTGCGGCGATGTCTTCGGGGCTGGCGTTCTGGTCGACCAGCTTGAATTCGAGCTCGGCGGTCTGGCCGAGCAGTTCCTTGAGCGCTTCGGGATCTTCGAGGCCCGGTACCTGGACGACGATGCGGTTGTCGCCCTGGCGGATGATGGTCGGCTCGCGCGTGCCCAGTTCGTCGATGCGCTTGCGCACCACCTCGGTCGCGGTTTCCATCGCCTGGTCGAGCGCCTCGGTCAGGCCCGCTTCGGTCGGGGTCAGCACGATGCGGCTGGTGTCGCGCACCTCAATGTCCCAGTCGCGCTGGCCGGTCAGGCCCGCACCCGTGGTCATCGGTAGGATCGCCTCGCGCGCGGCATCGACCTGCGATACGTCGCGCACCAGGAACGAAAGCTTGCCGCCTTCACGCGAGATATCGCCGATGCCGATCCGCGGCTTGGCGGCGCGCATGGCGGTGCGCACGGTCTCTTCCATGTTCTCCAGACGCTGCGCCGCGACATCCTTGGGGTCGCCCTCCAGCAGGATGTGGCTGCCACCCTGAAGGTCGAGCCCCAGATTGATCTTTTCCTGCGGAAGGAACGATGGATAATAAGGCGAGATGCTGGCAGGCAGCAGGCTGGGGATCGCCAGCAGCACGCCCAAAGCGAGCATCAGGCTGATCGAGATCGTTTTCCAGCGCGGAAAATCAAGCATTCTCAAGGCTTCCTTGGCAGTGCCGCGTCATGCGTCGCACAGGGGCGGGCAAGGCGGACGCGAACCGGATGTGCGCGCCATATATTCATGTGGCTCATTTGCGGCAAGGCGATAGGTCAATCGTTGGCGGGCGCACCGCCGGGCTGGACGACATCGCTCAGCGTTGCCTTGACCGCGCGCACCTTGGCACCGCCCAGATCCAGCTCGACATAGATGTCGTCGACCTTGATCACCTTGCCGACCAGACCGCCGCCGGTAACGACCTGATCACCACGCTTGACCGCATCGATCTTGGCCTTGTGCGCTTTCATCTGCCGCTGTTGCGGCCGGATGATCAGGAAATAGAAGATCAGCAGCAGCGGCACGAACATCAAAAGCTGAGTCCAGGCCGGAGCCCCACCGGGAGCAGCCGCAGCCAATGCAAGCAAAAGTGTCGAGTCCATGTCGATAAATTCCGAATGTCTGAAAAAAGCACAGGAGAGCGACGCGGCATAAAAACCCGGTCGCGGCGATGGGCGCGCCTATCATCATCGGCCGCTTATGGCAATTGGCGATGACCTGTGCGTTGCGGGCGAACGACGGGCTTGCCATTCGTGTCGCACCGCCATATAGGCGCGCTTCCCATCAGCCGCAGCGCGGCGATGGCACGGTCGGGACGTAGCGCAGCCTGGTAGCGCATCACACTGGGGGTGTGGGGGTCGGAGGTTCGAATCCTCTCGTCCCGACCAATTTTCTCACCGCAGCGATCCGGGCGATCGGGCGGGTTTCAGCCAAACATCTCGGTATCGATCGTCCGCTGCATGGTTGCGCCATAGCGTGGGCCGGCGACGGTCTGCTGGTTGATCATCGCATCGATCCGCGCGGCGGCATCGGCGGGGATGGTCCAGTCGGTCCGCGCGAAATTCTCTTCCATGTGCGCGATCGATCCGGTGCCGGGAATGGCGACGATATGCTCGCCGCGCGACAGCACCCAGGCGAGCGACAGCTGCGCAGGCGTGACCCCGTGTTCGGCCGCCAGCGCACAGAACTGATCGACCAGGGCGAGGTTCGCGGGCCAGTTCTCGTCGTTGAAGCGCGGCATTGCGCGGCGCAGATCGTTGTCTGCCAGCGCGGCAACATCGCGCACGCCCCCTGCCAGCACGCCCCGCGCAACCGGCGAGAAGGCGACGAAGGTCGTCCCCAGTTCGCGGCAGGCATCGAGCACGGCGATCTCGGGCTCGCGCGTCCAGGGCGAATATTCGGTCTGCATCGCAGCGATCGGGTGGATCGCTGCCGCACGGCGCAGGGTGTCGGCCGACATCTCGGACAGGCCGATGCTGCCGATCTTGCCCTCTTTCACCAGCTCGGCCATCGCGCCCACCGATTCCTCGATCGGCACGCTGCGGTCGCGGCGGTGCATATAATAAAGGTCGACATGGTCGGTCTGAAGCCGGGTCAGCGATTCATCGATGCAGCGACGGATGCTTTGCGGGCTGCAGTCGATCCCGCGCTTCTCGCCCTCGATGACGATACCCATCTTGGTCGCAAGGAAGAACTCGCCGCGCCGTCCCTTCAGCGCCTCGCCGATCAGTGTTTCGTTATGGCCCAGACCATAGATGTTGGCGGTGTCGAGATGATCATAGCCGATATCCAGCGCCCGGTTGAGCAGGGCGATCGCCACGTCGCGCGGGGGCAGGGCACCATAGCCCCAGCTCAGCGACATGCAGCCAAGGCCGATGGGGTTGACCGGATTGCCGTTGATCGTGCGGGATGTCATGGACAGGCCTTTCTGAACCGGAAGTGGTGCGCTTCTGGCCGGTCGCACAGATGGTGTTTGTCGGTCAACTGCCCTGTCCGGAAGTGCCGGTCATTGAAGCCAGATTGCCCTGTGGGCGATTCGGCGTGCATGTCCCGGCAAGGCGCGCCGCGACGGGGGATCTGCCCGATGCTGCAACGGCGGCGGGTGGGTTTCACCGCCAGACGGCACAGTGCGTCGTGGCGGGCGCAGCCTAGTGCAAGCCCTTGTCTTTGATCGGTTAAACTGGCGGTTTGCGAAACTCAAAACGCGGCGATCGCGCGAATTGATGCGGCGCTCTGTCGATGTATCAGCCCCGTCTGGTTCCAGAACAAGACGCTTGGAGTGTCAGTATTTTATCCTCTTTTCCGCGTTTCGTAACTCGGCTATATGCACGGTTCCCAAGGGTGCGGGGGATAGGGGTCGGGCCATGTGCGTGTCCTTCCTGCGCCAGTGCAAGAAATTTGTCTTGCCAGAGTCCCAAGGGTGTCGATACAACGCGGGCTCTTGTTTCCGCAACGAAGGGGAAAAGTACCATGAAGTCCATCATCAAGCTGAGCCCGGTTTTCGCCGCCGCTAGCGTTCTGGCTCTCGCAGCCTGCACTCCGGAAGAAGCCGCTGAAGCTCCTGCTGAAGAAACCACTGAAGCTCCTGCTGAAGAAGCCATGGAAGCTCCGGCCGCTGAAGGCGCCGAAGCTGGCATGGAAGCCGGAATGGAAGCTGGCGCCGAAGCCGGTGCTGAAGCTGGTGCCGAAGCCGGTGCCGCCGCTGGCGCAGAAGCTGCTCCGGCCGCTCCCGCCGCTCCTGCTGAATAAGCAGACGCGCAGCTGCGCCTGAAAAGGCAAAAGCTCTAAAAGACGCCCGGCACCCTGATGGGGTTGCCGGGCGTTTTTGCGTTTCACACCCGTTTTCCGCGCATTTACTAACGATTAGGGTGTTGCCGTTAAGACTTAACATCGCGTAGCCACATTCCGGCCCCTGCCGGACGTGGACCACGCGAGGGTTTCGCTTCATCGGGGGCAGGTTATGACGGCGACAATGGGCAAGCAGATCGGGGTGGGCCAGGCGGCCACCGACCGCCGCTACGCCATTCGCATCAATGTGCAGATCGACGCCGACCTGCTCGAGCAGGGGCGTCGCCGCTGCGGTGTCACGCTCACCAACCTTTCGATCACCGGATGCCGGTTCGAATCCGACTATCTGCTTCGGCTGCCCGCGCCGATCACGCTGCTGATCGATGGCGTCGATCCGATCGTTGGCGAAGTAGTGTGGGCCGAAGGCAAGCTGGTCGGGTGCCATTTTGCCGAGGCGCTGAGCCCGACGATCTGCAACCGCATCATCCGCACGCTGCGCGATCGCGCCAAACGGCCCTAAGCCGCCAGAATTCTCTCGAAATACCGGTGCAACTCGTCCGCATTGCGGTCCCAGCTGAACCGCGCGACGCATGCGCGGACTGCGGCCGGGTCCGGACGCGCAGCAAGCACGCGGCCGATGGCATCGGCCAGCGCGGCAGGGTGAGCGTCTGCGATCAGCCCGGCGACCGGATCGGTGAGCAGCTCTGCCGCGCCGCCGGCGTCGCAGATCACGATGGGCGTCCCGCAGGCGAGCGATTCGACCCAGGCATTGGCGAGGCCCTCGGACTTTGACGGCAGCACCATCACGTCGGCCGCCGCGATCCAGCGGGGCAGGTCGTCATGCGGCAGCGACCCTGCGAAGGTCACGCGGCTGTCGACCCCCAGCCGCACGGCAAGCGCGCGGAATTCCGCCTCCGCTTCGCCCGCGCCAGCCAGAACCAGCGTCGCCTCGGGCATGAGCGGCAGCGCTTCGATGATCAGGTTCTGGCGCTTGCGCGGGATCAGGGCACCCACCGAAATCAGCATCGGGCCAGTGATGCCCAGCTGTTGGCGCAAAGCGCTTCCGTCCTGGGGCGCAAAGCGCTGCTGGTCGCAGCCGGTATAGTGCACCATGATGCGATCGGCGGGCATGCCCAGCGCGACCATGTCCGCCTTCAGCGCCGCCGATACCGCAAGCAGACCATTGGCATCGCGCCCTGCCTGCACCACTGCCTCTCGCGTTCTGGCAGCGTTGCCCCAATGGTGAATGTCGGCACCGCGTGCCTTGACCGAATAGGGCAGGCCCAATTCCTGCGCGATGATGCGCGCGGCGGGGCCATCGGGATAGAAGAATTCGGCATCGATCAAATCGAACGGCTGTTCGCGGTGCAGCCTGCGCACCATCGGCAGGACGGCGCGGGCGAGCAGCTGCGGCTGCCAGTGGCTGCCGATTCCTGGCACATGCATAAAGCGGGGGCGATGGACATCCAGCCCGTGCCAGCTTTCGTGCGCGGGCAGCGCGGCGATCGCGCGGTAGCGCGAATGGCGCGACAGCGGCCAGGGCGGCACCGCCTGTGGACTGATCACCGTGACCTCGACGCTGGCGCGTGCCGCCAGCGCCGCGGTCTGGCGCTCGACGAAGATCCCGAAATTGGGGCGGGCGGCATTGGGAAACAGCGTGGCGAGGGTGAGGATGCGCATATCGCCGTTGCTTCTACAGCGCGCGGATTAACGTTTCTGCCACGGCCAGCCACGGCGGATTGCTCACCACCTGCTGGCGGGAGCCTGCGCCCGGTGGCAGAATCTGGATACGCTCGCCATCGCGCGCGATCAGTCGGCCGAAGACGAAGCGACCGGCGGGGCGGGGCACCAATACGTCGCGGTTGAGCGCCGAGCCGATGCCGTCCGCACCGATCCGCCGCAGCCACAGCGTGTCGCCGCTGCGATACTCGCCCAAGCTGCCGATCACCCGCATCGCCACCATCTGGTCGTTCGGGATCGGCGGAACGGCGGTTTCCGGGCGGCTGAGCGCATGCGCGCCATCGGCTCCGAGCAGCGCGACGACCGCCAGCTCGGCGGTGGTTTCGGTGCTCACCAGCGCGCTGCTGTCGACCTCGAGCGCTGCGGCGATGCGGTTGAGCCAGTCGAGCGACAGGGTGCGCGTCCCGGTCTCCAGCCGCCCGATGGTCTGCGCGGTGGTCGGCGGATCGCAGCGCCGGGCGACATCGTCCAGCGTCATGCGGCGGGCGCGTCGGACATCGCGGATACGGTTGATCATGGAGCATCCTCTCGAACCGGATTGGAAAACAACTTTCCTACAATCCAACCGCCATGGCAAGACGATATCGGCATAAACGAACCGATATGGATGGTGGTGATGGCAAAGGCTGAAGTGTTTGGTGCTGTCCGGCAGGTGGCCGGGCGGTTGTTGACGGAGCGCGCGATCGAGGGCGAGACGGTGGCGCGCGCAAACCGAAGCGCGCGGCATGCGCGATCGGTGACGGTGAACCTGGCTGAATCGCCGTTGGGCTGGCTGCTGGCGCGCGGGCTGATCGACGAGCGGCAGTTCGAGGCAGGGGAGAAACTGCGCGCCGATTGGGAGCGGGCGAACCTGGCCCCTTCTATCACCATGCGCTGGGATGCCGCACCGCGATCCGGCGGCTATCGCGGCAGCGACGACCATCTCGAGCCAACCGAACGCCAGGCGGCGGCGCGCCAGCGTTTCGATGCGGCAATCACCGCGCTGGGCCGCGACCTGAATGACATCGCCTGGCGGGTGATCTGCTCGGGCGAGGCGATGCCGGTGGCCGAAAAGGCGCTGGGCTGGCCGGTGCGCTCCGGCCGCCTGGTGCTGCGCATGGCGCTCGACCGGCTGGCAGATTTCTATCGGCTGCCTTGAGAGACTAGCTCAGTCCCCTGCCTTCGCAGGGGACCGGGTAGGGACCGGATCGACAGTCGGTGGCGTTACCCCATCGCCTCGACCTGCTCGGCCAGATCCAGCCAGCGCATTTCGGCGGCGTCCTTCTCTTCGCGGGCCTTCTCGATCGCCTTGGTCAGCGCGGCGAACTTGGCAGGATCGCGGGTATACAACTCCGGGTCGGAGAGCGCGGCCTCATCGCGCGCGATGGCCGCCTCGATGGCCTCGATCCTTTCGGGCAGAGTGTCGTAATCGCGCTGGTCCTTGTAGCTCAATTTGACCTTCTGCGAGACCGGCTTGGGGATCGCGGCAGCTGCCGCGGCGGCGGCCTCGGCCTTGCTGCGGTTCGACTTGACCCAGTCGGCGGTGCGCTGCTTGCGCTTGGCTTCCCAGTCGGCATAGCCGCCCGCAACGACATCGACCACGCCCGAGCCGTCAAGCCCGAGCGTCACGGTGACGGTGCGGTCTAGAAAGTCGCGGTCATGGCTGACGATCAGCACCGTGCCGTCATAATCGGCGATGACCTCCTGCAGCAGGTCGAGCGTTTCGAGATCGAGATCGTTGGTCGGCTCATCGAGCACCAGCAGGTTGGAGGCGCGGGCGAACTCGCGCGCCAGCAGCAGCCGCGAGCGTTCGCCGCCCGACAAGGTGCCGACGCGCGCCTCGACCAGTCCGGGGTCGAACAGGAACTCCTTGAGATAGCCCTGGATGTGCTTGCGCACCCCGCGCACGTCGATCCAGTCTCCGCCCTCGGCGAGCACGTCGCGCACGCGCTTTTCGGGCGACATCAATTTGCGCTGCTGGTCGATGATCACGCCGTCCAATGTCTTGGCGAGGGTGATCGTGCCGCTGTCGGGCGCGAGCTCGCCGGTGAGCAGGCGGATCAATGTGGTCTTGCCCGCGCCGTTCGCGCCGACGATGCCGATGCGGTCGCCACGCTGCACCCTGAGCGAAAAGTCCTTGATGATCGTGCGCGCGTCTTCACCTTCGCCGAACGTCTTGAACACCCGGTCGGCGACGATCACCGACTTGGTCTTGCTGTCGTCGCTCACGGCTTTCAGCTTGGCGGTGCCCTGCGGCCCCAGCATCGCGGCGCGGGCTGCGCGCATTTCCCAAAGCTTGGCGAGCCGCCCCTGGTTGCGCTTGCGCCTGGCGGTGACCCCGCGCTCGAGCCAGTGCGCCTCGATCTTGAGCTTGGCGTCCATCTTGTCGGCGGCGCGGGCCTCCTCGGCATAAACCTGCTCCATCCACGCCTCGTATCCGCCAAAGCCGATCTCCTGGCGTCGCAGATTGCCGCGGTCGAGCCACAGGGTTTGTTTCGTTAGCCGTTCTAGGAATGTGCGGTCATGGCTGATCACCACGAACGCGCCGTTGAAGCGCCCGAGCCAGCTTTCGAGCCAGTCGATTGCGGCAAGGTCGAGATGGTTGGTCGGCTCGTCGAGCAGCAGCACATCGGGTTCGCTCGCGAGCGCGCGGCAGATCGCGGCGCGCCTGCGCTCGCCACCGCTGGCGGTCGCTGCCTCGCGCGACAGATCGATACCGATCTGGTCGGCGATCGCGGCGACCTCGTGCGCGGGCGGAGCATCGTCTCCGGCAAGCGCCCAGTCGTTCAGCGTGGCGAACCCCTTGAAGTCGGGGTCCTGCGCCAGCATCACGCAGCGGATTCCCGGCTGGATGGTGCGCCGTCCGCGATCCGCCTCGATATCGCCCGCGATCAGCCGCAGCATCGTGGTCTTGCCTGCACCGTTGCGCCCGATCAGCGCCAGCCGGTCGCGCGGGCCGACATGCAGGTTGATATCGCGGAACAGCCAGCCGGTGCCCTGGATCAGGCCAAGGTCTTCATAGGATAGGACAGGGGGTGTGGACATGCGCAGGCACTTAGGCGCGGGCGCTGCGCGGCGCAATCCCCGGCCATTCTGCAACATCCGTCTTGACCCGCCGCCCGCGCTCATCGCAAGACGGAACAAATACGCCAGAAAGGGTCGGCCGTGCGGACAGTGTATCTCAATGGGGATTTCGTCGCGGAAGACGCGGCGCATGTTTCGATCTTCGATCGCGGGCTGCTGTTTGCCGATGCGGTATACGAGGTGTTCTCGGTGCTGGACGGGCGGATCATCGACCATGCAGCGCATATGGCCCGGCTGGAGCGGTCGCTCGCCGAGATGACCATCGCGCACGATGTTGCTGCGACCGACTGGGCAGGCGTTCTGGCTACGCTGATCGCGCGCAACGATCTGACCGAGGGAACAATCTATCTGCAGGTGAGCCGCGGGGCGGCGGACCGCGATTTCCTGTTCCCCGCGCCCGGCACTCCGCCCACGGTGTTCGCCTTCACCCAGGCCCGCGCCTTGGTCGACAATCCGACGGCGCAGCGCGGCATGCGGATCCTTACCCGGCCGGACCGGCGCTGGGGCCGGCGCGATATCAAGACGGTGCAGCTGCTCTATGCCAGCATGATGAAGATGGAGGCCAGGGCGGCGGGGGTGGATGATGTCTGGCTGGTGGAGGGCGATGTGATCACCGAAGGCACTTCGCAGAACGCATGCATCATCACCCGCAACGGCCATCTGGTCACGCGCGATCTGGGGCATCACATCCTTCCCGGTGTGACTCGCCTCAGCCTGATCGACATTGCGCGGCAAAGCGGGATCACGGTGGAAGAGCGGCCCTTCACCATCGCCGAGGCGCAGGGTGCGGCGGAGGCCTTTGTCACATCGGCGTCGCTGTTCGTGATGCCGGTGGTCGAGATCGATGGGCTCAGCATAGGCGATGGCCGCCCCGGCATGGAGACGATGGCGCTGCGCAAGGCGTACATCGATCATGCCCGCGGCACGGGATGACAGAGATGTTTACAAGGCTTGCGCGCGTCTGACTGATCCGTTCAGTCGATTGACACGTACGCAGGCGCATTGACACCCCTTCACCCGGCGGTTGCCGGAAAAACCGATGTCGTTCAATCTTCTGGAGACCCCGCTCATGATCAAGACCGTCGCTCGTGCCCTGCCGCTGGCCTTCCTTGCTGCCGCCGCAACCCCTGCGATTGCCGCTGTGGATGTCACCCCCAGCGCCGGCGCGCCCGTGGTCGAACTCAGCATCACCGAGACGGTGCTTGGCGCCCCCGACACCGCGACGTTCAGCACCGGCGTGACCAGCAAGGCCCCGACCGCGTCTGCCGCGCTTCGCCAGAACTCCGCCGACATGGACAAGGTGATCAAGCAGATCGTCGCGCTGGGCATCAAGCGCGAGGACATCCAGACATCGGGCATCAACCTCGCCATGGATTATGAATATGGCAACGATGGCCGCCAGCCGCGCTTCATCGGCTATCAGGTCAGCAACACGGTCACTGTGAAAGTCCGCCAGATCGACAAGCTGGGATCGATCCTGGATTCGGTCGTGTCGCAGGGTGCCAACAACCTGTCGGGCCCCAGCTTCAGCATCGATGACGACAGCACCGCGCAGCGCGAGGCACGCGACAAGGCGATGAAGCGGGCAGAAGCCCAGGCGATGGATTATGCGCGCCGCACCGGCTTCACCGGGGTGCAGCTGCTCGCAGTGTCCGAAGCGATCTCCAACGCCTCGCCGATGGGGATGATGGACATGAAGCGCACCACGATGCAGTCCGTCGCCGCCGCCCCGCCGATCGAGGGCGGTCAGGTGGGTACCAGCGTGACGGTCAACGCAACTTATCAGATGACGCGTTGACCCACGCGCGGCTCTGGCCAAAGGCTGAAGAAGCGGTTAGCGCGCTATTCAGCGGTTATTCAATGATCGGGGGGTAATGCGGTCAGCATGAAACTGTTCTCTCTCTCCTTGCCTGCTCTCGCTCTGGGCGCTGCCCTGATGGTGACGGGCGCGCCGCATGCCGACGCGCTCGACGGCAAGCGCCGCGGCGAACAGAGCGAGGCGCGCGAACAGTTCATGGCAGGCCAGGTGAAATCGCTGCGCGAGATCGAGGGGCGCATTCTCCCCAAGATGCGCGGCATGCAGTATCTCGGCCCCGAATATGACGCCGGCTCGCAGGTCTATCGGCTCAAGTTCCTAGACAGCGGCCGCGTCATCTTCGTCGATGTCGATGCGCGTACGGGGGCGATATTGCGCCAGACCGGCTGAACCATTTGGGCCTTTGCTGCAGCCGCCAGCCTTGTCACCACTCCCTTTTTGGCCAATATGCACCCATTCAGGCAAGCGACGGCATCCGCCATGCCGCTTCCCAAATCCATTTGCAGGAGTAGCCCATGCGCGTTCTGATCGTCGAGGATGAACCCACCCTTGGCAAACAGCTCAAGTCCACGCTCGAGGCCACCGGCTATGCGGTCGACCTGTCGGTGGATGGCGAGGACGGCCATTTCATGGGCTCGACCGAGGATTATGACGCGGTGATCCTCGACCTGGGTCTTCCCGAGATCGACGGGCTGACCGTGCTGGGCATGTGGCGCAAGGAAGGCCGCACCTTCCCGGTGCTGGTGCTGACTGCGCGCGACAGCTGGTCCGACAAGGTCGCCGGGCTCGATGCGGGCGCGGACGATTATCTTGCCAAGCCATTCCAGACCGAAGAGCTGATCGCGCGGCTGCGCGCGCTGATCCGGCGTGCCTCGGGCAACGCCTCGAGCGAGCTGATCGCGGGCGATGTCCGGCTCGACACCCGCTCGGGCAAGGTTTCGCTGAATGGCGAGCCGGTGAAGCTGACCGCGCAGGAATACAAATTGCTGTCGTACCTGCTGCACCACAAAGGCAAGGTCATCAGCCGCACCGAGCTGATCGAGCATATCTACGACCAGGATTTCGACCGCGATTCGAACACCATCGAGGTGTTCGTGACGCGCATCCGCAAGAAGCTGGGCTCGGACGTGATCACCACGATTCGCGGGCTCGGCTACAGCCTCGAAGACCCGGCAGAGCGTGCCGGCGGCTGATCTCGACCAGACGCTGACGGGCGGGTCTGTCGCGCCTGCTCCGCCGCTGCCCAATACCGGCTCGCTCAGCCGCCGGATGATCGGCATCGCTGCGGCGTGGATATTCGTGCTGCTGCTGGGCGGCGGGCTGGCGCTCGACCGCATCCTCACCAACACCGTCACCACCAGCTTCGACGATCAGCTCGAATATGTGCTGACCGCAATGATATCCTCGGCGGAAATCGGCCCCGATGGCGAGGTGTTCTTCAACCGGCCGCTGGGCGATCAGAGGTTTCTGGAGCCCAACAGCGGCCTCTACTGGCAGATCAGCGGCGCGGGCCATTCCGATTTCACCTCGCGCTCCTTGTGGGACCGCGCGCTCAGGATCGAGACTGACCACAGCGACGCGCAGCCGCATATCTACAACAGCGACCAGTTTTCCGACGACGAGCTGCGGATCATCGAACAATCGATTTATCTGCCCGGATCCAAGGTCCGCTGGCGCTTCATGGTCGCGCAGTCGCGTGACGCGATGGACCTGCAAATTCGCCAGCTGCGCCAGACGCTGACCTACAGCTTTGCGCTGCTGGCACTGGGCCTGATCATCCTTGCCGGTTTGCAGACGCTCTATGGCCTCTGGCCGCTGCGCAAGGTGCGCGAGGCGATCCAGGCGATGCGCACAGGCCGGATGGACCGGGTGCGCGATCCGATGCCGATCGAGGTGATGCCGATGGTCGAGGAATTGAATGCATTGCTCGAGCACAACGAGAAACAGGCCGAAGAGGCGCGCAGGCATGCGGGCAATCTCGCGCATGCGCTCAAGACTCCGCTGACCGTGGTCATGAACAGCGCCACCGCGCGCGCGGATGACCTGGCCGATACCGTGATCCGCGAAGCCGCGGTGATGCGCCGCCAGGTCGATCATCACCTCGCGCGGGCACGCGCTGTCGGGCGTCGCGGCCAGGCGCTGGCGCGCGCCAATGTGTGGGAAAGCGCGCAGGCGGTCGAGCGCGCGGTGGTGCGGCTGTACCCGCATGTCCGCTGCGACCTGGATGGCAGCAAGACCGCGAGCGTCGCGATCGAACGGCAGGACCTTGAGGAAATGCTGGGCAATCTGGTCGAGAATGCGGGCAAATATGGCGGCGGCAGCGTGTTCGTCACCATCGATCCCAAGGGGTCCGCGGACCCGAAGCTGGTCGATATCTGGATCGAGGATGACGGCACCGGAATCCCCGAAATCGAACGCACCCGCATCTTCGATCGCGGCGCGCGGCTGGATACCGGCAAGCCGGGCACGGGCCTTGGCCTGGCGATCGTGCGCGATGTCGCGGAGATCTATGGCGGGCTGGTCGAGCTCGACGAAAGCGAGGATCTGGGCGGCCTGCTGGTGCGGCTGAGGTTGCCGCGGGCGGGCTGACCGAATTCTCCCCTACCGCTTGCGGGAGGGGTGGTTGAGGCGAAGCCGAGGCGGGGGTGGGCCTGAGAAATCAAGCTCCTGCACCGGGTGTGCTCCCAGCCCACCCCGGTTCAGCAAGCTGAACCTGCCCCTCCCGCAAGCGGGAGGGGAGAAAGTTACCCAGCGTCCCTGATCTTCTCGTGGTGCCGGATCACCTCGTCGATCACGAAGCGCAGGAACTTCTCCGAAAAATCGGGATCCAGATCGGCATCGACCGCGAGCCGCTTCATCCGCGTGATCTGCTCTTCCTCGCGGCCGGGGTCGGCAGGGGGGAGCGCGGTCTTGGCCTTGTATTCGCCCACCGCCTTGGTGATCTTGAACCGCTCGGCCAGCATGAAGATCAATGCGGCATCGATGTTGTCGATGCTCTGCCGGAAAGCGGCCAGGACGGGATCGTGCGCCATAAGCGGAAGCCTTGTCTAGAACGGGACCAGAATCACGCTACGGATCACAACACCGCTGCGCTTTGCGCTTGCCTTAAGCCATGTGGATTGCCACATCGCAACCCATGACAGCGACTATCCACCCGATCGGCCGCCCCGGAAGCGCGCCTGCCGCCGCGCCCAGCCTTGATCCGATCATGGCGCTGGTCGCGCACGACATGAATTCCGTCAACAGCGTGATTCTGGACCGGATGCAGTCGAAAATCCCGCTGATTCCGGAACTTGCAGGTCACCTGATCGCAGGCGGCGGCAAAAGGATGCGTCCGATGCTGACGCTCGCCTGCGCGCGGCTGCTCGATTATCCCGGCACCCGCCACTACAAGCTGGCGGCTGCGGTAGAGTTCATCCACACCGCCACGCTGCTGCACGACGATGTCGTGGACGGGTCCGACATGCGGCGCGGCAAGAAGGCTGCAAACCTGGTGTTCGGCAACCCGGCCACGGTGCTGGTCGGCGATTTCCTGTTCAGCCGCTCGTTCGAACTGATGGTCGAGGACGGCTCGCTCAAGGTGCTCAAGATCCTGTCGGGCGCATCGGCGATCATCGCCGAGGGCGAGGTCGACCAGCTCACCGCGCAGCGCCAGATCGAGACAAGCGAAGAGCGCTATCTTGCGATCATCGGTGCAAAGACCGCGGCGCTGTTCGCCGCTGCCTGCCGGATTTCGGCGGTGGTGGCAGAGCGCAACGAGGCCGACGAGCTCGCGCTAGACGCCTATGGCCGCAATCTGGGCATCGCGTTCCAGCTGGTCGATGACGCGATCGACTATGTCTCCGACGCAGCACAGATGGGCAAGGATGTCGGCGACGATTTCCGCGACGGCAAGGTCACGCTTCCGGTCATCCTGGCCTATGCGCACGGCAGCCCCGAAGAGCGCAAGTTCTGGGAAGCGGCGATCATCGGTCACCGCACCTCGGACGAGGATCTGGCGCACGCCACCGATCTGCTGCGTCAGCACAGCGCCATCGATCTGACGCTCGACCGCGCCCGCCACTTCGGGCAGCGCGCAATCGACGCTATCGCGGGCTTCCCCAATGGCAAGGCCAAGGCGGCGCTGATCGAAACGGTCGAGTTCGCGATCGCAAGAGGGTATTGAACCCGGCTGACCCGAATCACCGGGCAGGCCCGGTAAATCGAGTTTCAGTCAGATGACGGCGCTTTCAGCCACTTCCATTTCCGGTGATGCCCCGCCCGCCTCGTTGGGGATCGAGATCCGTGCGCTGTTGTGGCTGGCAGGGCCGCTGGTGCTGGGCAATCTCGCGCAGATGGCGATCCACACCACCGAGGTGATCATCCTGGGCCGCTACGATGTGCAGGCGCTGGCAGCGGCGGCGCTGGCGGTGAACCTGTATTTCGCCTGCGGCACCTTCGGCATGGGGCTGATGACCGCCGCTTCGCCGATGATCGCGGCCGAGCGCGGGCGCCGCGCGCATTCGGTGCGCGATATCCGGCGCACGGTGCGGCAGGGGTTCTGGGTCGCGCTTACCGCCTGCCTGCCGATCTGGGCCGTGCTGTGGCAGGCCGAAAAGCTGTTTCTGCTGATGGGCCAGCAGCCCGATCTGGCGCGCGACGCCGGGCAATTCCTGCGCGTCGCGATGTGGGGATTGCTGCCCTGGCTGCTGCAGTTCGTGCTGCGCATGTATGTCTCGGCGCTGGAACGCCCGATCTGGGGCGTCATCGTCACCTTGTGCGGGGTCGGGGTGAACCTGATCGTCTGCTGGGCTTTGGTGTTCGGCAATCTCGGCTTTCCCGAAATGGGGCTGATGGGGGCCGCGACCGCGAACCTCGTTGCCAATTGCACGCTGTTCGTGGTGATGGCGCTGGTCGTCACGACGGTGCGCCCGTTCCGCCGCTATCGCATCTTCGGACGCTTCTGGGTGGCGGACTGGCCGCGTTATGTCGGGCTGTTCCGGCTGGGCCTGCCGATTGCGATCACCTTTGCGTTCGAGGTCGCGATCTTCAGCGCGGCGGCGTTCCTGATGGGGTTGATCAACCGCGATTCGCTTGCAGCCCATGCCGTGGCCATCCAGATCGCCTCTTTCGCCTTCATGGTGCCGTTCAGCCTGTCGCAGGCCGCTACGGTGCGCGTCGGGCTGCACCATGGCGCGCGCGATGCGGTGGCGGCGGGGCGCGCCGGATGGGCGGCGCTGGGGCTGGGCGTGATCGCGGCGTGCATGATGTCCGCGATCATGGCACTGTTCCCGCGTCAGCTGGTCAGCCTGTTCATCGATCCGATGGATGCAAGCGCGGCGACGGCGTATTCGCTCGCTCTCGGCTTCCTGCTGGTCGCGGCGATCTTCCAGCTGGTCGATGCGGTGCAGGCTGTGGGGGCAGGGGTGTTGCGCGGGCTGCAGGACACACGCTGGCCGATGCTGTTTGCGGCATTCGGCTATTGGGCTGTCGGCATGGGCACCGCCTGGTTCTTCGCCTTCCAGCTGGGCTGGGATGGTGTGGGAGTCTGGATCGGGCTCGCTGCGGGACTTGCGGTGGTCTCGGTGCTGATGGTCGGGCGCTGGATGATGCGCAGCCGGCTGGGGCTGGGGGTTTATGGCTGAGCTCCCGATCCACGCAGTCCTGCCCGATCTGCTGGCTGCGCTCGCGACCTCACCCAATGCCGTGCTCGTCGCCCCGCCGGGTGCGGGCAAAACCACGACCGTCGCACCGGCGCTGCTCGACCAGCCTTGGTGCACCGGGCAGATCCTGCTGCTTTCCCCGCGCCGCCTTGCCGCGCGCGCGGCAGCCGAGCGGATCGCGGAGTTGGCGGGCGAGAGTGTCGGCCAGACCATCGGATATGCCACCCGCATGGACAGCAAGACCAGCGCGGCTACCCGCGTGCTGGTGCTGACCGAGGGGATTTTCGTCAACCGTATACAGGCCGATCCCGAGCTTGCAGGCGTCTCAGCGGTGCTGTTCGACGAGGTCCACGAACGCAGCCTCGATAGCGATTTCGGGCTGGCGCTTGCACTAGAAGCGCAGGGTGCGTTCCGGTCCGACCTGCGCCTGCTCGCGATGTCGGCGACGCTCGATGGCGCGCGCTTTTCTGCGCTGATGGGGGATGCGCCGGTGCTGAACAGCGAGGGGCGCTCGCATCCGCTGGCGCTGCGCCATCTCGGACGGCGCGGCGAACAACGGCTTGAGGACGCGATGGCGCAGGCGATCCGCATCGCATTGCGCGAGGAAGCGGGCGATGTGCTCGCCTTCCTCCCCGGTGTCGGGGAAATTGCCCGCACGCAGGAGCGGCTGGCGAACCTGGGGGATGTGATCGTGGTGCTGCCGCTTCACGGCACGCTGACCCCGCCCGAACAGCGCGCCGCGATCCGGCGCGATCCGCAAGGCCGCCGCAAGGTGATTCTCGCCACCAGCATCGCCGAGACCAGCCTGACCATCGATGGCGTGCGCATCGTGGTCGACAGCGGCATGGCGCGGCGCGCGCGCTATGATCCGCTCGCCGCGACCACCCGGCTGGTGACCGAGCGCGCCAGCCAGGCTGCCGCCACCCAGCGCGCAGGCCGCGCCGCGCGGCAGGGGCCGGGGGTGGCGTATCGGCTGTGGGAGGAGGCCGCGACCGGCGGGCTGCCGCGCTTCGATCCGCCCGAGATTGTCGACAGCGATCTTGCGCCTTTGGTGCTGCAATGCGCCGCCTGGGGGGAGAACGATCCGCTGCGGCTGAACTGGCTCGATCCGCCGCCCGCGCCCTTGCTGGCCGAGGCGCGCAAGCGGCTGCAGGCGCTCGACGCGCTCGATGCCACCGGCGCGATCACGCCCAATGGCCGCGCGATCGCCGCGCTGCCGCTGCCGCCGCATCTTGCGCATATGCTGCTGTGCGGCGCGCGCGCAGGATGCGCCATGCTGGCCGCGGAAATTGCGCTGCTGCTTCAGGAGCGCGGGCTGGGCGGGCAGGGGGAGGATCTCGATGCGCGGCTGGCGCGCTGGCGCTCCGACCGCGGCGAGCGCGCATCGAAATCGCGCAAGCTCGCACAGCGCTGGGCGCAATTGGCAGAGCGGCAGATCGCCAATCCGAACTCTTCCGACCTACCACCCGCCATCCTGCTAGCCCTCGCTTTCCCCGATCGGGTCGCCAAGCGGCGCGATGCTGGCGGAGAGGCCTGGGCGAGCGCTGGCGGGCGCAGCTTCCGGCTCGATACGGCCTCCTCGCTGATCACCGCGCAATGGCTGGCGATCGGCGAGGTGCAGGGCAAGGCGGCAGACGCGCGCATCTTGAGCGCGATGGCGCTCGACCCTGCGGACGTCGAAACCCATCTGGCGGCGCGGATCGAGCGCGTCAGCCGCTGCAGCTTTGCGCTGGCCGAGCGCCGCGCCGAGGCCCGGCTCGAACGCAGGCTGGGTGCGATCCGGCTGGCGAGCGGGCCGGACCCGTCGCCATCGCCCGATGCGTTGTGCGCCGCGCTGATCGGCGGGGTGCGCGAGCATGGCCTCGATCTTTTCGGCTGGGGTGACAAGGCGCTGGCCTTGCGGCAGCGCGCACGCTTTGCCGGGATTGCGGTGCTGGAGGATGCAGCTTTGCTTGATAGCCTGGACGACTGGCTCGCCCCGCTGCTCGCCGGGCACCGCTCGCTGGGCGCAGTGGGCCCGGGGCCGCTGCACACCGCGCTGCAGGGCCTGCTGGGTTGGGACGCGGCGCAGACGGTCGATCGTATCGCTCCGCCCGAGTTCACCAGCCCAGCCGGGACACGCCACGCCATCGACTATTCGGCCACTGCAGGCCCGACCGTCGAGCTGCGGGTGCAGGCGCTTTACGGGCTGGATGTTCACCCGGTGGTCGGGCGCGACCATATCCCGCTGGTGCTGTCGCTGACCTCCCCCGCCGGTCGCCCGATCCAGACCACGCGCGATCTCCCCGGCTTCTGGCGCGGCAGCTGGCGCGACGTCGCCAAGGACATGCGCGGCCGCTACCCGCGCCACCACTGGCCTGATGCGCCGTGGGAAGCGCAGGCGAGCCTGGCAACAAAGAAGCGGCAGGGGATTTGAGGGCTGAGAGAGTTCAAGGATACTGCCCACTTCCGCTCAGCCTGAGCCTGTCGAAGGCCCCGCTACATGGCTGGCGTGGGCGCGGGTCCTTCGACAAGCTCAGGATGAGCGGGGGTGGTGAGGGAGTTTTCTACAGCGGTTGTTGCAACCCTTCCACCCCACACCACGCTTGACCCGAACGCCCCCGCTGTAGCAAAGGCGCTGCAATCACCTTTTTCCCGGGACGGATACCAATGGCCGCACGAATCTATCAGCGCCCCAAGAACGCGATGCAGTCGGGTCGCGCGCTCACCGATCTGTGGGTTCTCGAGTTCGAACCTGCCGAGGCGAAGAAGCCCGATCCGCTGACCGGCTGGGCAGGCTCGGGCGATACGCGCCAGCAGCTCTCGCTGCGCTTCCCCGATCTGGAGGCTGCCAGGGCCTATGCCGACAAATACGGCATCATCGCGCGGATCGAGCAGACACCTCCACGCCGCCTGAAGATTCAGGCCTATGCCGATAATTTCCGCTGACTTTCTGATCTGACCGCCGGGCGTTCAACCCACCAGCGCGTCGATCGCCCCCTGCAGGATAAACGCCGCTGCAGCCGAATCGACGCGCTCGGCGCGCTTGGCGCGGCTGACGTCGGCGTCGATCAGCGCGCGCTCCACAGCCTGAGTGGACCAGCGCTCGTCCTGCAGCAGGATCGGCAGCCCCAGCACTGCAATGTTGCGCGCAAAGGCACGCACGCTTTGGGTTTGCGGGCTGTCGGTGCTGTCCATGTTGAGCGGCAGGCCGATGACCAGCCCGGTGATGTTCTGATCAGCCACCAGCTGCTCGATCTGCGCCTTGTCCTTGCCGAACTTGGAGCGCTTGATCGTCTTGGCGGCGGTGGCGAAGCTCCAGCCGGCATCGCAGAACGCGGTGCCGATGGTCTTGCTGCCGACGTCCAGCCCGATCAGCCGTCCGCCCTCGGGCAATGCCTCGCGAAACTCTGCGGGCTTGGTCGTGATCAGCGGGCCAGAAATGCTGCCACCCTCCGTTCGGCGTCTGCGCGGATGTTCGCCCAGAACAGGGGATAGTCATAGACATGGTAATTGTTGCCGGGCAGCACGTAGTTGCCCATCTTGGGTTCGCCGCCCAGCAGCAGCAGGCCGCGATCGTCGCAGCGTGCGGGTACCAAAGCGGGGGTGATGACGCCATCGGTCAGCTCGTCATTGGGAACCAGCGTGCCGATGTTGCGATCGGCGGTCGCCTCGTCGCCGTTGACGCCGGTGATCGGGTTGACGCACACCATCGGCGTCGCGCCGCGCAGGGTGCCATCAAAGCCGATGCTGACATCATAGACCGACAGCAGCAGATCGGGTTCGGCGGGCTCGCCGAAGCTCTGCCACGACAGCAGGCAGTTGGCCTGATCGGGGTCGGCGCAAACCGGCAGGCCGAGCGCCAGCAGGTCGGTGGTCAGCGAGATGGGCCAGCCGATCACATAGGCAGCCACGATGCGGTCGGCGAGCGGCCGGGTGACCACGCGCTGGCGCATCAGCGTGGTCAGGTGCAAGGCGCCCTGGCTGTGCCCGGCGATAATGATCGGCATGTCGTCGGGGATTTCGAGCAGAAACTCGTCGAACGCCGCAAGCACGTCCGAATAGGCGGCATCGAACGCCATCTGCGCCTCTGGCTTGTTGGTGAGGAAGGCACCGATCGCCGCCTGGCGATAGCGCGGTGCCCAGATCTGGCCGATGCCGTTGAACACGCTGGCCTGGCTGCGCAGGAAGATGCGCGCGCGGTCCTGCGACTCCTTGTCGCCCAAAGGCGCGTTCCACAATTCGCGCTTCAGGTACGACGTCGGATGGACATAGAACACCGCGACCTTGGGCGCAGTGGTGGGCTCAAAGCCTTCCGGCGTCCACAATGAGGGGTTGTCGTTGCCGGTGATTTCCGGGCGGGAGAACCACATGGCCTTGTCGGCATAGGCGCTGGTCTGGATCGCCTCGGGCTTCACGAATTCAGCGGAAGGAACGAAGGCTGCGGCAAAAATCTGCTGGGGAAACAGCCGGTAAACCGCGAAAGCTGCGACCAGCAGGAAGATGATCGTCGCAATCAAATACAGGAACTTGCGGGCCAAAAAAACTCTCCGGAAACGGCGGGCAAGGGCGGTCCAGCGACATGCCCGTCAATCCGCGCATATAGGTGCGGGTTTTCAACATCGCCAGCGGTGTTTGGCAGCAGCGGTTATTGGCGCGATCACAGCATTTGCCCGCTTGATGGCCGGGCGGGCCGGTGCTAGCCGCATGAACCATGTCAGTAGATAGCAAAACCGTGAAGAAAATCGCCAGCCTGGCCCGGATCGCGATGACCGATGCCGAAGTCGAGGCGATGGTCCCCGAATTCAACGGCATATTGGGCTGGGTCGAGCAACTGGGCGAGGTCGACGTCACCGGCGTCGAACCGATGACCGCTGTCATCCCCAACACCTTGCGCCTGCGCGAAGACATCGTCACCGATGGCGATATCCGCGACAAGGTGCTGGCTAACGCGCCCGCTGCCGAGCACGGCTTTTTCGGCGTCCCCAAGGTGATCGAATAAACATGACCGACATTACAGACCTCGGCATTGCCGATATCCGCAACGGCGTGCGCGCCGGAACCTTCAGCGCGCGCGACGTCGCGAGCGCATTCAACGCTCGGGTGGCAGACGCCAAGGCGCTCAACGCATTCCTGATCGACACGCCGGAACACGCGCTGGCCGCAGCCGATGCGATCGACGCGAAGCGTGCGGCGGGCGAGGACCTGCCGATCATGGCGGGCGTGCCCATCGGTATGAAGGACCTTTTCTGCACCGTGGGTGTGGAAGCGCGCGCGGCGAGCGAGATTCTCAACGGTTTCAAGCCGACCTATGAATCGACCGTGAGCCAGAAGCTCTGGGATGCGGGCGCGGGCATGCTGGGCAAGCTCAACATGGACCAGTTCGCGATGGGATCGTCGAACGAGACCAGTGCTTTCGGCAACGTGATCTCGCCGTGGCGGCGCAACGATGGCGGCAACGCGCCGCTTGCGCCCGGCGGCTCGTCGGGAGGCAGCGCCGCTGCAGTCTCGGCGCGGTTGTGCCCGGCGGCGACCGGCACCGATACCGGCGGATCGATCCGCCAGCCTGCCGCATTCGTCGGCATCAGCGGCATCAAGCCCACTTATGGCCGCTGCTCGCGCTGGGGGGTGATCGCGTTCGCTTCCTCGCTCGACCAAGCAGGGCCGATGGCCCGCGATGTCCGCGACTGCGCGATCATGCTCGAGGCGATGAGCGGCTTCGATCCCAAGGATTCGACCTCGCTCGATCTGCCCGTACCGCAGTGGGAAGCCGGATTGTCCAGCAACCTCAAGGGCAAGCGCGTGGGTATTCCCAGGGAATATCGCATGGACGGCATGAACGCCGAGATCGCCGCGATCTGGGATCAGGCCGCCGACTGGCTGCGCGATGCCGGCGCCGAGATCGTCGAGGTCTCGCTGCCGCACACGCGTTACGCGCTGCCGGCCTATTACATCATCGCGCCTGCCGAAGCCTCGTCCAACCTCGCGCGCTATGATGGCGTGCGCTATGGCCAGCGCACCTTGCCCGACGGGGCGGGGCTGCAGGACATGTACGCCGCAACCCGCGCCGCAGGGTTCGGCGCAGAGGTCAAGCGCCGCATCATGATCGGCACCTATGTGCTGTCGGCCGGTTTCTACGACGCCTATTATACGCAGGCGCAGAAGGTCCGCGCATTGATCGCCCGCGATTTCGCGCAGGTGTGGGACAAATGTGACGTGCTGCTCGCTCCGACCGCGCCCAGCGCGGCCTTTGGCCTGGGCGAGAACAGCGAAGATCCGATTGCGATGTACCTCAACGATGTTTTCGCGGTGCCCGCCTCGCTTGCGGGGCTGCCCGCGATGTCAGTCCCTGGCGGTCTCGACAGCCAGGGCCTGCCGCTGGGCCTCCAGATCATCGGCAAGCCGCTCGACGAGCAGGGCGTGTTGAACGCGGGTCTGGCAATCGAGGAACGCGCAGGCTTTACCGCGCGTCCGGCGCAGTGGTGGTGACAATGACTGAATCAACCTATCGTATCCAGGGCGCCACCGGTGAGTGGGAGGTCGTGATCGGGCTCGAGGTGCATGCTCAGGTCACCAGCCATGCCAAACTGTTTTCGGGTGCGGCTACCACCTTCGGGGCGGAGCCCAATGCCCAGGTGTCGCTTGTCGATGCCGCGATGCCCGGAATGTTGCCGGTGCCCAATGGCGAGTGCGTCCGCCAGGCGGTGCGCACCGGCATGGCATTGAACGCGCAGATCAACCGGTACTCGCGGTTCGACCGCAAGAACTATTTCTACGCCGATCTGCCGCAGGGCTATCAGATCAGCCAGCTTTATCATCCCATCGTGGGCGAGGGCGCGATCGAGATCAGCCTCGATGAGAAAAACCCCGACGCACAGACAAAGACGATCGGCATCGAACGGCTGCATCTGGAGCAGGATGCAGGCAAGCTGATGCACGATCAGCATCCCACGATGTCCTATGTCGACCTCAACCGCTGCGGCGTCGCACTGATGGAGATCGTCTCTCGGCCCGACATGCGTTCACCTGCGGAGGCTGGCGCCTATCTCAAGAAGCTGCGCTCGATCCTGCGCTATGTCGGCTCGTGCGATGGCAACATGGAAGAAGGCTCGATGCGCGCCGACGTCAACGTCTCGGTGCGCAAGCCCGGCGACGAATTCGGCACGCGGACCGAGACCAAGAACGTCAACTCGGTGCGCTATGTGATGGCGACAATCGAGCACGAGGCGAACCGCCAGGTCGATGTGTTGGAAAGCGGCGGTTCGATCGTCCAGGAAACCCGGCTGTACGATCCCGACAAGAACGAGACCCGCTCGATGCGCTCGAAGGAAGACGCGCACGATTATCGCTACTTCCCCGATCCCGACCTGCTGCCGCTGGAACTCGACGACGCGTTTCTGGAAGGCTGCAAGGCGTCGCTGCCCGAACTGCCCGATGCCAAGCGCAAGCGCTATGAAAGCGAGCTGGGCCTGTCCGCCTACAACGCGGCGGTGCTGACCGCCGAGGCGGAGACCGCGCGCTGGTTCGAGGCGCTGCTGGCCGAAAGCGTCAAGGCACAGGGCAAGCCGGAGACCGAGGTCGCCAAGGGCTCCGCCAACTGGCTGCTGTCCGAACTGTACGGCGCGCTCAATCGCACCGGCAAGTCGATCGACGACAGCCCCGTCAGCCCGGCTGCTGGCGCAGAGCTGATTGCTCTCGTCGCAGACGGCACGATTTCGGGCACCATCGCCAAGCAGGTCTTCGAGATCATGCTGGAAACAGGCGAATGTGCCGGCAAGATCGTCGAGGACAAGGGCCTCAAGCAGACATCGGACAGCGGTGCGATCGATGCCGCCATCGCTGGCGTGCTTGCGGCCAACGCCGACAAGGTGGAGCAGTATCGCGGTGGCAAGGAAGCTTTGTTCGGCTTCTTCGTCGGGCAGACGATGAAGGCGATGCAGGGCAAGGCCAACCCGCAGATGGTTAACGAGCTGCTGAAGAAAGCCCTTAACTGATTGCGACCCCGCACCCCCCGGAATAGTGCCATTTTGTAACATTTTCTGGCCGGTGCGCGGGACTTACCAACCGTTAACAATTTTGCCTGATACCGGTGTCGCAAACGATTGTGCGAAAGCCGGGGGGCATCTGTGAGCATGGATGCATGGAACGATAGCCCGGGCCTTGGTTGTGGACGGGAAGTGGGCTGTTGTTAAAGCATATCAAACCAGCCGAGGTTGAAACGGGCATGTTTATCCAGGGCTTTGTCGGCTCCTGGTTCGATCACCCGTTCTGGCGCAAGAAGTTCCTGCTGATCGAGGATGCCGATGTCCTCAAGATCCGCGAGAGCAAGGTGTCGGCGGTGATCATCGATGTCGAGCGCGGCGCCGTGCCCGCGGAGCCCGCGCCTGTGATGCCGCAGCTTCCGCCCGCCGCCGTGCTTCCGCCGCGCCATGCCCCGGCCACCGGGCGCTATACGCCGCCCAGCCTTGCGCCGCGCAAGACCAGCTTCCGCCAGGAGAGCAAGCGCGCCGCCAAGATCGTTGAGAAGTCGCGCAAGAAGGTCGGTGCGATGTTCGAATCCGCGCGGCTGGGGCAGGCGGTCAAGCTTCCCGAGGTCCTGCCGTTGATCGACGAGATCCGCGATTCGGTCGAGCGCAACAACAAGGCGCTGACCAGCCTCGTCCGGCTCAAGAACAAGGACGAATACACCTATATGCACTCGGTCGCGGTGTGCACGCTGATGATCAACTTTGCGTGCAAGCTCGATCTGGACGACGACACCATCCGCTCGATGGGGGTGGCCGGGCTGCTGCACGATCTGGGCAAGATGGCGGTGCCGCAGATGATCCTCGACAAGGTCGACCGGTTGACCGACGAGGAAATGGTTACCATCCGCAGCCACCCGGTACGCGGCCATGCCTTGATCGGCGAGAATCCCGATATCCCCGATATCGCGCGCGACGTGTGCCTGCACCATCATGAAAAGATCGATGGCTCGGGCTATCCCTTCGGCCTGCAGGGCAACGAGATCAGCCTGGCGGCGCGCATGGGCGCGATCTGCGATGTCTATGATGCGGTGACCTCCAACCGGCCCTACAAGGACCCCTGGACCCCCTGCGTGGCGCTGGGCCGGATGTCGCAGTGGCAGGGTCATTTCGACGAGCGGCTGATGCAGGTGTTCATCAACTCGATGGGGCTGTATCCCGCAGGCGGGCTGGTCAGGCTGAACGATCACCGGCTGGCGCTGGTCGTCGACAATTGCCGCGAGGACCCGTCAGGGGTGCGCGTGCTGCCATTCTATTGCACATCGCGGCTGCAGGAGCTTGCTCCGGCGGAGATCACCATCACGCCCGATCGCGGCGTTCAGATCCTGGGGACCGAACGGCCCGAGTTCTGGCATTTCGAGGACTGGGCCGCGATGCGTCAGGGTATTCTCGCCAAGGCCGCGCCCTATTCTGCTGCGGCTTGACCGCACGGGGATTCGCCGTTAAGGGCCGCGCTTCGGTTGCCGGGGCGTATTGCGTCCGGCTTTCCGGATATTAGCACGACACTGGCGTCAGGTGCGGGTGGGACAAAGGCGGAGCCTCCACCATATCGATTCGTTTTGCAACGGATCGGGCACGTATCGGGCGGCAGAGTAACCTTACCTCTACCAATCAGGTGAAGAGAAAACATGCCAACTATCAACCAGCTGGTCCGCAAGGGCCGGGTGCCGCAAAAGGCCAAGTCCAAGGTGCCCGCAATGGATGCAAACCCGCAGAAGCGTGGCGTTTGCACCCGTGTCTATACGACGACTCCGAAAAAGCCGAACTCGGCGCTTCGCAAGGTGGCCAAGGTCCGTCTGACCAACAGCCGTGAAGTCATCACCTACATTCCGGGTGAAGGCCACAACCTGCAGGAGCACTCGGTTGTGCTGATCCGCGGCGGCCGCGTACGCGACCTTCCCGGTGTGCGTTACCACGTGCTGCGCGGCGTTCTCGATACCCAGGGTGTCAAGGACCGCAAGCAGAGCCGTTCCAAGTACGGCGCCAAGCGGCCCAAGTGATCCGTCCGGGGGACGGATCATCCTGAAAAGATCGCTTCAGGCGATCTTGTTCAGGATCCACACGCCCCCGTTCGCGGCCACATCTTTTTCAGGAGTCATCCAATATGTCACGTCGTCGTCGCCCAGAAAAGCGCGTCATCCTTCCCGATCCCAAGTTCGGTGATCTGACGCTTTCGAAATTCATGAACAACCTGATGCTTGACGGCAAGAAGTCCGTCGCAGAGCGGATCGTTTATGGCGCCATGGAAACCATGCAGGCGAAGGCCAAGGCCGACCCGCTGCCCATGTTCCACGATGCGCTGAACAACGTGAAGCCCGGCATCGAAGTGCGCAGCCGCCGCGTCGGTGGTGCGACCTATCAGGTTCCCGTCGAAGTGCGCCCCGAGCGCGCCCAGGCGCTGGCCATCCGCTGGCTCATCTCGGCCGCGCGCAACCGGTCGGAAACCACCATGGCTGCGCGTCTGTCGGGCGAACTGCTCGATGCCGCCAACAATCGCGGCAATGCGGTCAAGAAGCGTGAAGACACGCACCGCATGGCCGAAGCGAACCGTGCCTTCTCGCACTATCGCTGGTAAAACTCGCCCTCTCCCTTGCGGGGGAGGGTTCGCTTCACGATCTGAAGCACGGGGAGGGCAGGGCGCACATCGGGTGCTGACCTGCCCCTCTCCAATTCCGCCTCGGCCAGCCTGCTGGTGAGGCATACCGTCCTCTTTCTGCAAGGAGAGAGGGGTTTGGCGTCTGCTACATCGATATCCCCAATTCGCACTGGCCAAAGTGCGGGGGCTTCATTATAGCGCGCGGCAAATTGCATCCCCACATCTGGCCCACACCTGGAGTTTATGATCATGGCACGCAGCCATCCCCTGGAAAAGTACCGCAATATCGGCATTATGGCCCATATCGACGCGGGCAAGACCACCACGACCGAGCGGATCCTCTATTACACCGGCAAGTCGTACAAGATCGGCGAAGTGCATGAAGGCACCGCGACGATGGACTGGATGGAGCAGGAACAGGAGCGCGGGATCACGATCACGTCCGCTGCCACCACCTGCAAGTGGCGCGCCGAAGAGGGCAAGGGCGAAGAGCACCTGATCAACATCATCGACACCCCCGGCCACGTCGACTTCACGATTGAAGTCGAGCGTTCGCTGCGCGTGCTCGACGGCGCGGTTGCATGTTTCGACGGCGTTGCCGGCGTTGAGCCGCAGTCCGAAACCGTGTGGCGCCAGGCCGACAAGTACGGCGTGCCGCGGATGTGCTTCGTCAACAAGCTGGATCGCACCGGCGCCGACTTCTATTTCTGCGTCAACTCGATCATCGAACGTCTGGGCGCGCGTCCGGCCGTTCTGTATCTGCCGATCGGCATCGAAGGCGGCTTCAAGGGTCTTGTCGACCTGGTCGAGAACCGCGCGATCATCTGGCTGGAAGAAAGCCTGGGCGCGAAGTTCGAATATCAGCCGATCCCTGACGATCTGGTCGAGAAGGCCGCGAAGTATCGCAGCGACCTGATCGAAATGGCTGTCGAACTCGACGACGAGCTGATGGAAGCCTATCTCGAAGGCAACGAGCCCAGCACCTCCGACCTCAAGAAGCTGATCCGCAAGGGTACGCTCGAGATGGCGTTCGTGCCGGTGGTTTGCGGCTCGGCGTTCAAGAACAAGGGCGTCCAGCCCCTGCTCGATGCCGTGGTCGACTATCTGCCTTCGCCGCTCGACGTTCCTGCGATCCAGGGCCTGAAGCTTGACGGCGTGACCGCAGACGAGCGTTCGTCCTCGGACGACGTGCCGTTCTCGGCGCTCGCGTTCAAGATCATGAACGATCCCTTCGTCGGCACGCTGACGTTTGCCCGCATCTATTCGGGCAAGCTGGAAGCGGCTTCGACCGTGATGAACTCGGTCAAGGACAAGAAGGAAAAGGTTGGCCGCATGCTGCTGATGCACGCCAACAGCCGTGAAGACATCCAGGAAGCCTTTGCAGGCGACATCGTCGCTCTGGCGGGCCTCAAGGACACCACCACGGGTGACACGCTGTGCGCCATCAATGCTCCGATCATCCTTGAGCGTATGGAATTCCCCGAGCCCGTTATCGAGCTTTCGGTGGAACCCAAGACCAAGGCCGACCAGGAAAAGATGGGCGTGGCGCTCAACCGCCTTGCCCGCGAAGATCCCTCGTTCCGCGTGACGTCCGACTCCGAAAGCGGCCAGACGATCATCAAGGGCATGGGCGAACTTCACCTCGAAATTCTCGTCGATCGCATGCGTCGCGAGTTCAAGGTCGAAGCCAATGTCGGTGCACCGCAGGTGGCGTATCGCGAGTATCTCGGCAAGGCCGTGGACATCGACTATACCCACAAGAAGCAGTCGGGTGGTTCGGGTCAGTTCGGCCGCGTGAAGTTCAAGGTCACGCCGGGCGAGCGCGGTTCGGGCATCATCTTCACCGACAACGTCAAGGGCGGCAACATTCCCAAGGAATACATTCCTGCGGTTGAGAAGGGCATGCGCGAAACTGCAGCCTCGGGCTCGCTGGTCGGCTTCCCGATCATCGACTTCGAGATCGAGCTGTACGACGGTGCTTACCATGACGTCGACTCCTCGGCGCTGGCATTCGAAATCGCTGGCCGTGCGGCCATGCGCGAAGCGGCACAGAAGTCGGGCATCAAGCTGCTTGAACCGATCATGAAGGTTGAAGTGGTGACGCCTGAGGACTATCTGGGCGATGTTATCGGCGATCTCAACAGTCGCCGCGGACAGATCCAGGGCACTGACACGCGGGGCAATGCCCAGGCGGTCGAGGCTATCGTGCCGCTTGCAAACATGTTCGGTTACGTGAACCAGCTGCGTTCCTTCACTCAGGGACGTGCGCAGTACACGATGCAGTTTTCTCACTATGACGAGGTTCCGGCGAATGTCGCAGCCGAGGTCAAGGAGAAGCTGGCATAAGCCGGGCATAGTCGCTATAGGCGCTCGACCTTAGCCCGCCGAATCGCGCTGAAACGCGCGACGGGCTTTCATTTGGGTGTTGACAGTTTTGGGCAGTCTCGCCAGAGCGCGGCGCGGACTATCCACAGATAGTAAAAGAACGAAGGTAGGAAAAAATGGCCAAGGCTAAATTTGAGCGGACCAAGCCGCACTGCAATATCGGTACCATCGGTCACGTTGACCATGGCAAGACCACGCTGACCGCAGCCATCACCAAGGTGCTGGCTGAAACCGGCGGCGCGACCTTCACCGACTATGCCAACATCGACAAGGCTCCCGAAGAGCGCGAGCGCGGCATCACCATTTCGACCGCACACGTCGAATATGAAACCGAAGCACGCCACTATGCGCACGTCGACTGCCCCGGCCACGCTGACTATGTGAAGAACATGATCACCGGTGCTGCGCAGATGGACGGCGCGATCCTGGTGGTGAACGCTGCTGACGGCCCGATGCCCCAGACCCGCGAGCACATCCTGCTCGCTCGTCAGGTCGGCGTGCCGGCTCTGGTCGTTTACATGAACAAGGTCGACCAGGTCGACGACGAAGAAATTCTGGAACTGGTTGAACTGGAAGTGCGCGAGCTGTTGAGCTCGTACGACTTCCCGGGCGACGACATTCCCATCGTCAAGGGTTCGGCTCTGGCCGCTCTCGAAGGCCGTGACGACGCAATCGGCAAGGAATCGATCTACGCCCTGATGAAGGCCGTGGACGAGTTCATCCCGCAGCCCGCACGTCCGATCGACCGTCCGTTCCTGATGCCCGTCGAAGACGTGTTCTCGATCTCGGGTCGTGGTACGGTTGTGACCGGCCGCGTGGAATCGGGTATCGTCAAGGTTGGTGAAGAAGTCGAAATCGTCGGCCTCAAGGACACCCGCAAGACCGTCGTCACCGGCGTCGAAATGTTCCGCAAGCTGCTCGACCAGGGCATGGCTGGCGACAACATCGGCGCACTGGTTCGCGGCGTTGCCCGTGAAGACGTCGAGCGCGGTCAGGTTCTCTGCAAGCCCGGTTCGGTTACGCCGCACACCGAGTTCAACGCAGAAGTCTACGTCCTGTCGAAGGACGAAGGCGGCCGTCACACGCCGTTCTTCGCCAACTACCGTCCGCAGTTCTACTTCCGCACCACCGACGTGACCGGTGAAGTTGTTCTGCCCGAGGGCACCGAAATGGTGATGCCGGGCGACAACGTGACGATCGGCGTCAAGCTGATCGCACCGATCGCGATGGATCCGGGTCTTCGCTTCGCAATTCGCGAAGGTGGCCGGACCGTCGGTTCTGGGGTTGTCAGCACGATCTCCAAGTAATATAGCGCCATCTCCCGCACGGATCTGATTCGTGCGGGGGATGGCAATATTCCAATAGGCCGCCCCGGCGTTGGGCTCGAAAGAGCCAACGGGTTTCTGGGGCGGTTTGTTTTTCGCTCTTTCGCATCGGTAAAGTGGTAATGGAAACGCAGAATATCCGTATTCGCCTCAAGGCATTTGATCATCGCGTGCTTGATCAGGCAACCGGCGACATCGCCGACACCGCCCGTCGCACCGGCGCTCTCATTCGTGGTCCCATTCCGCTGCCGACGCGCATCGAGAAGTTCACCGTGAACCGCGGCCCGCATGTCGACAAGAAGTCGCGCGAGCAGTTCGAGGTGCGCACCTACAAGCGTCTGCTTGATATCGTTCAGCCGACCCCGGCCACTGTCGATGCTTTGATGAAGCTTGAGCTGGCTGCCGGCGTGAACGTCGAGATCAAACTGGCCTGATGCCAGTCGGCGCCGGGCTGGGCCTGGCGCTTCCATCCACTGGATGGGAACTACAAGGGATACCGCGCAGCAATGCTGCGGCACTGGTCCCCCGTCTTTTTCGACACTCCTTTTCAAAGGAGGTGCGGAAAAAGCCAACCCGGACGGGGTGATCATCAAAATTCGGGTTGGCCCTCAAGGTTGTCTGGCCTTGGGGGTTTTCGTTTGGATACGCCCCCACGCAATCACGCATGTGGGCCTCTATTGGGAGAAAGATCATGCGCACTGGCGTGATCGCAAAGAAAGTCGGGATGACCCGCCTGTTCCAGGATGATGGTCGGCACGTGCCGGTTACCGTCCTGTCGCTGGAAGATTGCCAGGTAGTTTCGGTCAAGAACCAGGATCGTGACGGATACGTCGCGGTGCAGCTGGGTGCCGGAGCTGCTAAGCCCAAGAACGTCAACAAGCCGCAGCGCGAGCATTTTGCCAAGGCAGAAGTCGCTCCCAAGATGCTGATGGCCGAATTCCGCGTCTCTGATGATGCGATCCTCGATGTTGGCGCCACCATTTCTGCAAACCACTTTGTCGCCGGTCAGCTGGTCGACATCACCGGTCACACCCAGGGTAAGGGTTTTGCCGGTGCCATGAAGCGTTGGGGCTTCGGTGGTATGCGCGCATCGCATGGTGTGTCGATCTCGCACCGTGCCCATGGTTCGACTGGCCAGCGCCAGGATCCGGGCAAGGTGTTCAAGAACAAGAAGATGGCCGGCCACATGGGCGACCGTCAGCGTACCCAGCAGAACCTCGAAGTCGTCCGCACCGATGAGGCGCGCGGTCTGATCTTCGTCAAGGGTTCGGTCCCCGGTTCCAAGGGTGGCTGGCTGATGGTTCGCGATGCCGTTAAGGTCGAGCGTCACGCCGATGCTCCGTACCCCGGTGCGATCCGTTCGGCAGCCAATGCCAACGAGCATGAAGAAGCACCTGCCGGCATGGTTGAGCCCGCAGCAGAGCACGAAGCTCCGCTGACCCCCACCGATGCGGAAATCGCTGCAGCAGCCGCTGAAGTGCCCGCCGCTGGAGGCGATCTCGATACGCCCAACAGCACCGTTGAGAAGGAGGGTTAAACCATGAAGCTCAAGGTCCAGACCCTCGACGCCACCGCAAAGGGCGACATCGAACTGAACGATGACGTCTTCGGCGTGACCCCGCGCGCAGACATCCTGCACCGCGTTGTCACTTGGCAGCTCGAAAACCGTCGCGGCACTGCCCGCGGCGCTCGTGAACGTTCGGACGTTGCCCGCACCGGCAAGAAGTTCGGTCGCCAGAAGGGTGGCGGTACCGCCCGTCACGGCGATCGTCGCGCCCCGATCTTCATCGGCGGTGGTAAGGCTCACGGTCCCCGCGTCCGTGACTTCAACCCCTCGCTGAACAAGAAGGTTCGTGCGCTTGGCCTGAAGATGGCACTGTCGTCCAAGGTCGCCAGCGAAAGCCTGATCGTGCTCGACACGTTCGACCTCACCGAAGCCAAGACCAAGACGCTGCTGGCACAGCTCGGCAAGCTGGGTCTCGGCAAGAAGGCGCTGTTCATCGATGGCGATGCCGTGAACGACAATTTCCGGAAGGCTTCGGCCAACCTGATCGGTCTGAACGTGCTGCCCGCTGTTGGTGCCAACGTCTATGACATCCTGAAACACGATACGCTGGTGCTGACCCGCGCCGCTGTTGAAAAGCTGGAGGCACGGTTCAATGGCTAAAAAATCCGACACCATCGATACGCGTCATTATGACGTGATCGTTGCCCCGCACATCACCGAGAAGTCGACGCTGTTGAGCGAATTCAACTCGGTGGTCTTCAAGGTCAGCCAGGATGCGACCAAGCCGCAGATCAAGGCTGCGGTCGAAGCGCTGTTCGATGTCAAGGTGGTCGGGGTCAACACCCTGGTCCAGAAGGGCAAGACCAAGCGCTGGAAGGGTCGTCCCTACACCCGCAATGACATCAAGAAAGCCGTTGTTCGGTTGGCCGAAGGCCAGTCGATCGACGTCACCACCGGCGTTTGAGCGCGGTTCGTAGCTGACAGGATAGAGATATGGCACTCAAATCATATAATCCGACAAGCCCGGGCCGTCGTGGTCTGATTCTTGTCGATCGCAGCGACCTGTACAAGGGCGGCCCCGTCAAGGCGCTGACCGAAGGCAAGCGCAAGACCGGTGGCCGCAACAACAAGGGTCACGTGACCTCGCGCGGCATCGCCGGTGGTCACAAGCAGCGTTATCGCATCGTCGATTTCAAGCGTCGCAAGATGGACGTTGCCGGCACTGTGGAGCGGATCGAATACGATCCCAACCGCACCGCCTTCATCGCGCTGATCAAGTACGAAGACGGCGAAGTCGCCTACATCCTGGCGCCTCAGCGTCTGGCCGTTGGTGATCAGGTGATCGCCAGTGAAAAGACCGACGTGAAGCCGGGCAACGCGATGAAGCTGGCACAGATGCCGGTCGGCACCATCATCCACAATGTGGAGATGAAGCCGGGCAAGGGCGGTCAGATCGCGCGTTCGGCAGGCACCTATGCACAGGTCGTAGGTCGTGACCGCGGCATGGTCATGGTGCGTCTGAACTCGGGCGAACAGCGCTACATCCCCGGCGCCTGCATGGGCACGGTGGGCGCGGTGTCGAACCCCGACAACAGCAACCAGAACTTCGCCAAGGCCGGTCGCAAGCGCTGGATGGGCCGTCGTCCGCTGACCCGCGGCGTCGCCAAGAACCCGGTCGATCACCCGCATGGCGGCGGTGAAGGCCGCACCTCGGGTGGCCGTCATCCGGTCACTCCGTGGGGCAAGCCGACCAAGGGCATGCGCACCCGCAAGAACAAGTCGACGGACAAGATGATCATCCGGTCACGTCACGCGAAGAAGAAGAGGTAAGTCATGGCTCGCTCCATCAAAAAAGGGCCGTTCTTCGACCTGTATCTGCTGAAGAAGGCAGAAACGGCGCAGGACGCTGGCGGCCGTGCTCCGATCAAGACGTGGTCGCGTCGTTCGACCATTCTGCCGCAGTTCGTTGGTCTGACGTTCAACGTCTACAACGGTCACAAGTTCATCCCGGTTTCGGTCAACGAAGACATGGTGGGTCACAAGCTGGGCGAATTCGCTCCGACCCGCACCTTCCCTGGCCACGCTGCTGACAAGAAGGGCAAGCGCTAATGGGCAAGGCAAAATCTCCGCGTCGCGTTGGTGACAATGAGGCTCTGGCTGTCGGCACGACCATCCGTGGTTCTGCGCAGAAGCTTGGTCTGGTTGCTGCCCTGATCCGTGGCAAGAAGGCCGAAGAGGCCATGAACATCCTGGCCTTCTCGAAGAAGGGCATGGCGGTCGACGCACGCAAGGTTCTGGCATCTGCGATTGCGAATGCCGAAAACAACCACAATCTCGATGTTGACGCGCTGGTCGTGGCTGAAGCGAGTGTTGGCAAGGCGATCACGATGAAGCGTTTCATGACGCGCGCTCGTGGCCGTTCCAGCCGCATCCTGAAGCCGTTCAGCCGCCTGCGTATCGTCGTGCGCGAACAAGAGGAAGCGTAAGTCATGGGTCAGAAGAGCAATCCGATCGGCCTGCGTCTGCAGATCAACCGCACCTGGGACAGCCGCTGGTACGCCGAAGGGCGCGACTATGCACGCATGCTCAAGGAAGACATCGAGCTGCGCAAGTTCATCATGAAGACGATGCCCCAGGCAGCGATCTCCAAGGTGGTGATCGAGCGTCCGGCCCGTCTGTGCCGCGTCTCCATCTATGCTGCACGCCCCGGCGTGATCATCGGCAAGAAGGGTGCGGACATCGAGAAGCTACGCAAGAAGCTGGAATCGATGATCAAGGGTGGTGAGGTCAAGCTCAACATCGTTGAAATCCGCAAGCCGGAAATCGATGCCAAGCTCGTTGCCCAGGGCATTGCCGATCAGCTGATCCGCCGCGTTGCCTTCCGTCGCGCCATGAAGCGTGCGGTTCAGTCGGCGCTGCGTCTGGGTGCCGAAGGCATCAAGATCACCTGCGGCGGCCGTCTGGGCGGCGCGGAAATCGCGCGCACCGAATGGTACCGCGAAGGCCGCGTGCCGCTGCACACGCTGCGCGCCAATGTCGACTATGCCGATGCCGAAGCGCTCACCGCGTACGGCATCATCGGCATCAAGTGCTGGATCTTCAAGGGCGAAATCCTTGGACATGATCCGATGGCGCAGGACCGGCTGATGATGGAAGCACAGACTTCCGGCGTCCGTCCGGCCCGCTGAGCCCAGAACAGTAGAGCAAGGTAGAGCATCATGCTGCAACCGAAGAAAATGAAGTTCCGCAAGGCATTCAAGGGTCGCATCAGCGGCAATGCGCCTGGCGGAACCAGCCTCAATTTCGGGTCCTATGGCCTGAAGGCGCTGGAGCCCGAGCGGATCACCGCTCGCCAGATCGAAGCGGCCCGCCGTGCGATCACGCGTCACATCAAGCGTCAGGGACGTTTGTGGATCCGCGTGTTCCCCGATGTACCCGTGACCAAGAAGCCTGCCGAAGTCCGTCAGGGCAAGGGCAAGGGTTCGGTCGAATATTGGGCAGCGCGCGTCAAGCCCGGCCGCATCCTGTTCGAACTGGATGGCGTTCCCGGCCCGATCGCCGCGGTTGCCTTCGAGCGTGCAGCCATGAAGCTGCCGATCAAGACCAAGGTTGTGGCCCGCCTCGGCGATACGTCGCACCTGGGAGGTGAGTGATGACCAAGATTGTTGAAGACCTGCGCACCAAGACCGACGATCAGCTTTCGGCTGAACTGGGTTCGCTGAAGAAGGAAGCGTTCAACCTGCGCTTCCAGGCTGCGACCAACCAGCTGGAACGCCCCGCGCGTGTCCGCGAAGTGCGTCGCAACATTGCCCGCATCAAGACGTTGCAGAGCGAGCGCGCAAGCGCCGCCGCTGCCAAGTAAGGAGGCCGATATGCCGAAACGTGTTCTGACCGGAACGGTGGTCTCCGACAAGGGCGACAAGACCGTGGTCGTGAATGTCGAGCGCAAGGTGAAGCACCCGTTGTACGGGAAGATCATCCGTCGTTCGAAGAAGTACCACGCGCACGACGAGACCAATAGCTTCAAGGAAGGCGAAACCGTCCGCATCGAAGAGACGGCGCCGATTTCGAAGCTGAAGACCTGGAAGGTGCTGGATCGGGTCAACACCCACAAGGCGCCCGAGGCTTCGACCGAAGCATAATTCAAGCAGGAACTGCCGGACTGGTTCCGGCAAGCCAGACAAGAAGGAAACGGATCCATGATCCAGATGCAATCCAATCTTGATGTTGCAGACAACAGTGGCGCCAAGCGCGTCCAGTGCATCAAGGTTCTCGGCGGATCGAAGCGTCGCTTCGCCGGCGTTGGCGACATCATCGTCGTCTCCGTCAAGGAAGCGGCGCCCCGTGGCCGCGTCAAGAAGGGCGACGTTCACCGCGCCGTCATCGTGCGCACTGCCAAGGACGTTCGTCGTCCCGACGGTAGCGTGATCCGTTTCGACGGCAACGCAGCTGTGCTGGTTAACAAGAACGACGAGCCCATCGGCACGCGTATCTTTGGCCCGGTGGTTCGTGAACTTCGTGCGCGCAAGCACATGAAGATCATCTCGCTGGCTCCGGAGGTGCTGTAACCATGGCAAGCGCTAAGATCAAAAAGGGCGACAACGTTGTCGTCCTGTCCGGCAAGGACAAGGGCCGCACCGGCACCGTCGCCAAGGTTATGCCGAAGGACGAGAAGGTTGTGGTTTCGGGCCTGAATGTGATGACCCGTCATCGCAAGCCGAGCCAGACCAACCCGCAGGGCGGTCTCGACCGTGTCGAAGCCCCCATGCACATTTCCAAGGTCGCGGTGGCCGATCCCAAGACTGGCGCGCCCACGCGCGTCCGTTTTGAAACGGTGGACGGCAAGAAAGTCCGTGTCGCCGTGAAGTCCGGGGAGAAAATCGATGGCTGATAAGTACACGCCCCGCATGCGTCAGCGTTATGACGACGTTGTCGTCAAGGCGATGCAGGAAAAGTTCGGCTACAAGAACCACATGGAGGTTCCCAAGCTCGAGAAGATCACCATCAACATGGGTGTCGGCGAAGGCAGCCAGGACAAGAAGAAGGTGACCACCGCCGCTGCGGAAATGGAGCTGATCGCCGGCCAGAAGCCCGTGATCACCAAGGCTCGCAAGTCGATCGCGCAGTTCAAGCTGCGCGAAGGCATGCCCATCGGCTGCAAGGTGACGCTGCGCAAGGAGCGCATGTTCGAGTTTCTCGATCGTCTGGTGACGATCGCGATGCCGCGCATCCGCGATTTCCGCGGGCTGAACCCCAAGAGCTTTGACGGCCGTGGCAACTATGCCATGGGCCTGAAAGAGCAGATCATCTTCCCCGAGATCAGCTACGACCAGATCGACGCTGTTCGCGGAATGGATATCATTGTGACCACGACGGCCAAGACGGACGATGAAGCGCGCGAACTGCTGCGCCTCTTCGGCTTCCCGTTCCCGATCGAGGAAACCCAGGAACAGGCGGCGGCTTAAAAGCCCACCGTCTCGCAATAGAAAGGCGAGAACTTAAGTCATGGCGAAACTGAGTTCCATCAACAAGAACGAACGTCGCAAGAAGATGGTCAAGCAGTATGCTGGCCGTTATGCGCGTCTGCGTGCGCAGGCTGAAGACACCAATCTTGACGAAACCGAGCGTCTGATCGCCCGGCTCAAGATGGCTGAACTGCCCCGCAATGCAAACCCCACGCGCGTGCGCAACCGGTGTGCAACCACCGGTCGTCCCCGCGCTTATTACCGCAAGTTCGGGCTCTGCCGTATCGAGCTGCGGGATCTGGCCAACAAGGGCCTGATCCCCGGCGTTACGAAGTCCAGCTGGTAAGGATTTGAAGATATGGCAATGACCGATCCTCTGGGCGATATGCTCACCCGCATCCGCAATGGCCAGCAGGCCAAGAAGGACAGCGTGATGTCGCCGGCATCGAACCTGCGCGCTCGCGTGCTCGACGTTCTGCAGCGCGAAGGTTATATCCGCGGATATACCGAAGAGCTGCTGGGCCGTCACAAGGGCCTGCGCATCGAGCTGAAGTATTTCGAAGGCCAGCCCGCGATCAAGCATGTCGCGCGCGTGTCGAAGCCTGGCCGCCGCGTCTATTCGGGTTCCAAGGAACTTCCGATCGTGCGCAACGGCCTGGGCATCACCATCGTATCCACTCCCCGTGGTGTTCTGTCCGACGCGGAAGCGCGCGAACAGAATGTTGGCGGCGAAGTGCTGGCGGAGGTATTTTGATATGAGCCGCATTGGTAAAAAGCCGGTGGCCATTCCTGCAGGCGTGACTGCATCGATGGCCGATGGCGTCATCACCATGAAGGGTCCCAAGGGCGAGCTGACCATGCCGACCGTGCCCGATATCACCTACGAACTCACCGATGGTGAAGTCGCGGTGAAGCCGGCGAACAACACGCGGCGCGCTCGGGCGTTCTGGGGCATGCAGCGTACGCTGGTCCAGAACCTGGTGGTCGGTGTGACCGAAGGGTTCACCAAGACGCTGAACATCACCGGCGTCGGCTATCGTGCCAACGTGCAGGGCAGCAACCTCAAGCTGCAGCTCGGCTACAGCCATGATGTCGATTTCGCCATTCCTGACGGTATCGAGATCAAGACCCCGGATCAGACCACGATCCACATTTCGGGCAGCGACCGCCAGAAGGTTGGGCAGGTTGCCGCCGAAATCCGTCGCTGGCGCAAGCCGGAGCCTTACAAGGGCAAGGGTATCAAATATGCGGGCGAGTTTATCTTCCGCAAGGAAGGGAAGAAGAAGTAAGCCATGGCGAAGCTCTCTTTATTCGATCGTCGCCGTCAGCGCGTCCGCAGCTCGCTGCGCGCACGGGCAGGTGGACGTCCCCGTCTTTCGGTGCACCGCACCGGCAAGCACATCTATGCACAGATCATCGACGACGCAGCCGGCAAGACGCTGGCTTCGGCTTCGACCCTGGTCAAGGGCAGCAAGGCAACGGGCGCAACCGTTGCCGACGCCATCGCCGTTGGCAAGCAGATCGCCGAGGCTGGCAAGCAGGCGGGTGTGACCACCGTTGTGTTCGACCGTGGCGGTTTCATTTTTCATGGCCGGGTCAAGGCCCTGGCCGATGCCGCACGCGAAGGCGGACTGGAGTTTTAAGCGATGGCTGATGAAGTGAACAACGCAGAAGCATCGGGCACCGCCGCTGAAGGTGCTCCCCAGGCTGAACGCCAGGGCCGTGGTGGCCGTGGTCGTGGCCGTGGTGGCAACGAGCGTGGCGGCAACGATCGCGGTGGCCGTGGCCGTCGGGATGACCGCAACAAGCGCGATGAGGACCAGGGTGACGAGCTGATCGAAAAGCTCGTCCACATCAACCGCGTGTCCAAGACCGTCAAGGGCGGCAAGCGCTTCGGCTTTGCAGCACTGGTCGTGGTCGGTGACGGCCAGGGTCGTGCAGGCTTCGGCCATGGCAAAGCCCGCGAAGTGCCCGAGGCGATCAGCAAGGCAACTGCTGCTGCCAAGAAGAAGATGATCCGCGTTCCGCTCAAGGAAGGCCGCACGCTTCACCATGACGGCACCGGCCATTTCGGTGCAGGCAAGGTGACGCTGCGTAGCGCGCCGCAGGGTACCGGCATCATCGCCGGTGGTCCGATGCGCGCCGTGTTCGAAAGCCTGGGTGTGGCCGACGTTGTGACCAAGTCCAACGGCACGTCGAACCCCTATAACATGATCCGCGCGACCTTCGAGGCGCTCGGCGAACAGACCAGCCCCAAGTCGGTGGCAGCGCGTCGTGGCAAGAAGATTGCCGACCTGCTGGGCCGTGGCGGTGCCGCACCTGTCGTCGCCGAGGCTGAAGCCGCTGCGATTACGGAGTAAAGCGACATGGCAACCATCAAGCTGAAGCAGACCGGATCGCCGATCCGTCGTCCTGAATCGCAGCGCAAGGTCCTGATCGGCCTTGGTCTGAACAAGATGAACCGCGTTGTGGAACATACGGACACGCCCGAAATTCGCGGCATGCTCCAGAAGGTCCGCCACATGGTGACGGTGATCGACTGACAGAAATGTCCTTTCCCCTTGAGGGGAGAGGGTTGGGAGAGGGGCTTGCATTGACGCTTGCCCCTCTCTACTGCGCCTAGCCAGCAAGCTGGCAAGGCTGCGTATCTCTCCCTGCGAATGGGAGAGATTTTATTTTAGCGCGAACAAAGCGAAAGCGAGTGCACATTATGAAGCTGAACGAACTCAAGGACAACGAAGGCGCCCGCAAGGGCCGTATGCGCGTCGGACGCGGCATCGGTTCGGGCAAGGGCAAGACCGGTGGACGCGGCCAGAAGGGCCAGACCAGCCGTTCGGGCGTTTCGATCGCCGGATTTGAAGGCGGCCAGATGCCGCTGCACATGCGCATCCCGAAGCGCGGCTTCAACAATCCGTTCGGCAAGGATTACGACATCGTCAACCTGGGCATGATCCAGAAGTTCATCGACGCCGGCAAGCTGCCGACCGATGGCACTGTCGATCAGGCTGCGCTGCGCGCTGCCGGCCTGTCGCGTGGCGGCAAGGATGGCGTGCGCATTCTCGCCAAGGGTGAACTGACCTCGAAGGTGAGCTTCAATGTCGCCGGTGCATCCAAGGGTGCCATTGAGGCGATCGAAAAGCTCGGTGGCAAGGTGGATATCATCCTCCCGCGTCCCAAGTACGTAAAGCCGCCGTACGAAAAGAAAGCCTGATCAGGCCATCCGGCTTGTCAAGAACGCCCCGCCTCCCGATATGGTGAGCGCGGGGCGTCTTGCTTGAGACGTCGCAAGGCGGTATCGCTGCGACGGGCTTGTAAAGCACAAGCGCGAAGCGTAGCGCGCACAATGTGATTTCCGGTCGCGCGCTTTGAATGCGCTGGCAGGCCGCATTATGGGATATTTGGGTTCATGGCATCACGGGCCGACAATCTGGCAAGCAACTTCAGCATGGCTAAATTCAGCCAGGCGACCGAACTGAAGAACCGCATCTGGTTTACCATCGGCGCGCTGATCATCTTTCGTCTTCTGAGCTATGTCCCGCTTCCGGGCGTCGATCCCACCGCGCTGGCAGCTCTGTACGAGCAGACCAAGGGCGGCGTCCTCGACATCTTCAACACCTTCTCGGGCGGTTCGCTCGAGCGCATGAGCCTGATCGCGCTTGGCGTGATGCCCTATATCACCGCCTCGATCGTGGTGCAGCTGGCAGCCTCGCTGTCGCCGCAGCTTGCCGCGATCAAGAAGGAAGGCGAATCGGGCCGCAAGAAGCTCAACCAGTACACCCGCTACGGCACCGTGTTCCTCACCGCGATGCAGGGCTATTTCATCGCCGTCGGCCTTGAATCCTATGCCGGTGCCAGTGGCATCCAGGCGGTGGTCGATCCCGGCCTCATGTTCCGCATCGGCGCGGTGATCAGCCTTGTCGGCGGCACCATGTTCCTGATGTGGCTGGGTGAGCAGATTACCGCGCGCGGTATCGGCAACGGCATCTCGCTGATCATCATGGCGGGCATCGTCGCCCAGATGCCGGTTTTCATTGCCCAGATGTTCGAGGGCGGTCGCACCGGCTCGATCTCGCCGTTCCTGATCGTCGGCCTGCTGGTGATGATCGTCGGCCTGGTGATCTTCATCTGCTTCATGGAGCGTGCCCAGCGCCGGGTGCTGATCCAGTATCCCAAGCGCGCCACCCAGCGCGGCGTGATGCAGGCGGACCGCAGCCATCTTCCGCTCAAGATCAACACCGCAGGCGTGATCCCGCCGATCTTCGCTTCGTCGCTGCTGCTGATGCCGCTGACGATCTCTCAGTTCGCGGGCAACTCTGCCGATCCCAACTCGGCTATGGGCAGCGCGCTGGTGACGCTTAACCAGTATCTGCAGCACGGCCAGCCGTTGTACATGACGCTCTATGCGCTGGGCATCATCTTCTTCTGCTTCTTCTACACTGCCGTGGTGTTCAACCCGGAAGAAACGTCGGAGAACCTCAAGAAGAATGGCGGCTTCATCCCCGGCATCCGTCCCGGCAAGAACACCGCGACCTATCTGGATTATGTGCTCACGCGCATTACCGTGGTCGGCGCGGCGTACCTGACCTTTGTCTGCGTGCTGCCCGAATATGTCATCGCGCAGACCGGCATTCCGCTGTTCTTCCTTGGCGGCACCAGCCTGCTGATCGTGGTCAACGTGACCGTCGACACGATTACCCAGATCCAGAGCCACCTGCTTGCGCACCAATATGCCGACCTCATCAAGAAGGCTAAGTTGAAGGGCCGCTTGCGCTAAGCGTTCCATTCTGAATATGAAGGGCCGGGGCAACCGGTCCCCAGGGGATGTGACTGTCCATGAATATCATTTTGTTGGGCCCGCCAGGTGCCGGTAAGGGTACCCAGGCGCAGCGTCTGGTTGACGAACGCGGCATGAAGCAGCTATCGACCGGCGACATGCTGCGCGCTGCGGTCAAGGCGGGCACGCCGATCGGCCTCAAGGCCAAGGCGGTCATGGAAGCGGGCGAGCTGGTCTCCGACGAGATCGTCTCGGGCATCATCGGTGATGCGCTGGACGAGCTTTCGCCCGAAACCGGGATCATCTTCGACGGCTACCCGCGCACCGCGGCACAGGCGGTCTCGCTCGACGAGATCCTCGAAGCGCGCGGCCGCAGCCTGCACCATGTCATCGAGCTGGGCGTCGACGAAGACGCACTGGTCGATCGCATCACCGGCCGCTACACCTGCGCCAACTGCGGCGAGGGCTATCACGACCGCTACAAGCTCCCCGCCAAGCAGGGCGTGTGCGACAAGTGCGGCTCGACCGAATTCAAGCGCCGTCCCGATGACAACGAGGACACCGTGCGCACCCGCATGGCCGAATATCGCGCCAAGACCGCACCGATCCTGCCGATCTACGAAGCGCGCGGCATCGTCAGCCGGGTCGATGGTATGGCGAGCATGGATGCCGTCGCCGGCGCCATCGCCGGGGTTCTCGACGCCTGATCCACGGGTTTCCCCTCCCGGCAGCGGGAGGGGCAGGTCCGGAGCTGGCGCTTCTCTCGATAGACTTGCGGGACCACCCGATCGCGGGCATGAACCTGGAACATCACCGGGGAACCCTTTGCACATGCGCACCGCTCTTGCCGTTCTGGCTCTCGCCACCCTTGCCGCCGCCCCAGCCCATGCCGAGGTCACTGCGCAGTCGGACAACGGCTTTGCGGTCAAGCACAGCGTGACGGTCGCGGTCGATCCGGACGCCGCCTTTGCGATGCTGCGCACGCCTGCCAAATGGTGGGACAAGGACCACACCTGGACCGGCAGCGCCGACAATCTCTACATGGATGCGCAGGCAGGGGGGTGCTTTTGCGAGCTGATCCCCAACGAGGCGACCACCGAAAGCGGCGCGCCGCAGCGGACCTTGCGCGGCAGCGTCCAGCACATGCAGATCCTTTATGTCGATCCGGGCAAGCTGTTGCGGCTGTCCGGCGCGCTGGGACCGCTGCAGGGTGAAGCGATGGCGGGCACGATGACGGTCAGCCTCGCGCCGATCAAGGGAGGCACCAGGCTCACGTTCGAATATGTCGCGGGCGGCTTCATGCGGATGCCGCAGGGCGAGATGGCACCGGCGGTCGATGGCGTGATCGGCGCGCAGGCATCGCGGCTGGCGATGGCGCTGGGCCCGCTGGTGGGCGGTGGCGGAGCTGACGCGCCCGCTATCAGTGATGCTGAACCTGAGCCCGCGGCTGACACGGATGCCGCTGCCGATGATGCCGGCGGCAGTGTCAGCAGCCTGGTTGCCGATCTCGAGCCGGACGACGCGGTATCGGCAGGCAAGGACGAGGAGCCTGTCGCCAAGCCCGCCGCCGAGCCTGCCGTGAAGCCTGGCCCTGCAGCAGGCACCAGGCCGCTTGCCCGGCCTTCGCGCGATCGTGATCCCGAAGAGGGTGGGCGCTGAAGCTGGCCACTTCCGGCGCCTTCGAACAGCCCCGGTCGCGAGCCTCCGGGCGGTCTGAAAGCTGTGCCAATTAGCACTATCGCCCCGGGCAATTTACGCTAGAGTTTGCGCAGAATCGCAGGCGAATCAGGAGAGTTCGCTGCCATTCGGGCCGGGTCGCGCAGTTCGCAGCAATACCTTGAAAAGGGGGCACCCATGGCCGTATCCGATCACGTAGACTTGCCGACCTTCATGGAAGGCGTGAAGAAGCGCAATCCGCACCAGCCCGAATTTGTCCAGGCGGTGCAGGAAGTCGCCGAAGACATTTTCGACTTCATGGCCGACAAGGTCCAGTATCACGAGCAGCAGATCCTGCGCCGTATCGCCGAGCCCGACCGCGTCATTTCGTTCCGCGTCTGCTGGGAGGATGACAACGGCAATATCCGCGTCCAGCGCGGCTGGCGCGTGCAGAACAACAACGCCATCGGCCCGTACAAGGGCGGCATCCGCTTCCACCCCTCGGTGACCGAATCGGTGCTGAAGTTCCTCGCATTCGAACAGACTTTCAAGAACGCACTCACCGGCCTGCCGATGGGCGGCGGCAAGGGCGGATCGAATTTCAACCCCAAGGGCAAGAGCGTGCGCGAGATCATGCGCTTCTGCCAGAGCTTCATGACCGAACTGTACCGCCATATCGGTGCCGACGTTGACGTGCCCGCAGGCGACATCGGCGTGGGCGGGCGTGAAATCGGCTATATGTTCGGTCAGTACAAGCGCATCACCAACCAGTTTACCGGCGTGCTCACCGGCAAGGGTCTGGAATGGGGCGGCTCGCTGATCCGCACCGAGGCGACCGGCTATGGCGCGGTCTACTTCCTCTCCAACATGCTGGCGCACAAGGGCGATGGCCTCACCGGCAAGACCGCGGTGATCTCCGGATCGGGCAACGTTGCCACCCATGCGGCGGAGAAGATCGTCCAGATGGGCGGCAAGGTGCTGACCCTGTCGGATTCGGGCGGGTTCATCCACGATCCCGATGGCATCACCCAGGACAAGATCAACTGGGTGAAGGAGCACAAGACCCATCGCCGCGGCCGCATCGAGGAATATGTCGAAGCCTTCAAGGGCGCGACCTTCCATGCCGGCAAGACCCCGTGGGGTGTTCCCTGCGATGTCGCATTGCCCTGCGCCACGCAGAACGAGCTGCTCGGCGATGATGCGCGCATGCTGGTCAAGAACGGCTGCATCGCGGTGTCCGAAGGCGCCAACATGCCCACCGATCTCGATGGCGTGCACGTGTTCAAGGATGCCAAGATCCTCTACGCGCCGGGCAAGGCCTCGAACGCCGGCGGCGTTGCGGTCTCGGGGCTCGAAATGAGCCAGAACTCCGAGCGCCGCGCATGGAAGGAAGACGAGTTGCAGCAGATGCTCAAGGACATCATGATGGGCATCCACAACAGCTGCCTGACCTATGGCGACAACGGCAAGGGCTATGTCGATTACGTGAAGGGCGCGAACATCGCAGGCTTCAAGAAGGTGGCCGATGCGATGCTCGCCTTTGGCGTAGTCTGACGCGATGACAGGCGCGGCGAGCAGGACGAACTGCTCGCCGCAAGCCTCTTGCGCCGCGCGCGCGTCCTGCTAACGGGCGCTGCGATGTCCCGGCTCTCCAGAAAGATCAAAGCGAGCCGGGAGCTGATCGATATCGGCTGGTCCGAGTGCGTCGACCTGCCCGATCTGGGCCTGAGCCGGATCAAGGCCAAGATCGACACCGGCGCAGCTACCTCCTCCATCCACGCGACGCGGGTCAACCCCTTGATGATCGATGGCCAGCTGGTCGTCGAATTCTGGTTCCGCGCGCACCGCGGCGAGCCTGCGCGCAAGTTTCGCGCGCCCGGAGTCGAGCAGCGCCGGGTCAAGAGCTCGAATGGCGCGATCGAACTGCGCTATGTCATAGAAACGACGATGATCCTTGGTAGCGTGCGCTGGAAAGGGCACATGACCTTGGCCAATCGCAACACCATGAGCTTTCCGCTGTTGATCGGCCGCCGCGCGCTGCGGCGCGGTTTCCGTGTCGATTGCGCTCGCAAGTGGGTTCTCGGCCAGCCCGAGGAATCCGACCGATGATCCCTTTTCCCCAAAGGACCTCCCCATGAAAATCGCCATGCTGGCGCGCAATCCCAATCTCTACTCGCACCGCCGCCTGTGCGAGGCGGCCCGGACGCGCGGGCACGAGATCGACATCCTCAACACTCTGCGGGTGACGATGAACATCACCTCGCACCGCCCCGGCGCGCAATATCATGGCGAGCCGGTGGCGCGTTACGACGCGGTGATTCCGCGGATCGGCGCCTCGATCACGCAATATGGCCTTGCCGTGCTGCGCCAGTTCGAGATGATGGGCGTGTGGTCGCTCAACGAGAGCGTCGCGATCGGGCGCTCGCGCGACAAACTGCGCTCGATGCAGATCTTCGCCAAGCATGGCCTCGGCCTGCCGGTCACCGCCTTTGCGCACGACCCCAAGCAGACCGACGAGGTGCTCAAGATCGTCGGCGGCGCGCCTGTCGTGATCAAGCTGCTCGAGGGGACGCAGGGCATCGGCGTTGTGCTGGGCGAAACCGAAAAGTCAGCCAAGTCGGTGATCGAGGCGTTCCGCGGCGCCAACGTCAACATCCTGGTGCAGGAGTTCATCAAGGAGGCCGATGGCAGCGACATCCGCATCTTCGTGATCGGCGGCAAGGTTGTGGCCTCGATGATGCGCACTGGCGCCAAGGGCGATTTCCGCTCCAACCTGCACCGTGGCGGCACCGCCAAGGCGATCAAGATCACGCCGGAGGAACGCTCGACCGCGGTGCGCGCGGCGCGCGTCATGGGGCTGAACGTGGCGGGCGTGGACATCCTGCGCTCCAATCACGGCCCGGTGATCATGGAGGTCAACAGCTCGCCTGGGCTCGAAGGGATCGAACATGCCACTGGCAAGGACATTGCCGGGATGATCATCGATTTCATCGAGGGCAACTGCAAGGCGGGCGCGACCAAGACCAAGGGCAAGGGCTGAGGCCCGCCCGGGCATCCGGGTTAGCCCAGTATCCGCGCGCCCAGCAGCATCAGCAGCTTCACATCCATGCCGCAACCCTGCGCGCGCTTGTCGGCGACGAAGCGCTCGAGCTCGGGAAGCGGCACGACATGGACGGTGATGTTCTCGCCCTCCACCCCGCCGCCCGCGTGCACCTGCACCAGATCATGCGCGCGCATCAGGTGGAAGGCCTCGCTGACCATTCCGGGGGAGGAGTAGAACTCGCCGAGATTTTCCATGCGGCCTGCACGGAAGCCGGTTTCCTCTTCCAGCTCGCGCGCTGCGGCCAGTTCGGGGGCTTCGCCGCTTTCATGATCGCCGATCAGGCCGGCGGGAAGTTCGATGCAACTGCGGCCCAGGGGAACGCGATACTGCTCGACCAGCACCACCGCGCCTTCGTGCACCGCCAGGATCACCGCGGCGCTGATGCCGCGGCTGCGCGAGACATATTCCCATCTTCCGCGTGTCTTGGCGGTGATGAACCGTCCCTGCCAGACGATTTCCTCGGTTTCGGTCATCAGGTTTTCCAGCACAGGTTAGGCCTCGTCATTCCCGCGAACGCGGGAATCCCGCTTTTGCTCTGACGGAGAGCAGAAGCGGGACCCCCGCCTGCGCGGGGGCCACGATTGAGAGGTGCGAGCAATGCTGCACAACCTTCAAAGCTCGATCAGCCGATCGGGCAGCTCGTTGGGATTGTCGCCGGTCTTGGGGAAATGCTCTGCCAGCACCTTGCCGACATCGCGCACAGCCGCCGCCATGCCTTCGCCCGCGCGGCCTGCCTTGAGCTCGACGATCATGTCCGCCATCGCCTCGCCCCAGACATCGGGAGAGACCTTGGCGGCGATCGCGCTGTCGGCAACGATCTCGGCGCGATGCTCGGCCATCGAGAGGTAGATCAGCACCCCGGTGAGCCCGACCGTGCGCTTTTCGGCGCTGACCTTGAACAGGTTGATCGCCCGCGCGCGCACCCGCATCTGCTTGACCGCAGCCGGGGTCAGCGCAAGCCGCAGCGGTTTCCACCCCAGGATCAGGCGCACCGCGGCGAACTTGATTCCCAGCAGCAGCATGATGATGGTGAGGTATTCGCCGGGGGTGTAGACATGCTCCCAGCCGCCGGTGAAGGTCGACAGCAGCTGTTCGAACCATTCGGGGAACACCGCGATGCACGCGAGCGCGAGGAACATCGCGGCGACCGCCCAGTAGATCGGCGTTTCGCGATAGTCGTCGGATTGCCCAGCGATCACCGTGACAATCTCGCCATTGGTGTGCTGTTCGGCCTCGGCGACCGCAGCGGTGACGATGCAATGTTCGTCGGGGGTGATGGTTTCAACCTTTGCCATGCTGTCTCACCATCCGCCCGAAGAGCCGCCGCCGCCGAAGCTGCCGCCGCCTCCGCCAAAGCCGCCCCCACCGAAGCCGCCGCCTCCGCCACCCCAGGAAGAGCCCGAAGAGCCGCCCCAGGTGGTGATCCCGCCGACGCCCGCGCCACGATAGCGCGAACCCTTGCCCTTGCTGCTCAGGGCGGGAATGATGAAGAAGAACAAGATGATCAGCCCCCAGAAGATGAACAGACCGATGCCGCCGCCGTCATCGCTCGACCGGGCCTCTTCTTCCACCTTGGAGGCAAAGGCGCGCGCTTCCTCGTCGGGCAGGGTCAGCTGGGTGATGATTGCATCGGCGCCCGCCGCGATGCCGCCGGGAAAATCCTTGTCGCGAAAGCGCGGCAGAATGTCCTGCTGGATGATGACGCTCGACAGCGCATCGGTGAGCACGCCTTCGAGGCCATAGCCAACCTCGATCCGCACCTTGCGTTCGTTGGGCGCGACGATGAGCAGCGTGCCGTTGTCTTTTTCTGCCGAACCTTTTTCGGCTTGCCCGATGCCCCATTCGCGGCCGAGCTGATAGCCGTATTCCTCGATCTCATAGCCCTGCAGATCGGGGAGCGTTGCAACCACCAGCTGGCGGCTGGACTGCTTCTCCAGCGCCTCCAGCTTGGCGGTCAGCGCCGCTTCCTGCGCGGGATCGAGCAGATTGGCGGCATCGACCACGCGACCGGTGAGTTTGGGGAAGGTCTGGGCGAGGGCTATCTGGCCCGGCGCCGCTGCGATCAGCAGCAGCGCCAGCGCCAGACATTGGCCCAGCCATGATTTCCAGCCCCCGGTCGGGGCGGGTGTTGTGGTCACGATCCGAAATCGACCTTGGGAGCCTCGTTGGCGCCTTCGGTCGTCGCCTTGAACGGCACCATCGGCTTGGCACCATGGATCAGGTTGGCGCCGATCGAATCGGGGAAGGTGCGGATGGTGGTGTTGTACTGCCGCACCGCCTCATTGTAATCGCGCCGGGCGACCGTGATGCGGTTCTCGGTGCCTTCGAGCTGGCTCATCAGCGTGGTGTAATTCTGCTGGCTCTTGAGGTCGGGATAGGCTTCCACCACGGTGCGCAGCTGGCCCAGCGCCTGGGTCAGCTGGTTCTGCGCCTGGCTGAACTTCTCGAAGGTGGCGGGGTCGGAGAGGTCATCGGTGGTGACGTTGATCGAGGTCGCGCGCGCGCGGGCCTCGGTCACCTGGGTCAGGATCTTCTCTTCGGAGGCCGCACCGGCCTTCACGGTAGAAACCAGATTGGGCACCAGATCGGCGCGCCGCTGATACTGGTTCTCCACATCGCCCCATTTTGCCTTGGCGTTTTCCTCGGCGGTGGGAACGGAGTTGATGCCGCAAGCGGACAGCGCCAGAACAGCCAGCGGCAGCAGGGCATAACGGGTGATACGCATAGTCAGAATTTCCCTCCGGTTGATAACGCGCGACCGTTATATCGTATTAATACGGCAACTCTGCAAGACCATGTTTTACATGTTACGCCTGCAAAGCGCTCGACTTCTCCACGTCGCTCACGATTATAGGGCGTTATCGTGACAGCAAAAGGGGAAACACGTGTTCGCAGAGTTCAAGGCGTTTATCATGCGCGGCAATGTGCTCGATCTGGCGGTGGCCGTGATCATCGGCGCAGCGTTTGCCACCATCACCACATCGCTGACCGAGGACCTGATCATGCCGGTGGTCGGCGCGATCTTCGGCGGCGCGGATTTCTCCAGCTACTTCGTCATGCTGGGCCCGGTGCCTGAGGGTTATACAGGATCGCTCAACGACTATGCCGCGCTCAAGAAGGCCGGGGTTCCGCTGCTCGGTTATGGCCAGTTCATCACCGTGGTGATCAACTTCCTGATCCTGGCGTTCATCATCTTCCTGATCGTGCGTCAGGCCAACAAGTTGATGCCCAAGGAAGAAGCGCCCGCCGCGCCCGCAGGCCCGAGCGAGACCGAACTGCTCGCCGAAATCCGCGATCTGCTGAAGAAGTGAGCCTATGCTCTCCCCTCCCGCATGCGGGAGGGGAGAGGAGGAAGATAAGGATTTTCCCCACACTCACTTCCCATTCATCAATCCATCGCTATATACATCCCTGCCGGTTCGTCCGGCTATGACGATAAACTGCGGCGTGCAATAGGCACAGCGGACCCGGGGGCGGTACCCGGCGGCTCCACCATGAACCCTGCGCAGGCAGGGCTTTTGACGGGGCCGAACTAGGATCGACGTGTGTTGAAAGACGTTGTTTTCGTCCGGGCTGAGTAACCCGTTAAAGGCTCAAACACGATAAGTGCCAATGACAATGACGCACTCGCCCTCGCTGCATAATTCAGCGGCCTAACGGCCAAGAGTTATCTAGCAAGAGCGCGGTTGAACCCACCGGGCAACAGAAGCGGAGTTCAGCGGTTTGGAGAGCACCGGGCAACAGAAGCTCTCCACCTTACCCATCATTTCGGAGCGTCACTCGGGGCCATAGGCCTTCTGGTACTCGATCGCGTCGAGCATCTTGGCGCCGGCCATGAACACCGCGCCGGTGCAGGCGACGAACAGCAGCCAGCCGCCATATCCGGGATACTGATCGAGATAGAGCTTGCCGCGTTCGCAGGCCCCCAGCGCCAGTGCGTAGGTGATCAGATACACCTCGAACTTGGTCTTGATCAGGAACAGGCGCCGGATTTTCTCGAACATGGAACTTCTCTCCGCAAGCCCCGTGCCAAGGGCTGATTTCTGCGGTCCCTTATGGTGAAGATCGGGTTAATGTGTAAAGCCTGCCGACAGGTCAGCCAAGCTCGCCCAGATCCAGCGCATCGATCAGCGCCGCGCGCGCGGCACGCACCGTCTCGGCCAGGGCCGGGTCGGCAAGGTCAGCCGGGGCGATCCGTTCGGGCCAATGGCTGGCGATGATCCGCTCGATGCTGTCGAGCCTGTCAGGGGTTGCCATGAAGCGCGGGTCGACCGTGGCGGGATCCGCGACCACGCGCAAGCGCAGGCAGGCCGGGCCGCCGCCATTGGCCATCGACTGGCGGACATTGACCGGGACCAGCCGGCGGATTGGGCCATTGCCCGCGACCATCGCCTCAAGCCACTGCCACACCGCGGTCACCTCCTGCGATTCGCTGGGCAGCACCAGCGCGTGGCCGCCCTCGGGCAGGCTGACCAGCTGGGCGTTGAACAGATAGCTCTTGATCGCATCGGCAAGCGACACTGCGCTGGCGGGAACCTCGACGATCTGCACCGCCGGGAAGGCTGCGCGGATTTCGGCATAGGCCTCAGTCCGTTTCTCGAACGCCTGTTCGTGGGTGAACAGCACGGTCTCGTTGGCCACTGCGACGACATCGTTGTGGAAGGCGCCTGCCGCGATCGCGGTCTCGCTCTGTTGGAGGAACAGCGTGGCATCGGGCGCAAGCCCGTGCCGCCGGGCGATCGCCTTGCCCGCCTCGATATGCTGACGCGCGGGGAAGGGGCCGCCTGCCTTGCCATAGACGAAAATCTCGACGCCGGCGCCATCATGGCCGTCGCACAGTCGCATGTGATTGGCCGCGCCTTCATCGCCGAACGGGGCAGGCACCGGGCCGTGCACCGCAAAGTGCCGCGTGTCGGCAAAGACCAGCTGCAGCTGCGCCAGCGTTCCCGTCCACTCATGGCTGCGGTGCGGCATGGTGACGAGGTTGGCGACCGTCAGATGGCAGCGGCCATCTGCGGTATCCGGGGCAGGGGAGACGGTCGCGGCGTTGGCCGCCCACATCGACGAGGCGGAAAAGGCCGCGGCGCGGATGTGCGGCTCGGCGCTGGCGATATCGCAGCCCAGGCTTGCTAGCCAGCCGGTATTGGGCCGGTCGAGCGGCAGGAAGAAGCCTTGCGCCAGCCCCAGCGCGATATTGGCGCGCATCTTTGCCACGCCCTGCAACGCCGCCGCGCGCGGCTCGCTGACCGCGCCCGCGTTGCTCGCCGAGGCGATGTTACCCAGGCTCAGCCCGGCGTAATTGTGGCTGGGTCCGATGATTCCGTCGAAGTTGATTTCGGTCAGCATTGCTTTTTTCCAGAAAAGTCTGCTCCCTTGATGGGAGAAGGATACGAAGCCTTGCCAGCTTGCTGGCTAGGCGAAGTTGGATGAGGGTGAAGGGGGCGAAATGTTGTTCTGTCTGCGCATCATTGTCACCCAGCTCCGACTAATTCGCTGCGCTCATAAGTCTGCGCAACCCTCTCCCATCGAGGGAGAGGGGAAAATCACCGCTCGATCCACCTGATCGCGTCACCCGCACCCACTCCCAGCAGGCCAGCAGCGTCGGCATCGAGCGCCATGGTGTCGCCCTGATCCGCGACATGGCCATAAGCGCAGCGGAAGTCCGCCAGCCTGCCTGTCGCCACCAATGCGAGCGCTCCGTCGTCGGCGGTTCCGCCCAACACCGCATCGCGCGAGTTGCGGATCGAGTGCACCTGGTCGGTGCGCGCGGTCATCGTCGGGCCGCCGTCGAAGATGTCGACGTAATTCTCATAGGCAAAGCCTTCATTCTCCAGCATTCGCATCGCCGCGCGGCCGCTGACATTGGGACGGCCGAGCACATGGCGCGCGGCATCCGAGAGCATCGCGACATAGACCGGGTGCTTGGGCATCAGATCGGCGATGAACTGGTTGCCGCGCAGCGCATTGAAGGTGTCGGCCTCGTCGAAGCTCATCCCGAAAAAGCGCCCGGCAATGCTGTCCCAGAACGGCGAATCCCCCGCCTCGTCGATTACCCCGCGCAGTTCGGCCAGGATGCGGTCGGTAAAGCGCGCGCGGTGCATGGCGATGAACAGATAGCGGCTGCGCGCCAGCAAAAGCCCCAGCCCGCCCGCGCGCTCGCCGGGGTGGAGGAACAGTCCGCCGACTTCACACGATCCCTCAAGATCGGTCACCAGGCTCAGGATTTCGGCGCGGAATGTCTGTTCGAGCTCGGCGCTGTGCTGTGTCAGGGTGCTCAGGCGATAGGAATAGAACGGCCATTTTTGCCCCACCCGGGTGAGCAACTGGCAGGTGCCGCGAATCTCGCGGGTCCGCGTGTTTTCCAGCACCAGCACGAACAGTTCGTCCTCGACGCTGTCCTCGGTGCGCGCAAAGGCCTCGGTCGAACGCTCGATCTTGGATTGCAGCGACTTGCGGTCGGCGGGCAGGTTGGTGAAGCCGCCTCCTGTCAGCTTCGCCATCTCGTAGATCGGCTGCAGATCTTCGGGCCTCGCCGCCCGGATGACAAAGCTCATAAACCCCTCTTTTCGGCCAGGCGCAATATGGTGAGCGCCGACAGCCGCGCGCGTTCGGCAAGGCTTTCGGTGATCAGGAATTCGTCGGCGCTGTGGATCGCGCCCCCGCGCACGCCCATGGTATCGACCACCGGCACCCCGCACGCGGCGATGTTGTTGCCATCGCACACCCCGCCGGTGCCGCGCCAGCCGATCTCAAGGCCCAAAGCCGCGCCGCAGTCCTTGACCAGCCCGAACAGCTTTTGGGCACCCGGATCGATTGGCTTGGGTGGGCGACCGAAGCTGCCATGCACATGCACCGAAACTTCGTGCTCGCGGCCGATGGCATCAGCGATCTGGCGCAGCGCTGCATCGGCATGGGCCTGCATTTCAAGGCTTTGCGGGCGGAAGTTGACCCGCAATATCGCATGATCAGGTACGACATTGTTGGCGCTACCGCCGTCGATCCTGGCGGGGTTGACCGACAATCCGTCGCGGGTCAGCGCCTTCAGCCGCACCGCCATGTCGGCGGCAGCGACCAGCGCGTTGCGCCCGTCCTGTGGGTTGCGGCCGGCGTGCGCCGAACGGCCGGTGACGATGACCGAGAAATTGCCCGATCCGCCGCGTTCGCCCGCCAGCGTGCCATCGGGCAGCGCGGGTTCATAGGTCAGCGCGGCCAGTTTGCCCGCCGCCAGTTCGGCGATCAGCGCCGCGGACGAGCCCGAACCCACCTCCTCATCGGAGTTGATCATCACGTCATAACCGATGGTGTCGGCAAGCGGCGATGTCTCGACCGCGCGAAGGCCTGCCAGCATCACCGCGATCCCGCCCTTCATGTCGGCGACGCCTGGACCATTGAGCAACCCGGGCTCGAGCCATGTCAGGCTCTGGAAGCCGCTGTCGACGGGAAATACGGTATCCATGTGCCCGGTGAGCAGCAGCCGCAGCGGCGCTTGCGGCCGCACCTGCACCACCAGATGCTGGCCACGCTGGATCGTGTCGATGCTACCATCGGCGCGCACCGCATCGACCGGCGCGGGATCGATCAGCCGCACGTCACCGGGAAGCGCCGAAAACGCGTCCGCTAGCAGCTGCGCGGTCTGGGCGAGGCCTGCAAGATTGCCGGTCCCGCTGTTGATCGCGGCCCATCGCTCGACCTGGCTCAGCATCGCGGTCTGGTCGATGGTTTCAAGGCAGGCGCGCTCGGATCCGGTCAGTCTGGCAGGGCTGGTCGTCATCCGCCATGCCATAGCCCGGTTGGTCGCATCCTACCACCCGTAGCGGGCAAAAGCGGATTTACTTTGACGCCTTGCGTTGCCATAGGCTGTGCGCCATTCCTCCCCCGGAAATTACCTTGCATCTCCTCTGGCGCGCCGCGCCCAGGGGACCGTCACAAGCAAAGAGGACCGGGAATGAGCGACTATATCCAGAGCAACGGCATCAGCATCGATTCTGCGCTGCACGGCTTCATCACCGATTCGGTGCTGGCCCCGCTGGCGCTCGACGCAGACCGCTTCTGGGCGGATTTCGCCGCGCTGCTCGACCGGTTCGTTCCCGTCAACCGGGCGCTGCTCGACAAGCGCGAGGACCTACAGGCCAAGATCGACGACTGGCACCGTGCGCGCAAGGGCCAGCCGCTCAACGCCATGGAATACCGCACCTTCCTGTACGACATCGGCTATCTGGTGACCGAGCCGCAGCCGTTCGCCATCGGCACCACCAATGTCGATCCGGAAATCGCCACGATGGCTGGCCCGCAGCTGGTCGTGCCCTCGCTCAACGACCGTTTCGTGCTCAACGCCGCCAATGCGCGCTGGGGCAGCCTGTATGACGCCTATTACGGCACCGACGCGCTTGACGCGGCCCCGGCGCAGCCTGGTGGCTATGACGCGGTGCGAGGCGCCGCGGTGGTCAAGGCGGCCAAGGCGTTCCTCGATGAGGCCGTGCCGCTCGCAGACGGCAGCTGGGCGGAATTTGCCGGCGGCACGCCGGTGCTCGCCGATCCTGCACAGCTGGTCGGCACGAATGGCGCCAACCTGCTGCTGCGCCATAACGGTTTGCATATCGAAATCGTGATCGATCTTGCCAGCCCGATCGGCAAGGACGACAAGGCGGGGATCGCCGATGTGCTGCTCGAAGCTGCGCTGACGACGATTGTCGACATGGAAGATTCGGTCGCCGCGGTCGATGCCGAGGACAAGATCACCGCCTACACCAACTGGCTGGGCCTGATGCGTGGCGATTTGGAGGCAAGCTTCCCCAAGGGCGGCAAGACGCTGACCCGCGCGCTCGAACCGGACCGCAGCTATGTCGCGCCCAATGGCACCGCCTTCACCCTGCCGGGGCGCAGCGTGCTGTTCGTGCGCAATGTCGGCCATCTGATGACCAACCCGGCGGTGCTGCTCGCCGATGGATCCGAAGCGCCCGAGGGCATCCTTGACGCGGTGTTCACCAGCGCGATCGGCTGTCACGACCTCAAGGGGCTGGGCCGCTATTCGAACAGCCGCGCCGGATCGATCTACATCGTCAAGCCCAAGATGCACGGGCCCGAAGAGTGCGGCTTCACCAACGATCTTTTCGATGCGGTCGAGGACATCCTGGGCCTCGCGCGCTACACCATCAAGGTCGGCGTGATGGACGAGGAGCGCCGCACCTCGGCCAACCTGGCCGCGTGCATCCATGCTGTGCGGAACCGGATCGTGTTCATCAACACCGGGTTCCTCGATCGCACCGGCGACGAGATCCACACTTCGATGCAGGCAGGCGCGATGGTCCGCAAGGGCGACATGAAGACCTCGGACTGGATCAAGTCGTACGAGGCGCGCAATGTCGGCATCGGGCTTAAATGCGGGCTCGATGGCAAGGCGCAGATCGGCAAGGGGATGTGGGCTGCGCCCGACATGATGGCCGACATGATGGAACAGAAGATCGGTCACCCGCTGACCGGCGCGAACACCGCCTGGGTGCCGTCGCCCACCGCCGCAACGCTGCACGCGATGCACTATCACAAGGTCGATGTCTTCGCACGCCGCGCCGAGATCGCTGCCCAACCGGTGCCAACGCTCGAGCCGCTGCTCAGCATCCCGCTTGCCGCGGGGCAGAACTGGTCGCCTGATGACATCCGCGCCGAGTTGGACAACAACGCGCAAGGTATTCTGGGCTATGTCGTGCGCTGGGTCGATCAGGGCATCGGATGCTCGAAGGTCCCCGACATCCACGATGTCGGTCTGATGGAGGACCGCGCGACGCTGCGCATCTCGAGCCAGGCGCTCGCCAACTGGCTGTTGCACGGCGTGTGCACCGCTGAAGAAGTCGACGGGGCGTTGCTGCGGATGGCGGCCAAAGTCGATGCGCAGAATGCGGGCGATCCGCTGTACCGCGCGATGGCGAGCGACCCCGAAGGCTCGCTCGCCTTTCAGGCAGCGCGCGATCTGGTGTTCAAGGGTGTCGAGCAGCCGAGCGGCTACACCGAGCCCTTGCTGCACGCCTATCGCCAGCGGGTAAAGGCAGGCTGAAACCGACCGTCTGACATCGTCATTCCCGCGAATGCGGGGGTGACGGTGGGAGAGATCTAGCCTTCTACCGCATCCAGGTGCTCGCGGATCGCGGCCAGGCTTTCGTCGAGATGGCTGAGCATGAACAGATGCCCGCCATCGTCGATGATCTTGAGCTCGGAATTGGGGATCAGCGTCTTGAGGATATGGCCGTTGGCGACCGGAACTATCTGGTCGTCGCCGCCCATCAGGATCAGCGTCGGCTTGCCGAGGAACGGCAGGAATGGCGCGCTGGTCCAGCCGATCATCGCGAGCAGCTGGTAGAAATAGCCCGTCTTGGACGGCGGGGTGATGCGGCCAGTGTGACCCGTCGCGCCTTCGGTCGATCCGCCATACAGCGTCGCGAAATGCTTCTCCATATAGCTGGGGTCAATGTAGCGACGCGGATCGGCCATCTTGCTGAGCGCTGAGATGTTGCCCGGGATCATGAACATGCCCGCGGTGGTCGCGGCCAGCACCAGCCGGTTGACGCTGCCCGAATGCTGGAGCGCAAAGTGCTGCGCCATCGCGCCGCCCCAGCTCACCCCCATCACATCGACGCTCTCGATCCCGAACCGGTCAAGCAGCAGCCAGGCGATGCGCGACATCAAAAAGGCATTGTACGGCACCTTGGGATCGGGCGATCCGCCCACACCGGGCATGTCGAAGGTGATGAACGGGCGTTCCTCCATCATCTCGGCGAACGGGGCGACCGCTTCCATATTCGCGCCGATGCCGTTGAAGAACAGCAGGGGCGGCTTGGTCAGCCCCTCGTCAAAGCGCCAGCGCGCAACGCGCAGCGTGCGCCCGTCGGCCACTTCCATGGTGATCTCGGGGCCGTTGGAGGCGGTGGGCTTGGGTTTGCTGGCCAAAGGAAATTCCTGTCGGTTGATATATGCACGTTCAAACCCTCCCCATAACGAGGAGGGTTTGCAATGTCCTACTCCAATACATACAGACCCGGCGCAGGTTCCAGCGCGGGGTGTTTCTTGCTGCCGGTGCTGGCGGGCGCTGCGACCTTCTCGCCCGAGCGCGCCTGCACCCATTCCATCCAGTAAGGCCACCAGCTGCCCTTGACCTCTTCGGCCTTGGACAGCCAGTCGTCGACATCCGCCGGGGTCTTGCCTGCCTTGGTGGGCGTGTTGCCCTTCATGCGGAAGTATTTGGCCTTGGGGTTGGTCGGGGGGTTGAGGATCGCCTGCATGTGCCCTGATTGCGAGAGGATGAAGTCGACATTCTTCGATCCGAACAACTGGGTCGAGCGATAGCACGCGCGCCACGGGGTGATGTGATCGGTCACCCCGCCCAGGATGAACAGGTCGTTGGTCACCTTTGAAAGGTCGATCTTGTGATCGACCATCTCGACCTCGCCCTTGCGGGTGAAGGCGAGCGTCTCGAAGATGGTCAGGAAGTCTCCCATCAGGCTCGCAGACAGGTTGGTGGCATCGGCATTCCAGAACAAGACGTCGAACGCGGGCGGATCCTCGCCCATCAGATAGTTGTTGATGACATAGTTCCAGATCAGGTCGTTCGGGCGCAACCAGGCAAAGCCGCGCGACAGGTCGCTGCCCTTGATGACGCCCTGCTTGGCCGCGCGCTGCTTGGCGAGCGCAAGGCCGTTGTCGCTCATCAGCGATCCTGCCTCGATATCGGTCTGCTTGGGGTGCAGCACGCACACCATCAAGGTCACCGCGCCGATGCGATCGTCGCCCGAGGCCTTTAGCTTGGAAAGCAGCATCGCCAGCGTCTGCCCGCCCGAGCATCCGCCCGAGACGTTCACCTTCTTCGATCCGGTCACCTCGCACACCACGTCGATCGCGCGGGTGCACGCGGCGATGTAATCCGCCATCGCCCAGTGGCCGTGCTCCTTTTGCGGATTGCGCCACGAGATGATGAAGGTCTGGATGCCGTTGTCGACCTGCCACTTCACTACCGATTTCTCGGGCGACAGATCGTTGATGTACATCTTGTTGATCTGCGGCGGGATGGTCAGCTGCGGGATCGCATAGACCTCGTCGGTCGAGGGCGCATAATGCACCAGCTCCATGATCTCGTCGCGATAGACGACGTTGCCCTTGGAGGTCGCGACATTCTCGCCGATCGTGAACGGCTTCTTGTCGACCTGGCTGACCATGCCGTCGTTGTAGACCATGTCGTTATAGGCGTTCTTCAGCCCCTTGAGCAGCGACAGCCCGCCGGAATCCACGATGCGCTTCTGCGCCATCGGGTTGCCGATCAGCGTGTTGGTCGGCGCCAGCGCATCGATGATGATCGCCGAGATGAAGTTGGCGCGGTCGCGTTCGAGCGCATCGAGCTCGAGCTCGTCGATCCAGGTCTTCATGCCCTTCTGCACCGCGAGATAATATTGCGCGCCCGCCTTGTAGAACGGGTTGAACCGCCAGGCCGGGTCCATGAAGCGCTTGTCCTTGGGGTCGGGCGACAGCTCCGACTGGCCCATCATGATCTTGACCACATCTTCCGAAAACGACTGGGCATGCCGCATCGTGCGCGCCGGATCGCTCGCGGTCTCGCGCAGCAGCAGCCCGATCGCGCCGATGAAATCCTCGCGTGCCAGCCCCATCAATGGCCCCAGCGCGGTGGTGTGCTGCGCTGCCTCTTCGACCAGGTTCGGGGTGTCGTCTGCCATAAGCTCTCTCTCTCCACAGTGGCTTGCCGCCCCGTTCATGCAGGGTCGGTCCGGACTGCATCGTATAGAGAGCATGCGGCCTGCACAATGGCCGCTGAAAGCCCGGATGCCGGTGTCAGATCAGCGCGTCGATCTGGGTCGCAAGGTCGATATCGCGCTGCGAAAGCCCGCCTGCATCGTGCGTGGTGAGCAGGATTTCCACCCGGCTGTAGACGTTGGACCATTCGGGGTGATGATCGGCCTTTTCGGCGAGGATCGCGACGCGTGTCATGAAGCCGAAGGCTTCGACGAAATCGGTGAACTTGAACGTGCGGGTGATGCCATCGCGCACGGGTTCAGGCGTCCATTCGGGTAGCGCGGCCAGCGCGATGGTACGCTCGACATCGGTAAGTTTGGTGACCATCGCATGTGTCTCCTCTTGGCAGCGGGCGGCAATTGCGCCTATCTGCGGTGCAGATGGCGCAAGAAGCTGCACAAACCAAGGACTTTGACGCGGACGCAGCGCTGGAATGCACCGGGCTTGCCTGTGTGCGCGGCGGCCGGATGCTGTTTCGCGGCGTCTCGTTCGCGCTCAAGGCAGGCGAGGTGCTGCATGTCACCGGCCCCAATGGCCTGGGCAAGTCCAGCCTGATCCGCGTGCTGGCCGGGCTGCTGCCTGCCTTTGCCGGTACGGTCGATGTGACCGGGCGGATGGCGCTGGCCGATGAACGCGTTGCTCTCGATCAGGGGCAGCCGCTGGCCCGCGCGCTCGCACATTGGGCGCAGCTCGACGGCACCGATACCGGAGACATTGCGCGCGCCCTATTGGCAGTGGATCTCGCCCACCTTGCCGATGTGCCGGTGCGCTTCCTTTCGACCGGGCAGCGCAAGCGTGCGCTGCTCGCACGTATTGAGCTTTCGCGCGCTCCCCTCTGGCTGCTCGACGAGCCCGCCAACGGCCTCGACACCGCGTCGATCGAACGGCTGGGTACGCTGATGGCGGCGCACCGCGCGGGCGGCGGGATCGTGCTCGCCGCCTCGCACCAGCCGCTGCCGCTGGCAGGCGCGCAGACGCTGCCGCTGGCCGAATTCGTTCCCGCGATCGTGCCGGAAGAGCCCGCATGATCGGCGCATTGGGCACGCTGATCCGGCGCGAGCTGATGCTGGCCTTCGGGCTGGGCGGCGGCACGCGCGGATCGGCGGGGTTCATCATGCCGATCATCTTCTTCCTCGCGGTGGCGACGATCTATCCGTTCGCGGTGGGGCCGGACGCGCAATTGCTGGGGCGCACCGGGGGCGGGGTGATCTGGGTCGCGGCGCTGCTCGCCAGCATCCTGCCGATCGACCGGCTGGTGCAGGCGGACATGGACCAGGGGATGATCGATCAATATGTCGTGCGCGGGTTGTCCGAAGAGCTGATTGCGCTCGCCAAGACCATCGGCCACTGGCTGAGCTTCGGCCCGCCGCTGATGCTCGCGGCGGTGATTTCGGCCGGGTTGCTGGGCCAGACATCGGAACAATTGCTGACCATCGAGATCGGGCTGGCCTGCGCGACACCTGCGCTTGCCGCGCTCGGCGTGATGATCGCCGCGCTCACCGCAGGGCTTCGCCATGGCGCGGCACTGGGCGGGCTGCTGCTGCTTCCGCTCGCGGTGCCTCTGCTGATTTTCGGGGCGGGAAGCCTGGCGCCCGGTAGCCAGAACGGACTGCTGCTGCTTGCGGCGGCCAGCCTGCTGCTTACCGTGATCTGCCCGATTGCTGCGGGTGCCGCGATCCGCGCGGGCCGCGAGTAAATTACCGGCACGCGCTCCAGCCCATCGCGCCGCGATTGGCGAGGTCGAAATGGAAATGGTCGGCATGCGCGGCGTTGTAGTCGGGCGAGAGCGTGGTCGAGAACAGCTCGCACGCCTCATCACGCACGCGCTTGAGGAACAGCGCCTTGTCATCCCCGCCGAACCAGTCGTTCAGCACCGAGATGCGCCTCCCGTCCTCGAGCACGAAGCCGCTGACGTCGAGCGCGTCGGCTGTCGAGTGCTCGCTCCACGCGCCCTCGCTGCGCCCATACATGCGGCGGCACGAATAGCTGCCGAAGGTCTCGATCCGGCTGACCCTGCTGCCCAGGATTTCCTGCGCCTGAGGCTGCACCACCTGTGCCTGCCAGATCAGCAGGCCGATCGCCATCGGGCACGACGGCGCGACCGAGGCGGGGGCGAGCGGCAGCAGCGGCTGGCCGGATGAGGCGCGCACCGCGTCTTCCACCCGGCACTGGTCCGCGCCAAACGGTTCCGACGGGGTGAAATCGAGCCCCGAGCCCTTAAGCAGCGCGAGGCACTGGTCGCGATCGTCGGTCAGTGCCACGATCTTGCGCCCGGTGGACATGCCGATGGGTTCGCTCAGCGACAACGGCGTCCACGGCATGTCCTCGCGGCCCGGCTTCAGCCAGGCAAACAGGACAAGCAGGGCGAACGCCACAATCGCGAGCCAGATCAGACGCCGGGCCAGACCGATGATGTTGGGAATGCGCATATGGCGCAGTTTACGCAGGCATGCGGCATAAGGATGCAGCGCGATTACCTGCAGCGTAATTGTTCGCATGCATGTCCGCGGCGTAACCGGGGGCAATAGAAACCCAATGGGAGACTTGAGACATAAACGGCAAATGGCAGGCACAGATGCAACTGTGGTGCGGCGCGGTGATGGTCTTTGGGCTGGTGCTGATGAGCGGCGCCTTCGAAGCCACAGGTCAGGTGGCCAACATCCTGTTCGATATTCTCGATGGCCCGGGACCAGTGACCTGGGATCCGGCGCTGCGCTTCAGCCTGGCGCTAATGGGCGCGGTGACCCTGGGCTGGGGCGCGACCGTGCTCGCGGTGGTGCGCGGCACCGGCGACATGCCCGCCGCGCAGGCACTGGCGCTGTGGCGCGGGATCACCGCCGCCTTGCTGTTGTGGTATGTCGTCGACAGCGCACTCTCGGTCGCGACCGGCTTCTGGCGCAACGCTCTGTCGAACACGGTGCTGATCGGCTGGTACCTGCTGCTGATGCGGCGGAACACAGCCACAAGGGCTGTGTCCGCCGCGTCTTCATGATCTAGAATCGGGTGCCGACTTCGAGGCCGAAGATGCGCGGCTCGTTGACATAGGCGGTGAGGTTGTTGAAATCGATGCCGCCGGTGGCCGAGGTGTTGTTGGTGATGTTGCGAACGAACGCTGCGACATCGAGCCGTCCGTTGCCGGTCCGATAGCCGAACCGCAGACCACCTTCGATCAGGCTGTCATCGCTGAATTCGACCGAATCGTAGAGGAAGAACTGGATGCGAGAACGATAATACCAGTCGGTGAACGCGTAGACCTCACCATCGCCGACAGGGATGGCATAGCCTGCGGTCCAGTTGAGCGACCATTTTGGCGATTGCGGCAGGCGGTTGCCGTTGATGGAGAAGATGCCCGGACGTCCGGCAATGGCGGGGTCGAGAACGGTGCAGGGCGATCCGCAGCCGGCCACGCCGAGGCCCGGCGACTTGATTTCATTTTCGTTGAAACCGACGCCGATGCTGAGATCCAGCCCGTCGGCAGGCCGCGCCGCAAGGTCGGCTTCGAAGCCAAAGCCTTCGACGTCATCGGCGTTGAGCAAAGAGGTGACATTGCCACCGCCGCCAACCGCTGTCAGCTGGAGGTCTTCGGTGTTGTAGTAATAGCCGGTCAGGTTGAAGCGCGCGAGGCCATCGAACAGCACGGTCTTGATGCCGGCTTCATACGACATCGTCCGTTCGCTGTCGGCGACCGAAAGTGAGCGGCCAAACGCGAGACGTCCCTGGATCGAGGGCGCGCGATAGCCCCGCGCTGCGCGAGCGAACACGTTGACCGCATCGCTGACGGCATAGATGGCGGCAAGGTCCCAGGTTACCAGATCGGCATCGACCGCGGTGGTCAAGGTCGGCACCGGGCCGCCAAAGCCCAGGAAACCGGGACGGGTGTCGATCGGTCTTGCGGCTGCGAATTTGCGTTCGTCGTTGTTGTAGCGCGCACCCGCCTGCAGCGTCAGCCCATTGTCGAACTTGTAGTTCAGCGAAGCGAACACCCCGAAGGAATCTGTGACCTGGCGCTGCACCGCAACGGCTGCCGCGACGGTATCGGCAGGCGCGCCGTAATCGAGGGTGGTGATGTCGAGCTTTTCGTTGAAGAAGAAGCCACCGACCTGATAGCCCAACCCGGTTTCGTTGTTCGAAGCGAGCCGGATTTCCTGCGTGAACTGGTCGAGGCTCGGCACATCGTCGCGAGTCTGGGCGGAAAACGGAATGAAGCCCGGTCCCTGGCTGGGCGCGAAGGCGTTACCGAAGCCGCCATCGATGTCGCCGCGGCTCTTGAGGTTGCCGTTCCAGTAAGAGGTAACCGAGGTCAGCGTGACCGGTCCGAAGTCATAATTGACTGTCAGCCCGGCGTTGTAGGTGTTGAGTTCCTGGAAATTCAGGCCATCCGAGCGGATCTGGTCGCGGCGGAAATCGCTGCCCGCCCCGGCGATGCCGTTGAGCTCGTTGCTGCCTTTCTGGAACACGTTGGCGCGGAACAGGATCGCCGAACCATCGAGAATGCGGACCTGACCGACCAGCCGCGCGGTGAGCGGGCCATCCTCATATTGCAGTTGCAGACGTCCGGCAAAATCGTCGTAACCGCCCAGATCGTTGCCGGGGCCATTGTCGACATTGTCGACCCAGTTGTCGCGGTGCTGATAGAAGCCCGATGCGCGGACCGCAAAGCCGTTGCCGAGATCCAGGCCGAGGGCGCCTTCCAGCTGCAAGGTGTTGAACCGCGCGATGCTGGCTTTGGCATAGCCGCCGGTTTCGCCGGGCTTGACGGTGTCGAACTTGACGATGCCAGCGGGCGTGTTGCGCCCGAACAGAGTGCCCTGCGGTCCGCGCAGCACTTCGATCCGATCAAGATCGAAGATCGGGAAGCCCTTGAGAATGGGGTTTTCCAGCACCACGTCGTCATAGACCAGGCTGACCGGCTGCGACGCGTTGAGGTCGAAATCGGTGTTGCCAAGGCCCCGGATATAGAAGCGCGGGAAAGTGCGCCCGAACGAGCTTTCGATATTCAGGTTGGGGACCCGGCCTGCCAGCCCGCGAATGTCACCGCCTCCGGCCTGAACGGCGGCCAGCGCGTCGGCGCTGAGCGTCGAGATCGACAGTGGAACGTCGCGCTGATCTTCGGCGCGCTTTTGCGCGGTGACCACGATGACGCCGATGCCACGATCTTGGTCTTCAGCGACCTGCTCCTGCGCCATTGCAGGAGTTGCAAGACCAAGCCCGGACAGGGCAGCCGCCAGAGCAACAAGGGATGGCGACGAAAAGGCGGTAAAGCGCATTGCTTGAACTCCGGCAGGTCCAGATGAAAATTGTCCCGGGACGACTCGATCAAACGCGCCGCCCCCCGGCGCCTGAATGCGAAGCGGGGGTTGAAGGGTCAAGCAACCGCCAATGCTGCGCCGCACAATCTTGCGCGGGTGTGGCATTCGTGTGACTATTCGGGGTCTTTACGGCTTGATTATCGCGACAGCGGTCGCGCTCAGAACTGCATCTCGTCATAGATCCGGCTGAGGTCGCCGCCCCATTCGCCGTGGTATTTGGCGAGCAGGTCTTCGGCCGGGGTGCGGCCACGCGCAACGGTGTCGCGCAGTGGTTCGAGGAAGCCGGTTTCGTTGTCGCCGCTGGAGTTGGTGCGCGCGCGCGCGGCAAGGCCAGAGGTGGCGATGTCGAGGACTTCGGCGGCGATATCGAGCAGCTTGCCGCCGCCTGCGATCGGTGCAGCGAGGCCCATCTTGGGCACCGAATCGCGCAGCGTCTGGCGTTCCTCGATGGTCCAGTTCTTGACCACGTCCCACGCCGCATCGAGCGCGCCCTGATCGTAGAGCAGGCCGACCCACAGAGCGGGCAGCGCGCAGATCTTGCTCCATGGGCCGCCATCGGCGCCGCGCATCTCGAGGAAGCTCTTCAGGCGGACTTCGGGGAAAGCGGTGGAGAGGTGGTCGTTCCAGTCGCTGATCGTCGGGCGCTCGCCGGGCAAGGCGGGCAGCTTGCCGTTCAGGAAATCACGGAAGCTCTGCCCCGCCGCGTCGATATACAACCCGTCGCGGAAGACGAAGTACATCGGCACATCGAGCATGTATTCGACATAGCGCTCATAGCCAAAGCCATCCTCGAACACGAATGGCAGCATGCCGGTGCGCGCGGGGTCGGTGTCAGACCAGATGTGGCTGCGGTACGAAAGCATGCCGTTGGGCTTGCCTTCGGTGAACGGCGAGTTGGCGAACAAGGCGGTCGCGAGCGGCTGGAGCGCCAGACCGACGCGGAACTTCTTGGCCATGTCGGCCTCGCTCGAATAATCGAGGTTCACCTGGATGGTGCAGGTGCGCAGCATCATGTCGAGCCCCATGCTGCCGACGCGCGGCATGTGGTTCAGCATGATGCCATAGCGGCCCTTGGGCATGATCGGCAGTTCGGCGCGGGTCTTGTCGGGCCACATGCCCAGCCCCAGGAACCCGGTGTTGGTCTTCTCGCCTACGGCCTTGACCTGGGCAAGGTGGCGTCCGGTCTCGGCGCAGGTCTGGTGCAGGTTTTCGAGCGGTGCGCCCGACAGTTCTAGCTGGCCTGCAGGCTCGAGGCTCACGGTGCCATCGGGGCCGCGCATCGCGATGACGTTGGTGCCGCCGGCAGGGGTGCGTTCCTCGACCGGTTCCCAGCCGAATTCGGTCAAGGACATCAGCAGATCGTGGATGCCGCCGGGCTCGTCATAGCTGGGGGCGTGGTGATCGTTGCGGCAGAACACGAACTTTTCATGCTCGGTGCCGATCCGCCAATCGGCCTTGGGCTTTTCGCCTTCGCGCATCGGCTCTGCGAGCTGCGCGATCGAGGTGATCACGGGATCATCCTGCCCGGTGGTGGTACGTGTGCTCATGATGCGCCCTGAACCCTGAATTGTCTTTGGTCGCTGGCTTTAGTTGCGGCTTGCAACCCAAGCTAGTGTTAAATGTGTAATGGGGAGGATAGCCGGGCTTTCAAGCGACCCAATCGCCTTGCGATGCCATCCACACAGCGGTGGCGGCGATCGCGGCAGTCTCCGCGCGCAGGATTCGCGGGCCAAGCGATACCGGAACCGCGGCCGGATGGCTGCGGATCGCGGCGTTTTCAGCGTCGGTAAAGCCGCCCTCGGGGCCGATCAGCACCGCCGCCGGGCCGGAATGGCGGGTGAGCGCCTGGCTGAACGAAACACCCCCGTCCTCGTGCAGCCGCTCATCGGCAAAGAACAGGTGACGGCCCTCGGGCCAGGACTTGAGCAGCGCATCGAGCCTGGTCAGCGGCGCGATTTCGGGCAATGCGGTGCGTTCGCATTGCTCGGCGGCCTCGATCATCGTCCCGCGCAGCCGGTCGTCCTTGACCTTGTCGACCACCGCGCGGTCGGTCAGCACCGGCACAAAGCGGGCAACGCCCAGTTCGCACGCCTTTTCGGCGAGAAAATCGAACCGTGCCTTCTTGATCGGCGCGGCGCAAAGCCAGAAATCGGGCACGGCTTCGCGGGTGCGCAACAGGCTTTCTAAGGTCAGCGTGATGTCGCGTTTGCCGCGTGCGGTGACGCGCGCCAGATATTCGCCGCTGATATCGTCGAACAGCTTGACCGGTGCGCCTTCGGCCAGCCGCATCACGTTTACCAGATAATGCGCCTGATTGCCTTCGATGCGCAAAGATGCGCCGATCGCAAGCGGCTGGTCTACGAACAGGCGCGGGGCGGAGCGCGGGGGCCAGGCGGGGGTAGCGGTCATGGCGGCGGGATTAGCCGGGCACGAAGCTTTCGTCTACCGCGCCCCGTCGCCGATGAGCGTGAACGGCGCCCAGGCATTGGGATGGGCCAGCGTGTCGCTGTCCGAATCCTGGCTGGCGTCGTTGCGGATCTCGCGCATTGCCTGCGCAAAGGCTTCGGCGCGCGAGAGAGCAGGGTTGTCGCGCGCGATTTCGATGGTGCGCACCGTCATCTTCGCCGCAACGTCATCGCGCACCGGCCAGTGCGAGGCGAGCAGGGTGCGCGCGCCGGCATAGAAGAAAGCGCGGGCGAGGCCCGACAGCCCCGGTGCGCCCTGCGATCCATCGCCCGCCGCGGTGTTGCAGGCAGACAGGATCACCCAGTCTGCATCAAGCTTGAGCGCAGCGACCTCGGACGCGGTGAGCAGCCCGTCATCGGCCTCGCTCGCCGATGCGGGCGGAGTGAAGACCAGCCCCGGCTCGGCTGCACCTTCGACCTCTCCTGCCATCAGCCCGTGCGTCGCCAGCGCCAGGATGCGCGCGTCGGAGAGCCTCGCCTTGCGGACATTGGCCTCGGTCGCCTGTGCGCCGGTCAGTACGCTGGCCGGGCTCGCGCCCAGAGCGGTGCGCATCGCCGCGAGCTCGATCGCGGTGCCTGGAAGCCGCGCCATCTGCCGGAGCGCTGCGATGTTGACCACGCCGCCGCCCGACCGCGTGGTGCCCGGCGCAAACGCCTCTGCTGCCGCCAGCCCCTGCGGCCGGGCGCGCCGGGGATCGCGGCCCTGACCCTTGACGAACACGCCGCGCCCGCCGCCGCCGCGGATCGCGACCTCGCCCTCCAGCACCGGATCGCCAAAGCCAAGGAACGGCTGGCGGGCGGCACCGCCCTTGGTCGGCGATGACGCCAGCCGGTCGCGCAGGAACTTGAGCGATTGCAGCGAGGGAATCTGGATCAGCGCATGGCTGTCTGCAAACCACCGCGTGCCGCGCAGGCCGGCGGGATCGCCGTCTGCGCCCTCGGGTTTTTGCGTCACCAGCATGCCGAAGGGCAGCGACGACAGCGCGCCTGCCGCCGCGATGAACACATGGCGCTTGCCGCTGATCGTGTCGGCCACTGGCGCGATCAGCTGCTGATACAGCGCAAAGGCGGTGCCGCGATCGAACGGATAGGCGCCTTCGCCCTGGTTGGACCATTCGGCATCCTCGATCGCATCGACCTGGATGTTGGCTCCGACATCCCACAACAGCCGCTTGACCGACGCGGCGATCGCCTCATCGTCCTGCTCGGCGCGATGCCACACCGTCGCGGTGGATGTCACCGCAAAGACATGCGTTCCGGCATCGCTGGGCACGATCAGCAGCGCCGCCTCGTCGGGCGCGAGCAGCGCCTCTGCCTCGGGCTGGGCCAGCGGTTCGGGGCGGACGAGTGCGAAATATTGCGGGAACTCCGAGCGCAGCCGCTGGTCGATCGCGGCGATGCGATCGGCCATCGCCGTGCGGCTGGCGGTCAGGTTGGCGCGAACCTCGGCGTTGCCCGGCGCGGTGTTGCCCAGCGCCTCGTTGTACTTGCGCGCGTTTTCGGACCAGGCGGTACTCAGCGTCTCGCGCTCGCGCACCAGATCGCCCAGCGCGGGATCGATGCTGTCGGCAAGCCCGCGCGCCGCCATCCGCGCGATGGCATCATTGGCGCCGCCGGCGATCGCGCCCTGCAACGCCACGAAGGCCTCGTTGCGAACGGTGGCCAGGTCCTGTTCGCGCGCCAGCCACATCGCATCGGCCGCCTTGCTGTAATAATCGACCAGATTGCTGCGCTCGCGCGTGCTCTGGGCTTCGCTGCGCAGATCGGCATCGCCCGATCCGATGCGCTGCCTGAGACCTTGGAGCAGCATTCGCGCTGGGGCCAGCCGGTCGACCCCCGCCGCGGTGTTGGCGATCCGCGCCCGGACCAGAATGGAAAGCGTGTCGAGACTGTTGGGATGAGGCAGGCCGAAGGTCGCAATCTGGCTTTGCGCGAGATCGGTGTAGATCGCATCGGCCGTGGCGAATTCGTCGCGGTTGACGTGCACCAGCGCCAGCCGCGACTGCGCGGCAAAGCGGATCGGGTGATCGCGCGGCAGCGTCTCGAACGGAAGGTCCACCACCTGGCGCAGATTGGCCTCCGCCTGTGCGCTCTTGCCGAGCAGCAGCTGGGCGATCCCCAGGTTGGTGCGCGCGATGGTCAGCAGCTGGCTCTGACCCGAGGATTGCTTAGATCCCAGCTCCAGCACCGATTCCAGGATTTGCTCGGTTGCGGCGAAATCGCGCTGCTGCAGCTTCATGTCCGCGATGTTGGCGCGGGTCTGCAGCACCGAGGCATGGTCGGGGCCCAGCACCTCGGTAAGCTCTGCCAGCGCTGCCTCGTACACCGCTTCGGCCTCCGCAAAGCGCCGCTGCTGGACCAGCAGCAGCGCCAGATTGGCCGCTGCGCCCTGCCAGGTGGGATGCCGGCGGCCATAACGCTCCAGCGCGATCGCCTGGGTCTCGAGCAGATTGGCCTCCGCCTCGACAAAGCGGCCCTGATAGATGTGGACCAGCGCCAGATTGTTGCGCAGCGCCAGAACCTCTTGGTGTTCGCTCCCGAGCAGGCCCGCCAGCACGGGCGAGGATTGTTCGTACAGCGCCTCGGCCTCGGCATAGCGGCCCAGGTTGGTGAGCAGCATCGCATGGTTGGTCGCGACATTGAGCGCATCGCGGTTGTTCTGCCCCCGGGTTTCGCGGACGGTGTCGAGCAGCGCGGCGCTGAGCGGTTCGGCCTCGCTATAGCTGCCTGCCGAAACCAGCAGCGCCACGAGCGTGCCCTGGATGACATGGCGGAAGGTGCTGGTGGGCGGATAATGCTGCCGCGCGACGCCATCTACACGCTTCATCAGCGCTATGCCTTCGCGGAACTGGCCGGTGTTGAGATAGGCGGTGGCAAGCCCGCGGGCGAGCGCGAGGCTGATATCGCTCGCCTCGCCGGGGTTGGTCAGCGATATCTCATACACCGGTTTCAGGTCCGCTTCGGCCTCGGCAAAGCGAGCCAGCGCGATCCGGATGTTACCAAGCGCCAGCGCCGACAGGAAGGTAGTGGGGTCCTCGGCGCTGCTCGCCGCGCGGGCCCGGTCCAGCGCGTCGCGCGCCAGCGGTTCTGCGGTCACATAGTCCCCGGTGCGCTCGAACGAGACCGACAGCAGCGCCAGGGATTCGGTGGTCAGCGGGTGCGTCTTGCCCAGCGCCGCCTCCAGCCGGGGCATTGCATCGCGCAGCAGGTCGCGTGCGGCGACGTACTGGCCGGTCTCGATCAGCAGGCTGGCGAGCGTCTTCTGTTCGAGCAGCGTGTCGGGATGATCGGCACCGGGCTCGGTCCGCATGCTCTCCAGCAGCGCCGCCTGCACCGGGATGGCCTCGTCGCGCCGGGCAAGCCGATACAGCAGGTCGATCAGATTGGCTGCGACATCGCGCGTAGCCGGATTGTCCATGCCCAGCTGCTCGCGCGAGCCGTCATAGGCGATGCGATAGGCGTCCACGGCCTCCTCCACCTTGCCCGCATTGAACAGCACCGCGCCCAGATTGGCGCGCGCCTTCAATGCCTCGGGATGATCGCTGCCCAGCTGCGCCTGATACAGCGCCAGCGCCTTTTGCATCAATGGCTCGGCTTCTGCGGCGCGGCGCGAGAACATGAGGTTGAGCGCATGGTCGTTGAGCGCGCGGGCATAGACGAAGCTTGCATCGCCCAAAGGCTCGGCAAGCTCCACGACCTTAGCGGAGGCCTCGGCAGCGCGGGCATAGTCGTTCGCGCCATAGGCTTCGGCATCGAGCGCGCGGTACCGCTCGATTTCCTCCATCAGCGGGTCGGCCTTTGCAGGGGCGGCGGCGGATTCGTCCGCGGGCATGTCGGTCTTCGAGGACTGTGCGTGCACCGGCGGATGAATGGCCAATAGCGCAGCCAGCGCCAGAGCGGCGATGCGCGGCGTCATGGGTTCGTACCGCTATACGACACAGGTGAGGGGAGGGCGCTTGCCAAGCAAGCCGGACCGGAAACCATGGTTTGCCCCCGCGCAGCACCGGGCACCGCAACTGCGGCTATCCCGATAGGTTGGCGCGACCCGAACGCCCCAGTTGTGCGCACGAACGGCCCGCGATGCAAGGGGCATCGGCGGGACCAGCGAACTGCAGGATGTTGGAGGCTGGGGTATAAGCCCGGGCGCGATGAGAAGGGGGGAGGATCGCGCGCCCGGGCTCATGTTTGTGAGGACGACATTTGGAGGGGGGCTTGGTCTGTCGTCCTGAATGGAAAACCAAGATCGCCAATTTTGGTTCCAACAAAAAACATGCGCGAGATTATTTTTTTTGATGCGCCTGTTTGCCGGAGGGATGGGGTAGCAGCGAGGCGATAGGCACGCGCGCGCCGGGCACAAAAAAACGGGGCCCGAAGACCCCGTTTTCCTGATTCATTGGATCAGTGCGATCCAACCAGTCTGATCGAAATCAGGGGCTGGTCGGGGTGTCGCTGTCCTGATCGGCAGCGATCACGATACCACCGATCACGGCTGCAGCAGCCACGATACCGATGATGATGCCGGTGCCGCCAGCAGCTTCGCTATCCTCAGTCGAGGTAGCCGAAACGCGCTGTGCGCCAGCCTGTGCCAGTACCGGCGTCGCGGCGATGGCAAGTGCAGCAAGAGTAGCTGCAGCAATACGATTCTTCATTATAGCCTCCGTCACGTCTTTAGTTTGGTTCCCTAACCCATTGAGAGAACAGGGATTGCAACCCGTTTCGAAAAGAGTGTTTTACGAGCTCTTCCCGACGCTCAATGCCCAACTAGGGCGAAAGTTCCCGCCATGCAAGGTGGAATCCATGCTCGGTCCGCCGCAAAAAGGCTTTTATGGCAAGCTGTTGCACGCGCGCAACGAATGCTTTCCGGATGGTTAATGCTGCGCAAAAAGCCGTTCACTTCTTGCCGCGCGCTTCGAAGCGGCGGACACCACCGATCCAGGTTTCGACGACCTTGGCATTGCGCAGTTCGCTCGGGCTGCTGAGCAGCGGGTCGACATCGAGCAGGATGAAGTCCGCGCGCATGCCCGGCTGCAGTGTGCCGAAGCGGTCCTCGGCAAATCCGGCATAAGCGCCGCCGCGGGTGAACGCATCGATCGCCTGTACCCGTCCGAGCCGTTCCTGCGGCTGCCATCCGCCGAACGGCTGGCCGTCGGCGCCCTCGCGGGTGATCGCGGCTGCGAGCCCGGCAAAGGGGTCGGGCGATTCCACCGGGGTGTCCGATCCGAAGGCAAGCGGGACCTTGGCATCGACCAAAGACTTCCACGCATAGGCACCGGCCAGCCGGGCAGGGCCCAGCCGCGCCTCGGCCATCGTCCGATCGGATATCTGGTGCACCGGCTGCATCGAGGCGATGATACCGTTCTTGGCAAAGCGCGGAATATCGACCGGATCAATGATCTGCGCATGTTCAATCCGCCAGCGCCGGTCGCCCTTGTAGTCCTTGGCGAGCTCCTCGATCGCGGACAGCGCCTGTGCGTTGGCACCATCGCCGATGGCATGCGCTGCGACCTGGAAGTCGTCCATTGCCGCGCGGCTCATCATGTTGAGCAGCTGGGTGTCGTTGACGAAAGCGAGGCCGCGCTCGCCGGGCTTGTCGGCATAATCGGCCTTGAGCAGCGCGCCGCGCGATCCCAGCGCGCCGTCGAGATACAGCTTCACCCCGTTGAGCCGCAGCCGGTCATCGTACAGCCAGGGCGTCGGGCGCGGGCCGCCGATCGCGACCATCGCGTCGATCCCGGCCGCATATGCCATGATCCGGACATACAGCCGCCGCTCGTCACCCGCGCGGCGATAGGCCTGCCAGTCGTCGATGGTGGTGCCCATGTCCGCGATGCCGGTGATGCCCAGCGCCAGCAGATGGTCCTGCGCCGCGATCAGCGCCGCATCGCGATCGACCGCGCGCGGCGGTGGTACCGATTTGGAAACAAGGCTCTCGGCGGCATCGACGAACACGCCCGCAGGCTTGCCACCGATCCGCTCGACGCGGCCTCCCGGCGGATCCTTGACGTCGGGCTTGACGCCCGCTGTCCTCATCGCGGCGCTGTTGGCCCAGCCGGCATGACCATCGACCCGCTCGAGCCACACAGGGCGGTCGGGCACGACGGTGTCGAGGTCGGCCGCGGTGGGGAAGCGGCCAAGGCCCCATTTTTCCTGGTTCCAGCCGCGTCCGATGATCCATGGGCGCGACGGGTTCTCGTCGGCATAGGCCTTGATCAGCCCCAGCGCCTCTTCAAGCGAGCGCGTGCCCGACAGGTCGAGCGTCAGCAGCGAAAAGCCCAGCCCCATGACATGGCCGTGCGCATCGATGATGCCCGGCATCAAAGTGCGGCCTTCGCCGTCGAGCTTGTAGTCGAGCTTTTCGGGGCGCTTGTCGCGGCGCTCGAGCAGGGCCTTCACCTTGCCGTCATCGTCGATGACCAGCCCGGTAAAGTTGACCACCTTGCCCTTGGCGTCGAGCGTCATGCCGTTGACGTTTTCGATCAGCCCATCGGCAAGCGCAGGAACAGAGGCACTGGCGAGCAATGCGGCGGCGAGCCCGAGGACGCGCGGAAGGGTCCGGGCGATCACTTGCGCGGCAGCCTGCGAACGAGGGCGCTGGTATCCTGACGCCCGGCGCCGAGATGCTGGGCTTCGGCGAAGAACTGGTCGAGCAGCGCCGCCACCGGCAGCGACGCGCCGTTGTTGCGCGCCTCGTCGAGCGCGAGGCCAAGGTCCTTGCGCATCCAGTCGATGGCAAAGCCGAAATCGAAGCTGTCTTCCGACATCGTCTTCCAGCGGTTGTCCATCTGCCAGCTTTGCGCCGCGCCGCCCGAAATAGCGGAGAAGACCTTGTCGAGATCGAGCCGGCTCGCCTGCGCAAAGCGCATCGCCTCGCTCAATCCGCCCAGCACGCCGGCAATGCAGATCTGGTTGACCATCTTGGTGGTCTGGCCGTCGCCGGGGCCGCCGACATGGACGATGCGGGTGGCATAGCTCTTGATGATCGGCCGTGCGGCATCGACCGCGTCCTTCTTGCCGCCGCACATGATCGCCAGCGTGCCGTTTTCGGCGCCCGCCTGCCCGCCGGTGACCGGACCATCGACGCACAGGATGCCTTTGGCGCGGCCCTCTACCGAAATCTGCCGGGCGATGGTGGCCGATACCGTGGTGTGATCGATGAACACCGCGCCCTTGGGCAGCGTGTTGAACGCGCCCTGGCGGCCCATGATCACCTGCGCTAGGTCATCGTCATTGCCGACACAGGTGATGACCGCGTCCATGCCCTCGGCAGCCTCTGCCGGGGTTGCCGAGATCCGCACCTTGCCAGCCAGATGCGGATTGGCCTCGAGCCAGCCTTGCACCTTGGCCGGGCTGCGATTGTACAGCGCCAGAGAGTGTCCATTGTTGCCCAGATGGCGGGCCATGGGGCCGCCCATCACACCGATGCCGATAAATGCTATATTTGCCATGGCGGTGCCTTAACGGATGTTTTCAATCCGCGCCATATCGGTTAGGTGCCGCAGCCGACATGACCAGCCCCACCGCCCAGCTCACCCTCGAGACCATCCGCGCCGCGCACCAGCGGATCGCCGGATCGATCGTCCGTACCCCCACGCTTGTCAGCAGGACCTTGTCGGCGATTACCGGGGCGACGGTCTATCTCAAGTTCGAGAACCTGCAGTTCACCGCGGCGTACAAGGAACGCGGCGCGCTCAATTTCCTCTCCCAGATGACCGAAGAGGCCAAGGCCAAGGGCGTGATCGCGGCCTCTGCCGGCAACCACGCGCAGGGTCTGGCCTGGCACGGCACCCGACTGGGCGTTCCGGTCACCATCGTGATGCCCAAGACCACGCCCACCATCAAGGTGCAGCAGACCGAGGCGAACGGCGGCAAGGTCATCCTGTTCGGCGAGAAATACGACGACGCCTATGCGCACGCCCGCGAGCTCGAGGTGACCGAGGGGCTGACCTTCGTCCATCCGTTCGACGATCCGGTGATCGCGGCGGGGCAGGGAACGGTCGCGATCGAGATGCTCGAGGATGCGCCCGAGATCGATCATTTCGTCATCCCGATTGGCGGCGGCGGGCTGTTCTCCGGAATGGGCACCGCAGCGCGCGCGCTCAAGCCGGGCATCAAGCTCACCGGCGTGCAGGCGCAGCTCTATCCCAGCATGTACAACACGGTGAAGGGCACCAATTACCCTTGCGAGGGCGACACGCTCGCCGAAGGCATCGCGGTCAAGCAGCCCGGCGATTTCACGCGCGAGATCGTCCGTGCGCTCGCCGACGACATCGTGCTGGTGACAGAGCCCCAATTGGAAACCGCGGTCAGCCTGTTGCTGCAGATCGAAAAGACTGTGGCCGAAGGCGCAGGCGCCGCGGGGCTGGCCGCTTTGCTCGCCGAGCCCGAGCGCTTTGCCGGGCAGACCGTCGGCGTCGTCTTGTGCGGCGGCAACATCGACACGCGGCTGCTCGCCAACGTGCTGCTGCGTGATCTGGCGCGATCGGGCCGCCTCGCCCGCCTGCGCATCGCGTTGCAGGACCGCCCAGGCGCGCTATTCAAGGTGATGCGCCAGTTCGACGCGCACCAGGTCAATATCATCGAGATCTACCACCAGCGCGTCTTCACCAACCTCCCCGCCAAGGGCCTGATCACCGACATCGAATGCGAAGCGCGCGATCGCGGCCAGCTCGAAGCGCTGATCACTTCGCTGAAGGCCAGCGGCTATGATGTGGGTCTGGTCGAGGTGGCTTGAGGAGGCGTCTTTTGCGTTCTGGACAAGCCCACCCCGGTCCAGCAAGCTGGGCCCGCCCCTTCCGCAAGCGGTAGGGGAGAGGGGAAGCGCCAATCTTCTCCCCTCCCGCTTGCGGGAGGGGTGGGCGAAGGCCGGGGTGGGCCTGAAAAGTGTCGGAGGTCATTGTCACGATGCCTAGTTTCACTCCCCGCAACACCTTGCGAGCCCGCAGTCTCCGGCACGAAGCCATGCTGTTGGAGAAGCGGCTGTGGCTCTACCTAAATAAACGGCAGCGGCTGGGCTTCAAGTTTTCCCGCCAGATCCCGATCGGTCCATATTTCAGCGATTTCGTGTGCCGGGACGCAAAGCTGGTGATTGAGGTGGACGGTGACTCGCATGACTTAACCGGGGCGTATGACGAACGTCGCGAAGCGTTTCTTCGGAACCAAGGCTACCGGGTTCTGCGATTTCTTAACGAGGACGTCCGCGATCATCTTGATGGCGTGTTGCAGGAGCTCGACGCGGCCTTGGGCGAGAGGCTCTGAATTTCAGGCCCACCCCGGATCAGCAAGCTGATCCTGCCCCTCCCGCAAGCGGTAGGGGAGAGGGTTGGCGCAAGCTCTCTCCCCTACCGCTTGCGGGAGCGGTGGCCGAAGGCCGGGGTGGGCCTGAAATAATGCAGAAAATGATCGTCGCAATGCTGCTCCGGCGAGCGAAAAGGCCGAAGCACACCCCCAAGGATTCAGCATGAATCCTTTCTTTATCCACAGCGCAGCGCAGTCTGCCGCCAAATTGACTCGACTTGGCGTGGCTTAACCATGAAAGTTGGTTAACCGGCTTGGCGGTGCCCCGGGTTATCGATCATACCGGGCTCGGGTCACTTTCCCGTACGACAGGCAACCAGAAACAAGGATCGTTCCACACGTGAGCGCACCGGCACGCTTCCCCCGATTCTTCGTCACCAACCCCGGTCCGTGCCCCTATCTGCCGGGCAAGAGCGAGCGCAAGGTGTTCACCGAGCTCAACGGCCCGCATGCCGACGAGCTCAACGATGCGCTGAGCCGCATCGGCTTTCGCCGCAGTCAGAACGTCGCCTATCGCCCCAGCTGTCTCGATTGCCGCGCTTGCGTTTCGGTGCGGGTGGTGGCGGAAAAGTTCGTGCCCAGCCCCGGCCAGCGCAAGCTGCTCAAGCGCAATCGCGATCTCATCGTCTCCGCCTGTCGTCCCTGGTCGACGCAGGAGCAGTACGATCTGCTGCGCCGCTATCTCAAGGCGCGCCACCCCGGCGGCGGCATGTCCGAGATGGATGACATGGACTATGCCGACATGGTCGAGCATTCGCCCGTGCGCAGCTATGTCATCGAATATCGCGAGCCCAACCCCGATGGCAGCGCGGGCAAGCTCGTCGGCGCGTGCCTCACCGATCAGCAGGGCGATGGGCTGTCGATGATCTACAGCTTCTACGAACCCGAGCATCCGACCCGGCGCGGGCTTGGCAACTACATCATCATGGATCACATCCAGCGCGCGGCGCGGGCGCGGTTGCCCTATGTGTATCTGGGCTATTGGGTAAAATCTTCGCCGCGCATGCAGTACAAGATCAAATATCAGCCGCTTGAGCTGCTTGGTCCCGATGGCTGGCATCCCTTCGACCTTGAACGCGACGCGGGCGAGGTCTAGACGTTTCGGGCGGCCTCGGGATCAAGCCCGTACGCGTTGAAAGCAATTAGGGTTGATGAGTCTGGCTGATCGCGCTTGCCTGGCAACGGCCTGGACACTGGCTTTGCTGGCCGCCGGCACCGCGATGCCGCAATCCGCGCGCGCACAGGCCGCAGCCGCCGACCCCGCCGCCGTCGCTGCGGAAGCCGCCGCGCCCGATCTGCCAGCCCCGCCGCCGCAGCTCGATGACCCGCTGGGGATCGATCCGCTCGCGCCGCTGGACCAGCTTCCCGGCATGGAGGTCGAATGGCCCGATGGCGGCGATGTGCCGCCCTGGCCGGGCGAATTTGCGGTGGAAGACACGCTGCCTTCAGAAACCCAGGCCGCCGATGCATCCGACAGCGCCAATCCCGACAGCGTCGCGACCGGTGCCGACGATGTCCGCGATGGCCTTGTGGCATCGGCGCTGCCGGCTGCAGAAGACTTGGCAGATGCCCCAGGCGATGGCGCGGATTCTGCCGCCGACCGCCGCGCCGAGCGCCAGGCAGAGCGCGAGCAGCGCCGCGCAGAACGGCAGGCGCTGCGCGAGATCGACGATGGCGATGTGCGCTATCAGGTGGTGGTCAACTTCGTGCCGTCCGAGGATCTGAAGGCGCTCGACCAGGGTGCGTTCACCAGCCGTTTCCGCGCGCTCTCGACGCTCGAACGGCTGGCGGACGACGACGCCAACCTGGCGCAAGTCAATCGGCGCGCGCGCGACGACCGCGATCTGCTCGACACCATGCTCCATGTCTATGGCTTTTACGATGCCGATGTCCGCAATTCGGTCGCGCGGATCGAGGGGCAGGAGAGGGTCGCGCTGACCTTCGATATCACCGCAGGGCCGCTCTATACGCTGAGCGCGATCGATCTGGCGGGGCTCGATGCTGTTGGCGTCGATGTGCCCGCGATGCGCGCAGCCTTCGGCATGAAGGTGGGGGACCCCGCCAATTCCGACACCATCGTCGCAGGACGGCTGGCGCTGCTGACCGGGTTGCTCGAAACGGGCTTTCCCTTTGCCGAAACCGGCGAGCCCGATCTGCTGGTCGACCACGACCAGCGCAGCGGCGCGCTGACCCTGGCGGTCAAGCCCGGCGGGCAATATCGCTTTGGCGGCATCGTCACCGACGATGATGACCTGTTCGGATCACGCCATCTTCAGCGGATCGCGCGCTTCGACCGCGGCGATATCTTCCAGGCCTCCGATGTCGACGATCTGCGCCGCGCGATCCTGGCAACCGGGCTCATCTCTACGATCACGCTGACCCCCGTAGCCGCGACCCCGCCTGCCGGGACCGAGCCCGGCACCGTCGACATCGCGGTCGATACCGTGGCAGCGCCGCTGCGTACCATTGCGGGTGCGGTCGGCTATGGCACGGGGGAAGGCTATCGCGCCGAGGTCAGCTGGGAGCATCGCAACTTCTTCCCGCCCGAAGGCCTGGTGCGCGCCCGCGCGGTGGGCGGCACGCAGGAACAGCTGATCAACCTGGTCTATCGCCGCAACAACTTCATGACCCGCGACCGCGTGCTGACCGCGCAGGTGCTGGCGAGCAACATCAACCGCGATGCCTTCGAGGCGCGCACCTTCCTCGTCTCGGCCTCGCTCGAACGGCAGACCAACCTGATCTTCCAGAAGAAATGGACCTGGTCAGTGGGGGGCGAGCTGGTGCTGACCGATGAACGCGATGGCCGCTCGCGCATCGTCGGCGGCAGCCGCCGGACTTTCTTCATCGCCGCGCTGCCGACATCCTTGACCTATGACGGCAGCGACGATCTGCTCGATCCGGGCAAGGGTTTCCGGCTAGGCGGGCGCGTGTCGCCCGAATATTCGCTGCAATCGGGCAGCCAGGGCTATGTGCGGATTCAGCTCGACGGCAGCTATTACCAGCCGGTGTCGGACAGGATCGTGATGGCGGGCCGGGTGCGGCTGGGCAGCACCTTTGGAGCCGACCGTTTCGACATCGCGCCCTCGCGGCGCTTCTATGCGGGCGGCGGCGGATCGGTGCGCGGCTTTGGCTTCCAGCGGATCGGCCCGCGCGATGGCAATGACGATCCCATCGGGGGCAACGGCCTTGCCGAGTTCTCGCTCGAGGCGCGGGTGCGGTTCGGCGATTTCGGCGTGGTGCCGTTCTTCGATGCGGGCAATGTCTACGCCAACAGCGTCCCCGATTTCAGCGGGCTGCGCTATGGGGCGGGCATCGGCGTGCGCTATTACAGCAGCTTCGGTCCGCTGCGCATAGATGTCGCAACGCCGCTCAACCGCCAGACGGGCGACAGCCGGATCGGCGTCTATATCTCGCTGGGGCAGGCGTTCTGATGGCAGAGGAGCCGATCACCCCGCCCGACGCCGTGGATGCGCCCACACCGCGCAGGCCGGTGCGCTGGGTGCGCGGGCTTTTGCTCACCGTGCTTGGGCTGGCGGTCGCGATCGGGGCGCTGGTGCTCGCGCTCGATACCGGGCCGGGGCGCCGATTCATTGCGGAGCAGCTGGCGGGCTATCAGCTCAAGTCCGGGCTCAAGCTGCGCGTCGCGCGGATCGATGGGTCGATCTATGGCAAGGCGGTGCTGCGCGGGGTCGAGGTGTACGATACCAAACGCGTGTTCCTTACCGCCTCGACCGTCGATCTCGACTGGCGGCCGCTGCGCTTCCTCGCCAACCGGCTGGACATCCGCGATCTCGTCATCCGGCGCGGCGAACTGCGCAGCCTGCCCGTGCTCAACCCCGGCGATCCCGACGATCCGCTGCTGCCGGCATTCGATATCCGCATCGATCGGCTGCGCGCCGATGGCTTTGTCATCCGGCAAGGCATCGCCGGTGCGCGCCGGGTCGGAAACATCGCGGGCAAGGTCGATATCCGCTCGGGCCGGGTGCTGGTCGATGCGCGTGCGGCGCTGACCGACGGCACCGACCGGCTGGCGGTCACTCTCGATGCAATGCCCGACCAGAACCGGCTGATGATCGATGCCGATGTCACCGCGCCAGCCAACGGCGCGATCGCTGCGATCGCCGGGATGAACCAGGATATGACCGCCTCCATCAAGGGCCGCGGCGACTGGGATTTCTGGCAGGGCAAGCTCGCTTCAACATTGGGCCCCGGCGAACTCGCCGCGATCGACATCAACCAGCGCGAGGGCAATGTGCGGATGACAGGCTATGTCCGTCCCGCGCCGCTGATCGGCACGCAGATGGCACGCGCGCTGGGTCCGGCGGTGGGCCTGTCGGCGAATGGCACGCTCGATGCCCGGGTGCTTTCGGGCACGCTGGCGCTCGCGGCGCAGGCTGGCACGCTCAACGCCGAAGGGGCGATCGATCTGGGCGAAAACCGCTTCGACGGGCTCGAACTCGTGGCGCTGCTGACACGGCCGCAGCTGCTCGCTCCCGGGCTGGAGGCGCGCAACCTGCGCGGCGCGATCACGCTTGACGGTGCGTTCACCGATCTTGCTGCGCCCTATCGGCTGACCGCCGACCGGCTGGCGCTGGCGGGGCTCAGCGCTGATACGGTGCGCGCGGAAGGGACGCTGACCCGCACGGGCAGCGACTTCACCATTCCGGTCAAGGTCAGCGCTGCGCGCGTCGTCACCGGAAATGCCTATGGCGACAGGCTTGCCAGCGGGCTGGCTGGCGAAGGTGTCGTGCGGATGCGTGACGGGCAACTCAGCAGCGATCCGATCCGGCTCGCCAGCCGCGCCTTCACCGCTCTGGTCCAGCTTTCGGGCAGCGCTCAGCGCGGGCGCTATCTGGCGGTCGCCGATGTCCGGCTGCCCGCTTTCGGGGTCGAGAATGTCGGCGATGCCGATATCGATGCCAATGTCCGCCTCGCCTTTGGCGGCGGTGCGGGCTGGGACATGCTGGGCGATGTTCGCGTGCTGATGCGCCGTGTGGTCAACGAGACGGTAGTGACGCTGATCGGCCCTGCTCCGCGCTTTGCAGCCAAGTTCAGCTACGGCGCGGGCCAGCCCCTCGTGCTGCGTGATGCCAGCCTTGCGGCAGAGAAGCTCGCGCTGCAGGGCGGCGGACGGGTAGAAAGCGATGGCCGCATCGTGCTGCGCGCCAGCGGACGTCACCGCGATTACGGCCCGCTCGATTTCAGCGCGGATTCGATCCGGGGAGACACCCGCGCGGTGCTTACGCTCGACGAGCCGCTGCCGGCGCTGGGGGTGCGCGAACTGCGGCTCGCGCTGGGCACCGTGCCCGATGGCTTTTCGGTCGATGTGACCGGCCAGTCGACGCTGGGTCCGCTCGAAGGCGCAACGCGGATCTACGCGCGCGAGGCCGGGCGCACCCTGATCGAGATCGAGCGTTTCACCGTGTCGCAGGCGCTGTTTGCGGGGGATATCTTCGCGACCCGCGCCGGGATCGGGGGTACGCTCACCGTGTCCGGGGGAGGTATCACCGGCAATGTCACGCTCGATCCGCGCGCGCAGGGGCAGGGAGTCAAGGCGCTGCTCGATCTCGCCAATGCACGGTTCGACGGCGATGTGCCGATCACCATCAACCGGGGTTCGGTCGAGATCGACGCGCTGATCGCCGAGGGCCGTAACACGGTCACCGGTTCGATCCGTGCGCAGGGCATCGGACGCGGTCCGCTGTTCATCGGGCGGCTGGCGGCGAATGCCAATCTGGTGAACGGCGAAGGCAAGGTCACTGCCTCGATGACGGGCAAGCGCGGCAGCAACTTCGATCTGCAGACGAGCGTTCAAGTAGCCCGCGATGCCCTGGTGATCGCGGGCAACGGCCAATATGGCAACCGGCGGCTGCGTCTGATGCGCCCGGCGCGGCTAAGCAAGCTCGACGATGGCGGCTGGCGGCTGGCACCGGCGGTGCTGCGCGTCGGACGCGGACGGATCGGCGCGCAGGGCCGCATAGGCGGCGGGCTGACCGATGTCACCGCGCAGTTCAACACGGTGCCGATGGCGCTGTTCGATGTCGCGGTTCGCGAGCTCGGCTTCGGCGGCAATGCCTCGGGCACGCTCAATTATCGCCAAGCCGAAGGCGGAGTGCCGACCGGCAAGGCCAGCCTCAAGCTCGACAACATCACCCGCACCGGACTGATCGCCAATTCGCGCCCGGTCGATATCTCGGCCAATCTGGCGCTGACCGCCGATGCCCTCGCGATGCGCGCGGTGATTGCCGAGCAGGACAAGACCGTGGGCCGCGCGCAGGCGCGGATCAGCGGCTTGCCCGCCGGGTTCGATCTGTTCGGGCGGCTGCAGCGCGGCACGCTTGCGGGGCAATTGCGCTTCAACGGCCCGGCAGATTCGCTGTGGCGGCTGCTGGGGATCGAGGCGTTCGATGTCACCGGCCAGGTCGGCGTGGCTGCCGACCTTGCGGGCAGCCTGCTCGATCCGCGGATAAACGGCGTGCTTGCGACGCGCACCGCGCGGCTGGAAAGCGGCGTCGCTGGCACGGTGATCACCGACATCGCCTCGCGCGGGCAGTTCAACGGGTCGCGGCTGACCTTCTCCAGCTTCAGCGGCAAGGCGGGGCCTAACGGCACGATATCGGGATCGGGCTATGTCGATTATGGCGGGCTGTTCGCCTCGCCCTCGCAGGGCGTTGCAGTCGAGATGCGGGCCAATGCGAAGAACGCGCAATTGGTAAACCGCGATGATTTCGGCGCGACCGTCACCGGGCCGCTCACCATCTCGTCGAGCGGCACATCGGGAACGCTTGGCGGCGATGTCGTGCTCAACCGCGGCCGCTTCCGCCTCGGCCAGTTCAACGCGGCGCAGGCGCTGCCAGTGATCAACGTGCGCGAGATCAACCGCCGCGCCGACGAGGCACCGCGCCGCCAGCGCCCCGCGATCTGGCGCTACGATGTCAAGGCACGCGCGACCAACCAGTTCACCGTCACCGGGCTCGGGCTCAACAGCGAATGGGGCGCCAATGTCACGCTCACCGGAACGATCGATGCGCCGCGGATCACCGGCCAGGCCGATCTGGTGCGCGGCGAATATGAGTTTGCCGGGCGCGAGTTTGATCTGGTGCGCGGGCGGATAAATTTCCGCGGCGAAACCCCGCCCAATCCCTCGCTCGACATCGCAGCCTCGGCCAATCTCACCGATCTCAACGCCACGATCAACGTCCGCGGCACGGGTCTGGCGCCGGAGATCAGCTTCACCAGCACGCCCGCGCTGCCCGAGGACGAACTGCTCGCGCGGCTGCTGTTCGGGTCGTCGATCACCGATATCTCCGCGCCGGAAGCGGTGCAGCTGGCCGCAGCCCTGGCCTCGCTGCGCGGTGGCGGCGGGCTCGACCCGATCAACGCGCTGCGCGGGGCGATCGGGCTCGACCGGCTGCGCATCGTCGAGGGCAACCAGACGCTGGGGCAGGGCACCAGCATCGCGGCGGGCAAGTACATCACCCGCAACACCTATGTCGAGATCGTCACCGATGGGCGCGGCTATTCGGCGACGCAGGTGGAGTTCCAGATCACGCGCTGGCTGTCCTTGCTGTCGTCGATCTCGACTATCGGTCGCCAAAGCGCCAATGTGCGGATATCGAAGGATTATTGAGGCGGGCATTGCCCAGCCGACCACCTCGGCTCGGCCTGAGCGGGCATGGGTGCCAGGCAGAACAACGACCGGAGAGGAAGCGGTGTGCAGACGATCAAATGGGGGGCTATCGCGCTGGCGCTGGTGCTGCTCGGCATCAGGCTCGCCGATGGCACGTCGGTGGCGGCCATGCTGACCGGAGCGGGCGAAGACAAGCCGATCATGCAATGGCCCGATCTGCTCGACCAGCCGCGTCCGGCGGCCGACCGCACGCTCACTTATGGCGCCGACCCGCTACAGCTGGTCGATGTCTGGCTGCCCAAGGACAAAGGGCCGCATCCTGTCGTGGTGATGATCCACGGCGGCTGCTGGCAGACCGAAATCGCAACCCGCGACATCATGAACTACATCGCCGATGACCTGCGCAGGGAGGGCATCGCGGTGTGGAACATCGAATATCGCGGGATCGACCGGGGCGGCGGCTATCCCGGCACCTATCAGGATGTCGGCGCGGCGGCGGATCTGCTCGCCGGCCAGGCCAAGGCGCTGAACCTCGACCTTACGAACACGGTCGCCATCGGCCATTCGGCGGGCGGCCATCTGGCGCTGTGGCTGGCGGCGCGTCAGGCGCTGCCTGCGAACGAACCGCTGCGTGGGAGCACGCCGCTGCGCATCGACGCGGCAATCAGCCAGGCGGGGATCGCCGATCTGCGCGCCGCGATGAAGCGCGAGGGCCATGCCTGCGGCACCGATGCTCCGACGAAGATGGCGGGCGATGCGTTCGCGCTGACCTCGCCGCCGGAAATGCCGGTGAGCAAGGCTCGGCAGATCCAGTTTCACACCGACAAGGACCGTATCGCGCCGCCCGAGTACGCGCAAAGCTATGCTGCCGACATGGCAAAGCGCGGCGTGGAGGTGGAAACGCAGATCCATGGGCCCGAAGGCCATGTCGAACTGATCGCGCCGAGCAGCCGCAGCTGGGCTGCGCAAAAGGCGCGGATCAAGCAACTGTTGGGACAATGATGAGCACTGAATACCCCTCGCTTTCCGAAGCCCAGGCCCGTGATGCCGCCGACCCGTTGCGGGCGTGGCGCGACCGGTTCACGCTGCCGCAAGGCGTGATGTATCTCGACGGCAATTCGCTGGGCGCGTTGCCCAAGTCGACGGCGGCCCTGATGCGCGATGCCACCGAACGCCAATGGGGCGAGGGGCTGATCCGCAGCTGGAACGATGCCGACTGGATCGGCGCGCCGCGCCGCATCGGCGACAAGATCGCCCAGCTGATCCGCGCCGCCCCCGGTGAGGTGGTGGTGTGCGATTCGGTGACGGTGAACCTCTACAAGCTGATGCTCGCACTGCTCGCCTCGCACCCCGGACAGGGCAGGACGATCCTCACCGAAAGCGGCAATTTCCCGACCGATCTGCATGTCGCGGCAGGGGTCGCAAGGCAGCATGGGTTGAGCCTGGACGCAGTGCCGCGCGAGCAGATCGCCGATCGCATCGGGCCAGACACCGCGCTGATCGTGCTGACCCATGTCCATTACAAGACCGGCGAGCGCTTCGACATGGCGGGCGTGCAGGCGCTGGCCGATGCGCACAATGTGCCGCTGATCTGGGATTTGTCGCACTCGGTCGGTGCGGTTCCACTCGACATGGGCGGCGATGCCGCGCGCTTTGCGGTGGGCTGCGGCTACAAGTATCTCAATGGCGGCCCGGGCGCGCCGGGGTTCTTGTACGTCGCGGGCGAGGCGCTGGAGTTTCTGGGTTCACCGATCCAGGGCTGGATGGGGCACGCCGAGCCCTTCGCGATGACCGATGGCTACACGCCTGCGCCCGGCATCGAACGGTTCCTTGCCGGAACGCCGCCGATGCTGTCGCTGCTCGCGCTGGAAGGCGGGGTCGATCTGATGGTCGAGGCCGATGACGCGGCGCTGTGGCACAAGTCGCAGGCGCTGTTCGATTTCCTTGCGCAGCTGATGGCCGCGCGCTGCCCCGATCTGGCGCCGATCACGCCGCCGCGCGCGGATCTGCGCGGCAGCCATGCGAGCTTTTCCCATCCTCATGCCTGGCCGATCAACCGCGCGCTGATCGAGGCGGGCGTGATCGGCGATTTTCGCACCCCCGATGTGCTGCGGCTTGGGCTGACCCCGCTCTATCTGGGCTTTGCCGACATCTGGCATGCGGTTGACCGGCTGGCCGCGATCATGGACGATGGCCGCTGGCAGCGCAGCGAATACATGGCCAAAACCAAGGTAACCTGAGGCAAGCTGAAACCATCACGCGAACCTGAACGTTGTACAACAGGCGGGCCATGACGCCGCAACGACGCATGGCCCATAGTCGCAGGGCTGGCCGATAACGGCAAAGCACCTAACGGGAGAGAGACATGAAGCGCCTTCTGGCTTGTCTGGATGTATCGCATTATTCGCAGACCGTGTGTGAGCACGCTGCCTGGGCTGCCCAGCGGCTCGGTGCCACGGTGGAGCTGCTCCATGTCATCCAGCGCAACGCCACCGAGGAGGTCCGCCAGGAGCTGGGCGACACCATGGACCTGGCCAGCAAGCCAGGTCTGCTCGACGAAATCCTCTCGCTGAAGGTGGCCGAGGGCCAACTGGCCGAGCGCCAGGGGGAGCTGCTGCTGCAGGCGGCGATCGAGCAGTTGCGGGCGCTGGGCATTTCTGAGGTCGAGACCACGCAGCGCGAAGGCGGGATCGTCGAGACGATCATTGAGCGCGAGGTGTTCAGCGACATCGTGATCATCGGCAAGCGCGGCGCGCAGGCCAATTTCGCCAAGGGTCATCTGGGCAGCAAGGTGGAACGGGTGGTGCGTCAGAGCCAGAAGCCGGTGCTGGTCGCGACCCGCGTCTTTAAGCAGCCGCAGCGCATCGCCATCGCCTTTGACGGCGGCCCATCAAGCCGCAAGGCGCTCGAATACGTCTCCACCTCGCCGCTGTTTGGCGGGCTGGATATCGATATCGTGCTGGTCGGCGGATATACAGACAGGAACGCGGCGCATATCGACTGGGCCCAGACCCAGTTCACCGGGCGCACCGGGGTCAAGGCGATCCAGCGCGAGGGCGCGCCCGATGGCGTGCTGCAGCAGCTGGCAAGAGAGCGCGCGATCGATATGTTCGTGATGGGCGCCTATGGCCACAGCCCTCTTCGCAACATGCTGGTGGGCAGCACCACGACGCAGATGATCCGGTCGGGCCAGATGTCGGTGCTGCTGTTCAGGTGAGGCGGTCCGCCTGCCATTGCGGATCAGCCGGCCACCCAAGGCAGGCATCGGTAATTTTACCCGGATAGTATTGACTCGAGTTTTATCCGGATATAATAGGCTGTGAATCCCAGGGAGATTTACGGCATGTCTGGTTATACGGCTTTTCTTGGCGGCAAGGCGATTGCTGCAGGCGACCGCGACGAAGTGGCGAGGGCTGTCCGCGACAGCCTTCACCTCCAAGACGGCGCGGTGATGGTGTTTGAAGATGAGACCGGTCGGATCACGGATCTCGATTACCGGTCCGTCACGGCGCAGGGCGCCGGTCGACCCAAGCTTGGCGTCAAAGCGCGCGAAGTAACGCTTCTGCCGCGTCATTGGGAATGGTTGTCACAGCAGCCAGGCGGTGCCTCCGCGGCGCTCAGACGCCTGGTGGAGGAAGCACGCGGCAAGGGGCAGACAGAGCGCCAGCGCCGCGATGCCGCCTATCGTTTCATGCAGGCCGCGTGTGGCGACATGCCGGGTTACGAGGAGGCATTGCGTGCCCTGTATGCGGGGCGAGAGGATGATCTCACGGCCATACTTCAGCAATGGCCCCAGGACATCGCGCGCTACGCCGCAACGTTGCTCGGACATGCCCCGAATGCACCCAGGGCAGAGCCTGTCGCCTAGCCGTCAGCGCCTCGGTTTCGCCCGGCTATTCCAGATACAGCGACCGCAGCCGGGCAACATCCACCGCGGTGATCCCCAGCGTCGCGAGGTAGCCCTCGACCCCGCCATAATCGCGGTCGATCACCTCGAAGAACTGCGCCAGGTGCGATTTGCCCGAGGCGGAGTAGAGCGGCTCGGCCTTGACCCCGCCGGGCTTCTTGGCGGCGGCAGCGTAATACTGGACGATCGGGTTGGTCGGGTGATCGGCAGGATCGATCGGCGGCATCTCGTTCTGCGGGCGGCGCAGCTGGGTCGAAAGGTGATAGTCCGCCAGGATCGTCTCGCGGTCGACGCCCAGCGCGCTGAGGATCAGCGCCGAGGCGATGCCGGTGCGGTCCTGCCCGGCGGAGCAATGGTACATCACCGCGCCGTCATCGGCGAGCAGCCGCTTGAACAAAGATCGGTACTGGGGGGCGAGAAGCTTTTCCATGCCGGTGTAGACATATTCGCCCTTCATGCTGCCCATGTTGGCCATCAGCGGCTTGAGCGAATAGTCGTTCGAGACGAACAGCGCGCCGGTGCGATCGTCGAGTAGCGTGCCTGCGACCTCGCGCTCCTCGAGCGAGCGCAGATCGACGATGGTGCCGAGGTTCAACCCGCCGAGCAGCGTGTAGTCCTCGTCGGTGAGCAGCGGCAGCGCGCCCGAACGGAACACCTTGCCCCAGCGCACCGTCTTGCCGCCTGCGCCCTTGTACCCGCCCAGATCACGGAAGTTCGATCCTTTGGCCAGCGGCAGCTCGCGCTCCGCCGCCAGCGTCAGCGAGCCATCGCCGCCATCGCGCAGCACGACGAACTGGCGCTTGTTCGCAGGCATGGCGACCACCGCTTCCCGCTTGCGGCTGGCCTTGACCACCGGAATGGCCGCACCCGCCGCCACCGGCGTGTCGGTGACGATGATGTCGACGGCATCGCTGTCGTTCCAGCTGACCTTGACGCGTTCGGCATCGATGCGGCTGACCATCACGGTATCGACCGCGAGGGCAGGGGCGGTACCGGTCAGCAGGACCAGCGCGAGGGAGGCTTTGAAGCGCATCGAATGATCTCCTGTCAGAAGCCGAAGCGAATGCCGGCGAGGTAGCGGCGGCCGATCTGTTCGACCTCGGTCGGGCGGGCGCGTGTGCCCAGGAACGCGGTATACTTTGCATCGGTCAGGTTGTTGAGATCCGCAAACACGCTGATGTTGGGCGTGATGTCATAGCGGATCGCGACATCGACATTGGTATAGCCGCCGCGGAACTCGTCCCCGGTCGCCACCCCGCCGCCGGTACCGATCGACAGCGTTTCCAGATAATCGGATCGCCACTGATAGCTGGCGCGCACCGATAGTCCGTATTTCTCGTAATACAGCGAGGCATTGACGACGGTGTCCGATGTGCCGGGAAAGCCGATATTCTGGCGTGCGTCTGTATCGAAGCTGCCTTCGATCAGCGTAAGATTGCCCTGAAAGCCGAAGCCGTCGAGCGGCGAGGGCAGGAAGGTGAACTGTTGCTGATAGTTGAACTCCACGCCATAAAGTTCGCCGGAATTCCCGTTGAAGCTGGAGGTTAGCAGATAGCCAGACCGGTCGATGCCGCTGGTGTTGAACTCGTTGGTGCCCACCGCGCTCTCGCTTGAGAACAGCACATTCTCCACCCAGCGGTGATATGCCGATACCGACAGGATGCCCTGGCCAGGGATGTAATATTCAATGCTGGCATCGACCCCCCAGGTGTATTCGGGCTTCAGATTGGGGTTGCCGCCGGCAATCGAGCCAGGCAACGTCGTATCGTTGATCGCAGAACCGACGCGGATTTCGCCAAAACTGGGTCGCGCGATGCCGCGCTGGCCCGACACGCGGAACACCATATTGTCGGTCACGTCAAAGCGTGCGTTCACGCTCGGGAAGATATCGGTGTATTCTTGAGGCACCGAGCGCGGCAGAAAGACCGCCACGGAGCCCGGAATTCTCGGGTTGGCGGGGATCAGCGCCTGGCCTTGATTGCTCAGTTTGAAATGCTCGACGCGGGCACCAGCGACAATCTGACCGCTGCCAAACACGAACTTGGCCATCCCATAGCCGGTCAGCGTCTTCTCGTTCAGCGCGAAGCGGTTTGCGGCAGGCACATTGTTGGCCGGATTGAAGCGGCCCTGCGATTGCAGCGTCGCGAAGATGTTATCGAGATCGGCGCGCATCCGGGTGTTGTCGACATAGTTGAACGTCAGTCCGAGCGGGAAGCCGGTATCCCATGGCGTGTTGGTGATATAGCTCGCCGGATTGAAGCTGAGCCCGGTGCCGGCCAGCGCGGCAGGCGACAACGAAAGCGCGTTTGAGGTCGAAAAGAGGAAGCCGTTGATGTCGCGGTCGGCATACAGAAAGCCGCCGGTCAACGTCACATCGCCCAGTTCCTTCGCCACATCCAGCTTCACCGTAAAGCTGTCGGTGAACACGTCCTGCACGATGGGGATCAGCAAGGCACCCGATGCATTCGTGTTGACGATCGTGGTCTGGTCGAAATTGGCCAGCGCCGGGCCGCGCACGAAACTGCCTGCCGTCGCACCTGGAACCGTCTGGAACAGCCGGACGATCGGGAAATTCGGGCGGCTGAAATCATAGTTGACCGAGGGCGAGGTGGCCGTCGCGGTGCTGGCCTGGACCAAGGGCAGGAAGGTGGTGTTTTCGGTGCGGGTGTAGTTCGCCGCAAAGTTCACCTTCCAGCCGTTTTCCTCGTAATCGCCGCCGATGGTGTTGATGAAGTTGCGGGTGCGGTAGTTGCCTAGGTTGAACGAGGCGCGCACCGGCACACGAACTAGATCACCGCCCGAAAGATTGCGCGTGCCCGAGAGCGCGCGGTCGAGGCGGATCTCGTACTGATCGCGCTGCTCGTCATCCTTGAACTCGGTGTAGATGGTCTTGGCGTAAATCCGCTGACCCTCGGCCGGCGAATATTCCAGACCCGCAAACAGGCCATTGTTCTCTCGCACCAGACGATATTGACGGATATCGATCTCGGTCGGGCCGAACTGGGTGGCGGCGTTGGCTCTGGGGTCGCTCGGATTGTCATACAGCCCGACCTCGCGGTTGTCCGTCACCTGCTCGCGGCGGTAATGCGATGCGCCCGCCACAATGCCGAAGGTGCCGTCGGAGTACGACACGCGCAACGAACCCTGGCGCTGGTCGCCATCGCCCAGTTCCATCAAGCCATAGCCGACATCGCCCTGCACATGGAAACCGGTCTTGCCCGCCAGCGGCGAGAAGGTGCGCAGGTCGATATTGGCGACGATCGCCTCTGCCTGGAGATTGGGGGTGAGCGACTTGTTGATCGCCAGCGCGCTCAGGATCACTGCGGGGACCGCATCGAAGCGATAGGCGCGGGTGAGGCCGCCTTCGTCGGCGCCGATCATCGGAATCCCGTCGATGCTAACCGAGGTCCAGCGGTTGGGCGCGCCGCGCACCTGGATATAGCGTTCCTGGCCCTGATCGCGCTGCACCGCGACGGCGGGCAGCCGCGAGAGCGCGGCCGCGCTGTTCTGGTCGGGGAAACGGCCGACCGAGTCCGCTGCCGAGATGTCGATCAGATTGTCGGCGTTGCGCTTCTGCGCGATCGATTCGCCCTGCGCTGTGATGATCGCACCTTGGACGATGATCTCGCCCTCGGTTTCTGCCTCATCGCCAGCCTGCGCGGTTTGCGCCATGACAGGCATGGCGGTCGCCGCTGCTGCCATGGCAAGGACGGAGATCGAACAGCGCAGCAGCGCACCGGAACGTGTGGCAAGAATCATGACGCAACCCCCTCGTTGTCAATTCGAGGGGGCAGCTAGTTGCCGGGCATGACTCCATGGCGGCGTTCAGATGACCGAATCTGCTGGGATACGCGCAAAACTGTCGTCATTTTGAACTCATTCCGTCACACCCGTGACACGAACAAAATCAGTCTTTGAGCTCCGCCGCGACCATGTCGCTGATTTGATTGACAACCCTGGCGATACCCTGCGGATTGGGATGAATGCCGTCGGGGAGCATAAGCTTGGGATCGGTGATCACCCCGTCGAGGAAAAACGGATACAGCTCGGCATCATATTGCTGTGCGAGCGTGCTGAAGATCGGGTTGAACTGCCCTGCATAGTCCTGGCCCAGATTGGGCGCGGCGATCATGCCGGTCATCACCACATCAATATCGCGCTTCTGCAGTTCCTTGAGCATCGCATCCAGGTTGCTTCGCGTCTGGTCGGGGCTGATGCCGCGCAGCATGTCGTTGCCGCCCAGCCCCAGGATCACGAGATCGGGCTTGCGCGGCAGGCCATCGAGCGCGAACGCCAGCCGCTGCAATCCCGCCGCCGTGGTGTCGCCCGAGACGCCGGCATTGCGGACCGAGACCTTCAGGCCCTTGGCGGACAAGGCCTTTTCGAGCTGCGCGGGGAAGCTTTCGTCCTGCTTGACGCCATATCCGGCATACAGGCTGTCGCCGAATGCCATCACCAGCCTGGTGTCCGCGGCAAGCGCCGCAGGGGTGGCAGGTGCCTCGGCGCTTTCGACAGGCGGCGGTGCGGCTTCGTCCGACGACGCAGAACATGCCGCAGTGCAATAGACAAGCGCCAAAGCTGCCCCATATAGGATGATGTTCCGACCCAAAGCGAAAGCCCTTTCATTTCATGCACGCACCAACGACGCGGACCCATATTGCGATTGCCGCCCGCAATGTCACCCTCTCGCTGGGCGAAAGCGGCAACCAGACGCAGATATTGAAGGGCATCGACCTGGAAATTCCGCTGGGCCAGTCGGTTGCGCTGCTGGGTCCATCGGGATCGGGCAAGTCCTCGCTGATGGCGATCCTGTCGGGCCTGGAGCGCGCGACCGGCGGCGAGGTGACCGTAGCCGGGCTCGATTTCGGACCGATGGACGAGGATGGCCTCGCCAAGGCGCGGCGCGGACGCATCGGCATAGTGCTGCAGGCGTTCCATCTGCTGCCAACGATGACCGCGCTGGAAAACGTTGCGGTGCCGCTTGAGCTGGCAGGCCGCGACGATCCGTTCGGCACCGCCGCGCGCGAGCTTGAAGCCGTCGGGCTGGGCCACCGCGTCACCCATTACCCCAGCCAGCTTTCGGGCGGCGAGCAGCAGCGCGTGGCGATTGCCCGCGCGATGGCGCCGGGCCCGGACATCATCTTTGCCGACGAGCCCACCGGCAACCTCGACGGGGCGACGGGTGAGGCGATCATCGACCTGCTGTTCAGCCGCCAGCGCGCCAGCGGCGCAACGCTGCTGATCATCACGCATGATCCTGCCCTGGCAACCCATTGCAACCGCGTCATCGAGATGCGCGACGGGCTGATCATCGCCGACCGTGCCGGCGGAGCAGCATGACCTGGGCGCAGATCTGGCGGATCGCGCGGCGTGACCTGTCGGGGCGGTTCCGCGGGCTTCGCCTGCTGATCGTCTGCCTGTTCCTGGGCGTCGCGACGTTGGCGACCATCGGCAGCCTGACCGCATCGATCACCGGCGAACTGTCGCAGCGCGGGCAGGTGATCCTGGGCGGCGATTTCGAGGCTACGATGTCGCAGCGCATGGCGAGCGAAGCCGAACTGGCTGCGTTCGAGCGCGAAGGCACCGTGTCCGAGACCGTGCGCATGCAGGCGATGGCGCAGCGCACCGGCCCGCGCGCACCGGATATCGGAGGGGGCACCGGCCCCGATGCAATCCTCGCCGAGCTGAAGGGGGTGGACTATGACTATCCGCTCTATGGCACGCTGACGCTGCAGCAGGGCACCTATGGCCCGCTCGATCCGCAAAGCGCAGTGATCGGCGCGGGGCTGGCCGATCGGCTCGACCTCAAGCCCGGCGACGCAATCCGCTTTGGCGAGGCGCAGTTCACCATCCGCGGCATCATCACCGATGAGCCCGACCGGCTGGGCGAGGGCTTCACGCTCGGCCCCGTCGCGCTTGTTTCCGACCTCGGCATCCAGCGCACCGGGCTGATCCAGCCGGGCAGCATGTACGAGGCCAAATACCGGGTGAAGGTCGGTCCTCTCGCCGATCTGGTGGCGTCGATCGAGCGGATCAAGGCCGAGTTCCCCGAGGCCGGGCTCGAGATGCGCGACCGCGATCGCGGCGCGCCGGGCACCTCGCGGTTCATCGAGCGGATGGGGCAGTTCCTCTCGCTGGTCGGGCTCGCGGCGCTGGTGATCGCCGGGATCGGCGTGGGCAACGGCGTTGCGTCCTACCTCGCCACCAAGCGACAGGGCATCGCCACGCTCAAGATCCTGGGCGCGGGCTCTGCCGATATCCTGCGTATCTATCTGGTGCAGATCCTCGCGGTCTCGGCGCTCGCCATTCTGGGCGGGCTTGTGGCAGGCGCGCTGATCCCGCCTGCGATCATCGCGGCGGCAGGCGACATCCTGCCGGTGAAGCCCGGCTTTGCCATCCACCCGCTGCCTTTGGTGGTGAGCGCAGTGTACGGCCTGCTGATCGCGTTCATCTTCGCGCTGCCGCCGCTGGCGCGCGCGCGGCACATCCCGGCGGCGGGGCTGTTCCGATCGCTGGTCGAGGGCAACCGCTGGCCCGACCGTGCGACGCTGATCGCGGTTGGGGCAGGCATTGCCGCGATCGTGCTGCTCGCACTGGTCACCGCGCGCGAGGCGGTGTTCTCTGCCTGGTTCATGGCGGCGGCGACCGGGGTGCTGCTGATGCTCGCAGGCATCGGCTGGGCGATCCGCTGGACGGCCTCGCGCCTGCCGCGCCCCAAGGCGCCGCTGTTGCGGCTGGCACTCGCCAACCTGCACCGCCCCGGCGCGCAGACCGGGCAACTGGTGGTGGCTTTGGGGCTGGGACTCACATTGTTCGTGATCCTGGCGAGCATCCAGACCAGCCTCACCAACGAGATCACCCGCAACGTGCCCAAGGAAGCCCCCAATCTGTTCGTGCTCGATGTGCCCGTAACGGGCGCGGACCAGTTCCGCCAGCTGGTCGAAAACGCCGCTCCGGGCGCGGCAGTGAACACCGTACCCTCGCTGCGCGGGACGATCACCGGCTACAAGAACATCCGCGTCGCCGACCTGAAGGACATCCCCGACAACGCGTGGGTGCTGCGCGGCGAGCGCGGCCTCACCTATGCCGAAACGCTGCCCGAAGGCTCCGAGCTGATCGAGGGCACGTGGTGGCCGAGCAACTATGACGGCCCGCCGCTGGTTTCGGTCGACAAGGAGATGGCGCAGACGCTCGACCTCAAGGTCGGCGACATGCTCACCGTCAGCCTGCTCGGGCGCGAATTCACCGCGAAAATCGCTTCGCTGCGCCAGATCAACTGGGACACGATGGGCTTCAACTATGTGATGGTGTTCAGCCCCAACACGCTCAGGGATGCACCGCACAACCTTGCCGCGACCGTCTCGCTCAAGGGCATGGCGGACGCAGACGTCAAGGAGCGCGCGGTGTCCAAGGCGGTGCTCGCGGGCTTCGGCTCGGCCACGGTGATCGAGGTGCGCGATGTCATCGGGCAGGTCTCGACGATCCTCACCCAGATCGCCACCGCCATCGCCGCCGCCGGATCGATCGCGATCCTTTCAGGGATAGCGGTGCTAATCGGCGCGATCGCCGCCAGCCGCCAGGCGCGGATCTATGACAGCGTGATCCTCAAGACGCTGGGCGCAACGCGGCGGCAGATCTTGTCGGCCCAAGCGCTCGAGTACGGGCTTCTCGCGGCGCTGCTGGCGGTTGTCGCATTGGGACTGGGGGTGACGGCTGCCTGGTATGTGATCACGCAGATCTTCGGCTTCGGCTGGCAGCCCGACTGGTGGGTGGTGCTGGCGACGCTGGGCGGCGGCGCGCTGCTGACGCTCGGGCTGGGGCTCGCGGGATCGCTGCCGGTGCTGGCGGCGAGACCGGCGCAGGCGTTGAGGCAGTTGTGAGGGGGACAGGCAAAACTAGCACTGTTGTTGTAGAAATTCAGTAGTTTCTGAGAACTGGCGGCCAACTACTGAATTGGGAGGTGAGCTCTAAGTTCTTGCCGCCGAGGCGTCGCCTGCTGCCAAAGTCAAAAGCGGGATGGCAAAACTTGCTACACCTTCAAGATAACTTACATACTGGAAATCCTTGAGGACAGACTGGCGGATTTGGCGTGACCAACGATTAGCTGCTTGGTTCGAGATTATCCAGTCCAATGTATCGCCCGGAAATTTCAAATCACTCATGTATTCTAGACGCTGAAGAATTCTCGGTGGAACCGATCCAACGTTCTTCCTCAAGAACTCTAATACGCCCTGTAAATTTCTTGTGCCATCCTTAAAATTTAGCATTCTCCAGATACTTAATTCTACATCATCAAGATTAGGGAAATTTGCAAAGGCCTGAAAAAACGCCTTGGACTCAGCCCGTCTCATGTTGCATGATAGGTATAGGCCAAATAAATTTGGACCAACAAAATTCTCTATAGTTCGCCCCCAAGTCACTCCAAATCCAAAGAAAGGGGAGACTTCACTTATTCCTATATCGTCTCTAATTAATCCGAGATTCTTTGCGGCGCAGTGAAGCTTGTCGCCAGTCGAGTTTTTATTGAATGGGGGAACATCTAGTGTCGTATCGCGATCGCAAACTGCATACCCTTTGCAAGGGCTAATCAACTCCGTTTCTAATACCTGCCCACAGGAACCACCACCGCCAATGAGTGGTCGAAACAAGACATAATTTCGGGGATATGAGTAATAATTGTAGTATTCATCTGAAATAAGTGTTAAGATGTCGATGTCTCGGCGGCCTTCCGCGAGAAAAAACTTTTGGCACGTTAAGTGTTGGGAGGACAGGACGCGGTAGGATGTCCTCACAACGCCGCCATCAAATTGAAAATTATTTTGAACGCTGGGGGATAAAATAACAATTCTTCTGGCTGCAGAAGCCATGGCCGCCGTATAGTCATTTAATCGCTTTGAAATGTGTGAGGCTGTTCTTCGGGAGGCTAGGCTAAGCCAACCTAAATCCGAAAACTGCAGTGCCTGCCTGCGTGATAAGACTGCGATCAAGTGACCGTTACGATGTGCACTCAACAAATCGTCAACAAATTCGATTGCCGATTCAGTTTGTGCGCTTAAGTCTGCATCTACGCTAGGATCTAATTCAATGAACATCAGCGAGCCGAAAAAAAACCAACAGGCCAATCGCGGATTATTCCATCTTCATCAAATTCTGTGAGTCGTACTTTAGAATTTCCGGTGATCTCGTCTTTGTCAACGAAGTGAATCGCAATATCTTTCGGTGAGATTTGACCGAGGCACACAAGTTCGCCGATGCGACCGATTAATGACTCGCTATGAGTTTCGAGAAAAACAACGGGCTTATTCCCCCGTTCTTTAGATGTCGTAATGGAACTCACAAAAAGGTCGGCAAGACTTGCCTGATAGGCTGGGTGTAAATGCAGCTCCGGTTGTTCTATCGTTGCGATTTGCATTGCGCCGCTTCTCATCCATGCTGGTGAGTTTTGGCGACGAGTCTCACTGTGAATTTGTGCAATCAACGGTAATACCTGGGAATAGCCAAACCCAACATCAGCAAGATTATCATATTTTTCGTTTCCAGGCCTGCCAATTTCAATGCTAAGGTGGCCGGCCTCAGAATGTGCGCGTACTTCGACTCCAAAAGAATCGTACAATATCTTGTTAAAATTCGAAAGTTCCCGTTCAGAAAGTGATCCAAGATAGGTCGCTAAATTTTCACCTTTGTCATCAATCCGTTCTACAGATAATTCTTGTTCTCGGTAAAATCTATTGCCACTTGCACGCACTGGTCCGAGATATGAAGAGTCTTGTATAGCCTCTTGAACCACCGAGCCGACGTATTCGATGATCTGTCCGAAATAGGTAAGAACCAATAAATCAGATAGTTCTTCGATTTGATCAATCGAGTAGCTTTTGAACGGCATCAGTGCTGATAATGAATCAATATATTCGAATATATACTTCCGTGAAATAAATGGAAATGCCGGTGGTATATCAGGATTCAGCCCATGATTTGTCCAAAGTTGCCGCCGAGTTTTCGAATCCCATTCATCAATCTGACTAAGGTCGATTAGGTTGTTTGCGCGTTTTAGAATGGCTTCGTGGGTCTCAGGAAACTCTGATAGACCTCTCGGCTGTCCTTCGTCATTTGCGAAGTATATATGCGGAAAAAGTCGCGATGGTCTGCAAACAATACGCGACCAGTAGCCTCGATTTCGTATATTGCGACCGTTAATCAAAACAGATGCGTTGACGCCATGAAAGCGTATTTCAACCTCGTCATGGTCATCGATGGATAAGGTAGCGCTGTCATAATGTGTCTTACCATCAGGCCCAGCACGGAGACGAGCCGTAAATTTCAAATTCGATAGATAGTCTTCTCCAAATTTTGTTATTGTTGGCCCCGGACGCAATCGTCGGCCAACCCGGGCGAGGTTTTCATCGCGAAGTTCGAATGACATTTGCATCGGGGATTTTGGATTCGAACGGTTTATGACATCAGCAATCTTCCCGAAATCCACTGACGTTGAGTTCCACAAAATCGGAGCCGAGGTTCCCCGTTCCATTGACTGCCTCAGCAGAGGGAATAAACGGGTCAACGAGCTTTTACCTGCACTGTTCCTTCCTAGTAAAATTGTAAGAGGCCTGAGCTCAACGCTCGCTAATTCTGCAAAGCTTCTATAATTTTCTACTGAAATTGAGTGCAGCATGGGGTTCCTCGCGCGTAGGCCTTCTACGCTGGTAGGCCCGACCCTTTGTGGCCACAATCGGGGTCGCGCTCAACAAAAAAAGCCGCCCCGGTTGCCCGGAGCGGCTTTTTCAATTTCCAGCGGGAAAGGGCGTAAGGGTTACGCGGCCTTCTTGAAGCTGTCGACAGCGACGCTGACGCGGTTCGAGATCGGCTGGAACACGTCGCCGGCCAGCTTCAGGAACGCTTCGCTGTTCTTCGAGGTCTGCGCGACCGCGGTGTCGAAGCTCTTCTTCACCAGCTTGGTCTGCAGTTCGATGAACTCGGTCGGCGACTTGACGGTGGTCATTTCCTTGAGCGCGGCGGTCAGTTCCTCGAAGCCCTTCTTGGTGTCTTCGGCATAGGTCTGGCCCATTTCCTGCGCGCCCTTGGCGGCAATCTTGCCCGATTCGACTAGGGCTTCAACGTTGCCCTTCGAGAATTCGGTCGCCTGCGAAACCATTTCGGTGCCCTTTTCATAGGCACCCTTGGCGCGGGTCGACATGTCGCCCATCAGCGCCTTGACGCGATCGGTCATGGCTTCGGCGGCCTTCTTGGTTTCGGCGGTGATGGTTTCGGTGGTGGTCATGATGGATTCCTTCTTCTTCTCTGGAGCGGCGGCCTTGGCGGCAACCGGAGACGGGACGACTGCGGACTTTGCTGGCGCGGCCTTGGGCTTGGTTGCCAGCGGCTTCGTGGCCTTGGGCGCAGCCGTCTTTGCGGCAGGCTTGGCCATCTTGGTTGCCTTGGGCTTTGCAGCTTGCGGCTTGGCTGTTGCGGGCGCGGCCACAGGGGCCTTTGCTGCAGCAGCGGGCTTTGCGGCGGGGGCCAGCGCCTTGGCGATCACGGTATCGATCGCCTTGGCAGGCTCCACCTTCTTGACGGGCTCGGCATTGGGTGCCTGAACCTTGGGCGCTTCAACCTTGGCCGCCGGAGCAGCTGCGGGAGCAGCGCTGGCAGCAGCGGCATTGGCCGGGACCGCATTCGGGGCGGAGGGCGTCTTGCTCTGATCGGACATGGTCGGTTTCACTCATCTGCTGCGTTATGCTGCACTGCACAATAGTGATCCGAGGGGGTGACGTCAAGGGAAAATGTTGCACTGCACAAAAGTGCAAATCTGCAAGGATTGGCAGGCTGGCCGCGCTCCTGATGGTCAAGGATGTCTAGCGCAGCATGGCTTATGCTGCAAGCGCGTCAGCGCGTCTTGACGTACCGCCCGGGTGCATCCTCGATGGCCTTGAGCTTGCCCTTGCCGGGGACGCGCGCGCCCTTGGCCTTGACCGTGGCGGGGGCATGGGCCTTGAGCCATTCGATCCAGTCGGGCCACCAGCTGCTCTTGGTCTCGGTCGCGCCCGAGAGGAAATGCTCGAGCCCGTTCACCGGCGCCTCGTTGGTCCAGTACTGGTACTTCTTCATCGAGGGCGGGTTGACCACGCCTGCGATATGCCCCGAGCCTGCGAGCACGAAGCGCACCGGGCCCGAGAGGTGATCGGTCAGCCGCCACACGCTTTCCAGCGGGGCGATGTGGTCCTCCTTGCCCGCCTGGATATACGCGGGGGTTTCGATGAGCCTGAGGTCGATCGGGGTGCCGTCGACGACCATCGATCCGGGCTGGACCAGCCGGTTGTCGCGATAGAGATCCTTGAGGTATGACTTGTGCCATTTGGCGGGCAGGTTGGTGGTGTCGCCGTTCCAGTGGAGCAGGTCGAACGGGGGATAGTCCTCGCCCAGCAGATAGTTGTTGATCACATAGTTCCAGATGAGGTCGCGCCCGCGCAGCAGGTTGAAGGTCGCGGCCATGTAGCGCCCGTCGAGATACCCCTTGGCGCCCAGCTGATCGACCAGCTTCAGCTGCTCGTCATCGACGAACAATGTGAGGTCGCCCGCCTTTTCGAAATCGACCTGCGCGGTGAAGAAGGTCACGCTCTTGACGCGCTCGGCCTCGCCGCGCTTGGCCAGCAGCGCCAGCGTGGCGGCGAGCGTGGTGCCCGCGACGCAATAGCCGATGGTGTGGACCTGGCGGACATCGAGAGCCTCGCGCACCACATCGATCGCCTCGATCTGCGCCTTGACGTAATCGTCCCAGATCACCTCGGCCATGCTCTCGTCGGCGGACTTCCACGACACCATGAACACGGTGATGCCCTGTTCGGTCGCCCATTTGACGAAGCTTTTCTGCGGGTTGAGATCGAGGATGTAGAAGCGGTTGATCCAGGGCGGGAAGATCACCAGCGGAATCTCGAGCACCTCGTCGGTGGCGGGCGCGTACTGGATCAGCTGGAACAGCGGCGTTTCATAGACCACCTTGCCCGGGGTCACCGCGATGTTGCGGCCAAGCTCGAACGCGTCGGGATCGGTGTGGGTGAGCTGGCCCTTGCGCATGTCGGACAGCATGTGATCCAGGCCCTTGAGCAGGTTCTCGCCCTTGCTCTCGACCATCTTCTCCAGCACCAGCGGATTGGTCATTGCAAAGTTGGCGGGGCTCGATGCGTCGAGCAGGCCCTTGAGCGCAAAGCGCATCTTTTCCTTCTGCCGCGGCTCCAGCCCATCGACGCTGTCGGCGATGCGCAGCATCTGTTCGGACACCATCAGATAGCTCTGCTGGATGAGCGCATAGACCGGGTTGTCGTGCCACTGGCGCGCGGCAAAGCGGCGGTCGCTGCGCAGCTCGGGCACGGTACCCGGCGTGCTGGGCGGTCCGCCTTCGCTTTCGGCGAGCATAGCCGGCGGGGTCATTGCGCCGATGAAACCCTGCCACAAGGTCATGCCATCGCGCCACATATCGGCCTGCGCATCGAGCATCGCCTGCGGCATCGATCCCATCCAGGCGGGAAGCCGCGACTGGAACGCCGCCGGATCGGTAAAGGCGCTCATGTCGATCGGGGTCTGCTGCGCCATGGTCGCGGCGTGCTCCAGCATCATCTGCTGCGCGCGGCCGACCACCCAGGTCCAGTGCTGCATCTCTTCCAGCGTGGGCAGTCCCGGGGTGGAGATTTCGGTATCGCCTGGCATGATCGTCTCTCGCTTTTGCTCTTTGCCGGTGTCCTAGCAGCGCCGGCCCGCAAAGATAAGTCCTTCTCACTCCTCCCCTTGCAAGGGAGGATCTGGCGTATCGGTGCTTTTGCTCGACACGCGCACGCACATACGTCAAAGAACGCGCTCCATTCACGGAGAACTGAAAAGCGAATTTGATATGTCCGAAGAATTCTACCGCATAAAACGCCTGCCCCCCTATGTCATTGCCGAAGTCAATGCGATGCGGGCCGCGGCGCGAGCGGCCGGAGAGGACATCATCGATCTGGGCATGGGCAATCCCGACCTGCCGCCGCCACCGCATGTCATCGAAAAGCTCTGCGAAGTCGCGATGAAGCCCGATGCGCACGGCTACAGCCAGTCCAAGGGCATTCCTGGCCTCCGCAAGGCGCAGGCGAACTATTACGCGCGCCGCTTCAATGTCGAGCTCGATCCCGAGACCGAGGTCGTGGTGACGATGGGGTCGAAGGAGGGCCTCTCGAGCCTTGCCAACGCGATCACCGCGCCGGGCGATGTCGTGCTCGCGCCCAACCCCAGCTATCCGATCCACACCTTCGGCTTTATCATCGCCGGCGCGACGATCCGCTCGGTGCCGACCACGCCGGACGAGAACTACTGGCGCTCGCTCGATCGTGCGATGGCGTTCACCGTCCCGCGTCCCTCGGTGCTGGTCGTCGGCTATCCCTCCAACCCCACCGCCGAAGTGGTCGACCTCGCCTTCTACGAGCGGTTGGTCGCCTGGGCCAAGGAGAACAAGGTCTGGGTGCTGTCCGACCTTGCCTATAGCGAATTGTACTTCGACGGCTGCCCGACACCCTCGATCCTGCAGGTTCCCGGGGCCAAGGATGTCGCGGTCGAATTCACCTCGATGTCGAAGACCTATTCGATGGCCGGATGGCGCATGGGCTTTGCCGTGGGCAACAAGACTTTGATCTCGGCGCTGACCCGGGTGAAGAGCTATCTCGATTATGGAGCATTCACGCCGATCCAGGCGGCGGCCTGCGCGGCGCTCAATGGCCCGCAAGATATCGTCCAGAAGAACCGCGAACTCTATCACAAGCGCCGCGACGTGATGGTCGAGGCGTTCGGCAGGGCAGGGTGGGATATCCCGCCGCCGCGCGCATCGATGTTCGCCTGGGCGCCGCTGCCGCCTGCGCTGAAGCACATGGGGTCCCTCGAGTTTTCCAAGCAGTTGCTGCAGCATGCCAAGGTCGCGGTGGCCCCCGGCGTGGGCTATGGCGAGGACGGCGAAGGCTATGTCCGCATCGCGATGGTCGAGAACGAGCAGCGCCTGCGCCAGGCGGCGCGCAACGTGAAGCGCTACCTCACCAGCATGGGCGTCAACGCCCCCGGACAGGCCGTCGGCAGCTGACGCAAAGGCAAAGGGTCGCTCCGTTTCGGAGGCGGTTCCGCTGACATCCCTGCGATGAACGCGCTTTAACCGCCTGCACGGCGTCCAGGCGGACGCCGTGCGGGAGCGGGGCGATGTGGCGTGGCGACGATGCATGTCTGGCAAGATCGGGGGGCGTGGCCTGTGGTCCGCGGGCCAGCTGGCTGCTGATCGGAGCCGATCGTGCCGCATGGACGCCGCTCGCCCGGATGCTGGCCCAGTCGCTGGCGCGCTTTGGCGTGCAGGCCGAGCTGTCCGATGGCCAGACCAGACCATCGCCGATCGCGCCAGTGCTGTGCGATGCGCGTCACCGCGAGATGGTGCGCAGCCTCCTCGACGACACCCCGCCGAGGCTGGCGCCGCTGCTGATCCATGGCGTGCAGGCCCCGCAGGCGCGGGCGCGGCTGATCCTCTCCGGCGCGGACGATGCGGTGTCGGGGCGGATCGCGCCCTATGAGCTTGCTGCCCGGATGATCGCCGCCCAGCGCGCGCGCGATGCGGCCCAGGGGATCATCCGGCTGGCAGGATTCAGCTTCGACACCGGTCTGCGTCAGCTGTGCTGGCGCGGCGAGATCGTGCCGCTGATGCCGCGCGAATTCGATCTGCTGCTGGTGCTGGCGCGCCATGCCGGGCTGCCGGTCAGCCGCGAAGTGCTGCTCAGATCGGTCTGGCGGACCGCGTTCGATCCGGGCACCAACAGCCCCGAGGTGCACATCTTCAAGCTGCGCCAGCGGCTGGCGTCGCTGGGCGGCGCGGTGCGGATCGAGACGGTCAAGCGCCAGGGCTATCGGTTGGTGTGCGCACCTCATCCGCGGGGGTGACAGCGCGGCAAGCCGCGTTATGATCGGTTGCAAGACGCAATGCGAATCCGTGCGGAGAGGCCCTGTTGCAATGATCGACCTGTATTATGCGCCCACCCCCAATGGGTGGAAGATATCGATCATGCTCGAGGAATGCGGGCTGCCCTATACGGTCAGGCCGGTGAACATCGGCGCGGGCGAGCAGTTCGCGCCCGAGTTCCTGGAGATCAGCCCCAACAACCGCATTCCTGCGATCGTCGACCATGCCCCGCCCGGCGGTGGCGATCCGGTCAGTGTGTTCGAGACCGGGGCGATCCTGCTCTATCTTGCTGACAAGACGGGGCTGTTCATGCCCGGCGATCTGCGCGGGCGCACGCGGGTGCACGAATGGCTTATGTGGCAGATGGGCGGCCTTGGCCCGATGCTTGGCCAGAACGGCCATTTCAAGCTCTATGCGCCCGAGAAGCTGCCTTATGCCATCGATCGCTACGCGCGCGAGACCGCGCGGCTCTATGGCGTGCTCGACCGGCGGCTGGGGAAGGCGGAGTATGTCGCGGGAGGCGAATACACCATCGCCGACATGGCGATCTTCCCGTGGATCATGACGCACAAGCGGCAGGAGATCACGCTGGCGGACTATCCCAACATCGCCCGCTGGTATGCGCTGTGCCGCGCCCGGCCCGCGCTTCAGGCAGGGCTGAATGTGATGAAGGACGCGATCAACCGCAACCCGCAGGCGGATGGGAAGACGCGCGAGACATTGTTCGGGATCAAGACGTGATGGGCTGCGGTTCTTCCGCAACGGCATTGGAATCGTCACCCCCGCGAACGCGGGGGTCCCGCTTTTGCGATGCGGCGGCGCCAACGCGTCATTCCCGCGTTCGCGGGAAAGACGGGATTGTGCACCGGACGATTAATCTGACCCCTGGGCTCCGGCTCTCGCTGGAGAACGGGCAAGAAAGGAACGTCACCACATGACCGCCCAAATCGAATTCTGCTTCGACCTCTCCAGCCCGTGGACGTATCTCGCGTTCCACAACATCCGCCCGCTGGCAGCAAGACACGGGGCGGCGATCCGGTGGACGCCGATCCTGGTCGGCGGGGTGTTCAACGCCGCGAACCCCTCGGTCTATGCCGCGCGCGAAAATGCGAGCAGCCCCAAGTTCCGGCATATGGGAAAGATCCTGCGCGACTGGGCGCAATGGACCGGGGTGGAGCTGCACTTCCCCGCGCCATGGCACCCACTCAAGAGCATCCACGCCATGCGTGCCGCCTGCGCGCTGGAGGATGACCAGGCTGCGCTCGAGCGCTTTGCCGAAGCTGCCTTCCATGCCTATTTCGTCGAACAGCGCAATCTCGATGACCCGGTGGAAGTCGCTGCGGTCGCCAATGCCATCGGCATGGATGGCGCGGCGCTGATCACTGCGGCGAACAGCCAGCCGGTCAAGGACCGGCTGCGCACCAACACCGACGCATTGGTGGCACGCGGCGGCTATGGTTCGCCCTCGATTTTCGTGGGAAGCACCGATATGTATTTTGGCAACGACCAGTTGCCGCTGGTGGAACAGGCGCTGAAGCACGCCAAGGGAGAGAGCATTTCATGAACGACCGGGTCAGCATCACTATCGCAAACCATGTCGCCGATGTCCGGCTGAACCGCGCGGACAAGATGAACGCGCTCGACCCGGCGATGTTCGATGGCATCATCGCCGCGATCGACCGTCTGGGCAGCGAACCCGGCGTGCGCGCGGTGGTCTTGTCGGGCGAGGGGCGCTCGTTCTGCGCCGGGCTCGACATGGCAAGCTTCACCGCGTCGGGCGGTGGGTCGGGCGGGGATGCACCCGCCGCGCTTACCGACAGGACCTATGGCAACGCCAACAAGTTCCAGCAGGTCGCGTTCGGCTGGCGCAAGCTACCGATGCCGGTGATCGCCGCGGTGCACGGGGTGTGTTTCGGCGGTGGTCTGCAGATCATGTCGGGCGCGTGCATGCGCATCATCGCGCCCGATGCGCGGCTGTCGGTGATGGAAATGCGCTGGGGGCTGATCCCCGACATGGGCGGCTATGCTTTGTGGCGCGGCACCGTGCGCGACGATGTGCTGCGCGAGCTCACTTACACCAACCGCGAGTTCTCGGGTGAGGAGGCGGGCCGCATCGGCTTTGCGACGCATCTCGACGTCGATCCCCATGCCCGCGCGATGGCCATCGCCACCGACATTGCATCCAAGAACCCGGACGCGGTGCGCGCCGCCAAGGACCTGTTCAACCGGGCCCCGGACCTCGACACCGATGCCATCCTGATGGAGGAAAGCGTGCTGCAGGACCAGATCATCCGCACGCCCAACCAGATGGAGGCGGTGTTCGCGTTCATGCAGAAACGGCCTGCCAACTTCAGCTGACGCGAATTAGCCCCAGTCCAGAAATCCTGCCCGGATGCAGTGGTCGATCATCCGCCTGAACGCAGGTTCGTCGATCACCGGCGGGGGAATGTCGGCCAGCCTGGCGAGCGCCTCCCCGGAAAAACGCGGGCTGCGCTGAAAATAGTCGAAGAATTGCGGGCCGATCCGCCGGTGGACCATCGCCACCCGCCGGTCGCGTTCGCTGGCATGATAGTCGGGCGGCGGCATGATCGTCGCGGGCACAGTGCCGGGATAATCGCCGACGATCGCCAGCATGTCCGTCATCGCGAATGGCGCGGCGCCGACAAGGTGCACCCGCTGGCCGTCGAACGCGGCGAAACCTTGCACCATCGCCATCAGCCCGGCGGTGACGTGGCAGATCGGCACGATGGCAAAGGCGGCGTCGCTCGCTGCGGGAACCGCGCCCAGAAGTGGCGATCCGAACAGCCGGAACAGATGATGGAAGCCGTCGATCCGCGCAATCGCGCCGTCGCTCAACCGCCCGACGATGATCGCCGGGCGCGCGATCGCAGCGGCAAGACCTGCCGCGCGCGCCGCGTCGACCAGCGCTTCGGCGCGCGCCTTGCTGGCCTCGTATCCGTTGGTGAAATCGGCGGCGGGATTGGCGGCGGTCTCGGCGATCAGCCCGTCGGCGCGGCCGCAGACATAAGCGGTAGAGACGTGGAGCAGCGGGCAGTCCCACGCCTGCGCCAGCGCGACGGCGTGCGCAGTGCCGCCGACATTGACCGCCTGATGCACCGCATCCGCTGCGGCGAAATCGACCGTGGCGGCGCAGTGAACCAGCAGGTCGATATCCCTTGGCGTCTCGGCCAGGCCGAATCCTGGCAGCGCAACATCGCCCTGCAGGACATGGATCTCGCTGATCCGGTCGCGCTGATCCATGTCGAGCACATCGCGCCCTTCGCCGCGCACCAGCGCAGTGACGCGGTGCCCGGCATCAAGCAGCGCGCCTGCCAGCGCCCCGCCGACCAGTCCGGTCGCCCCGGTCAGGAAGATGTGCATGGGTGCTCCAGTCCGGCAGCCCCAAACCACCTCCGCTCAGCCTGAGCGTGTCGAAGGCCCCGCGCATTCGGTCCGGCCACCTTCCTCGTCACCCCCGCGAAGGCAAGGGTCCCGCTTGTGAACCGCACGAAAGTAGGAGCGGGATTCCCGCGTGCGCGGGAATGACGAAGATGGATACGCAAACCTCGCGCGGGGCCTTCGAAACGCTCAGGCTGAGCGGGGGAGGGGAGCGACAAAGGGAAAAGCAGCGAACTCAACAGCACCCTGCTGCTACCAAGCCATCCTCGCCCGCAGCCTGCGCGAAGGGCAGCCCGCCTCCGCAGCCTGCGAACACGCCGTAATGCGTCGAGAAGTCACCGATAAACTGGAAGTGCTCGGCAAAGCGCGTATCGCTCAGCATCTTCCAGCTGTTGCCGCAGATCGGGAAGATCCGCCCGCGCTCGATCAGGTGGTGCTTGTCGAGCGTGAACACGCGCTCCTCGCCCTCGACGGTGCCCAGATAGACCACCGCCTGGCCATAATCCTCGCACTCGGGCTCGAGGTCGTCGAGCTTGAACAGCCGGTAGGTGGCCGAGAAGAAATCGATCCCGTCGAGCATGTCGGCAATGCGCGGATCGCCGATGCCCAGCGGGCGGTCCTTGACCAGACGCGGATCGGTGAAACCGGCGGCCTTGGAGAGCTTGAGGAAATCGCCCCAATAGAGCGCGCCCGACAGGCACTCGCCGTGGAGCACCGGATCGGTCAGCAGATGCTGCGGCACCCGCCGGCTCGAATAGACATCGGAGAAATACATCTCGCCGCCGGGCTTGAGCAGCCGGTGCGCATCGGCGAACACCTTGGCCTTGTCGCCAACCAGATTGATCACGCAGTTGGAGACGATGATGTCGAAGCTGCCCGGTTCCAGATCGAGCTCATCGAGCTTTTCAATGTCGCCCTCGACAAAGCGCACGTTCGACTTGGCATAGCCGAAGGTCTCGCGGTGCCATTCAAGATGCGCGTTGGCGATGGCGAGCTGTTCGGGAGTCGCATCGACGCCGACGACCTCGCCGTGTTCGCCTACCAACTGCGCGAGGATATACGCATCCTGGCCCGAGCCCGAGCCGAGATCGAGGATCCGCGCGCCGGCAATCGCCGACGGCGCGATCAGCCCGCAGCCATAATAGCGCGCCTTCACATCCGCATGGACATTGGCCAGCGCCTTGATCACCGCGAGCGGCGGGCGTTCGGCGGTGGTGCACGCATCGGTGCGCAGGTCGGCGGACTCGGACAGCACCTTGCCGTAATATTCACGCGAATTTTCGAGATTCATGCTGGATTCCCTCTGATCTGGCGCACATGGTCTAGCGAGAAGAATTCGCCGTAACCAGCCGCATTGTTTCATCGAAACGGGGTCTATGAAATATTCGCACGACGTGATCGTCATTGGGGCAGGGTCTGCCGGGCTGGTCTGCTCGGGCGGGCTGGCGATGTTCGGGCTGAAGCCGCTGCTGATCGAGCGCGCGGCGATGGGGGGCGATTGCCTCAACACCGGCTGCGTGCCCAGCAAGGCGTTGATCTCCGCCGCGCACCGCGCGCACGACATGCGCAACGCCGCCGAGTTCGGCATGGCCTCGGTCGAGCCCAAGGTCGATTTCCGCGCGGTGCACGCAGCGGTGCATCAGGCGATCAAGACCATCGAACCGCACGACAGCGTCGAACGCTTCGAAGGCATGGGCGTGGAAGTCGTGCGCGGCGATGCGACCTTTACCGGGCCCAGGAGCGTGGTGGTAGGTGGCACGACCTACACCGCGCCGCGCATCGTCATCGCGGTGGGCAGCCGCGCGTACGTCCCGCCGATCAAGGGGCTGGATGCGGTGCCGTACCTCACCAACCACAACGTCTGGGACCTGACCGAACTGCCGCAGCGGCTGATCGTGCTGGGCGGCGGGCCGATCGGCATGGAGATGGCGCAGGCGTTCCGGCGGCTGGGCTCGGAGGTCGTGGTCGCCACCAAGGGGCGTCCGTTCCCCAAGGATGACAGTGACGCCGCCAAGATCGTGATCGACCGGCTGACCGGCGAGGGGATCGAGCTGATCCATGATGCCGAGGCCGATGCGGTGGCCAAGACTGACCAAGGCCTTACGCTGACGCTCAAGGATGGACGCACGATCACCGGCACGCATCTGCTGATCGCCACCGGGCGCGAGGTCAACTTCGACGGGCTGGGGCTTGAGGCCGCTGGCGTCAAATACGACAAGAAGGGCATCCTGGTCGATGCCCGGCGGCGGACCAGCGCGAAACACATCTACGCCATCGGCGATTGCCGCGATGGCCCACGCTTCACCCATGCCAGCGGTTATGAGGGCGGCAATGTCGCGCTCGAGATCAGCCTGGGGGTGCCGACCAAGGCCAATTATTCCGCGCTGCCCTGGGTCACGTACACCGACCCCGAACTCGCGCAGGTTGGCATGACCGAGGACGAGGCGCGCAAGGCGCACGGCGACAAAATCACCGTCTGGCGCGAGGACTTCGACCACAACGACCGCGCGGTGACCGAGCGCGAAGTCACCGGCTTCGTCAAACTGGTCAAGAAGGGCAGCAAGGTTATCGGCGGCACCGTGGTTGGCCGCGGCGCGGGAGACCTCATCCTGCCCATCGCGATGATGATCGCGGGCAAATCCTCGACCTTCGGCGTCGCCAGCCTGATCGTGCCCTATCCCAACCGGTCCGAGCACATCAAGGCGGCGGCCTTCGCCTCGGATGAGGCGAAGGTGTTCAACAAGTGGTCGCGGGGCTGGGCGCGGTTCCTGGCAAAGCGGCGGGGGTGATGGGTTTGAGCGTGTAGTGGCGTCTTGGTTTCAGGAGACTCGCCATCACGCATTGAAGGCCGGAATCGGTGGAAAGCGGACGTCGCTATGCATCTCCATTACAAGATACAAAGACAAGCGTTTCGCTGGGGACATTGTAGAGCAGGCTGATAACCGCACAGCCGCCGTCATTCACTGCTGGGACTTCGTTCGCCTCTACCCAATACGATTTGCCTCTTTCCCACTTCGACGGCATACCGCCGATGCCTGGGAAAAAGTAAGTTCCTTCTACATTGCCGGTATCGTCTTGAGTGTAAAAGCGGGCATAGCGCCGTAGATCAAAATTAGCATGACGGGTTAACACTTGCTTTTCTATAGATTCAGCGAGCGCCACGTTCCGTGACAGGGATGTTTGATTGCTCGTGTCACCGCCGCCGCAGTTCACCAAGCCGAATGCCATCATCAAGAGGGGGAGCGTTCTGGTTCTCGCCATACCTGCAGATCTTATGTGAAAGTTACCTGTCAGCAAAGTGGTCGTTTCCTGAAAGTCAGTTTTGTTTCTGGATTGCGCCAAGCCCGCCACTCTCATCCGCTCAGCTGAGCTTGTCGAAGGCCCCGCGCTAAGGTTCGTCCAAGAGACACGTCACCCCCGCGTACGCGGGGGTCCCGCTTTCTTTGTGACGGGTAGGTTAAAAGCGAGATTCCCGCGTTCGCGGGAATGACGGCGATGGAAACGGAGCGGCTTCGCGTGGCCTTCTACAGGCTCAGGCTGAGCGGGGGTGGTTAGGAGCGGACCATTCGAGGGCGGGTTGGGTCCGTAGTGTCGCCAGCGTGCCTTAGGTCACACCCTCAATGTAAAAACGCCTTCACCATCAAACACTAACGCTATGTTCACCCTTTTTCGTCATAGCTGAGCCCAATCTGCGTGAACCCGGCCTTTCGTCCATGCGACGGAAAGGGGATTCGCGGGGCGATGAAAAAGGTGCTGACATGGGATTGTTCCGTCTGTTGAAAATGGGAATCGCGGCTCTGGCGGCCACCGCCTTGCTGGCCGGTTGCGCCTCGAGCGCCAGCGGGCCGCAGCTGCCTCCGGCATCGTTCGTCTCGCTGTCCGATGGTCCGGGCGAGGAATATATCATCGGTCCGCTCGACGAGCTCACCGTGTTCGTGTGGCGCAATCCCGAGTTGGGCGCCAAGGTGCAGGTGCGCCCCGATGGCCGCATCACCACGCCGCTGATCACCGATATGCCCGCCGTGGGCAAGACCCCGACGATGCTGGCCGAGGATATCAAACTCCAACTATCGCAGTTCATCCAGGAGCCGATCGTGTCGGTGATCGTCAACAGCTTTGCCGGCACCTTCTCGCAGCAGGTGCGGATCGTTGGTGCGACCGAAAAGCCCGCCTCGATTCCCTATCGCGCGAACATGACCTTGCTCGATGCGATGATCGCGGTGGGCGGCCTGTCCGAATTCGCAGCGGGTAACCGCGCCAAGCTGGTCCGTTTCGACAAGGTGTCGGGCCGCCAGCAGGAATATCCGATCAAGCTGGGCGACCTCATCAAGAAGGGCGACAGCCGCGCCAATGTTCTGCTCCAGCCGGGCGATGTCATCATCATCCCGGAAAGCATGTTCTGAGCGTCCCAAAGCCGAACCGACCCGTATAGCTGAAAGAAAAGCCCGACCGATGACTGGCCTGTACGAAGAATTCCGGATTGCGGTTCACAGCGTGTGGCAGCGCCGCTGGCTGGCGATGGCGATTGCCTGGGGCATTTGCGTGCTCGGCTGGCTGGCGGTCGCGTTGATCCCCAACACTTATGAATCGCAGGCCAAGCTTTTTGTCCAGACCAAGGCGATCCTGCCCGAGAATACCGGCATCAGTCCGGTCGAACGGCAGAAGCAGATCGACACCGTCGAGCAGACTCTGACCTCGGCCGCCAATCTGGGCAAGGTCGTGCGCGGCACGGACCTCGGCAAGAACCTCGTCACCCCGCGCGAGATCGAGGGCGCCGTGAATGGCCTTCGCACCGCGATCAAGATCAAGTCCGAGCAGGACAATCTGTTCGAGATCTCCGCGACGATGTCCGCCGGCGGCCGTTCCGACGGCGAAGCGGCGACTCTGGCGCGCGATGTCGTGCAGAAGCTGATCGACATCTTCGTCGAGGAGAACCTCGCAGGCGGACGCGGCGAGACCAGCGACACGCTGCGTTTCCTCGACGAGCAGCTCGCCAAAAGGCAGAAAGAGCTCGAGATCGCCGAGCAGAAGCGCGTGAAGTTCGAGACCGAGAATCTGGGCATGCTGCCCGGCATCGGATCGGTCAGCCAGCGGCTCGAAACCGGCCGGGTCGAGATCAACCAGATCGATTCGCAGCTGATCGCCGCACAGAGTGCGCTCGCCGCGATCAACGGCCAGATCGCCGGAACCCCGCAGACCATCGCGGGCGGTGCCAGCGGCGGCGGGGTCAATCCGCTCGCACAGGCGCAGGGCGAGCTTGCGGGCATGAAGGCGCGCGGCCTTACCGACCAGCATCCCGATGTCCAGGCGCTCAAGAACCAGATCGCCGCGCTCAAGGCAGCGGGCGCAGGCGCAAGCACCAGCTATGGCGTCTCCAACCCCGCCTACAGCTCGCTGATCAGCATGCGGGCCGAGCGCCAGGCGGCGGTCACCGCGCTGCAATCGCGCAAGGCTGCGCTGCAGGGCGAGATGAACGCGATGGTCGCCAAGCAGATCCAGGAGCCCGGCGTCGCCGCCGAGCAGGCGCGGATCGCGCGCGATTATGAAGTGCTCAAGACCCAGTACGACAAGCTGCTCGCCGACCGCGAGCAGGTGCGGCTGCGCGGGCAGGTGGAAACGCAGACCGATGCGGTCCGCTTCGACCTGATCACCCCGCCGTCCAGCCCGCGCACTCCGATCGCGCCCAACCGCCCGCTGCTGCTGATCGCGGTGCTGCTCGCCGGAATCGGCGGGGGCATCGGCGGGGCGTTCGCGCTCGGCCAGCTCAGCGCCAGCTATCCCACCGCCGCCAAGCTCGAAGCCGCCAGCGGCCTGCCGGTGATCGGATCGATCTCGCAGATGCTGACCCAGGCCCAGCGGGACGAACGCAAGCGCAAGCTGCGGCTTTATGTCGGATCGGGAGGCGCGCTGGTGGGCGTGTTCCTGCTGCTGTTGGTGATCGAGTTCATCCAGCGCGGTTCGGTGGTGTGAGGGGCAAGAAAGACATGACGATGCACGACCCCATTTCCTCGCCGGACAAATCCAGTGGCACGCCCTCGCTGATCGAGCGGGCGGCGGACATGTACGATTTCCGCAAGAGCCTGAACCAGCCCGCGCCTCAGCTGCCCGACGCCCCGTCGGACGAGCCTCCCGCGCCTGCCGCTGCGCCCGCGCCGGTTGCGGCTCCCGCTCCGGCTGCCGCTTCCGCCGCTCCTGCACCCGCGCCTGTTGCCGCCGCCGCTGCGGTTGCTCGCCCGCGGATGCGCCCCAGCCTTCCGGTTGCGGCAATCGACCGCGACCAGATGCGCGAGCGCGCGTTCATCGTGCCCGATGGCCCGGTGACGAGCATTTCCGAAGAGTTCCGCATCGTCAAACGCCGCTTGCTCGCCAGCATCCAGGCAGAGGCCAATGCCGGCCTTGGCGCAGCGGCGCAGCGCATCCTGATCTGTTCGGCGCAGCCCAACGAAGGCAAGACCTACAGCGCGATCAACCTTGCCCTGTCGATCGCGACCGAGCAGGATCATGATGTGCTGCTGGTCGATGCCGATTTCGCCAAGCCCAGCATCCTCTCCTCGCTCGGGATAGAGGGACAGCGCGGCCTGATGGATGCGCTGGCCGATCCTTCGGTGGCGGTCGAGGATTAAATCATCCCCACCGACATTCGCGGGCTTTCCGTCCTGCCCGCCGGGCGCCAGACCAACACCGACAGCGAATATCTCGCTTCGGCGCGCACGCTTGAGGTGCTCGCCAGGCTCACCGATGGCCATCCGGGCCGGATCGTGATCTTCGATTCGCCGCCGCTGCTCGCCGCATCGCCCGCAGCAACGCTCGCCCAGCATGTTGGCCATGCGCTGATGGTGGTGCGCGCCGATGTCACCAGCGAGCGCGCGCTGCGCGATGCGCTGGGACTGATTTCAGGCTGCAACCAGATTCAGCTGCTGCTCAACGGGGTCAAATTCTCCCCGTCTGGCCGCAGCTTCGGGTCCTATTATGGATATGGAGAATGACCATGGCGAAATGGTCTGCTTTCAAGAATGCCAAACACGGCTTGCCGTTGACCGCGCTGGCCTTCGCGCTTGCCGCCGTGCCCCAGGCGGCGCACGCGCAGCAGGGCGGCGGCGGCCAGGGCAGTGATGTCGGCGGGGGGCGTCAGCGCACCGCTGTGATCCCGTATCTGGAAGTCGGCCAGGTGCTGTTCAGCGATATCAAGAACGGCGGTGACCTGCTGACCTACAGCCTGGTGGCGGTGGGCGTGGATGCCGCGGTGCAGTCGTCGCGCGCCGAGGCGCAGGTCAGCCTGCGCTACGAGCGGCGCTTTTCCTGGAACGACCAGTTCGGCGATGAGGATGTCGTCAGCGGCATCGCCCGCGCCAACTATCAGATCATCCCCAACACGCTTTCGATCGAGGCGGGTGCGCTGGGTCTGCGTTCGCGGATCGATGGCGCAGGTGCTGCCCCCAGCAACCTCATCGGCGGGTCGGATAACGTCACCCAAGTCTATTCGCTTTATGCCGGACCGACGCTGGCCACGCAGGTCGGCACGGTCGATGTCAACGCGGCCTATCGCATCGGCTATACCAAGGTAGAGGCGGACACCGTCGTTCTGCCGGTCGGCCAGCGTCCGGTCGACATCTTCGGCGATAGCGTCAACCACGCGGCGAGCCTCGCGATTGGCCAACAGCCCGGCGGCTTCCTGCCTGTGGGATGGTCGGTCAGCGGCGGCTATTATCGCGAGGATACCAGCCAGCTCGACCAGCGCTTCGAGGACAAGATCGTGCGCGCCGACATCACCGTGCCGGTGAGCCCGACGCTCGCATTGGTCGGCGGCGTGGGCTATGAAGATATCGAGATTTCGGAGCGGAACGCGTTGCGCGATGCGGCGGGCAACCCGCTGGTCGGCAATGACGGCCGCCTCCTGACCGACAAGAGCTCGCCCCGGCTGCTGTCCTATGATCAGGATGGCCTGATCTGGGATGTCGGCGTGCTGTGGCGGCCCAGCCGTCGCACCTCGCTCGAGGCGCGGGTCGGCAAACGCTATGACAGCATGACCTATTACGGATCGTTCACTTACACCCCCAGTCAGCGGCTGGCGGCGAACCTGACGGTGTACGATCTGGTGACCGGGTTCGGTTCGCGGCTGAACGACAGCCTCGCAGGTCTGCCCACCCAGTTCGATGCGACGCGCAACCCGCTGAGCGGCGATCTCAACTCCTGCGTCTTCGGCGGGGGCGGCGGCAACTGCCTGAACGATTCGCTGCAGTCGGTCGCCTCTTCGTTCTTCCGCACGCGCGGCGTTACCGGCCAGATCAGCCTGAACAGCGGCAGCTGGACGCACGGGCTGGGCGCCGGCTACAGCCGCCGCAAGTTCTTTGCCGCAGACACCGGCGCGCTGGCAGGGTTCGACCAGACGATCGATGAAATCTGGTTCGCCAGCTATGTCGGCGCCAAGCAGCTCGATGCCCGGTCGAGCGTGACCGGCACGGTCTATGCGACCTATCTGGAAAACGGACCCGGCCAGGTGCTCAACGGCGCGGGAAGCGATGTGATGGGGCTTGGCACCAACGCCGCCTATGCCCGCAACTTCACCAACCGCTTCTCGGGCAGCGTCGCGCTGGGGCTCGATTATTTCGATCCCAAGGGCTTCGAAAGCAGCCTGGTGGCGTCCGCGCTGCTGGCGCTGCGCTATTCGTTCCAGTAAGTTCTTAGATCCATATCAGGGGGCAAGCCCATGTACGAAACTCATTATGGCCTCACCGGACGGCCCTTTCAGCTGACCCCCGACCCGCGCTTCTATTTCGAGAGCGCGACGCACCGCAAGGCGATGTCGTACCTGGGCTATGGCCTGGCGCAGGGTGAGGGGTTCATCATCATCACCGGCGAGATCGGTGCGGGCAAGTCGACATTGGTCGCGCATCTGATGCAGACCGTGGACAAGGCGCGGCTGACCGCTGCCCAGATCGTCACCACCCAGCTCAAGGGCGATGATCTGCTGCACATGGTCGCCAGCAGCTTCGGCGTGCCGACCGCGGGGCTCGACAAGACCGGCACGCTGGGCGCGATCGAGCATTTCCTCCACACCGAGGCGCGCGCCGGACGCCGCTGCCTGCTGGTGGTCGATGAATCGCAGAACCTGCCGCTGCCCGCGCTCGAGGAGCTGCGGATGCTGTCGAACTTCCAGCTGGGCAGCCACCCGCTGCTGCAGATCTTCCTGCTCGGCCAGCCCGAGTTCCGCGCATCGGTGCAGGGCGCGCCCGGGCTGGAGCAGTTGCGCCAGCGGATCATCGCGACCCACCATCTGGGCGCGATGGATCTGTACGAGGTGCAGCCCTATATCGAACACCGGATGAAGCTGGTCGGCTGGCAGGGTCGCCCCGCCTTTGCCGAGGATCTGTGGGCAAGGCTGTTCGCTGAAACCGGCGGTATCCCGCGCAAGATCAACATGCTGATCAACCGCGTGCTGCTGATGGCGGCGGTGGACAACCGCGAAACGATCGATGCCGCGCTGGTCGAGGCCGTGGTCGCGGACCTTGCGGTCGATGCGATGACCGATGACGATTGGGACAACGAGGCCGCGCTCGCGAGCGCGGCTACCCATGCCGCGCATTCCGCATCGGTTGCGACGACCCCGCAAGCGCCTGTGGCCGCGATGGCCGCGCCCGTGATCCCCGAAGTCAGCAAGGCCGACTTCAACCAGTTCGTCGCCGAGGTCCGCGCCTTTGCCGGGCAGCAGGAAACCGAGCGCAAGTTCCTGGTCAATGAACTCCAGGCCGCGCTTGACCGGGTCCAGGCGCTGGAGGCAGCTCCCAAGACTGCGCCGGTCGATCTTGCACCGCTGCTCGCGCGCATCCATGCGCTTGAGGAACAGCAGGCCGAGCAGCAAAAGGCATTGCACCGCGTGCTCGCTTTGCTGGTAGGCTGGGTCGAGGACGAATCCGCCGGCATGTGGCCCAAGGGCCAGGCCGCCTGAAATCGTCGCCCGAAGTCTTGGGTCGTTACTGCCGTTTGCCAGGAGTCTAATACCGTGCGCGAAGCATCGCTGGGACCAGATCGCACCGATCCGCGCGCCATCGTCAACGGCCTGTCGGTCGATGTCGAAGAGTATTTCCAGGTCGGCGCGTTCGAGAACACGATTGCGTCCGGCGACTGGGACGGCATCGCCAGCCGGGTGGAATTCAACACCGGTGCGGTGCTCGATCTGTTCGCGCGCTGCGGGGTCAAGGCGACGTTCTTCACCCTGGGCTGGGTCGCGCATCGCCATCCCGGGCTGATCCGCCGGATCATCGCGGAGGGGCACGAGATCGCCAGCCACGGCTGGGATCACACCCGCGTTTTCACCATGACGCCCGACCAGTTTCGTGCCGATATCGATCGCGCACGCGCCGCTCTGGAAGACGCAGGTGGCGTGGCGATCCGCGGCTATCGCGCGCCGAGCTTCTCGATCGACCAGCGCACCCCCTGGGCGCACCCGATCCTGGCCGAGCAGGGCTATGCCTATTCGTCGAGTGTAGCGCCCATCGCGCATGACCATTATGGCTGGCGCGCCGCGCCGCGCTTTGCGTTTCACCCCGTGGAGGGATCGGACCTGATCGAACTGCCGGTGACCACGGTCGAGCTCGGCGAGCGTCGCTTTGGTGCAGGCGGTGGCGGGTTCTTCCGCATCCTGCCTTATGCGCTGTCCAAGTGGGCGCTGCGCCGGGTCAACGGCACCGATGGGCAGCCCGCGATCTTCTATTTCCATCCGTGGGAGGTCGATCCAGATCAGCCGCGCGTCGCCAATGCCCCGCTCAAGTCGCGGGTGCGGCACTATACCGGGCTGGGCGCGATGGCGGGCAAGCTCGAGCAGTTGACGCGCGATTTCCACTGGTGCCGGATCGACGAGATAGCGCTGCCGCTTGCGGCGGGGCGGTTGTGATGCTGCATTTCGTGCCCCCGACGTGCACTGCGCCCTCGGTGCGTCTGGCGAACCTCGCCGACCCGCAGGAGCGCGCGGGGCTGTCTACCTGGATCGATAGCCGCGAGGAGGCGACCGCGTTCCACCGGATCGCCTGGGGGGAGGCCGTGGCGCGCTCGACCGGCCATGATTTCCTGGCGCTGGTCGCAGAGGATGCCGCCGGATCGCTCACCGGCTATCTGCCGCTGCACGCGGTGCATTCTCCGCTGTTCGGGCGCGTGATGGTGTCGGCAGGCTTCTCGGTCGATGGCGGGATCCTCGCCAGCGATGGCGCCAGCGCGCAGGCGCTCGCCGATGCCGCCTGGCAGCTGGCCGAGCGCTACAGCGCCCCGACGCTCGAGCTGCGCGGCGGCTGGCTGCCTGACGATCCGGCCTGGACGATCAAGTCGAACGCGCACGCAGGCTTTGTCGCCGATCTGGTCGCCGATGGTCCGGATGCCGACCAGAAGCAGCTTGAATGGGTGCCGCGCAAGCAGCGCGCCGAGGTCCGCAAGGGGCTTGCCAATGATCTGGTGGTGCGCACCGGCACCGGCGCAATCGACCGCGAGCAGCATTATGCGGTCTATGCGACAAGCGTCCGCAACCTCGGCACCCCGGTGTTCCCGCGCGCGCTGTTCGAGGCGGTGCTCGATGGCTTGGGCGACGATGCCGACATCCTCACCGTGCTGCACGACGATATTCCGGTGGCGAGCGTGCTCAACCTCTATCATCGCGGCACCGTGATGCCCTTCTGGGGCGGCGGCGTCTGGGCGGCGCGCGGTCTTCGCGCCAACGACATCATGTATTATGCGCTGATGAACCACGCCCGGCGGCGTGGCTGCACCCGTTTCGATTTCGGCCGCTCCAAGGTCGGCAGCGGCGCGTTCGCGTTCAAGAAGAACTGGGGCTTCGAGCCTTCGCCCTTGAGCTATGCGATCCGCAACGCCGATGGCCAGCCGCCGCGCGACGTCAATCCGCTGAGCCCCAAATACCGGCTGCAGATCGCCTTGTGGCAGCGGCTGCCGTTGCCAATCGCCAACCGTCTGGGGCCGCTGATCGCGAACGGGCTTGGCTGAGATGGGCGAAACGCTCTTCCTTGCGCACCGCATTCCGTTTCCGCCAGACCGCGGCGACAAGATCCGTTCGTGCGCGATGCTGCGCGCGCTCGCCGCGCGTGGGCCCGTGCATGTCGCGACCTTTGGCGAGACCGATGCGGACATGGCCGCCGAGGTCGAGCTAGCCTGGACCGCGACCAGCCATGTGCTGGTGCGGCGGACCATTTCCAACCTGCGCGCGGGGCTCAATGCGCTTGCCGCCGGCAAGCCGGTGTCGCTGGTGGCGTTCGAAAGTGCCGAGATCGGCCACTTCGTCAGCCGCCTGATCGCCACGCGGCCGATCGACACGATCTTCGTCTTTTCGGGGCAGATGGCGCAGTTCATTCCGCCAAGCTTTGCGGGCCGCGTCGTCATGGATTTCGTCGACATGGATTCGGCCAAGTTCGCAGCCTATGCCGATGCTGCGCAGGGACCGATGAAGCTGGTGCACGCGCGCGAGGCGCGGCTCCTGGGTGCGTTCGAACAGACCGTGGCGCGCCGCGCCGATCTGTCGCTGTTTGTCAGCCCGGCAGAAGCGGCGCTGTTTCGCGAGACGCTGGGCGATCCCTCTGTCCGCGTCGAGGGGATCAGCAACGGCATCGATACCGTCGCTTATGATCCCGCCGGGGTCGCGCCCGCGCCTTATGCGCAGGACAACGGCCCGCACCTCGTGTTCACCGGGCAGATGGACTACGCGCCCAATGTCGATGCGGTGGTGCATTTTGCGCGCCAAGTGCTGCCGGCTGTTCGCGCCGAACACCCTGATGCATGCTTCCACATCGTCGGGCGCAATCCGGTCGCTGCGGTCCGCGCGCTTGCCAGCCTAGCGGGGGTGAACGTGGCCGGCGCGGTCGAGGACATCCGTCCCTGGATCGCCTCGGCCGATGTCGTGGTCGCGCCCTTGCGGATCGCGCGCGGGATACAGAACAAGGTGCTCGAGGCGATGGCGATGGCGCGCCCTGTGGTGGCGTCCGCCGCCGCCGCTGAGGGGATCATCGCCGAGGATGGCAAGCATTTCATGATCGCGCATGATGACGCCGCGATGGCCGCCGCCGTCAATGCCCTGGCCGCCGACCCGGCGAGGGGCACGGCGATGGGGCAGGCGGCGCGCGCGCACATGCTGCAATGCTACCAATGGGATGCGCAACTGGCGCCGCTCATGCGCTGGCTCGATGCGCCGGTCCCCGCGCTGCAGAGTGCAGCCTGACATGGCCAGCATCGCCGCCGATGCGGTCCCCGTCTCCCCGCAGCCGCTGAGCGCCGCCTGGCGCATGGCCCTGATCCGGCTGGGCGTGGCCTGGGCCGCGATCCTGCTGGTGTTCGCGCGCGACGCTGCGGATATGGTGATGATCTGGTGGGACAGCTCCACCTTCAACCACATCCTGCTCATCCCCTTCATCCTCGGCTGGCTGGTGATGCAGCGCGAAGACGAGCTCAAGCGCATCGCGCCCTCGGTCTGGGCACCCGGGCTGGTGGTAATGGCCGCCGCTGCCGGCGGCTGGGTGCTGGGCGAGGCGGCCGGGGTCGCGCTCGCGCGGCATCTGGCGCTGGTAATGTTCCTGCAGGGCAGCACGCTGGCGCTGCTCGGGCCGCAGGTGGCAAGGGCGCTTCTGTTCCCGCTGGGCTATGCCCTGTTCCTTGTGCCGGTGGGCGAGGAGCTGGTGCCGCGGCTGCAGGTGATCACCGCCGATATCTCGATGGCATTGCTCGGCATGACCGGCATTCCTGCGCATATCGAGGGCGTGTTCATCTCGACCCCCACCGCCTTGTTCCGTGTTGCCGAGGCGTGCTCGGGGGTGAAGTTCCTGATCGCGATGCTCGCTTATGGCGTGCTGGTTGCCAATGTCTGCTTCAAGAGCTGGCCGCGCCGGATCGGCATCATTGCGGTCGCGATCGTCGTTCCTGTGCTTGCCAATGGCGTGCGTGCGTTCGGGACGATCTATATCGCGCATCATCACGGGCTCGATTTTGCCGCCGGGTTCGATCACATCTTCTATGGCTGGGTGTTCTTCGCTTTGGTGCTTCTGCTGGTGATGGCGATCGGCTGGCGGTTCTTCGACCGGCAGGTCACCGATCCGTTCATCGAGCCGGCGCTGGCCGAACGGCTGGCAGTGCAATCGCGCAAGGCCGGCCCGCAGCCGCGCCCGGTGCTGATCGGCGCTGCGCTGCTGGTCGCAGCGCCGCTGGGCTGGGCGCTCGCCGGATTGCCCGCGCCGGCATCTCTCCCTGCGCGCGACACGCTGCCCGATATCGCTGGATGGCAGCGGCAAAGCTATGACCCGACCGCCGAATGGACTCCGCGCGCCGATGCCAGCAACCGCACGCTCATCGCCACTTTCGTCCGCGATGGCAGGCGGGTCGATGTGTTTGCCGCATTGTATGACGGCCAGTCCGAAGGCCGCGAGATCACCGGCTTCGGCCAGGGTGCGCTCGATCCCGATGGCACCTGGTCGTGGGTGGAGGCGGGGCCTGCGCTTGCCGATGGCCGCGCGGACATCATCACCGGACCGGGCCGGGTTGTGCGCGATGTCGCGACCTTCTACCGCGTCGGTGATGTACAGACCGGCAGCAACCTCGGTATCCGGCTCGAATCGCTCAAGGCGCGTCTGCTGCGCCGTAGCCAGAGCGCGATGATCCTGATCGTTTCGGCAGAGCGCAGCGGCAACGGGTCCGAGCGCGCGGCGATCGATGCGCTGCTCGCCGATGCCGGTGGCGCGCGCAAGCTTGCCGAAGCCGTGCTGGCGGAGCGCTGAGCCATGTGCGGGATTGCGGGCATCTTCCATCTCGAGACCGCCAAGCCGGTCGATCCGGCGCGCATCCGGCTGATGACCGATGCGATGCTGCACCGCGGCCCGGACGGCAATGGCTGCTGGACCGCGCCGGGCATCGGCCTCGGGCACCTTCGCCTCTCGATCATCGACCTTGCGGGCAGCGCGCAGCCGATGCTGAGCGAGGACGAAGCCGATGTGCTGACGTTCAATGGCGAGATCTACAATTTCCAGGAGGTCCGCGCCGAGCTTTCCGCGCTGGGCCACCGCTTCCGCACCTCAGGCGATACCGAGGTGATCCTGGGTGCGTGGCGACAATGGGGGGTGGGCTGTCTCGACCGGCTGAACGGCATGTTCGCCTTCGCGATCCACAACCAGCGCACCCAGAGGCTGTTCATCGCGCGCGATCGCCTGGGGGTGAAGCCGCTGCATTATGCGCCGCTCCCCGATGGCAGCGTGATCTTTGCTTCCGAGCTCAAGGGCCTGCTCGCGCACCCGGCGCTGCGCCGCGCGCCCGATGCGCAGGCGGTCGATGACTATCTCGCGTTCGGTTACGTCCCCGATCACCGCTGCTTTGTTGCAGGCGTGAAGAAGCTGCCCGCGGGCCATTATCTGATGCTCGAGCGCGGCAAGCTGCTGCCAGCCCCGGTGCAGTACTGGGATGTCGATTTCTCGTGCCGCGCGCGCGGCTCGGTCGCCGATCTCGAGGCCGAATTGATGCACCATATGCGCGAGGCGGTGGCCTCACGCATGGTCGCCGACGTACCCTTGGGCGCATTCCTGTCGGGCGGCGTCGACAGCTCGACTGTGGTCGCGCTGATGGCGGAACGCAGCACGCAGGCGGTGAAGACCTGCAGCATCGGCTTCGATGTCGCCGCGCTCGACGAGAGCGATTATGCGCGGCGGATCGCCGAGCGCTTTGCGACCGAGCACCGCAGCCGGACGGTTTCGCCCGACGACATCGGTATCATCGACCAGGTTGCAGCACAGTTCGACGAGCCCTTCGCCGATGCCTCGATGCTGCCCACCTTCCGCGTGTGCCAGCTGGCGCGCGAGAACGTCACCGTTGCGCTGTCGGGCGATGGCGCCGACGAGGCATTTGCCGGATATCGCCGCCATGTGTTTCACCATGGCGAAGAGCGGGTGCGCAACCTGTTGCCGCAATCCTTGCGCGGACCGGTGTTCGGTGCGCTGGGAGCGCTCTATCCCAAGGCCGACTGGGCGCCGCGGCCGCTGCGCGCCAAAGCGACGCTGCTGTCCTTGGCCCGGACCGGGGCGGAAGGCTATACCGATGCAGTCGGCGTCACCGGCTACGCACAGCGGCATGCGCTCTATTCGGACAGCCAGCGCAATGCGCTCGGCAGCTATCGCGGCGAGGATCACATGATCGCGCTGATGGAGGCTGCACCCGCGCGCACGGGCCTTGATGCTGCGCAATATGCCGACATGAAATTGTGGCTGCCCGGCGACATCCTGACCAAGGTCGACCGCACCAGCATGGCGGTCAGTCTCGAGGCGCGCGAGCCTCTGCTCGACTACCGGCTGATCGAGTTTGCCGCGACGTTGCCCGACGCGATGCGCGTGCGCGGCGGGCAGGGCAAGTGGTTGATGAAACGCGCGATGCGCGGCACGCTGCCCGATGACATCCTCTACCGCCCCAAGATGGGCTTCGTAAGCCCGATCGCGCAGTGGTTCCGCGGGCCGCTGGTAGAGCAGGCGCGCGCCATCGCGTCGGGCTCGGCGCTGGCGCGCAGCGGATGGTTCAACACCGCGCGACTGAGCGAGGTCGCCGAAGCGCATATCGCAGGCCGCAGCGACAATGCGCGGCTGCTGTGGCAATTGTGGATGCTCGACAAGGCGCTGGATCGGGTGTTCTAGTCTTTCCCCTCCTGCAAGCGGAAGGGGAAAGACTATGGATACACCGCCCCGGCAAAGTACAGTCCATCGGGCGGAGCATTGAACCCCAGCGCCGCACGGTCCCTGGCGTCCAACGCGGCCTTGAGGTCATCGGCGGACCATTTGCCGCGCCCCACCAGCACCAGGCAGCCGACCATCGAGCGCACCTGATGGTGCAGGAACGAGCGCGCGGCGGCGTGGATGTCGATCTCGTCGCCATCGCGCACCACGTCGAGCCGATCGAGCGTCTTGACCGGGCTCGCCGCCTGACAATGCACCGAACGAAACGTCGTGAAGTCGTGATGCCCGACCAGATGCTGCGCAGCATGATGCATTGCTGCAGCATCGAGCGGCGCCGAGACCTGCCACGCTCTGCCGCGCTCGAGGGTCAGCGGCGCGCGGCGGTTGGTGATGCGGTAGATGTACGACCGGCCCAGGCACGAGAAGCGCGCATGCCAGTCATCGGGCACGACCTCGCAGGCGAGCACCGCGATCGGCTCGGGGCGCAATTTGGCGTTCAGCGCTTCCATCAGCCGGAAGGGATCGATCGGCTTTTCGATATCGACATGTGCGCGCATCGCCAGCGCGTGGACGCCCGCGTCGGTCCGACCGGCAGCGTGCAGCGTCACCTGCTCGCCGGTGATGGCGTGCGCGGCATCCTCGACATGCTGCTGGATGCTGGGGCCATGCGGCTGCCGCTGCAGACCCATATAGGGCCCGCCGTCGAACTCGAGCGTCAGCGCGAAGCGGGTCATGCGATGACCTTGCCCGGCACAACGGCAAACCCACGCAGAAAGTCGTCGAGGGCCATCGCCGGACGGCCCGCGCGCTGGATGATCACCGGGCGGATCGCGCCATTGGCGCAGGCGATTGCGAGGCGGTCGTCTAGGATGCTGCCGGGCGCGGCTGTTCCTTCGACAACCTCCGCCGAATGCACCCGCACGCGTTCGCCGTTCAGCTCGAAGAATGCGCCCGGCATCGGATTGAACGCGCGCACCTGCCGCTCGACCTCGATGGCGCTGCGGGTGAAATCCAGCCGCGCCTCGGCCTTGTCGATCTTGGCGGCGTAGGTCACGCCCTCGTCGGGCTGAACTTGCGGAGGATAAGCGCCAAGGTCGCCGAGCACCTGCACCATCAGCCGCGCGCCGATCTGCGCGATCTCGCTGGTCAGCTCGCCCGCCGTCTTTCCGTCCACCGCAGTCTCGCCCTTGAGCAGCATCGGCCCGGTGTCGAGCCCGGCCTCCATCTGCATGATCGTGACGCCCGTTTGCCCATCGCCGGCGAGGATCGCGCGCTGCACCGGCGCGGCGCCGCGCCAGCGCGGCAGTAGCGAACCGTGCACGTTGAGGCAGCCGTGACGCGGCGCATCAAGCACCGCGCGCGGCAGGATCAGGCCATAGGCCGCGACCACGCAGGCATCGAGATCGAGCGCGGCGAACGCTCGCTTTTCGTCTTCGCCCTTGAGCGACACAGGGGTGCGCACTTCCAGCCCCAGCTGCTCGGCGCGTTGCTGGACAGGCGAGGGGGTAAGCTTCTTGCCGCGATTGGCGGGGCGCGGTGGCTGGCTGTAGACCGCGGCGATCTCGTGCCCGGCATCGACCAGCGCCTGCAGTGTCGGCACGGCGAAATCGGGGGTTCCCATAAAGGCGATGCGCATGAGGCTTGGTGACTTTTCTTTTGCAGGCGGTTCGCCTCGCCCCTAATGCTCAGGTCATGGCATCGCAAGAGATTGAGGATCTGGCAACCGCGCTGGCCCGGCTTCCCGGGCTGGGGCCGCGATCGGCGCGCCGCGCGGTGCTGTATCTGCTCAAGAAGCGCGAAACCGCGTTCACCCCGCTGGTGGATGCGATGGAGCGGGTGCGCGCCAACCTGTCGACCTGCGAGATCTGCGGCAATGTCGATACGCAGAACCCGTGCGGCATCTGCACCGATCCGCGCCGCGATCCACGCAGTCTGTGCGTGGTCGAGGAGGTCTCGGACCTGTGGGCGCTCGATCGCTCGCGGCTGTTCGTCGGGCGCTATCATGTGCTGGGCGGGCGTTTGTCGGCGCTCGACGGCATCGGCCCCGAGGATCTGGGGGTCGCCTCGCTGGTCGCGCGGGTTGCTGCTGGCGGGATCGACGAGGTCGTGCTGGCGATGAACGCCACGCTCGAGGGGCAGACCACCGCGCATTATCTCGCCGAGCGGCTCGAGGGCTATCCGGTACGGCTCACCCAGCTGGCGCAGGGCCTGCCGATGGGCGGTGAGCTCGATTATCTCGACGAGGGTACGCTGGCACAGGCGCTGCGGGCGAGGAAACCGATGGTCTAGGCTGGTGCCGCCACCCTGGCTCGTCATTCCCGCGAACGCGGGAATCCCGCTTTTTTCCGAACCGTGAGTACAGAAGCGGGTCCCCCGCCTTCGCGGGGGTGACGGCTATTCATAAGTGAGCGGGCGACTTACTCCGCCGGAACCAGCGTCGGGGCCTTGTCCATTACCGCGTCGCGATAGTCGCTTTCGGCGAGCTGGATCAGATAGCGGTCGTCGTGCTTCCACGGGTGGAAGCCGGGCAGAAAATAGCTGATCCAAGGCAGAATGATCTTGCGCGCCATGCCGGGGTTGCCAAAGGCATACCAGAACAATTGCGCCCATACCTTGGGGCCGGTCAGCCCGTCCTGCCGCAGCAGTTCGAGCATGCCGTGTGCGCGGTGGACCATGAAATTCTTGGTGACGATCAGCATCACCAGCGACTTGACCTTCCAGCGCTGCCAGCGGCTCCAGCCCCTGGTAGCAAAGTTCCAGGTGTCAAAGGCGACGCCCTTGTGCTCGATCTCTTCCATGGCGTGCCAGCGCCACAGATCGCGCGATTCGGCATCGGCGTTTTCGAGGTGCTTGGGGTTGGCGAGCAGCTGCTGCGCGATGATCGCGGTGAAATGCTCGAGCGCCATGGTCGAGGCGAGGTTGGCGATCTTGGGCTTGTCCTTGGTGAGCGCCAGCGCCTGATCGACATGGTCTTCCAGCGCGCGCACGTCATAGCCTGCATCCACCACGCGGCGGTTGAAGGCGACATGCTCGCGGGTGTGGTTGATCTCCTGCTTCACGAACGCGCGGATCTCGTTTGCCAGCCGCTCAGGCGTGCCTTCGCGGAATGCCTTCACGCTCTCGATGAAGAACGCCTCTCCCTTGGGGAAGGTGACCGACAGCGCGTTGTAGAACGCGGTGGCGACCGGGTCTCCGCCCAGCCACCAGCGGCGCTGCGCCGAATCGCGGCCGAAGCGGCGGTCACGGATGACCAGCTCCAGATCGGCGGGGGTGTGCTGGCGGTCCGGCGTTTGCGGAGTCGAAAAGGATTGCGGAGCGTTCATGGCGGGGTCCATAATGCTGGGGTGTTGCTTACAGTTTTGACAATAAGGTTACTTACATAGATGTCAATAGCGAAAAGACGGCTGAGTCCCGAGGAAAGCCGCTCCGCCGCTCTGGGTGCTGCTCGTGATCTGCTGATCGAAACCGGACCGCAGGCGGTGACGCTCAAGGCTGTGTCCGGGCGAATCGGGCGCACCCATGCCAATCTGCTCCACCATTTCGGCTCGGCGTCGGGGCTGCAGAAGGCGCTGGCGGAATATCTTGCGCAATCGATCTGCCAGACGATCGGCGCAGCGGTGGTCAAATTGCGCAGCGGCGAGGGCGCCACGCGCGAGATCGTCGATCTTGCGTTCGATGCGTTCGACCGCGAAGGGGCAGGGGCGCTGGCCTGCTGGATGCTGCTGTCGGGCAACGAGGACGCGCTCGACCCGATCGTCGAGGCGATCCACCAATTGGTCGATGAACTCGCCGAGCATGGGCCCGAGGGCCGCACGCTGCATGAGGATACGCTGGTGCTGTGCACCATGGCCTTGGGCGATTCGCTGATGGGCGCGCAGCTGGCAGGCGCGCTGGGGCTGGACCGCGATACCGCGCGGATGCAGGCCGAGCGTCAGCTCAGCGCCTCGCTGGCGCTGTGGCAGGCGGAACAACCCGCCTGACGCGGCGCGCAATCGGCGGGCGCCGGTGAGCAGCCCGCCGGAGCGGCCTCAGCCAACCTTGGGCTTGGTGCGCACGCCAAAGCGGCCGTGCTTGCGGAACCGGACCAGATAATCGCCGATCACCGCGGCCATCGGCGTGGGCGTGATGCCGAATGCCTCGAAGCCGCTCGCGCCGGCGGCCACGACATTATCGGTCTGCAACATTGCCCATTGGTCGCTGGTGATCGGCGCGCCCGGCAGCCAGCCCGTGAGCCCCGCCATCAGCCCGGAGAGCGAATCGGGCATCGCGATGAAGCTGCGATCGGCACCGATTTCCTTGGCGATGCGCTGGTTGAGGTCGGCCATGCTGATCGTCTCGGGGCCGCCCAGCTCGAACGTCTGCCCGCCAAAGCGCGCCGGATCGATCAGGCTCATCGCCACGGCCTCGGCGACGTCGTCGACATAGACCGGCTGGAATCTGGCCTTGCCGCCGATGATCGGCACCACCGGCAGCGATGCGATCAGCCCGGCAAAGCGGTTCACGAACTGGTCCTCGCGGCCGAACACGATCGAGGGGCGCAGGATGGTGGCGTTGGGGAAGGCGGCACGCACCGCGGCTTCGCCATCGGCCTTGCTGCGGCCATAACCGCTCTTGGAATTCGCATCGGCCCCGATCGCCGAGACGTGCACCAGCGATGCGCAGCCGGCAGCTGCCGCTGCCTGCGCGACATTGGCCGCACCGATATGGTGGAAGGCGTCGAAATCGCCCTTGAGGATCCCGACCAGGTTGATCACCGCATCGGCGCCGTGCACCGCGCGCGCCACCGTCTCGGGCTTGCGGATATCGGCGGCGACCAATTGGGTCTGGCCCAGATTGCCCAGCGGCTTCACATCCTGCGCGATGCGGATGTTGCGCTGGGCAATGCGCACGCGGGCGCCTGCTGCGGTGAGGCGCTGGGTGATGTGCCGTCCCAGAAATCCGCCGCCGCCAAAGATCGTGATCAGTGTGTCGCGCATGGTTCAAGTCCCGTGAGTTGCTCTGCGTGTCCGCAGCGTCGCCGGCAGGTGCCGCCGCGGCCAGTCTGTCCAGCACGCCTTTGCATCAGCCAACCGCCCGAGGCAACGGCCCAATTGCGCAAACCCGTCAACGCCTTGCTGCCTGTGGACAAATTCTTTTGGCCCAAATCGCACCAGCCTGTTGACGCCCGCAAACAGTCAGGCTAGTGGCCCGCTCCTACCCCGTGCCCAGATGGCGGAATTGGTAGACGCACCAGCTTCAGGTGCTGGCGCTCGCAAGGGCGTGGAGGTTCGAGTCCTCTTCTGGGCACCATTCACCCATTCGCTGAGCATCTCGCGAATGGGCCAAGCTCACCGAGATAGGACACCGCAGCTGAGGGGCGATCGCGCAAGCCCTGGCGTTTGCCGCGATTGGTGGGGTGCTGCCGGCATGGTGTCTCCCACCGGACTCCGCGGCGCGCCCGTGTCAGTGGTTGTGCCGCGGTGTCCTTTGCGATGTTCCGCGATATTTGATCGCCATTTCCAGCACGCCGCCATCGGCGAGCTGGCTGGTCTTTTCCCGGTACAGTTCTTCCCATGGCGTGTTGCTGGGCGGGATCGGCGGGGCAGGGAGGTGCTGCTTGCGCCGTGCGATCTCGGCTTCGTCGACCAGTGCGTCGCAGCGCCCGGTGTTGAGATCGATGCGGATGACGTCTCCCGTCTGTAGCCAGGCCAGCCCGCCGCCTGCCGCACTCTCGGGCGAGGCGTTGAGGATCGAGGGGCTGTCGG